>NZ_MRCA01000016.1:0-104679 GCF_001904645.1 Fischerella major NIES-592 | reverse complement strand
GCTGCGGCAACGATAGTTGGAGGGACACCTCCTGCAAAAATAGCTCGATGCCAGGATATTATTTACATAACAGGAGCCGTTCTAGATGTTTCTGGAACGGCTTGTTCGTTTATTTTTATTGCAGTGTTACTTTGGGAAAGTATAATCACTCCTAGCGTTGAGTCAGAAATAGGGATGAGTCCTAAGCCAAAAGCTTGAGCTTTTATCTTCAGGTTTTTAAGTATCCGGTCTAGATACTGTTGTTCGTAAGCATCAATACCAGGGTCAGTATAGTGTTCGCCAGATGTCCAAAGGCGATGAAAAATACGTGCCAATTTATGAGCGGTGATCATTTCAGGTTTGTTTCCTGATCGCAAACCCAAATTAGTACCAAAGTCTTCCCACTTACTGTACTTTAGGAATCTTCCTCCAGCTACCATACATATTACCCATAACAGTTTCTTTGGCGCTTTAAGCCAAAATGTGCCACTCGTGACAAGGGCAGCGTGATGACGGGCTACCATCTTACTAAATTCTTTGTCACCACTACTACGCCTTGACGAATTAGCAAAAAGTGGGTTATTTGCTAAACCAATAGTAATGAAGACCATACTCCCCTGAGCGAGTGGGGATTAGGGTCAATAGGGAGGTGGGGAGAAAGACAAGCAAGACAACGAACAACCAACAACCAACCAATGACAATTGAGCAATGACAAATCATTATCGATATATTTTGTTTTATAAACCCTATGGAGTTTTGTGCCAATTTACTCAAGATACTCCAACTCGTAGCACTTTAAAAGATTATATTTCGATTCCAGATGTTTATCCGGTGGGTCGTTTAGACTGGGATAGTGAGGGTTTATTGTTGTTGACAAATCACGGACAACTCAAACATCGACTCTGTGATCCTCGATTTGGACATGAGCGAACTTACTGGGTACAGGTGGAACGCATTCCTGATGTTGCGGCTCTAGAAAAATTAGAAACAGGTGTAATAATTCAGGATTACCATACTCGGCCAGCTAAAGTGAGGCTGTTGTCAGCAGAATCAATTTTACCTGAGCGGGACCCGCCAATTCGATTTCGTAAGAATGTACCGACAACATGGCTGGAGATGGTTTTGACAGAGGGAAAAAATCGGCAAGTACGGAGAATGACGGCGGCTGTGGGATTTCCGACTTTACGACTAGTGCGAGTGGCGATCGCTGACTTACACTTAGATAATCTCAAACCAGGCCAATGGCGTGATTTGACGCCACAGGAAATAAAGTCACTAAATAACTTAACTTTTTCAAATCGCTCCTCAAGAAAACAAAATGGATTACAAACAAAGGCATTTCCGATGAAACAATTTCACCACTAACTTATGAAAAAAACTTTTTCCTGTTAAGAGTTCCCTGTATTCTTCTTAATATAAGTTTTTATTAGATTTTTTTCACAGAAATTACGCTATAAGCAGTATAATACTCTTTTATTTTTGACCTCCTTAGTTAACATCAGCGCTTGGGTGCAAGCTTAAGTTCTATGAGCCTTAATCAGCCATCTAGCTGGCATCACGCTTGCCAACAACAAAATGATATGGTTTCTGCAACACCTGTACGCTTGGGACTTGTACCAGAAAGAGCCTCCGAAGTCGAAAATTGCACAGCAGAATCCTGGCGTCGTACCCAAGAAGAACTGTTATGGTATCGCAAACTGTATGAAAATATACCTTGTGTGTACTTAATAATCAATAAAAATGGAGTAATATTATCTGTCAATAAATTTGGTGCTACTAGTCTTGGCTATTCTCCAGAAGAATTGGTACAACAGTCTATTCTGAATTTATTTGTTCAATCAGAACAGCACAGGCTATCTCATGCATTGAGAAAGCTATTTGAGGATGCACGAGAAAACGAAATTGTCAATCTTGAACTGCGCTTAAACTGTCCTACCAGTCAAATGAAATGGGTAAAAGTAGTGGTAAGGGTACTGCATCCTGAAAAGGAAAATCCATTGATTTCAATGGTTTTTGAAGACATAACTTCTCATAAGCTTTCGGAAGATGCCTTGCGAGAAAGTGAACAGCGCTTTCACACTATGGCCAATACTGCACCTGTGATGTTGTGGATGGCTGACTCCAAAGGATTGTGTAATTTTTTTAACCAGTTATGGTTAGAATTTACTGGACGTAATCAGGAACAAGAGCAAGGTTTGGGTTGGCTGGAAGGAATACATCCCGAAGATAAAAATTTCTGTACACAAACCTACGAAACCGCCTTCAATATACGTACGAAGTTTCAAATAGAATATCGCTTCAAGCGTGCTGATGGAGAATATCGTTGGATTTTAAATACTGGCGTCCCTCGATTTACTCCCAGTGGAAACTTTGCTGGTTATATTGGTTCAGCTATAGATATCACAGAGCGAAAATTAGCGGAAGTTGCTCTTAAAGAAAGCCAAAAAGCGACACAAGCACAATTAGAAGAATTAGAAAACCTCAATCGCCTCAAAGATGAATTTCTCAGTACGGTTTCTCACGAACTACGGACACCACTCACCAACATGAAAATGGCGATACAAATGCTAGGAATTGCACTTAATCAAGAGCAAAACTTGCTCTTAGAGATGGCAAAACCCCATGCACAAAGATCAAAAGTGGCTCGTTATTTCCAAATTTTAAATAATGAATGTGATCGAGAAATCAATCTAATTAATAACTTTTTAGATTTACAGCGTCTGGATACAACTGCCAAACCTCTAGTATTAGAAACTATTCAAGTCCAAGAATGGTTAGAAAGAGTAGTGGAACTATTTCAAGCACGCAACCGCAACAGTTCTTTGCACAATTTACAGATGAGGATAGCTGATAATCTTCCCAGTTTCATTTGCGATCAATTTAGCTTGGAGCGTATTTTAATAGAACTGTTGACAAATGCTTGTAAATTTAGTCCTCCAGGTGCAGAAATTATTATTACTGCTCAGTCAAAAGCTAATTTCATGCAAATTCAAGTCAGTAATGATGGTGCAGAAATCCCTATATCTGAATTGCCACGCATTTTTGAAAAATTCTATCGTATTCCCAGCAATGATCCTTGGAAACAGGGAGGTACAGGATTAGGGTTAGCATTGGTACAAAAGCTTATCAAATACATGGGGGGAACTATTAAAGTAGAAAGTGGGTCAAATCTTACTTGTTTTACTATTCAACTTCCATTGGCATAAAACCTCGGGCATGGGGCATAGGACAATATCAGTATCTAAATTACCAATTACCCATTACCCATTACTTAATTACTTATTACCAAATTTAAAGAAATGTGTTGTAATATGCTGCTTAAGATTATTTTAATGGCAAGTTATTGTGAGGAGTCAACTTGCCGAGATATCAAAATGTTTGGCTAAGATGCGTAAAAATTAAGACTGCCACAAAAACTCACATGTAAAACTACAATCATTTGTAGGTCTACTATAGGCAGGGGCTGCCGATTGTGGCACTTTGAGCGTAGTAGCCACAAGCACCTTGGAGCGGGAATTAAGGAACTTCCACAATGCTGATTTGCCCTCAGTGTAAATTTGAAAACCCCATTTCCAACAAATTCTGTCAAAAATGTGGGGCGTCCCTGACCCACAAGTTCTGTCTACAATGTGATACCCAAGTGCCTGTGGATGCACAACAGTGTCATAACTGCGGTGCTGAATGTGGCAGAGTTTGGTGGGCAATTATTACCAAGGTAGGAGATGTAGAAGTAACAGAAAGAGATTTTAATGAATCAGAGAAGGAGATAGGCGGTAGCGACGAGAGTGGGAGTGACTCCACATTACCACCTCAGGTAGTCTCTGTTTCTGCTTCTACCTTATCTCTTCTACCAGAATATCCCTACTTAGACCAGCAAAAGCGCTATCAGTTGCTAGAACCATTGCCAAACTTGGGAGACGTGGCGCCTCATACTCAAGTGTATGTGAGAGTTTTAGATTGTCTGCCTTACCAGGTTTCTCCTTTGGAAGCAATGATTGCTAACCAGTATCAGGGACTAGTAACGCCTGCGATGGAGGCTAGTGGTGTTCCTGTTTCTGCTAAAGCATATGTTGCTTTAGCAGCTTATACTCATCAAGGTATACCGCCTATTCACGATGCATGGCAGAACGAAAACATACAGGTAGTACTCATTGAAGACCGTTCTGATTGGAAGTACTTGCTAGATTTATGGCGCGATGAGTCAACCAGTTGTCTACAAATGATCAACTGCTTTTATCAGATGACACAACTTTGGGCGCTGCTAGAACCCCTAAATTGTTGTCACAGTCTGTTGGATTTATCGAATCTGCGGTTAGATGAAGACCAAGCAGTAGCGTTACAAATGTTATATGGGTCACCGTTTCAGCAAAGCAGTACTAGCAACATGCTGACTCATGAAGAAAATAACACACCTGAACAAATTGAAAATGTCTTAAATATTCAAGCTTTGGCCCAAGTTTGGCACAAGCTTTTTAGAGAGTCTCAGCGTACACAATTTGGTTCTTTGTTACAACTTTTGACAGATTTGGAAGCAGGTAAGATTGATAATTTGTTACAGTTACAGTCTAGTTTGCAAGCGATCGCTACAGAATTGCAACCAACCTCCAGTTTCGATGACTCAGATGTGACTGCAACAGTCGATTTAGCTACCAATTCACCGACAATTTTGCAATTAGGTGAGCCGCAAGAAGACAATGTCTCAAAAAATGATGATATGCCGACGGTAGTCCTACCAATGCAGCTAATCAGCTTAGAACACGCCGGACTTACCGATGTTGGGCGTCAACGACATCATAACGAAGACTACTTTGGTATTGATACCAAAATAACTAGGCTGGAATTGCCCACTAGCCGCAATGTCCAAGCCCGTGCTTTGTATATTCTTTGTGATGGTATGGGTGGACATGCTGGTGGGGAAGTAGCCAGTGCCTTGGCTGTAAACACCGTGCAACAATACTTTCAAACTCATTGGGTCGATAATAAATTACCTACAGAAGAACAAATCCGTGAAGCAGTAGGACAAGCAAACCAAGCAATTTACAACATTAATCAACAAGATGCCCGATCTGGTGTTGGGCGCATGGGTACGACTTTGGTGATGCTGTTAATTCAAGATACTCAAGCAGCCGTAGCCCATGTAGGTGATAGTCGGCTTTATCGTCTGACTCGCAAGGGGGGCTTAGAACAAATAACAGTAGATCATGAAGTTGGTCAGCGAGAAATCTCGCGAGGAGTAGAGCCTAGTGTGGCATATACCCGACCAGATGCATACCAACTCACACAAGCCCTTGGTCCCCGTGATGAACACTCAATTTCTGCCGATGTGCAATTTTTGGATATTGCGGAAGACACCCTGTTTATCTTAGCATCAGACGGTTTATCAGATAATGATCTACTAGAAACTCGCTATTCAACTCATTTACTTCCCCTGCTAAGTTCCGGTGCTAACCTGGAAACTGGCGTCAGGGATTTAATTGATTTGGCAAACGATTACAATGGTCATGACAACATCACCATTGTATTGATTAGGGCAAAAGTACGCCCAAATTTAGATAGTCAAAATATGGTTAATGGTTAGTGGATGTTTGTTCTTTGGTGTTTGTTGTTTGGAGAACCTACCAACAATCAACTACCAACTACCAACAATCGACAATCAACAACCAACAATTCCCATTCCCTTAGTTACTTTGTAATGTGGTTATTCTGACCCTGTTAGAACCGCAACAAAAAACGCCCCTCCAGGAGTGGCATTTTGAAAACGAGTCCGTGATTCGGATTGGTCGTTCGGCGGATAATCATGTTGTTTTAACCGATACTCTTGTATCGCGACACCATCTTGAACTCAGACAAATCAGTTCTGGTTATGATGGCGGTTCCTGGCAGGTGATTAGTAAAGGTACGAATGGTACTTTTCTTAATGGTGTGCTGGTAACTCAAAGTCCTGTACCAAATGATTCGCTGTTGCAATTGGCGCGGGGAGGGCCAATCCTCAAGTTTCACATCCAGCAGACAAGGGTGCAAAACAGACCTACACACTCGCTTAGTAATTGTACCCACGAAGGAAATTCCCCCAACAATCTGTTTTGTATCCATTGTGGTCAACCGCTGACTGTCCTCAAAACCATTCGCGATTATCACGTTTTGCGGACACTGGGACAGGGAGGTATGGGTACAACTTATCTAGCTTGGGATGAAACTGGAAAAATCAGCGGACAGCCTCAGCTTTTGGTGTTAAAGCAAATGAATGCTGACATGGCAAAAATTGCTAAGGCCCGTGAACTATTTGAAAGAGAGGCCAACACTCTCAAATCTCTTCACCATCCAGGCATTCCCAAATATTATGATTTTTTTGAGGAAGGAGGAAAAAGATATCTGGCGATGGAATTAGTTCATGGCCAGGATTTAGAAAAATTGATTTTATACAAAGGTCCTGTGACTCCATCTCAGGCGATCACTTGGATGATCCAAACCTGCGACATCTTAGACTATTTGCATAGCCAAGAACCTCCGCTAATTCACCGCGATATAAAACCTGCAAACTTGATGGTGCGGAATTCAAATAATGGCATAGTTGTGTTAGATTTTGGCGCAGTGAAAGAAATTGTTGGTACTGCACCAGGTACTCGAATTGGTGCAGAAGGTTATTGCGCCCCTGAACAGGAACGGGGACAACCTCTCACCCAATCTGATTTATATGCCATTGGTCCAACACTCATCTATCTGCTCAGTGGTGAAAATCCTTTCAAGTTTTACCGTCAGCAAGGGCGAAGCTTTCGGTTTGATTTGACAAAAGTCCCCACTATTACCCCTAAACTAGCAGAAGTAATTAATCGTGTTACACAACCATTGCCACGCGATCGCTATCAAACAGCTAGGGACTTAGCTCTAGCCTTGGCTGCTTGTGAATAGTAAAGAGTAGGTTGTTGATTGTTGATAGTTAGTTGTTATTCCCAACAACAAACAACTCTCATGCTTACTCTTCGTCCCAAGCCTCTACTGCTAATAAATCACTAACAGGGTCTTGCATATTAAATCCAAAATCCAATAATTCTTTTTTCCAATACTGCCATTCATTACCGAACAGCAGAGCGATTTTCCAGATACTATCAGTTGGCTTGATAATGTTTGAGTCTACGAGTGATTGCACATTACGCTGCAATTTCACCATTGGGTGAATTACTTGCTGAATCATAACCTCGATTGAATTTCAATTCAGATTTGGTTTGGTAAATGCTTAGTCAAAACCGCTTTCCATTTTGGAGCCATTGTCTATCCGTAGAGTTTAGTACTTTGGTAAAGCTAGTCTTAGCTTCTTCAATATATCATAACTAACTCTACTGAGTTCCTAGCAAATTCGGTTTTGTACGGTAATCACCACTAAAAAGTTTAATTGTGACTACCAACCTTTGCAGACACTTATATCAATAAACTCCACCTCTTCCCAGCATAGATAATATAGCAGGGAAACAATAGTACAATCTTATTCGTTTTTTCATCAACATGTGTGCATTATTTGACAAACCCATTGAAACAAGGGCTTAACGGTAGATTTTTGAGTAACAGCAAAATTTACAGGATTGAGACATCTACCATTTCTAGAAAATTGTTATATAGCATATCGTAATCCTTTGGAGTTGGAGAATGTAAATTTCAATTTTTATAAAAATTTAATGTTTTTCTTAGAAACCAAATCAAAAGAAAACAGAAAATTAAATAGCCGTAATGAACCATGTACACCAAAAGGGATGAAAATTCTTTGTGTCTTGGAGTCTTAGTGGTTCAGGAAGATTTTTTCATCCCAAAGGCGTACTCTAGTTTGAAAATAAGGCAACTATGCTGAGGGCAGTCTCGATGAAAAAATTTCACACTCATGCATAAAAAACCTCTCTAGGCATCTACGCCAGTCGCTTATTGGGAACCTCCTGCGTAAGAGTCGCTGACTCACCATCTGCCTTCTGCCTTATTTTTTAATAAAATGATTGTATCCATTGCCATTCTTGTTTTAAGCCGTCATATAGAGAAACTTGTGGCTGATATCCTAAAACCTTTTGTGCTTTTGACACATCTGCCGCAGTATGACGGGCATCTCCCATTGCTTTTTCTACATGGTTCTTCTTGATGGGATGTCCAACTATTTCTTCCATTGTCTGCAAAACTTCTGCTAAAACCACTCTACTACCACCGCCAATATTAAATATCTCCCCTACAGCTTCTAGTACGGTAGCGGCAGCTAAATTAGCTGCAACAGCATCACTGACAAAAGTAAAGTCTCGGGTTTGCTGTCCATCTCCGTAAATGGGAATTGCTTCATCTGTTAAAACTGCTTTAAAAAACTTATGAAACGCCATGTCAGGGCGCTGTCTCGGGCCATAAACAGTGAAATAGCGCAAAGATACAAATGGCACACCAAAATTTTTGTGATAAAGTCCACATAAACGCTCAGCTGCAAGCTTGGTAATTCCGTAAGGGGAAACAGGCTTGGGACAAATTTCTTCATGGGTAGGTAAAGTTTCAGCATCACCATAGACACTGGAAGTAGAAGCGAATACCAATCTTTTGAGAGAGGGAGTATCTTTTGCTGCTTCTAATAAAACTTGAGTACTGTTAATATTTCGTTCAGTGTAGGCACGAAACCCTTCTCCCCAACTAGCCCTTACTCCCGCCTGCGCTGCCTGATGGTAAATTACATCAACATTTTTTAGAAGTGTTTTCCAGTCTAGAAACTGAATATTTCCTTCTACTAATGTAAAGCGGGGATGATTTTGCAAATGTGCAATATTCTTACGCTTGATTGTAGGGTCATAGTAATCATTAAATTCATCAATGCCGATTACCTCTTCTCCTCTTTTCAACAATGCTTCTACAAGATGAGAGCCAATAAAACCTGCTGCTCCGGTAACTATACTTTTAGCCATAGTGTCCTATTTTTGGATATTTTTTAACTGGATATTCACAGGTTAATGCTTATAAGGTATTAACTGCCATTACTTAATTACTTATATTAAATATTACTTTGTTGTCTTCCTCTACCTTTTAGCCTCTGGCTTAAAAGTCACCTCACCCCGGCTACGCCACCCCTCTGGTGGACCCGCACAGAGGGTAACTCAGGACCCCCACTCACCCAAGGGAGTGGGGGTTACGGGTGTTGTGAGGTTTTTTATGCTTGGTGGTGAAATCTTTTCATCGGGACTGTCTGTGTCTGCCTTTGTTTGGTCAAGACTTTAATTCACATCAGGTAGATTGGAAAGTGCTACAGGCTTAGATTCTGGTTTAGTATCACGAGCAGTCATACGTTTGTAGACAAGACGAGAAATTTGGGGAAAGATGTCTACGCTATTGGAGTATGCAGGACTTTGACCAAAAATGGCTAAAATATAGGTTGTTTTATCATCTCCTGTGGAAACCATGGCCATTTCTGCACGGGAGCGAGAAGTCCAACCAGCCTTAGAATGAAAACTAACGTTATTTTTAGATAAAGACTGACCTAAAAAACCTCTTACAGGATTGAAAGCATACAAATCCGGATCTTGCCAAGCTTTCGGATTTAAATCCCTTTCTAGCCAGTTGCACATTTTTTGACTAGCTTCTTGAGAAACAGCTGTTTTCAGGTAACAAATTTCGTACATGAGTCTGGCTGCTTGTCTGGTTGTAATCCGATTCGGATTCCAAACAGGCGTACTCAACATTTGCGACTCACTACCTCTAGGTTCTGGAAGATTGAGGTAATAAAGCGGAAATGTTTTTTGGCTCACATTAATCCGTTTATAGCCAGCTTCCCGGAAAAACCTATTTACTTGTTCACGTTTATTTTTCAAACCTTTAAATTTTTCGCTCTTGAGTCTAGGTTGAGAACGTGTAGCAGTAATTTGATCAACAATATAGCTCGCAGCCTCATTATCAGACTCCTGAATCATTTTGGCGATATAAGGAATAAAATCATTTTCATTTTTCCAAATCCCACTCTCGATTTGGGAATATAAAACCGTCATCCAGAATGTTTTCACTACACTAGCAGGATATCTGGGTGTGTCTTGCTGATATCCTGCTGTCTCACCTGTTTTTGCATCTATCAATGTAATTGATAAAGGTTTTTTCGGCAGACCTTCAGCAGCAGTTAGCTTCACAACTTCATTAACGATTTTTTGCAACTCTTGGCTGTATTTAAAATCTGGAGGTGTGTCGAGATTGTAGGCAACTTCTGTATTTTCTTTTCCTGGAAGACGAGAAGGAATAGGCATTCCTTTAGCGATCGCCCAATTAGGACGTGGTGGCGGAGTAGTGCGTAATTTTAATTTTTTGTGAGCAGATGACGTTGCAGGAACTACTACAGAGTCTGGTACATTTGTACGTAATTTTAATGTTTTTTGAGTAGATGATTTGGCAGCAAGCAAAATACCGCCTGGTGCGGCAGCATTCAGTGAATTTAATGGTTGTGCAGCAGATGTTCTTGCAGACTGTGTAGTCACGTACTTAGCCATCAAAGCAGCTGCCAGCACAAATGGAATAGTCATTCTTACGGTTGCAGTATTGAATCTGGCAATGAAGCTTAGTGCTGAGATTTGCTGAGATGAAACCTTGGATTGAGGCGATTTCTGCATATTTATTTTTGGCTTGTGTATGGATATAGTTTGCAACTTCTAGTTACAACAACAAGCGTAATTATATTACCAAAAATATGCAGTATAAAACAATTCAGATTCGATTGTCTGTAACAGTAAATTGTATGAAATTACAATGTCTGATTCATATTGATTACAAATTTTAATAACGTGCTATCTCACGCAAAAATGAGGTTAAGAGACTAAAATTGTCACAGGATAAGGAACAGAAGATTTCACACTTAATTTACGAGATCAAATCTGATGGATAAATGTTTATCAAAATCTGGTTTAATTGATTGTTGTTAGTGACTGCATTCATGATAGTCTTGTATCAAACAAACAAATTTATCTTTTTCAATCTTTGATATTGAGTACGTGGCAGCGACAATAAAGATACTATCTAAAATTAGCTAAACAAACCAAAATACAAGCTTTTTTGAGTTTGAGTTTTTAATTTTGTGTAGCACTGTTAACACCTAGATTTTAATCCCTAGATACAGATACAGCTACTACCTGTATTCTGATAATTGTGCCTATATCTTGAGGCAGATATTTAGTTATTTGATATAAAAAATTCCTAAAAAAGCATTTCTTTTTAAAAAAGACCACTTACGGTGAAATAAAGCGTTGTAACTGCTATTTTTTGGGGATAACATGGGAAATAGTTCTAATTAGGCTTCTCACACCACATTTGGTGTTAGTTTTTTATGGACATTCAGCTAATCAACATCGGTTTCGGCAATATTGTGTCCGCCAACCGAGTAGTTGCCATTGTCAGTCCAGAATCTGCCCCTATTAAGCGAATCATTACGGATGCACGCGATCGAGGTCAACTTATTGATGCAACCTACGGTCGCCGTACCAGGGCTGTAATTATTACCGATTCCAGCCATGTTATCCTCTCGGCGATTCAACCGGAAACGGTTGCGAATCGTTTTGTGGTTTCCCGTGAGCATCAGGCGGTAGATAACTAAATCAGGAGTTGATGAAAATTCTTACTCCTATTTGCGCCATATCAGCAGTAACATGTGAAATAGACAAATTTTCTGTCACTCATACTACAAAATTCTGTTAGTCACAGAAAATCTGTGGGAAAGGGAATAGGTAATATGTAATAGGTGTTCTTACCAATTACCAATTACCAATAAATAATGTCTATTAATTAATTCACAGGTTGAGCGGATGATGCAAGTTTTATCCATCCAGAGTGGTGCTACTACCAAAGATTGTCCATCTTCTGGCAAGCTAATTGTCTTAACCGGGCCCAGTGGTGTCGGCAAAGGGACTTTAATGCGATCGCTCCTGGCGCGTCATCCAGAGCTTTATTATTCGGTATCCGCAACTACTCGTTCTCCTCGTCCAGGAGAAATCGACGGCAAAGATTATTACTTTATTAGCCGTAGTAAATTTGAACAATTGGTGGCAGCTGGTGAATTTTTAGAATGGGCAGAATTTGCTGGCAACTATTACGGTACTCCCCGTGAACCAGTCATCAACCAAATTTGTTCTGGCAAATTGGTTTTACTAGAAATAGAGTTAGAAGGAGCTAGACAAATACGCCGTTCCTTTCCCGAAGCACTGAGTATTTTTATCTTGCCACCTTCATTCAGCGAGTTAGAAAAACGGATACGTACTCGCGGACAAGACTCCGAAGAAGCGATCGCTCGTCGTCTACGCCGCGCCCAAGATGAGATCAATGCTGCTGATGAATTTGATATTCAAATCGTTAATGACGATTTTGAAACAACCCTCAAATCTATAGAAGCAACTTTGTTTGGATAGTTCAGCACCCTTAAAAAACCCCTATTATTTGCCCAAAAAGCGACAAAGGGCACAAAGCAAGACTTACTAAGCCTTTTCTTTGTGTCCTTTGTATTTTGTTAGTAGTTAATAGTTAGTAAATAGTAGTTAGTAGATAATAGGTAATTGGTAATTGTTATTAGCCATCAACCACTAACCACTAACCATTAACAAACACGTATATTAACCAAAGAAACCTTGAATCAATCCGAAATTGACAGTTAAGAAGTAGGCTGTAACAGCACCACCAATACCGCCAATTAAGAAAGCACTGCCGAAGTTGCTCCAACCTTCTTTAGTGTGGAAAGCATCAGAAGGATGAGGTGCAGTCACGCTAGCAACTGGTTCGGGAGGATTGCTATTAGCATACAAAGATAGGGCTATTGTCAAAATCACGAGTAAGCCAATAGTTGATAACAAACCAGCTAAGTCAGCATTCACAGTATTCCGCAGGGGACCCAATTTAGCAAAGGGACCAAAAATCCAGTAACCATGAGCCATGCCAACTTCCAGTCCTCTTCTAAAAGGAGTTATACCTGGACGATAGGCAGGCAAGTTGTTAATGAACCACTTGGTTAAGGCAGAAGAATTAATAGGTGTTTCTAAGTTGCCAATTTGCGGATCACGTGTTGCTGGAAAAACTACTTCCCGATTTCTAGGATCGCTAGGAAGATTTTTTGATGCATCTACTGCTTGCGCCATATTTTAATTTCGCCTCTCAACAGTAAGGTGGCAATATTTTATATTAATAATAATTGTCTTTTAATGACATTTTTGAAAACTAAAGTTTAGAAAAATTAATTTACTTTCCTACTACCTAAAAATACCTGATTATTTAGCTTTGAGCTTGTTGAAGATTTATATTTATCAGCCATAAAGGGCACAGAGAAGTTAAGGGGTATTTTTAATTTTTGATAACACAAAGAATCATGTTGTTATCAACATTTAAAGGTTAAAATACTCTTTTTATAATATTTAGCAGCGAGTAGTTACTATTTATTTATTATTTACTCAAGCTAACTACTGTACGGGCGAAGCATCTGTACAATAAAATTTTCGCTTTAGCGAGAAATATAAATAATACAAATGCTTCGCTCCTACTAACTAAACCCTTCAAAAACTAAAACCCGTTATTTCTTACGGCAACGGGTGGAAAAGTAGATCGGGGAAAAAGCGGTTAAATTCAATCAAAATGCCTGCTGTAATGAACAGCCATATTGTAGTGATTACAGGTGCTGTACTAAGAAACTTAAAGAAAGGGCTTTGATTATCCATGAATTAATCTCCGAAGTAGTCAATGAATCAAGCAATACTAGCGTGGTGAAATGGGAATTTCTTCATCCTTGGCTGTTAATTCACCAGAAAGCAATTCTTTGATTGCTGCTGCTGGCCAAGCAAAGCCGGATAGCATGATTGGCAATGCCAAGGGAACATCGATTTGAATTTCCTTCTGTTCTACGTCGCCTCCTTGCTTTTTGATTGTTTGCAGGTAAGCACGACCAACCCAGCCAATCCAACCAGCAATATACAAAAAGAGGATGCTGGGAATTAAAAAGTCACCAGCACGGTCTAAACGACCATCCACAATTAAGTGAGGTAAACCCTCAGGACCACAATACGCCTGAGAATAACGCTCAAATCGCTTTTGCCCAGACTGGGGGTCAGCGGTGGTGTTGCGAGCAACTTGTGCACGCTGAGCAAAGGCAGAAGATTCACTACAAGGTACAAGGTCAGCTCCCAGCGCATTAGCGGCAGGAGCAAAGTTCAACCAAAGACAAATCGCTAAAATCAAAGCAAACAAGCGTCGCATGGAATTGTTTCCTTTCATTACGAAACAAAATCTTAATATTGTACAAAACGAAGCGGCTTGTACAATTTTGATTTGCACAACTATTACGTCAGTATAGTTTCATAGAATAAAGGTGAATACTAAAATTACCTTTATTTTATGTTTTTGGGAATCACACCCAATGGCTGAACTAAAACAACCTTTGTCGAAAAAGGATGTGATCAATTTTCGACTACTTTATGTAGAAGCATGTTCACTTTTGATGACCAGCAGAAATTTAATATTTCTTATCTGGTCTTTTGTGAAATTGTGGAGTTTAAATCCACAATCAAAGTAGGATAAACAAAACTTTTGACAGATATTAATCTGACAAAATTTCTGATTTTTCCTGTTATTTTAGTGGGTTTTGAGTCTATGGCAATCATACTCTTGCCTGTGAACCGAGTAAAGTTGAAGTAAATAAAAGTTAAAGTTTCTCAAACTAGTCTCTATTAAGCATAACCCAGTAATGGCAAGCGTTTTAGCGATAGAAACCAGCTGTGATGAAACTGCTGTAGCAATTGTTAACAATCGTCAAGTAATAAGTAATATTGTTACGTCGCAAATTCCTGTCCACAGTCAATATGGCGGCGTAGTGCCAGAAGTGGCGTCTAGACAGCACTTAGAAGTCATTAATATAGCGATCGCTCAAGCTTTGGAACAAGCCCGGCTAGATTGGCAAGGGATAGATGGTATCGCCGCCACCTGCGCGCCTGGGCTGGTGGGAGCGTTACTAGTTGGGTTAACTGCTGCCAAAACCCTGGCAATGGTACACAACAAACCATTTTTGGGTGTTCATCACCTAGAAGGTCACATTTACGCTAATTACCTCAGCGAACCCAGCCTCAAGCCTCCTTTTTTAAGCTTACTAGTTTCCGGTGGACATACAAGCTTGATCTACGTCAAAGATTGTGGTGTATACGAAACTCTGGGCGAAACTCGTGACGATGCTGCTGGCGAAGCCTTTGATAAAGTCGCCCGTCTTTTGAAGTTAGGATATCCTGGGGGGCCAATCATAGATAAGTTAGCACAACAAGGAAATTCCCAAGCCTTTAGCCTGCCATTCGGGAAAGTTTCTTTACCGAATGGTGGCTATCATCCCTACGATGCGAGTTTTAGTGGCTTAAAAACAGCTGTGCTACGTCTGGTGCAGCAATTTGAGAAACAAGAGCAACCAGTACCAATAAAAGATATTGCAGCAAGTTTCCAAGATACCGTGGCGCGGTCGCTCACTAAAAGGGCAATAGCTTGTGCGATCGACTATGGTCTACATACAATTGCTGTGGGTGGTGGTGTTGCAGCTAACAGTGGATTGAGAAAGCACTTACAATCCGCAGCCACAGAATATAATCTCAGGGTTTTGTTTCCTCCTCTTAAATATTGCACTGACAACGCCGCGATGATTGCTTGCGCCGCCTCTGACCATTTAAGCCGGGGTCATACCTCACCTTTAACTCTTGGCGTTCACTCTCGCCTCGGATTGACGCAGGTGATGGAGTTGTATGAGGGATAGGGTATTAGGGATCGGGCATTGGTGTTTATTTTCTCCCGTATCTTCCTTGTTTTCCTTATCCTCCTAATCCCTAACCTTTATTTCTGAGTGTTTAAAAACAATTGAACGGATATGGTCAGCAACCGCGTCTGGTTGCTCTAACATAGCTAGATGACCACAGCCAGGAATTTCGATCACATTGTTACCACTGTATTGGAACAACGGATGAAAACTTGCTAAATGACGGACATACTTAGGTTCCATGACCTTATCTTGAGCGCCTGCAATGAAATAGATTGGCTGTTTTAGTTGGGCGACTAACTGTGGTAAACGGTTGATTTCATCCTCAGTTGTGGAATCTAGCAATGTTCCTAAAGCTGCTTCTGGGTCTGCGTTAATGAAATCAACGATCCGCTGGCGCGCCCAGTAGCGTTCTAGAGGACGCACCACACTCGCTCTGCTAAATAGCAAATCAATTAAAGGTACTTGACTAAGCCATCGCGGACGAATTTGTAAAAACCGTTGACCTGCAAGGCGAAATTGTTCAAAGGCTTCTTTGAGATAAATACCGCCACCAGAGTTAATACAGATGACTCCCCGAATGCGCTCAGGCTTCTGAGCAGTTCCCCAGAGAGCGATCGTACCTCCCAAGGAATGACCAACAAGCCAGGCACTGGTAATATTTAGCTGTTCCAACAGAGCAGTTAAATCCTGTGCATAGGCAGCTGGTGTGTAAAGAGACTCAAAAGGATTGGCAAAGTCACTGCGCTGGATAGAACTCAGTTCAAAAGAAACTCCCTGATGAATAAAATCAGTATATTTATTGGGCTGGGATTGGCCAAAACCCCTTAAATCATAAGACAGACACTGAAAATCACCGGACAAGCGAGAAATTACAGGTTGCCAGTAGCCACGACTATTGAGCCAACCGTGAACGAATACCAAAGTATGGGGATAGGACGTGGGAGCTGTTAGTTCGTATGCGTGTGGAACGCCCAAGATTTCGATGGTAGCCATATTTCTATCGTACTCCGAACAAGTGGGTACGACAGCACAAGAATAAAGGACGAAAGATTGAACTTAACACTTCACACTTCATCCTTCATTTCATTTGCCCAACAACCTCTGTCGCACCCCTTCAGCAATTTTGTGACCTAAGTATTCTGGAATTAGACTTTCATTTGGCCCTAGCAAATAGAGAATCAAGCGTGTACGTCCACGCCATACTAACAAGTTGGCATTGACTACCAAAAGGTCTTCCTGCCAAATGGCATACATTACTTTATAAAATAATCCCGGTTGGTTGTCAGCCTCTATGACTAAAGCAGGAAGATGAAAAACTGGATCGACGTAAAATTCAGTTTGTACCTGCTCTAAACCAGCATCAAGATTGAATTCTACTGCCAGCATTTCTTCTACTTCAAACCGCCCTGCTAAAGCTTCTCGAACCGCGCGACAGACATTTTCGGAAGTTTTCTCGCTCAAGGCTTTACTACCACGGGAAACTAGTAGTTTGATAAATACCAGCATTGGTGGTCGAATCTGACCGTATAAACTTAAACCGTGAATTGTTAGCCCATAAGCTGCAAGTACACCAAATATATCGCTGAGCAAAAACGATTGGTTACGGTAAGCAAAATGCAAAGCACTTTTGCTACCTTCCGGCTTCAGTTCAATAACTGCGCGCCTGCTTTTATATAGGCGGTAGGCCAAGCGTAAATTTTGCAGTTGAATTTCACTGCTGACAAATTGCTCATAAAACTGAGGAAATGCGCGATTAAAGCGTTTTAGGAGTTCCAGTGTTGAAGATTTTAAACCAGAAGCCATTGTTGGAGGTAAGCCTTGCTTGCTGTGATCAAATCTAAAGCTTTCGTACGTTTTGTGTGCTATTTAGTTTTAAGTTGTCGTCCTTTTGGTTAATTTTTCCTAGCCTTACTACAAAATGCTAAAGTTGAAAATGATTGATGTGAAGTAAACGATTACTGAGAACTGTCATTGGAACTCTCGACTATGCCAAAAACACGGATGTGAGAGATACTTAGACATAACTGACTCAGATAAGCGTTAATAAACACTCTTTCATTAGAAACCAATTCAGTTATACTACCCGAACCACGCTGGCATGGGTTTTTGGAAAACTTGGTTTAGTGCTTCTGAACCGATCGCAACAACTAAAACTACTTCCTTTGAAGAGCATACAGTGGACAGCGCTGGTAACTCCAGTGGCGTCACCGAAGCTTCTACCCAGGAGGCTCGCATTGTTTTTAGTACAGAAAGAGATATTGATTTATATGAACTTGAAGAACTATGTGATGCGGTTGGTTGGTCGCGTCGCCCTTTAAGAAAAGTTAAAAAAGCTATTGAGCATAGTTTTCTCGTTGCTTCAATGTGGCAAGTGCGAGGTAATAAAAGGCGACTCATTGGTTTTGCCCGTGCTACCTCGGATCATGCTTTTAATGCCACGATTTGGGATGTGGTAGTTCATCCAGACTTTCAAGGTAAAGGGCTAGGTAAAGCACTGATGAAATATGTTCTCAAAAAACTGAGGAGTGAAGAAATCAGTAATGTAACTCTTTTTGCTGATCCCCATGTTGTAGAATTCTACCGAAGCTTGGGTTTCATGTCAGATCCAGAAGGCATTAAAGGTATGTTCTGGTATCCTCAGTAAGCAGCAAATGTATTTAATTAGCCCAATTAATAAACATATATTTTTGCTAGAAGATACCGTAATAGCAGTATAGGTATAAATACAGTTAAATTCCTAACCTAGCTGCTTTGCTCCTTGCTTGGCGCTATACCCCTATTTCTTGACATATAAACGACTTCCTTGTAGATTTATCCTTGTTTGCGTATAGTCATAAGATGTAGAATAAAAGAGTCTAGGCTTTTATGTATTTATATTTTGTGTAAACGCTCCCAACTGTGATAAGATATTGGAATTAACGGGATGTAGCGCAGCTTGGTAGCGCGCCTGCTTTGGGAGCAGGATGCCGCAGGTTCAAATCCTGTCATCCCGACTTCAAAAATTCAGTTATGTAATCCTAGATCATTGAATTGGTCTAGGGTTTTTTATTCTGGAAAAAGTCGGGGGTCTGGACTGTCTCCACAACTCCTACACGATTGCTAGAAACATTAATCCAACAAGAATGTAACTGCTCACTAATATGCATAAGAAATGGAAGAGATTTTTTCTAATCAAGAGAAATATACGCAAATCTATAGTAATTATTGATTCAGATAGATAGTTCTATCAAGTAGATAGTGTCGCAATTCACAATCTATCTGTGATTTATCACTTATAGATTCAGTTGGTTAAATAATTATTGTTTTATATTTAGACCAAGTTATATGCAGCTTTTCATTTTCTCATAAATAAATAAAAATTGACTATATTTTAATCTTAGATATTTTCAGAAAAGTTTTGGTAATTATATTTGCACTTTAATTACCGATTATTGCGGAAAAATAAAACTTTGTAATTTTGCTGGCAGCTTAGTTTTGAGGTATAAAAGACAAATTCAATGTATTGGAGGATATGTGTAGATTAAGGCAATCATGTCATGCAGGAGATGGAACGAATGACTGGCATATGGCGTCAACTATGGCATAGTAAAGGCAATAAAATGGCATTTGTCGCCTTTACAAGCGGGAGAGTTTTCGCCGTCTGAAAGCAACATATAGCAGGCATCTATCTACGTTACTTTGCTGTCAATCTCTATGAGAAATTGACGAACAAACTACTGCACAGTCCACTAGTAGAACAGGTACCATAACAGAAACTAGTTGGTTCTGTGCGACTATAACAATTTGTTTGACTCGATAAAAAATATTGATGCTAGGAGAAGTCATGAAATCATTGGTTCGCTGGGGTACAACATTAGGTTTAGTGGGGAGTACTCTGCTGGCAACAGTTTTTAGCGGAAATGCCCCAGTACTAGCATTACCAGACCAACAAATAACAGAAAAACTGAATGAAGTACCTGTTTTTCTCATCACTAACCCTCAAGGTGTACCCCTAACTCGTACTCTGCCTCCTGCCCAAAACGGACAAAAAAGTACTACGGTGGCAGATGTATTTATGAACGGACAAGAAGCGCAGGCCTTTTTAGAGCAACTGCGGAAGCAAAAAGACCCGAAACTTGTAGAAATGGTGAAAACCCTGCAAGTAAAACCTGTACCTATGGGAATGGTTTATCAAAAGCTCCGAGAAGACAGGAATAAACCAGACCGCGTCTTGTTTGCCCTTCAACCCGGACAGCAAGATCTTCAAGGAGCAATTACACTACTACGCCAAAAAGGTCAAGAGGTCAAAGGTTTAATTGTACCCGTGTTTATTGTTCAATCAGCAGATAAGGGCTATGTTTCAGTCAAACGCAAGTCTAACAATCAGGAAATTGTGCCTTTGTTTTTGAGTAAAAAAGACGCCCAAGGTTTGTTGAACCAAGTCAAGAAAGATATTCCCAAAGCGGAAATTCAGGTAGTTGATATTGAAGGTGTCATCCAAACGTTGCAGCAAAAAAACGATGAGTGGTTGAAGCAAGTTACTTTAGTACCTTCTTCAGAAAGCTTAGAATATATCAGCAAGCAGCCAAGGACTAATGCACCTAACACAGCTGCGACACCAAATCTCAAGCCCAATAATGCTGTCACACCACCCACTCAACCGAAAAAATAACTAGCTTTATCAGTTATCGAGATTTTGGGTCTAAAACCCCGTCCTAGTAGTCGCCATAGGGCATTGGGAGACTCTAAACGGACGTGGAGAGACTGTAAGATTACCTAGTAGCAAGTTTCTGTGAAGCGTCAAGGAATCCTTGCTTTTAGGACGAGGAGGTATGTCAACAAACTGATATCTCCCCACACATTTTATGTGTGGGATTCCTTTTACAAATTTGAGACTGTTCACTCTTCAACGATTTGAGTCATTGAAATTAGCTAATAACTGCTAACTGTTAATCATGGCGGAGCAACAGCCCAAAGAAATTTCTGGTTTGCAACTCTGGCAATGGCGTCAAGCGGCGATCGCCGCAGCGATCGCTGCTGATGTATCACCTACCGAGGTAGACTGGCTATTACAAGAAATAGCTGGATTAGATCGTTTGGCGCTACGCTTGGAATCGTTTAAAGACTGGGCACAAATTCAGTTACATTTGCCTTTAGCAGAATTAGATCTACTCTGGCAAAAACGATTAAAGGAACGCCTGCCAGTACAGTACATCGCAGGAGTTACACCTTGGCGAAACTTGAAAATCACAGTTTCTCCTGCGGTTTTAATCCCCAGACCAGAAACAGAGTTGTTGATTGATATTGCAGTAGCAGCAATTGCCAAGAGTAAGAACGAACTGGGTCTACAACAAGGACACTGGGCAGATTTAGGAACTGGTAGTGGAGCAATCGCCATTGGGCTAGCAGATGCCTTACCAGAGGCGACAATTCATGCTGTTGATTATTCCAGCGCAGCAGTTGCGATCGCTCAAATTAATGCCCAAAATGCCAAGCTGAGCGATCGCATCAAATTTTATCAAGGCTATTGGTGGGAACCCCTGGAGTCTTTCAAAGGACGATTGAGTGGTATGGTGTCGAATCCGCCTTATATCCCTAGCAGTACCCTGTCAATCTTACAACCAGAAGTTGTCAACCATGAGCCACATTTAGCACTTGATGGTGGTGACGACGGTTTAGACTGTATTCGTTATTTGGTCGAAACTTCCCCGACTTATTTAAAATCAGGTGGAGTCTGGCTTGTAGAAATGATGGCAGGACAGGCGGATGCTGTGCAGGAGATGTTACAAAATCAAGGCAGCTACTGCGATATTGAAATTTATACTGATTTAGCTGGTATAGAACGCTTTGCCCTTGCCCAAAGATTATGAACTATAAACATAATTCATATTCATCATTCACGCCTAATGTGAATTAAAATCATGTTTTTTAAATCGTAGACGCCCTTGGGGGTCTCTACGTCAATCAAAATCAATAGGGCAATTGCCAAAAAACCTTATATTGTTTCTTCAATTCACAGTCTTACGTAATTCATAATTCATAACTTTAAAATGGCACAAGTTTCCTTTGATACCCTCGTAGCTGGTGCACTGGCAGGCAAATTAATCAGTTTTCCCACAGACACCGTTCCCGCTTTGGCAAGTTTACCAGAGCAGGCTGCCTTAATTTTTCAAGCTAAACAACGCACTCAAGATAAACCATTAATTTTAATGGCAGCTAGTGCGGAGGAACTTTGGCCTTTTGTCAAAGGAAATACACAAGAGTATCAAATTTGGCAAGAAGTTGCTGACAAATATTGGCCAGGGGCGCTGACTTTAGTTTTACCAGCCTCTGCACGAGTACCAATAGCGATGAATCCTATAGATCCAACGACAATTGGTATCCGCGTTCCTGATTGTGCGATCGCTCAAAAGATATTAGCGCAAACAGGGCCTCTTGCTACCACTAGTGCTAATTTGTCAGGTCAACCACCTTTACAGACAATGGCAGAAATCACAGCTCAGTTTCCTGAAGTTCTGGCATTAGCTAGCACAGAATACGAAAGTAAAATACCAGGAAATGGAATACCCTCCACTGTTGCCAAATGGACTGGGATGAATTGGCAGATTTTACGGCAAGGAGGAGTTAAGCTGAATTAAATCAGTTATCAGCTGTCAGTGAACAGTGATCAAGCTTGTTTACTCATAACTGATAACTGACACTGATAATGTTTATATTTGCCAAATGTATGGATTGGAGTAACTGGGCATATCTAGGAGCAGGACTATTATTAGGATTGGGTTTTAATGGATTATTGGCACGTAAAAATAAGCCATCTAGTTCATCCCCAGTGCTACCAACAGAACAACAGGATGTAGTGAAACTCCAACAACAGATCAAACAAACGCAATTGGCGTATGAAATGGCGCGCGAAATGAGTCAGTTTAAAGCTGGGTATTTAGCACGGACTACCCATGTATTGCGATCGCCAATCAATGGTTTAATTGGTTTACAACAGCTAATTTTGGCAAATTTGTGTGAAAACCCAGAAGAAGAACGAGAGTTTATCAAACAAGCTCATGACCGGACACTCAAGCTACTGAAATTAATTGATGAAATTCTCACTGTTGCCAGATTAGAACATGGTACAAATAAACTAGACTTGCAACCGCGATCGCTCAAAGATTTGTTGCAGGAAGTTTATGATTTAACTTATATGCTGGCAGAAAATCGCAATTTCCCCTTCAAAGTTTTACTGCCAGAATCAGAATTGAAAGTGGTAGTAGATTCTCGTTGGTTCAAACAAGTATTAATCAATTTAATCGAAACTGCGATCGCTCAGATGGAGGAAGGCGGTATTTATATATCTACCCAAGCCTGTCCTCAAGATAAATTTGTTTATGTTTGGCTGGATGTGCCGAAACAAACTGTTTTACAGTCTGAACCAATAGATTTAATTTCATCTAGCAATAAACTTGCTGAACCTGAGGAAGATAATATTGCCTTTGACCCAGGAATGAAGTTCTTGCTGAATCAAACTCTACTAGAAGTGATGGGAGGTAAATTAGAAATTGTTCCTCCTTTAACAACAGAACAAGCTGAAGAAATGACTAGGTTACAAGTGGCTATTCCTAGGAAGCAGGGGTGATGAGGAGTATGAGGAGTATGAGGGGTGTGTAGACGTGCTCATAGGCTTCCCGTAAGCATGGAGTGGGGAAATAACCAATCACCACTAACTACTAATCCTTGAGTGTTGACTGATTCATGATTCCTGAAGCTGAATTTCTGCTGTTGGCACAGAACTCAAACTTGATTGATTGTAAAGCACCATTGTAGTAGTGGAATTTTTTTGAAAGCCAATTTTTTCATAGAATTGCTGCTGGCTAGTAGTCATTAAGTAGACACGTTCTACCCGTTGTAGACGAGGATGACTCACAACTGTTTCTACTAATTTACTACCTAGTCCGTTACCACGATAGTTTGGATGAATCACAACGTCCCAAATTGTGGCACGATAAATACAGTCGGAAGTTGCCCTGGCAAAGCCAATTAGTTGTTGCCCATCCCAAATGCTAATCACAGGGTCACTATTGGCAATGGCTACTCCTAGATCTTCGATACTCCGTCCTTTTGCCCAGAAAGCTGAAGCATTTAATAGCTGTTGGAGTTGGTAAAGGTCTATTTTTGATTTGCGATCGCTAAATTGAATCTGAGAAGAATTCATCATCGCACCAATTTAGGCAGTACCTTGGCTGAGTTTCGCTGTGGAAAAGATACAGCCTTTATGGTTCTATGGCAACTATTTTGTAATAAATAATTCAAGGTTTACTGACAAATCCACTTCCACAGGGGATGACTCGGCCCTTGTTGACGTATGCGAAATACCTGTTTTTTAAGACGTTCCTTGTCTTGTTGCGGTAGCCCAAATAGGATATTACGACTTTGCCAAACCAAAACAGCAACCGTCATGCCGATGCAAAAAGCTAAACCAAGGGTAGCAAATGGATGGAAATAAAGCCCATATCTGACAGCTACCCAAGTAAAATATTGTCTCCACAAAGCGATCTCTTCACGTAGACTCCACAAGCACCAAGGTGCAATAGTCAGCCACAGAAAACCAACAAACAGCCATCTCCCATATACTGTGAGGCGATGTAGCTTTTGTATCTGTTTTGTCAAATTATTATCAGAGTTTGCACTGGGATATAAAGCTTCCGGTTCATCCATAGGCGAGGGAGGAGTGGGGGAGTGTGGGGAATAGTTACTAACTACTAACCACCAACAAACAACAACCAAAGAACTACTAACCACTAACCACTAACAACCAACTAACTATTTATAGATTCTGAAGTAGAAGAAACAACAGGTTGGGCTTTGCGTTCTCGCCATAAAGCTAACAGAGTACTGGCAATGAAAATACTGGAATAAGCACCCATCGTAAAACCAATAATCAAGGCGAGGGAAAAGTTCTTCAGGGTTGCTCCACCAAATAGGAAGATCGCAAATAATGTTAGCAAGGTTGTTAACGTTGTATTGATGGAACGTGTGAGAGTTTGATTGACTGCATCATCAACAATCTCAGTGATCGGATGATTCGGATTGATTTTCAGTGTCTCCCGAATCCGGTCATAAATTACCACGGTGTCATTCACAGAGAAACCTGTAATTGTCAACAAGGCAACAATGAATAGACTGTCTACCTCTATACCTGCCACCAAGCCAAGAATCGAGAAAATCCCTACTGTCACTAAAACGTCGTGGAATAGAGCAATAATCGCGAAGACAGCGAAGTCTAACTGAAAGCGGAAAGTTAAGTAAACAATAATACCAATAAAAGAGACTACGAGCGCGATCAGGCCACTCCTCAACAATTCTTTTCCAATTGTTGGACCAACAGTATCTATCTGGGTTTTTTGTGGGTCAAATGTGCCAATTTTCTCACTGAGGGCGTTTTGTAACTTAGTACGCTGCTCTACATCCAGGGTTTTTGTCCGGATTAATACACCGTTCTCTTTGCCTGTATCCTTGTCAGCGACAATCTGGATACTGCTGTCACCAAGTCCTTGGGCGTTGGCTACTTCCCGAACTTCGTTGATATCAATGGCTTGATTACAGTTATCTGGGTTGCTACAATCCCGTTCAAACTGCAAGCGTGTACCACCAACAAAATCCAAGCTGGGACGGAGGGGTGCGCCTATTTGTTGCCAGGAAATTACCATTGAGATGATACCAGCAAGAATAATGATGGAGGAAATACCCCACCATAGCGATCGCGATTTGTTAATACTTAGTTTCATTGGGCCACCTCCGTCTTGTTTGAGGCTGCTGACACACCAGGACAATATAGTTCTGGTTTCTTTAAGGAAGGAATAGAAATTGCCAAGAACATGAACGTCCGACTACAGGTAATGGCTGTGAACATACTTACCGCTACGCCTAAAGCCAGGGTGAGGGCAAACCCTTTAACTAAACCAGATCCCAACCAAAATAGTGCCGCACATGCTATCCAAGTCGTGACGTTACTGTCCAAAATACTAGAAAAGGCGCGATAAAAACCTGATTCTACTGAACGATATAAAGTTTTGCCTGCTCGTAATTCTTCCCGTGTACGCTCAAATATAAGTACGTTGGCATCAACTGCCATACCAATACTGAGGATGAAACCTGCAATTCCCGGTAGGGTGAGTGTAACGCCCAACAAAGCAAAACTAGCCCAAGTCAAGAGAGAATAAATTATTAGTGCTATGTCCGCAATTACTCCTGGTAGTCTGTAGTAAATCACCATGAATATGAGAACTAAGATCAGACCACCAACACCTGCCCATATACTGCTTTGGATACTGTCTTTACCTAAGGTTGCTCCTACTGTACGAATCTCACCAATTTCTACTGGTACGGGTAAAGAACCACCCTTGAGTTGCACACCTAATTCGTTGGCTTGTTGGGGTGTAAAGTTACCAGTAATTACAGCACCACCACCAGTAATACCTGTGGCTGCAAATTCCGGTCCGACTACGGGAGAACTAATCAGTTCATTATCCAGAAAAATCCCAATACTGCGACCTGTACCAGCAAGGTTTTTAGTGATCTGGGCAAAAAGTTCACCACCTTTTTGATCAAAGCGAATAGCAACTTCCCAATTATTACCTGAGGTTGGTTCGCCACGGGCGTCCTTCAGGTATTGACCAGTGAGTGGTGGATTGGTACTCTCAAATAATTCAGCGATCGCTTTGCTATTATTTTGCAGCGCTTCTCTATTTTTGGCAATCGCTGCGGTATCGTTAGAGTTTTTTAATTGTTGCTGTTGTTGTTTAAGTTCTTGTTGTGAAGTTCGTAAAGCAAACAACTGAGTTTCTGTGTTTGGTTTTTGTTGGCGAAACTCTAACTGTGCTGTACCGCCTAGTACTCTTTCTGCTTCCTCTGGATCGTTAACTCCAGGTAGCTGCACTAAAATCTTGTCTTCTCCAACTGTTTGAATTACAGGTTCAGAGACACCAAGACCATTTACACGTCCTTCCACGACACTTTTGACAGCTTCTAATTCTCGTTCAGTGATGCGTGGAATTTCTGGTGTTGGCTTCACCTGAATAGTCAGTTGTGAACCTCCCCGCAAGTCCAGTCCCAGGGGTATAGGAATTGTGGCAATTACCGCAATAGCGGCAATTACCATAACTAAAATTAGGGCTAATAGCGATCGCTGTCTTTGCATACCATCACTCGCTTCGACAAACGCTATAATAGCGCTCTTTGATCAATTATGAGTGAAGAGTTAAGTTTTTAAATGTTGGTTGTTGATTGTTCCCAACAACCAACAAGTTGTTTCTAAACTCGCAAAGCCATCATTTTTTCTACAGCTTCGACAATTTGCTCTGGTTGAACAATTGTCAATCTCTCCAATGTACCATTGTAAGGCGTGGGGATATCTTGGGAAGAAAGCCGCAGTACAGGTGCATCTAATTCATCAAAAAAGCGCTCGTTTATTGAGGCTATTAATTCTGCGGCAATGCCTCCTGTTCTCATACACTCTTCGACTATAATCACTCGATGGGTTTTCCGTATGGATGCCCCAATGGTTTCCATATCCAGGGGTTTAAGAGAGATTAAATCAATGACTTCTGGGTCATAACCTTTTTTTTCCAATGTTTTCAAAGCTTGCGTGACATGATGACGCATCCGTGAATAAGTGAGGATTGTCACATCTTGACCACGACGCACAATTTCTGCTTTATCTAGCGGTAACAGGTATTCTTCTTCTGGCAGGTTTTCTTTTAAGTTGTAAAGCAGGACGTGTTCAAAGAATAGGACTGGGTTATCATCGCGAATAGCAGATTTCAGCAGTCCCTTAGCGTTGTAAGGTGTGGAACAAGCAACTATTTTTAAGCCAGGTACAGCCTGGAAGTAAGCTTCTAATCGTTGGGAATGTTCTGCACCAAGTTGACGCCCTACACCCCCAGGGCCACGAATTACCATCGGAATTTTAAAGTTACCGCCGGAGGTATAGCGTAGCATACCGGCATTGTTGGCGATTTGGTTAAAGGCAAGGAGCAAAAAACCCATGTTCATGCCTTCGATAATCGGTCGTAACCCGGTCATTGCTGATCCTACTGCTAAACCGGTGAAGCTGTTTTCGGCGATCGGGGTATCTAAAACTCGGAGTTCTCCGTATTTTTGATACAAGTCTTTTGTCACCTTGTAGGAACCACCGTAATGTCCTACGTCTTCACCAAGTACAAATACTGTGGAGTCACGCGCCATTTCTTCATCAATGGCTTCCCGTAAGGCGTTGAAGAGTAGTGTTTCTGCCATTCGACCTCTTGTACACTTATTGTTCTAGAATCTTATCGTGCTTCTACTGTAAATACGGTCAGCGATGCTGCTGTTCTAAATACGTGTAAACACATCAATATCTTGGATAACTTCAGGTATTTCTCAAACTAATGCTCTTGGAGTAAGACAGAAATTGCGATGCAAATGGTCAACTGCTGCCACAGCGATATTGTACGTCTATTGCCGACACTTAGCTCAACACAAAGTTTTGTGTACCGGCTTTAATAGTTATCAGTTATCAGTGAACAAGCTGGATAACTGTTTACTGATCATTGATAACTGATTTAATTCTGGGACAGCCTGACAAAAGAAGTCTACAACGCCCTTGAATGGAGCGTATAAATTTTATCAGTTAATTTCATTATTTTCCCATAAATTTTGAGATAGTAATATCTGTGATCTCTTGAGCTATATCCGTATTTCAGCAGCAGGCGCATCAGGCATAGGAGTTACCTGATTTAATTGATTGTTGGGAAATCTCCTTGGTCTTCCTGGTTTGCGTTTATGCCGTTGGTTGATAGATTTTTCGCTTGCTGCTGCTAATTCTTCTGGTGTGCATTTGAATAATCGCAACGCTTCTAGGTATTTTTTAGGCGTCATTGTGGGTTCAGTACGGCCTGCTTCCCAGTTGCGAACGCTAGTTTCACTGATTGCAAGCCTGAAGGCAACCTCTGCACGGCTAAGCCCCGCGCGTTCTCTCAGGACTTGCATATCCATACCTAAATGCTCCCTTTGATAACTATATGAATGCATTTATTAAATCAATTGACGTAAAAAAGCCAACTAAGGTCTATATTATTAACTATATTATTTTATAGGTAATCGCTGTACCTTCTGACAAGTAAACAAACCAACTTGATAGAAGTAATACTGACACTAAGACAATAAACTTAGTGGTTGATCGCATTAATTATATGAGCGATAAATCGCTCAATTTCAAGGGCTAAAGCCGTAACTACAAACTTTCACAACTGATCAAAACTCATGCGATGAACTACTCTGGGGGTTCAAAACTAAAGTCCTCACTACGAACTTATACAGCGATCATAATTAGCGATCGCCAATGATCGATAATTCCTCCTGGGGTACAAGAAAGCAGATTTATCCGTGGGATAAATCGGGGTCAATCCAAAATCCGTCTTGAAAAGCTTTGAGGTTCCCTCCGGGACGCTGCTTTGTAGACGCCCTGTGGGCGTCTACAAACTTTTCGCAAAATCTAAAATCCAAAATTGTCTAACCTTCGCCAGGCATGATTTAAACAACGATACCCTGTAGAAAATATTGAAGGAAAAAGAATAAATGGCTGGCAAGTTGACACTGATTGTTGAAATGGTAACAGTGTTGGGGGTTGCGGTAAGCGGAGGGTATCTGGTAAGTCGTTTGCGTCAGCCCGTGTTACTTGGATATTTGTTGGGAGGTATAGTTGTCGGACCTGCGGGGTTAAAGCTGGTCACCCTTGAGGGGGATATTCAAGTGCTATCCGAAGTTGGGGTAGCTTTATTGTTGTTTGCTTTGGGTGTTGAATTTTCTCTTAAAGACTTATTGCGGTTAAGGGTTATTGCCCTTGGTGGTGGATCGCTGCAAATTATGCTCACGATTCTACTAGCAGGAGGACTCGCCTATTTGACAGGCTGGGTTCAGACAGTTCCGAAAGCGATTTTTCTGGGTGCAGTTCTTTCCCTGTCCTCAACAGCAGTCGTACTCAAAAGTTTGATTGAACGGAATGAAGTCCAAACCGTTCATGGGCAGGTGATGCTGGCGATTCTGATTGTGCAAGACCTGGGCTTAGGACTGATGTTGGCAGTCCTACCTGCTTTAACCCAGCCGACCAATATTATTGGTATTGCCTTATTTACTGCACTAGTCAAGGTACTACTTTTTTTACTTGGGGCAATTCTAACCGGCAGGTGGGTCATTCCCTTCCTGATCCGATTACTTGCTCAAAGTGGGTCTCAGGAGTTATTTCTACTCGGAATTTTGGTGCTTTGCTTGGGAATTGCCCTATTTACCTACGCCATTGGTTTGGGTATTGCTATGGGTGCATTTGTGGCAGGGCTAATGATTTCCAATGTGGAATATGCTGATCATGCCCTCGATCGGGTTCTGCCAATGCGAGATGTGTTTGCGACTCTGTTTTTTGTTTCGATTGGAATATTGATTGATCCTGGTTTCCTGCTGGCAAACGGCTGGGTCTTAATTGGGTTAATAGCGGTCACTATGGTCGGTAAAGCAGCGATCGTTGCATTAATTGTCAGGGGGTTTGGCTATTCCTTAAAAACGGCACTTACGGTCGGTATCGGTATCAACCAAATAGGGGAATTCTCCTTTGTGTTAGCAGGTGTTGCTCAAACTCAAGGACTTTTTTCTTCTAGACTTTATGGACTGACTGTAGGAACAACAGCTATCACATTATTGCTTGCGCCTTTTATGCTGAAAGCAACGCCGTATCTGCTTCAGTGGTTAGAACAGCTTCCGGTGCTGAGTCCATTCTTGCAGTTGAACGATTCCCCTCGCTTAGTCGGATTTGAGCAAGAACTTGCCAATCATGTGGTAGTAGTGGGGTATGGTCGGGTGGGGCAAACTCTCGTGAGGATGCTATATTTTCAGGGGCATAAAATTCTTGTTATTGATAATAATGAAGCAGCCCTCCAAACCTTGCGGGAACGAAGAATTCCCTATCTTTTTGGCGATGCTTCCAGTGCGTTGGTGTTGGAAAAAGCCAATCTTACTCAAGCCAAAGCAATGGCGATCGCTCTACCAGATCCGATGGCAACTCGACTGACTTTAAAGCGTGCTTTAAGTCTAGCACCAGATTTAGATATTACCGTCCGTGCCCATGTAAATGACGAAATTGATTCGCTTTACCAACTGGGCGCTCAAGAGGTGGTGCAACCAGAATTTGAAGCTTCTCTGGAAATGGGCGCACATATGCTGTTGAAGTTGGGCGATTCTACCTATGCAGTGCAGCAGGTTGTGAACCGTTATCGCCGTGGACGGTATCGGGACATTTTGCCAGAACGATCAGAGTACTGGGGTGCAGCTGATCTGGAGGTGGCGATCGAAGGGCTACAACACCACTGGTATGTCCTAAATTCAGATTCTCCTTTAGTGGGGCTGACCCTGGCTCAAACCAACGCGCGCCGTTTAACTGGAGCTACTGTGATGGCAATTGAACGCAACAAACAACTTTACCGCTATCCCACAGGTGAATTTACCCTTGCATCAGGCGATCGCCTACTGGTAGTCGGCAACTCCCAAGAGCATGTGGCGTTTACAAAACTCCTGAAAGGGGAAGCATAATTATCTCACACTTGAGGTGAGCGATCGCCTGATTCGGATCGGGGTGTGTGTTCAAAAATTGCGATCGCACAACTTGATATACTCTGCCAAAATAAGCCTCAGTGCGACTCCAGCATTTCTTCAACAGACAAACCAATATCATTTGCTATCTGGCGTAGCAGTTTCGGTGAAATATCACGCTCTTTGTGAAATAACGGTTGTTCCTCGACCATCTTCGTGGCGAAATTGCTTGTGCGAACCCTTCTGGCGCACTTCTACAAAACCAAGGCTCTCTAGAATACGAACAACCTCTTGTGGCTTCAGGACGGGAATATTGCTCATGGAACTACAATCTGTTGTGTACCCACAAATTCCGTCTCGAATACCACTTCTCTATCCTCTAAAAGCATCTCAATCACTTCACGAAGATTCTCTTGTAATTCATCTAAGGTTTCTCCTTGAGAATGCGCTCCAGGGAACCCAGGAACATAACCGACGTACAGATTTGTGTCAGGATCACGCTCAATAATTGCGGTGAAGGTTTTCATAAATGATGATCACTAGCAATACGCTCTAGATCATAGCCTGACAATCACCCACTCATTTTAGGACTGAAGGGCATAAGCTAAATTTGTCATGAATAAATTAAATTGACTTAAACTATAAGAAAACAGCAATCATCTGCTAAAAACACTAAATTTTCCTTATATTGCCCCACTAAAAGCGTCAAAGTCGGAAATTACCCATTTGTGCGAGATTTTCTCCACTTTTGCGGTCTCAAGTCTAAAATTCCCCAGCAAGCAATAATCTCACGCCCAGACACCAAGATACATAAGATTCACCCTGCACCTTTGCGCCTCTGCATGAGATTAAAAGCCAATCAACCAGATGAAATTTTGTCGCCCTAGAGGACAAACCACTGCCTACCCCAGCCAACGCGCTGCATCTTTAGCGTGGTAGGTTAGAATTAGATCTGCACCAGCCCGCTTGAAACCAGTTAAAGTTTCCATGACTACGCGCTGTTCGTCAATCCAGCCGTTGAGGGCTGCGGCTTTGACCATAGAATATTCACCGGAGACGTTGTAAGCAGCAACAGGTAAATTGCTAGCTTGTTTCACACGCCAAATAATATCCATGTAAGCCAAAGCTGGCTTCACCATTAGCATGTCAGCGCCCTCAGCAATATCCAATTCTATTTCTTTGATGGCTTCGCGGGAGTTTCCGGGGTCCATTTGATAGGTGCGGCGATCGCCAAACTGGGGTGCTGAATCAGCGGCATCCCGGAATGGTCCGTAGTAAGCTGAAGCATACTTGGCAGCATAGGATAAAATTGGTGTGTCTTGGAAACCTGCTTCATCCAAACCAGCGCGAATTGCTTGCACAAATCCATCCATCATCCCTGAAGGTGCAATAATATCAGCGCCTGCTTTTGCTTGGGAAACGGCGGTTTTCTTGAGTAGTTCCAGGGTGGGGTCATTTAAAACCCGTCCTGTCAAGTCACCAACTTGCAAATAGCCGCAGTGACCATGACTGGTATACTCACACAAACAAGTGTCAGCAATGATAATCAAATCTGGTACTGCTTCCTTCACTGCTGTTGCAGCTTTCTGGACAATACCGCAATCATGCCATGCGCCTGTAGCATCGACATCTTTCTCGGCTGGAATACCAAACAGAATGATGGCGGGGATTCCTAAGTCGTAAACTTCTTTTGCCTCTTCCACAATTTTATCTATCGAAAGCTGATAGACGCCAGGCATGGATTTAACTTCGTTGGCGATCGCTTCACCTGGTACAGCAAATAGAGGGTAAATCAAGTCGCTGGTGGTGAGAACAGTTTCACGTACCATCCGGCGGAGTTGGGGATGAGTACGCAGACGGCGGGGTCGATGAATGGGAAACATAAATTTTTATGAAGAAAAAATACAAATGGACAAAAAACAAAGCGTCACAAACTTAGGGCTAAATCCCGTTTCAGAAGGACACACTACAAACAGCGCTTAACTGTCCTCTGCCCTACTGCCGATGAGGTTGTGGGGCAATTTTGTATTTTACAACTTGCTTGTCATTTATCTTCTCAAAAAGACAAGAAAGTATACGAAAGCTTGCATGAATACATGATCGATGGACTTGATGAAAAATTGGTGGTGATATGTGTGTGAGGCGCAACAGTAATTGGTCAGACAATTTTGGATTTTAGATTTGGGATTGCTCCCACTTATAGGATTTGCAAGCTTGTAACTTCAAGGAGTTTTTGGTCATCGAAACACAGCCTATAACCCATTCTCGGTCAGTGATGACCAGGTATTGGCAAGCCACCTGTTTGTTTTAGATATTCATTGGTGACTGCGATACAACCGGATAAAAATCTATTTTTCTGCTAAAAAATGCGGAAAATGAAGGGATAACGAAAAGGTTTTTCAGTATCACTTAAAACATGAAAAAGTGCCCAAATTGTTAATCCCCAGTGAACTAAAAACCATAGACCAGCCAGAGGTATGAGCAAACCAAAAGTTAGCCAAATCAACACACCAATAATAGCCCCATAAAGCCAGACATTTAAGTGAAAATTAATGGCTTCTTTAGCATTTTCTTTCACAACAGGATCGTTAGTTGCAAAGAGGATAAAAATTGGTATACCAATTGAGACTAATGTCGAACTCAAAAAGATAGCTGCATGAGAAATTGCTGATAAAAGCTTGCGCTTCTCTGTGTCGTACATTTCTCTATTCCTTTGACTCTAGTGCAGTGTGAAGCATGAAGCATCAAGCATGAAGCATGAATCTTGATATTTATCCTTCTGGCTTTTGTCTTCTGCCTTTCTTACATAAAGACCCTATCATGAGCATTGTTGTTCTAAGATGAAAAGACTCGCTAAAGTTGGAAAAAGTTAAGTTAAATTTAATAATTTACAAGTAGATACAGTTATGTCAACTGACCTTGAGTTAGAACTTCAGAATGCAGTTGAACTTCGTCGCAATTTTGCGATTATTTCTCACCCTGATGCTGGTAAAACTACGCTGACAGAAAAACTACTGTTATACGGAGGTGCTATTCACGAAGCTGGTGCAGTCAAAGCACGACGGGCCCAGCGCAAGGCGACTTCTGACTGGATGGCGATGGAACAACAACGGGGTATTTCGATTACTTCGACTGTGTTGCAATTTACCTATCAGAATTACCGCATAAATTTACTGGATACCCCTGGACACCAGGACTTCAGTGAAGATACTTATCGGACTCTAGCGGCAGCAGATAATGCAGTGATGCTGATTGATGCTGCTAAGGGTTTGGAACCCCAGACACGCAAACTGTTTGAAGTCTGTAAAATGCGGGGTATTCCCATTTTCACTTTTGTGAACAAACTTGACCGTCCCGGACGGGAACCCCTAGAACTGCTAGATGAAATTGAGCAAGAATTGGGATTGCAGACCTATGCAGTCAACTGGCCCATCGGTATGGGCGATCGCTTTAAAGGTGTCTTTGATCGCCACAAACAACAAATTCATTTGTTTGAACGCAGCGCCCACGGTAGTAAAGAAGCAGTCGATACAGTTATAGACTTGGGTAATCCCCAAATTGAACAACTTTTAGAACAAGATCTTTACTATCAGCTAAAAAACGACTTAGAACTGTTAGAAGGGGTGGGGCCAGACCTGGATTTAGATTTGGTACATCAAGGCAAAATGACGCCTGTTTTCTTTGGTAGTGCCATGACTAACTTTGGGGTGGAATTATTCCTCAAGTATTTTCTAGAATACGCCCTCAAACCAGGCCCACATCAGAGTAGCTTGGGTGAAGTTTACCCCGACTACCCAGAATTTTCTGGGTTTGTGTTCAAACTCCAAGCCAATATGGACCCCAAACATCGCGATCGCGTCGCATTTGTGCGTGTGTGTACAGGCAAGTTTGAAAAAGATATGACGGTCAATCACGCCCGCACAGGCAAAGTCGTCCGTTTATCTCGTCCGCAAAAACTCTTTGCTCAGGAACGAGAATCTATCGATGTCGCCTATCCAGGTGATGTGATCGGTTTGAATAATCCTGGTGTTTTTGCAATCGGGGATACTATTTACACTGGGCAAAAGTTAGAGTATGAGGGCATTCCTTATTTCTCTCCAGAGTTGTTTGCCACTCTGCGCAACCCCAATCCATCGAAATTTAAGCAGTTCCAAAAAGGCGTTTCGGAGTTGCGCGAAGAAGGGGCTGTACAAATTATGTACTCCGTGGATGAAGCCAAACGCGATCCGATTTTAGCTGCGGTAGGTCAGTTGCAATTTGAGGTGGTGCAATTCCGCTTAATGAATGAATATGGAGTAGAAACCATCCTGGATTTATTACCCTACAGCGTTGCCCGTTGGGTAGAAGGTGGTTGGGAAGCATTAAGCAAAATCGGACGCTTGTTCAATACAACGACAGTCAAAGATAGTATGGGTCGCCCAGTTTTACTATTTCGTAATGAGTGGAATTGCCAGCAATTACAAGAAGATCACCCGGATTTGAAATTAAGTGCGATCGCTCCGGTGTTTTCTAGTCAACAACCAGTAGTGAACAATTAGTTGCTAGTTGTTAGTTGGTTGTTCCAAACAACAACCAACCATCAACAACCAACCAACAACAATATTTAGTTATTGGAGTGCAGACTATGCCTTCACATCCTGAACCATCTTTGAAGGCTGGTTTAACCGCCCTGAAGCAAGGAGATTACCAAACAGCAAAAGCTATACTAGAAGCCATTGCAGGTACCGAAAGCGATCGCACGGCAGTCATCCAAGCTGAAATCGGCTTGGTTGTGGTTTATGCGCGTATTGGTGAAGTTGCAGCAGCGATCGCATTATGCGAGACTTTAGTTCAAAACGAGCGTCCGCAAGTTAAAGAATGGGCAGAACGTTCTTTACAACAAATCAGAAAACGTTACCAAACTGAGGATACCTCTACAACTGGTGCCACTGGGTTTATCCCCTGGGAAAATGCAGCAGCAAAATCCCAGGTGGAGTCTCAAAAATCGGTGAGTGGGGAAGATGAAGATGAAAATGAACAAACACCTCCTTCCCAGACACCAGTCCGTAGCCTGCGAGTACCTACACCTAGGGGAAATCAGACACGCGGTTGGCTGGCTTCAGCATCTTCCACACCTCGTACTCCTGTACCAAAAACTTCATCTTTACCATTTCCTCCACCGCCCAATTCCCCCACCGCTGTTAACCAAGAAAAAGTCAAACCACCCACAATTTACTGGCGACAGGCTAAACGCGCGAAAGTGTGGCAACCCTTGTCGAAGCGGGGTTTAAAGTTATTATTTTTACTTGAATTGGGAACGTGCATAGCGCTGTTTTGGGTAATCAAAACCCTGCTGGTGTTGGTAATGAGATTTATCAACGATGCTTTTGTGAAACTGCCTTTTTTAGAACCACTCCAGCTTTTATATAGAGATCCTACACCTGTCTTGCTGGTTGTGATTTTTTTCCTGTTTGGTTTATCTCCTTGGTTGTTGGATCGATTACTGAGAAAGTTTTATGGTCAACGACAATTAGAAAAAGACCTTTTGCAACGGCATAGTAAAGAGACGGTAAGGGTTTTACAACGCTATTGTAAACAACAGGGGTGGCGGACACCAAAACTATTTCTCCTACCAATTACAGCACCAGTAGCTTTCTGCTATGGGAATTTACCTCGCACAGCCAGAATTGTAGTCAGTCAAGGTTTATTGGAACAACTGACAGATGATGAAATCGCCACAATCTATGCTAGTCAATTGGGACATATTGCTCACTGGAATTGTGCAATTATGTCTTTGTTACTACTGTTAACAATTCCGATTTACCAGCTATATCAGTTATTGGGACACTGGGGAGATGCAAAAACACAACCTTGGTGGCGTGGGATTTTTGCTGTGCTAACAAGTCTGGTTTACGGTTTGTGGTGCTTGCTGACGGGAACTGGTTTATGGTTGTCCCAGCTGCGACAATACTTTTGCGATCGCGTAGCGGCGGAAGTGACTGGTAATCCCAATGGGCTTGTCCGTGCTTTACTCAAAATCGCTATTGGTATTGCTGGTGATGTCCAAAAACAAGAACATACCAGCTGGCAGTTAGAAAGCTTAAATATAGTTATACCCATAGGCTATAAACAAAGTCTGTGTTTGGGCAGTATTGCTGGTCACACTACCTTTGAATCTTTTTTAATGTGGGATTGTCTCAATCCTTACCGTTGGTGGTTTGTAATTAATAATACTCATCCTTTAATTGGCGATCGCGTCAAACGCCTATGTAAAATTGCTCGTCTTTGGCACGTAGAACCAGAGTTATATCTCGAAAGCCAACAGTCTTTAACAATTAAACGTCAGTCTTTTTTATTACAAATTGCCCCTTGGCTGGGGATTCCCTTGGGTATTGCCTTTGGGGGTCTGATCTGGTTAACTTGGCAAACTCTGTTTGCACTTAAACTTTTAAATTTGAAATGGATTTATGACAACTGGAATTTTATCAAGGGCTGTATGCTAATTGGCTTTAGTATCGGCATCTTGTTACGCATAAATTCTTTCTTTCCTAACATTAAGCCTGCCACTGTCCAAACAGATGACCAACTGCCTGATCTGCTAACTAACCCAGCTGTTCTTCCTATTGATAACATCAGTGTACGTCTGGTTGGTAAGTTATTAGGCCGTCAGGGTACTAACAACTGTTTGGCACAAGATTTAGTCTTGCAATCTAGCACAGGTTTAGTGAAACTACATCACATTTCTTGGCTGGGACAGCATGTCAATCCTCAGGATTTGATCGGTCGTCAGATTATCGTCACTGGCTGGTTCCGACGAGGAGCAACACCTTGGATTGACGTGCAAACCCTACAAACTCAAAGCGGAAAAATCGTTAATAGTCCTCACCCTATTTGGTCTATTGTCTTGGCAGTGGCAGCAGAGGTTTGGGGGGCATATATTCTTTTAAGAGGTTAGTAGTTGGTAGGTAATGGGTAATTGGGCTTATTAGCCATCAACCACTAACTACTAACCACTAACCACTAACAACCAACAACCCAGAGATGTAAACAAATGTTGCAAACAATTTCCAATTCTGTTACATTTATTAACATAAGCTAGAGTAGGCAAGTTTTATTAGCAAGCCTGGTAATGAAACTCGCCTGCAAACCCCAATCCATCCCTTTTTCTCCTTCCAACACAGCAGCAAATTAACCAGCCTATGGCTGGTTTTTGTTTCCAAAAAGTCAAACTTCAAAAAAATATGTATTTTATGCTACGATGCTCTCATGCAATAGTCGGAAATGTCCGTCCTAAGCTAGCTACGTAGAAAATACCGTGATAATGTAAGAAATGGTGTTTAATTCTTTGGAACAAGGGCGTTGAAGTCATTTCCTGTCGTAAGCAGTAAGTTGTAAGATTCATAAATTCTTAGAATAAAGGTATTGTTAGCGCAGTGTACGCTTTTGTATTCAACAGACTTAATATTGGGAAAAAACAGTATTGTAATAGGTTAATAGTTTGGAGTAAGAAAGTAGGTTTGTGGCATTGTTATTCAATAGCATCTATCAAAAGCCGAAACCAAATTACTGTTTTTTGCCTAGTAGTTTTTCAATTAACTCTGGAGGTTAGTTCATGTCTGTTCGCCTATATATAGGCAATTTGCCTAAAGAAGAAATAGATCGTCAAGAACTGCAAGCAGTTTTTGCAGAAGAGGGTGATGCTGTCACCACTAAACTGATTAAAGACCGCAAAACCGGCAAATGTCGTGGCTTTGGTTTTCTCACGGTAAATAATGACGAACAAGCAGACCAAATTATTGAAAAATATAATGGTCAATTGTTCAAAGACTCTCCCATTAAATTAGAGAAGGCCTTACCTCGTACTAAGGGAGAGGATAATGAAGAACAATCAGCTCCCAAAGCTGCTAATCAAGCTGGTGGTAACGCTAGTGCTAGCACACCTAGAGAAAACAAAAAATCTAAGAAGCCTCGCCGTGGTGGTAGTCCCAAAGAAAGTGTCCCAGCAGGTGGCGATACAGAAGCTATTCGTCCAGATCCACGCTGGGCTTCTGAGTTGGAAAAACTTAAACAAATGCTGGCTGCACAAACTACAACTTAATCCACCAGTAGAAGTCATTAAAAATTAAAAATTCAAAATTGCTTTGAATTTTTAATTTTTAATCATCTACCCCTAGGCTATCTGAAAAATAGGGGCTAGGGGCTGGAAAAAGCTAAAAAAATGATTTTCATGCCTCTGATAGGTTGTAGTTTGAGACATCTACTTATTCAAGAGGAATATGCAGCCATGTTTGTAAGTGCGATCGCAAATTTTGGCTGAATTGTGAACGTTGTTCGTGTTTTTCTGTACGAATTGGCTTACGTTGTTGATTTAACATCCAGCCATAATCGCTACTCAAGCGTAGTTTATCCTGCCAATCTGAAATAGAGACTATCAGACTAGGTGCAGGAGTGTTATCTGCGCCTTTGACTCTGAACACGTAATTAAATGTGTTTTGTTTGCCAGGAGCAACAGTTGAGGGTTGTCCACATTCTGCTAAAAGTCGCGATCGCACTTGTTCTACCAAACCGGGTTTATCTATTTCTTCCAGTGTGCGAACTGCTAGGGTAAGAGCAAAGTAAAACTCTTCAACGGGAATGAATTCTAATTGCATAAGGTTATTTTACTAGACGGAAAGTCTGTATCATTTACGATTGCTTTTTAATTTTGCTACAGCGACTACTTATTAGTACTGACTACGGCAATAGGCAATAGAAAAATAATATGTGGAATTAATTCTGTCTAACTACTTATTTCTATGATTGAGCATAGGAAGAATCTATGCCTCTAGGTAGATATATAGGTATATTAATATCTGCGTAATCTATAAGTTATTTTTATCATTTATTCAAGTTTCATAATTCAGCTCTTGTATTTGGTCTTACCGATTAGAAATCGCGGCAATTATTAGTATTTCAAATAACTATTATTCTAATTTCTTATAAACAAGACTATAAATCACCTTAATTATCTTCATAGATGCAACGCAATCTTAGTAATTTTCGGTAAAAAACCTAACCTTGCTTATAGATACGATATATAAACAAAACGAATAGAAATATGTAATTTAGCAGATTACTTTTGGCAGAAGATGTATAAAAATATTAGACATATTAAATTAAAATAAAGATTACTTAAACTTTCCACATGATTGAGGTACAAAGGCAGGCGAAATCTCAAACTTGCCTGATACCTCGTTCAATTCAAAAACCAACAGACTATGAACTCTAGAACTGAACAACGCATTGCCTTGATTTCAGTACATGGCGACCCCGCAATTGAAATAGGCAAAGAGGAAGCTGGAGGGCAAAACGTTTATGTGCGCCAGGTGGGTGAAGCACTAGCCCAGCTGGGGTGGCAAGTTGATATGTTTACTCGCAAGGTAAGCACAGAGCAAGACACCATTGTTCAACATCGTCCTAATTGTCGAACAATACGATTAGAAGCGGGTGCTGTGGAATTTGTCCCTAGAGACAATTTATTTGGAAATTTGCCAGAATTCGTGGGTAATTTTCTCAAATTCCAAAGAGAGAATGGGATTACTTACCCATTAATTCACACAAACTACTGGCTTTCTAGCTGGGTAGGAATGCAGTTAAAGAAAATTCAAGGCAGCAAGCAGGTTCATACATACCACTCATTAGGAGCAGTCAAATATAACACTATCAAGACTATTCCTCTAATTGCCAGTACACGGTTAGCAGTGGAAAAAGAGGTATTGGAAACAGCAGAACGGATTGTGGCAACAAGTCCACAGGAGAAAGAACATATGCGATCGCTTGTTTCCACAAAAGGTAACATTGATATCATTCCCTGCGGTACCGATATTGAGCAGTTTGGTTGTATTAGTCAGCAAGCAGCAAGAGTTGAGTTAGGGCTTAACCCCGAAGACAAAGTAGTTATGTATGTGGGGCGCTTTGACCCCCGTAAAGGTATAGAAACCTTAGTGCGTGCTGTTGGAAAATCTCAATTCCGTGGTGATAAACATCTCAAGCTGATCATTGGTGGTGGAAGTCGTCCAGGACATAGTGATGGAATTGAACGTGAACGAATAGAAGGTATTGTTCACGAATTGGGAATGAGCGACTTCACCATCTTTACCGGACGTCTGAGTCAGGAAATTCTACCTTCTTACTATGCTGCTGCTGATGTTTGCGTTGTTCCCAGTCACTATGAACCATTTGGACTAGTAGCAATAGAAGCAATGGCTAGCAATACACCAGTAGTAGCCAGTGATGTTGGTGGGCTTCAGTTTACAGTCGTACCTGAAGAAACCGGTTTGCTAGCACCACCACAAGATGAAGATGCTTTTGCTGTAGCAATTGACCGAATTCTGGCCAATCCCCAATGGCGAGATCAGTTAGGTAAAGCTGGTAGAAAGAGAGTTGAAAGCAAATTTAGTTGGAATGGTGTGGCGACTCAACTCAGTGAACTATACACCCAATTATTGCAACCAAAAGTTCAAGAACAAGAACCAGTATTACTGAGTTCATAGAATTTTTATTCATTAACAATGGGTAATTGGCAATGGCTCAGAAGTAATTTTTTGCTATTGCCATTTACCTATTACTATAATTTTGTTCTGTCTTTCATCCTGATAAAAAACATTGGGATGGAAGACATACTGTTAAATACTGAAATCTAGATAAAATTACCAATTACTTCAGCAATTATAGTTAGCGAACCACAGACAACGCACCGAGGGCAGAGGTATTACGTCTAATGTTAATTAACAAAGGCGCTAATAGATCATGGGAAATAGTCAACAAACCAATGACCACCCAACCATCCATGAAAGATCCATCTGTATTATCTGTGTTTATCGGTGTGTATCGGTGGTCGATTTCTAAAAAAGTTTTATCAAGCTCAAATCCAAAAGTGCGACAACCAAATTGAGCAATGTTTGGCTTCATTTACTGATAAAAAAGCTATAAAAAATAATTGCAAGATAAATATCTAAGATTTTTGAATATTTTCAGTATTCTCACCACCTATTGAAAAGATTTTATTAATTTCCAAAGTTTCTGTAAAATTAAATATTTTTCCTCGACATTTAATCAGACTGGGTTGTAAGTTGTAATAACCACAAAGAAGATTTTGCACAAAGCTCAAGATGCAGAAATATACAAAAATCTGCATTGTTTGTCTTTATGTGTGTTGAGGCAAATTTTCTTGACTTGTTTGATTAGGCATGAGCTATCTCAACAATATCAGGGGGGTAAATCTTTCCATATACAACTACAGAAAAATTGCAGCTTAGGAGATAATATGCGCTATTTGAATAAATATGTAAATCGCAGCAAATCTATTTTTATATTGGGAATAGCAACGCTGAGCTTACTGATGGCAGCTAACCCAGCAAAGGCTTTTACACTTACCCCTTTAGTATCTCAAGATACGGATACAGATTTTGATGATTACGATTTTAATGCCATGCTTGACAGCAACCAGTTTAAAGAACTTTTTGTTGCTGAAGGACGAATTGGTAATAACAGTACAAATACTGCTGAGCGTGAATTAGGTATTAATAGAGATGTGAGAGATCCTGATCCGAATTTAGCTGGTAAACCTGTTGCTCAAGATCAGTTTGTCTGGGGAAATGGTACGTTGTACGATTTAGTTCTAGAGTATACAGGTACTCATGTTAATTACATTGTTGGAGGTAAGACCCTGACTAGCACAGCTTTTAGTGGTTCTGTAACAGATATTTTCTTCCGTACTCGTGCTGCTAACAACAGCACTATGATGCTCAGCAACTTCGTCATCCAAAGCCTAGATCAAAATGGAAATTTACTAGGGAACATATTTAATATTGGAGGTCTATCTTCTACTGGTCAAGGTAGTAGTGATATAGACTATCTCCGACTCAGCAATATATCTACTCCTTTCCGACTCACTGGTAAAGTTTCCATGAGTTGGACTGGTGCGGCACCTAGCCGTTCTAATTTGGCATATCAAATCAAAGTTGGCACTTCTCCCCAGAGCGTACCAGAACCTGCTACAGTCGGAGCTATTTTCTTAGCTGGAATTGCAGGTGTAGGGTGCAGTAAAAGAAACAAACAAACTCAACAAGTCTAATACAGTTTCACTAAATTGGGCGACTAGTGAGACAAGGAAGACAAGGGAGAGGATTTGTATCCAGCATTTTTTGAAATGGTACTAAGAGAATTGTGATGTTGAATTGACGTTTTCCTAAAACTCAATTGCCGCTAACATAAAAGATGCATACCGATAGAGATTTCTGAAGAATCCTTTATTCGGTGTGCATCTCTTGTTTTCAAGAGCTGTGTAAACCATCGAAGTTACTTGAGCGAAAAATTGTTGTGCAAACATTCGACTTTACCACTCTTACTGCTGTTTGTAGCGACATCCGCGCTCAGTGGTTGCCATCGCGCTTGGAACAAGTTTATCAGCGCGATCGCTATACTATTTGTATAGCGCTACGTACCCTCAAACAGCGCGGTTGGCTAGAGATTTCTTGGCATCCCCAAGCAGCGCGTCTGCACATCGGCGATCCACCACCGCGATTACCAGATACATTTACCTTTAGTCAGCAACTAGTTCATCAGTTGGGTAATTTGGCGTTAGTAGCAATTGAGGTGATCGCGCCTTGGGAACGCGTTATTGATTTACAATTTGCTCGTCGTCCGGGAGAAGAACCTCTGTATCACCTGTATGTAGAAATTATGGGTAAATACAGTAACGTGATTCTCACGGATGCGAATAACATGATCATTACTGCTGCTCACCAAGTTAACCAACAAAAATCGAGCGTCCGTCCGATCCTCACTGGACAGCCTTATGAAACACCACCCGCTCTGACTAACGCTATACCTAGTTTGAGCGAATCTCAACAACGCTGGCAAGAACGAATCAGTTTAATACCAACAGCAATTAAGCGACAGTTGTTAAAAAACTATCGTGGTGTTTCTCCAGCATTGGTACAGTCAATGCTTTTGGCAGCAAATATAGATCCAGAAACAAACACCGATACCCTGACACCCCAGGATTGGCAGAGACTTTTTGCACGTTGGCAAGAATGGTTGCAAGCTTTAGCAGAGGAAAAATTTCAACCAGCTTGGACAACAGAAGGATACACAGTACTCGGCTGGGGTGGAATTGAACCAGCAGAGGATATTCAAGAATTACTCAATCGCTACTACACAGATCAACTCAATCAACAAACTTTCTCTCAACTACGGCATCAGCTGACTCAGAAAGTCAGTAATTTTTTAGAAAAATTGCGGTTGAAGGCACAAACTTTTGAGCAACGCTTGCACCAATCTGATCAAGCCGATGAATATCGCACTCAGGCTGATTTGTTGATGACATACCTGCAAAAGTGGAAACCAGGGATGAAGGAAATTAGCCTTCCTGACTTTGACACTGGGAAACCAGTAAAAATTGCCCTGGAACCAGATAGAACTGCTGTACAAAACGCCCAATATCTCTATAAACAGCACCAAAAACTCAAACGCGCTCGTGCTGCTGTTGAACCACTCTTAGCAGAAGTGAATGCCGAAATCGAGTATTTAGAACAAGTCGAAGCAGCGATCGCTCAAATCGAGAATTACACAACAGCAACAGATTTGCAAGCCCTAGAAGAAATTCGTGAAGAATTAATTCAACAGCAGTATTTAGAAGATCAAGAATACCGCAGTCGTAGTACTAACGAAACCACTGATAATTTTCATCATTACCGCACCCCTAACGGTTTTGAAGTTTTGATTGGTCGTAACAATCGGCAAAATGATCAATTAACGTTCCGTATCGCTAATGATTATGACCTATGGTTTCACACTCAAGAAATTCCAGGCAGCCATGTACTACTAAGACTAGAACCCGGTGCTGTTCCAGACGAAACAGATTTACAATTTACTGCTAATCTGAGTGCCTATTACAGTCGCGCTCGTCAAAGCGACCAAGTGCCAGTAGTTTACACTCAACTAAAGTATGTCTATAAACCCAAAGGAGCGAAACCGGGAATTGCTATTTACAAGCAAGAACGGATTATTTGGGGACAACCACAGTTAGTTAGTGGTTAGTGGTTGATTGTTGGTTGTTGGTGGTTAGTGGTAGCCCCGACGGGTAGCCTACTCTTTAAAGCCGCTCTGGCTGCTTCCACTGCTCCGTGTAGTTTGTGCTGAGGGAGGAAAGTTACCAGAATAATCATGGTACAGTAATACGGATAATGGGGTCTACTCGCGAAAGCAACGTGACTGCGCCAGAGTTAAAAACCACTGAAAAATGGCTTATGAATCGTCGTGAATTTATCGGTTGGGTGGGTGTGGGGAGTTTAGCTAGTTCTCTACCTGTAGTCATTGCGGCTTGTTCTTCGGAAACCAAATCCCAAGTGACTACTACTCCTCCTCGTGCTGATGGTTTTCAAGTAGTTGGCACGGTCGCAGATTTAGAGAAAAACGGTCAACTCTTAAACGGGGAAACTGCTGCTGGTAAGGTGTTAATCGTTAAATATCCTAAGAATACCAGCCAGATAATAGCCGTCAACCCCACTTGTACTCATAAAGGTTGTGTTGTGGGATGGAATCAAGACCAAAGTTCTTTTGTATGTCCCTGTCATGGTTCTAAGTTTGCCAGTGATGGCAAAGTGACAAATGGACCAGCAGAAAAACCTCTTTCTACCTACACAGCCAAGGTGGAAGATAAGGAAGTTTTGGTGAAAATAAAATAAGTTAATAATGCGACATCCGGTCTGAGATAAAAAGTAAATACACCCTATCTATTTAGGTTGTTGTGTGGCATGAATATTTCTGGTGATAACTCATCAAACCTAGTTGCAATAGCTAAAAAAACCCGTTTGGCAGCACTTAAGCTTTCAGTTTCATCAACGGAGGCAAAAAATCAAGCGCTCGAAGCGATCGCTCAAGCTTTAGAATCAGCAAAAGATCAAATCCTACAAGCGAATGTTGCTGATTGTCAAACTGCTGCTGCTGAAGGTATTGCCAAACCACTTTATAAACGCTTGCAGTTAGATGAGTATAAGTTAAAAGATGCGATCGCAGGAGTCAGAGATGTTGGCAAACTTGCCGATCCTGTGGGTGCAGTACAAATTAACCGCGAACTAGATACAGGTTTAATTCTCAAACGCATCACATGTCCATTGGGAGTTTTAGGCGTAATTTTTGAAGCGCGTCCAGAAGCAGCAATTCAAATTGCAGCTTTGGCAATTAAGTCGGGTAACGGCGTGATTCTCAAAGGTGGTAAAGAAGCGATTCGTTCTTGTGAAGCCATAGTCAAAGCAATTAAACAGGGATTATCAGCAACTGCTGTTAACCCAGATGTAGTGCAGTTATTAACAACCAGAGAAGAAACTTTAGAACTTTTAAAACTAGATAAATATATAGATTTAATTATTCCTCGAGGTTCTAACTCTTTTGTACGGTTTGTGCAGGAAAATACCCGCATACCTGTACTAGGACATGCGGATGGCATTTGTCATCTTTATATAGATAAAGCTGCTGATTTCAAGAAAGCAATTACTATAACTGTTGATGCCAAAACTCACTATCCGGCTGCATGTAATGCCATCGAAACTTTGCTAATTCATGCTGAAATTGCCCAGGATTTTCTACCAAAAATTGCTGAGGCTTTGCAAACCCAAAATGTTGAACTAAGAGGCGATGAACGCAGCCGCAAAATTATACCAAGTCTCCCATTAGCCACAGAAACAGATTGGGAAACTGAATACAGCGATTTGATTTTGGCAATTAAAATTGTAGATTCTTTAGAAGAAGCGATTGCTCACATTAATGATTACAGTTCTAAACATACCGATGCGATCATCACTGAAAATGCAAAGGCGGCTGAAACTTTCCTAGCATTAGTAAATTCTGCTGGAGTCTACCACAACTGTTCTACTCGCTTCGCAGATGGCTTCCGTTATGGTTTTGGTGCGGAGGTTGGAATTAGTACTCAACAAATGCCACCTCGTGGTCCTGTTGGTTTAGAAGGATTAGTTACATACAAGTACCAGTTAACAGGTGATGGTCATATTGCTGCTAATTATACTGGTGCTAATGCCAAATCTTTTACTCACAAGGATTTGGCATAAAATATTGCCTTTTGCTGATTCAACTTAGTGCCTTAGTGTCTTGGTGGTTCAATAGGATTTCTTTTTTCACCACAAAGACACAAAGACACCAAGAAAATGTTTTGTTCAAATATATGTGAGTTACATAAGTAAATGAGCAAAGCACAATCAATTCTGAAACAGCATAGATTGGTTAATTGATGTTATTATGCTTCCTACGTTGTTACGTAATTTAAAATGTAAAACGGTAAATGGTAGGTAATGGTTTTAGCACCGCTGGTTAAGCTTATTCAATATATTACCTGAGATAATAAATAAAAAAAAGTAGGCTTAGTTGCCAGTTTGGCACTTTTGGCTGTGGAGAAGGTGATAAATACTTATGATAGATTTTACTAATACTTTGATATGTTCGATTTTAAAATTGTGTTGTATGTTCGCAGTTCAAAAAAACACAGGATAAAAAATGAGTACGATGCGATCGCCTGGAATTTTCAAAGTAGGGGTATGAAAGTTTAGGTGTGTCAGGGTGTAGGGAAAAAGTAAATACCTACTGATTTACTTATATTTTGATTTCTAATTATGTTCTTTCCCTTAAACCCAGTCCTATTAAACTAATGCTTTGAGTAACGCTTGCAGCTTGAGTTGAATTTCTGCAAGTTCTTTTTCAGGATCGGAACCTGCTACGATACCAGCACCTGCGTAAAGTCTCGCGCGATCGCCATCTATAAGTGCGGAACGAATACCAACAATAAACTCACAGTTACCATCTGCGTCTACCCATCCCAAGGGTGCGGCGTATAAACCCCTCTCAAAGCTTTCGTAACGCCGAATTTCCACACAGGCTGCATCTGGTGCAGTACCTGCAACTGCTGGTGTGGGATGCAGTTGGGAAACTATCTTTAAGGGATGCACTTCATCGGGAACGATGGCGCTAATAGGTGTCCATAGATGCTGAATATTAGATAATTGTCGTAAGCGAGGCGGTAATATTTGCGGTAATAAACCTAGTTGTGAGAGGCGTTGAGTAATAAAGTCAATTACTAGGGAGTGTTCGTGTCTTTCTTTTTCACTGTTGAGTAGGCGATCGGCGTTAGTAGCATCTTCCGCAGGTGTTTTACCCCGTGCTGCGCTACCTGCTAAAGCATCGGTGATCAGTTGTTGGTTGTGAATACAGATTAAACGTTCTGGACTCGCACCAATAAAGTTTTGTCCTTTACCGTTACTTGTAGAGAAAATATAACAATTTGGATGTAGCTGTCGCAAGTTATGCAAGGAATTAAATAAATCAAATGGGGTGTTGGAGCTAACGTCTAGTGCATCTGCTAGCACAATTTTACTCACATGGGTAGAGCGAATCGTTTCTAATGCTGACAATACCGAATTTTTAAACTTTTCTGGATTAGCAACTGATTTTTTACTGAACTTTGGCTCTTGAAAATTTTGGTGAGGGGAATAAAATTCCCAAGAGTGAATAATTTCAATTTTTCTCCAGAGAATCTGCAATATTTTTTCAATATTGACGTCTGCATGGATGCTAAAATTAGCAACTAAGATACAGCATTCTTCTTTTACGGCTATTTGCCAACGAGGAAGAAAAACCGTAGCTGCTGGAAATGGATAATTTTCTTGTTTATTGATATCAAAAAAACTAAAACCACAAAAAAACAGAGGTTTGGAAAAAGTTCTTTCTGTGGTGGCAAAATTAATTATGTTTTTTAAACAATACTTGATAAATCCTTCAGATTTGGTAAACCGTTCCTTTCCCTGTAGTTGTAATTTTGCTACAGCACCAATTGCAGCGATCGCTTCTTTTTTGCTCTGGTTTTCCCAATAAAAATTTAGTTGATGTGGTTGTGCCAGTTTATTCAGTACTACTAAGGGGTCAACCAAGTTAATTTCCAGCGAAATACTGGCAATTTGAGTGGAATTATTTTTGATACTCTTCCGCTGAGCAGCAACAAGAAATTGGTATAGTTCCCTATTATATACACAAAAGTCAGCGGCACATGGTGAAACTGTCATGGATCTAAAAATAGTAAATTTTTTTGAAGTAATCTTCCTAAACAGTGATAAATCATGGTCGTATTTCTACAGGTAACACAAACAGTCGCTGTTTCACCAGCGTGTTGGCTCTGCCAAATTATGGTTTTGCAATACCATGTGTGGTAAGACCTAGTTTTGTGGTGCAGATTGTGGCCATTAATAAGAAATTAATCGCAGACGTAGAAAAATCTTTCTTGAGGTGTTACCTGTAGATAGCTTGGATAAGACCAGAAATTTTGGACAGAAGAAAGTGCTGATAATACAATTAAGTGCGAATGATGACTACAAATCTGATTTCATATCCCAAAAAGAATGCCAAAAATAAATTATGGATGGCGGCAATAAAACCGCCGATGTACAGTGTTGCAATTATGCCCATCTGGGTAGGAACGGCTATTGCATATGCAGAAACGAAAATTTGGAATTGGACTGTTTTTTCTGTTTTTTTAGCTGCGGCAATTTTGATTTTGGCATGGGAAAACCTCAGCAATGATGTCTTTGATTCTGAAACAGGAATTGATCAAAATAAACATCATTCTTTGGTGAACTTAACAGGTAACAAACTATTAATATTTTGGTTAGGAAATATATTTTTATGTATAGGCTTGCTGGGAATACTGGCGATCGCTTGGTGGCAGCATGACTGGACTGTAATTGGGTTAATTCTAGTCTGTTGTGCTTTGGGCTACTTTTACCAAGGGCCTCCCTTTCGTTTAGGATACCAGGGTTTGGGTGAAATCTTGTGCTTTTTTGCCTTTGGGCCAATTGGCATGGCGGCTGTATACTACAGCCAAACTCAAAGTTGGTCAACACAGAATTTAGCAGCTTCAGCGATTGTTGGTATCGCCACAACTCTGATTTTGTACTGTTCGCACTTTCACCAGGTTAAAGACGATTTAGCCGCAGGGAAGCGATCGCCCATCGTCCGTTTGGGAACTCAAAGAGGCGCACAACTCCTTAGTTGGTTTACTGCTAGTATTTACGCCCTCACCTTGGTATTTGTACTTGCAGCTGTTTTCCCCCCATGGACATTACTGAGTTGGGTGAGTTTACCCTTCGCGATCAAGTTATGTCGCCACGTCCAGCAAAATCATCACAACCCAGAACAAGTTAGTAACTGTAAATTCATCGCCGTCGCCGTCCATTTTTGGTGTTGCTTGCTGTTTGGTGTGGGATTTCTGCTTTGACAACGCGATTTGATTTTGAAACTGACTCGTGGTGATTGTCCTTAGTCCTTAGTCATTGGTCATTTGTTATTACAAATGATGAAATTTATTTGATCTAGAGGTAGTGAATTATCAATTTGACTTTCGTCCTTACCGAAGAAAATTTGTGCGCGGGGTTGCTACTAGTCATGGTGTCTGGGAGATCCGTGAAGGTATTATTCTTCGCCTCACAGACGAAACTAACAAAGTAGGTTGGGGAGAAATAGCGCCGATTAGCTGGTTTGGTTCCGAAACCCTAGCACAGGCTTGGGATTTTTGTTGTCACCTACCACAAGAAATTACAGAAGAAACAATTTTTTCTATCCCGGATCAATTACCGGCTTGTCAATTTGGATTTGAATCAGCACTTTTTTCTCCCCCCACTCCTCACACTCCCCCCACTCCCCTCACTCACAGCGCTTTACTACCCGCAGGAGAACTAGCACTACAAGCGTGGGAAAATTTGTGGCAGCAGGGGTATTCTACTTTTAAGTGGAAAATCGGGGTTTATCCTACGCCTGTTGAACTCAAAATTTTAGATTTACTCACCCAAAGCTTACCAGCCTCTGCAAAACTGCGATTAGATGCTAATGGTGGATTGAACCAAGAACAAGCAAAGTTGTGGTTGGAGAGTTGCGATCGCTGCAAAGCCAATATTGAATTTCTCGAACAACCCCTATCTGTAGATGAATTTCCGGTAATGGTGGAGTTGAGTCAACGCTATCAAACAGCGATCGCTTTAGACGAGTCTGTTGCTACACTCCCACAGCTAAAGTACTGCTTTCAACAAGGTTGGCGAGGAATTTTCGTCATTAAACCAGGAATCGTCGGTTCCCCGTCTCGCCTACGTCAATTTTGCCAGCAGCATGAAATTGATGCGGTGTTTTCTTCTGTATTTGAAACCGCTATTGGTAGAAAAGCTGCCCTGCAAATAGCAGTAGAATTATCCAGATACAACCGGGCGATGGGTTTTGGTGTTGATCATTATTTTGTTGAGGAAGAGGGGGTGGAGAGGTGGGGGGTGTGAGGGGTGTGTAGACGCGCCTTCTTCGGCTTAAGGTAAGGGTGGGGTGTGAGGAGTATGAGGAGTATGAGGAGTATGAGAGGGGGGCGATCGCTCACCTGCACCACCACCTACAGATAGTGTGAGGAGTATGAGGAGTATGAGAGGTGGAGGAATTACCACTAACCACTAACTACTAACCACTAACCAATGTACAGACGTTCCATGGCACGTCTCTACAATAACTAACAACCAACCAAAATGGAGTTTTTAGGGAATTTTACTTTGGTGTGCGATCGCAGTGATCAACTGGCACAGTTAACTGAACAATTTTATCTAGAGTTAACACAATTTTCCGACTGGCAAACACCACCAAAAATCATTTTAGCCGAACGCGAACCCGTACGATTTTTAGCAGGTTTTCTCGCTGCTGTTAGTGCAAAATGTCCTATTTTTCTTTGTAATCCTAATTGGGCAAAACAGGAATGGGAACAAGTATTTGATTTAGTCCAGCCAGATATTATTTGGGGAACTAGTTATAAGGAATTGGTCATCGATAATAACAAAACCAATTACCAATTACCAATTACCAATTACCCACATATCATGGTTTCTACTGGAGGTTCATCAGGTAAGATTAAATTTGCTGTTCATACCTGGGAAACTCTCACAGCTTCAGTACGCGGTTTTACAGAATATTTTCAACTAGAAAAAGTCAATTCATTTTGTGTATTACCTTTATATCATGTTAGTGGTTTGATGCAATTTATGCGTTGTTTTACTACTGGTGGTAAATTGGTAATTTCAGCTTTTAAAAAATTAGCAGATTATCAATTAGATCAATTGGAAGCAGCAGAATTTTTCATCTCTTTAGTACCAACTCAGCTACAAAGCTTGCTGCAAAACTCAGATTTAACAACATGGCTGTCCCAATTTCAAACAGTCCTTTTAGGAGGTGCGCCAGCTTGGGATGAAATTTTAGAAAAAGCGAGATATTACCAAATCCGCCTAGCTCTCACCTATGGTATGACAGAAACTGCTTCTCAAATTGCCGCACTCAAACCAGATGATTTTCTCAATGGTAAAGTTAATAGTGGTCAAATTCTGCCTCATGCCAAAGTTTTAATTTGCAATGACAAAGGCGATATTTTAAATACTAACCAAACAGGAAATATCACAATTCAAGCAGAATCTTTAGCACTTGGTTATTATCCCCTAGCTGCTAACCACCAGCCCCCAGTCCCTACTTTTTCTACAGATGATATCGGCTTCATAGACAACAAAGGTTATTTAAATATTGTAGGACGTAACAGCGACAAAATCATCACGGGCGGAGAAAATGTCTACCCTCCAGAAATAGAATCGGCAATTAAAGCAACTGCAATGGTAAGTGATGTTTGTGTTGTGGGTATTCCAGATCAATATTGGGGACAAGCTGTAACAGCTATTTATGTCCCTAAAAACTTAGATTATTCTATAGCAGAAATTCAAAATTTACTCAAAGATAAACTCAGTAAATTTAAGCTTCCTAAACACTGGATTCCTGTTGAAAAGTTACCCCGCAACTCTCAAGGTAAAATTAACCGACAGCAGTTACGGGCAATAGCTTTAGATAGCATTTTGAAACGCAGAAAGACGCAGAGATAGCGCAGAGGAACGCGGAGTTTTTAGACATGAGAATTTTAAGTTTTCAAATCGCTTCTCTCGATTTTCTTCTCTCTGCTTTCTCTGCGTCTGATGCGTTTACTTCCAACCATTCAATCATCTGCTGAGGTAATTCTGTTTTTTGTCTGCTAGTGACATCAATGCAAACATGCCTAGTAAATGCCTTAGCTACCATTACATCTGCTAGTGCAATTTCGTAATTGATTTCAAACTTTTCAATACTCAGTTTTTGTGGCATTAAACTAACGATTAATTTATCACCACAAAACATTGGACGAAAAAAGTCAACATTAGCATGAACAATCGGAAAAGCTACTGTTGGGTTACTAAAAAACTCCTTAAGATTAATACCAGATGCTTCTAAAGATTCTTCGTAAGCTTCATGACAAATACTTAAAACATTGGCAAAGTAAACTACCCCAGCAGCATCAGTATCTTGAAAGCGAACAGTGCGATGATAAGTAAAAGTCATTTATATATTACGCTGGCTAGAATGAGTGCTGTTTATAATCATTAGTTCTCAGGGATTGCGAGGGGCCAGATCCCCGACTTTTAAAAAAAGTCGGGATCTCACAGCCAACTAAAATTAATGGGATAGATTACTACTTAGAGGCTCAAATCTAAATCCTAAATTATTTGACTGGTTGCAAGCGCGTTACTTTAAGTTTAAAAGCCCCTACTCCAGTTTCGCCAAAAGATCGGACGCGAACAATGTACGTTCCAGGTTCGGTAATGCGAGTAAATAACAAGGAATTACTGGTACCATCAGGGCCATCATCATTTTCTGCTACTGTCGTGCCGTCTGGAGCCAGTAAAGTAACAATACTGTCAAAGCTTTCAGAACTGAGATCAACTGCTAGATTATCGCCCTTTTTCAGAGTCACCATATAATCACGGGCAAATCCACCCTGACCTGTGGGAATATCTTTTTCTGACAGCGTATCGGAAACTTCATAACTGCCAGGTAGAGGAATTGGGTTATACAACTTATTAAGTTGAGCAAAAGCTGCTGTTGAACTTACGCCAATTACCAGCATAGAGGCAGGAATGAAAGCGATCTGTTTTAAACTTACTACAAAAGCCTGACTTCTCATCCCTAAAAGTTTTCCCACAAACTAAGCGTGATTGGCTCAATTATAGTTGTCTCTGGCACAGCTTGCCCATGTATAATTCAGTTATCAGTTATCAGGGTGATAAATGTTCGCTGTTGACTGATTTCACAGTGATTGCAACTGCTACTAAACCATAAACACTTATCCCACTTTCACGAAGTGTCTGTATAGCAGACCTGGCAGTTGCTCCTGTAGTGTAAATATCATCTAATAATAACACTGGGTTTTTTGGACGCAGACAAAAGTCTTTCCCTAATCCAAAGGCTTCATTTAAATTTTTTTCTCGCTCTGATGCAGATAAGTTAAACTGTGCCTGAGTTACTTTAATTCTTTCTAAGCCATGTTTTTTTAATTGTAATCCAGTTACTTCGCAAAAGCTTTGAGCGATGAGTGCAGCTTGATTATAGCCGCGTTGCTTGAGCTTGTGGGCGTGCAGTGGGATCGGAACAACTACTAAGGTACGATCGCACCCGCACCCGTGATGTGATAGCCATGCTTGTGCTAATAATTGACCCAACAGACGAGCTATTTCCGGGTGATTTTCGTATTTCATTGTAGCGATCGCTCGTTTGAGGATACCGCCATATGTACCCCAAGCAAATATTGGCAGAGACTGTGTTTTAAGATTATGACATTTTTGCAGTTGACGGATACAGTTTGGACATAGTTCTTGGGAGGTGAAACGCTGGCACAAAGGACAATTAGATTGGAGAAAGAGGTCGAGTAGGTTTTTCCAATTGCTCATTTGTCATTGGTCATTAGTAAAAAAACATTGGATTAGACTATGTAAATGCGATCGCTTATCTCTTCACGCCCTAAACTAAAGTTTTGGATTAAAACTGGTCATAAACTTTTTCAGAGTAAGCTGAAGCTTACTTCAGCTATTAGCCCGGAATTAAAATTCCGGGCGGAATATTGGGCAGGTGAGGTGCAAGATATGCGATCACAACTTCTAGTTGTTGTAACAAATATTTCCCTAATTATGTAGGGTGAGGATGCTCACCCTAGATGAATACTTAAATTCGTTTTGTGACTTTTTTCAGTGTTTGGGCAATAGCTTGAGCATCTTTGCCAACAAAAATCTCTTTTTCACCGTTACTCCAAGTGATAAAGCAGCTATACTGTAATCGATTTTGACTAGATAAATTCCGAAAATCAACTTGACGAATGTAAGCTAAATTTATTAATCCTTTTGTAAATGTTTGACAGAGAATAAGTTGTGGCATTATGGAAGTGTCCTAAATGTATGTTGATGGAAGTGTCCTGAATGTATGTTTAGGAACAGAGGGGCGAGGGTACTTGGTCGTGCGATCGCCCTTCTCTACTACTATTTAATCTCATTTAACGGGACGTGTCAATAGATTATATTAAAAAAATATTATACTTGGAGTAGTCTTAAACAATGGGACTAATCAACAGAATTCAAGAATTTGGCAAAGAAAAAGGCATCCCCAGCGCCAACAAATTTTGGCAAATCACTGGACTGCCAAGAGCAACTGCATTTAGGCTTTGGAGGGATAGAAATATTTATCCAGATAGAGGAAGCGTTGAAGTTATTTGTAAAAAATTAAACGCCCAACCAGGTGATTTTTTGAATTACGTAGAGGAGGCTGATGAAATCAGTTAACAGTTATTAGTTCGTAACGGGTGGTGCGCTTTCGAGGAATCTATCCAAAAGAAGTCGCCACAACCCGAAAACCACATATCCGTAATCCCCCATCCGCTTCGTTCCAGCTGCGACTAGCGCTACGGCAAAGTTCTGGACTAAAACTCCAAGAACCACCCCGCAATACCCGACGGTGCATATCTCCACCTACTTCCCATACTGTTCCATCTGTAGGAGCGCCATCATAATTTTTATGCCAAGGATCAGCACACCATTCCCAAACTAGCCCATGCATATCGTATAAGCCAAAGGCATTTGCCACACCAAAACTACCTACAGGTGTTGTTTCTTTGCGATATTTACTTTTGATTTCTGAAGATTCGCCGCTACTACAATTAGCTAACTCAGAGGTAATTGTTTCACCAAAATGGAAAGGTGTTGTTGTACCTGCACGAGCTGCATATTCCCATTCGGCTTCGCTGGGTAAGCGATAATGTCGCCCGGTTTTTTTCCACAAACGGGCACAAAATTCCACTGCTTCATGCCAAGATACATTTTCTACTGGTCGATTAGCACCTTTGAATTTAGAGGGGTAAGGATTTAAAGACTGTTTAACTTTGGGTAAAGCTGCAACTGCTTTCCATTGGGCTTGTGTGACAGGATATTTTCCTATAAAAAAGGGTTCGACGGTGACTCGATGTTGCGGACGTTCATCAGCATCTCCTTCTTCTTCACTTGCACCCATCAAGAAGCTACCACCAGGAATGGCTACCATTTCCATAGTTACACCATGCCCTAAATCTTCTGTATAGTAATTGGCAGTGCGATAATCACGCTTAATTTCCCTACCTGTAGAGTCTACCGTTACTGTGTCAAATTCAAAAATTTCTAGAGCAGGAAATCCTGGTGTGACTGATTGTCGTATTGTTGTCGATAATTGGGTTTGGTGTGGCGTGAATGTTGGCGATGTTGTAGATACAACAGGTAATGAAAAAAATGATTTTTGGGGATTTAAATCTTTGAGAACTTCTGCTGCTGATTGATACCTTTCTGAGGCTAAATGTTTCAGCAATTTATCTAAAATATTTCCTAAATCTTCGCTGACACTAATCCCTTTTTCTGCAAGAATTTCCCGCCATAACCATTTACAAGTCATAGGGTCAAAAAGGCGGTCATGAATTTGACCATAAGCATCTCGTACAGGTAAACAGCCAGTTAAGAGCCGCGCACAAGTCACTCCTAGAGCATACAAATCACTGGCATGACAAGCAAAGCCTGCCATTTGTTCACTGGGTGCATAACCAAGTGTATAAAGCACTGTAGCTTGTCTAGCTAAACTTGTTTGCGTAACTTGTTTAGCGCCACCAAAATCAATCAATACTAGTTTGCCATCGCTTTGACGACGAATAATATTTTCTGGCTTAATATCACGATGAATGACATTGCGCGCATGGATAAATTCTAAAACAGGTAATAAGTCAGTTAAAAGTTCTCGGATTTTTTCTTCAGTAAAAGCTTGTTGACTTACTTCTGCAAAAAGGGTATTTCCTTGAATAAATTCTTGTACTAAATACAAGCTTGTACCTTGTTCAAAGTAAGCCAATAATCTCGGAATTTGTAGATGATTTTCTCCGAGTTCATACAGTCGAAAAGCCTCTTCTTTGAATAATTCTGCTGCTTTAGTGCGTTCAGATGTGCCATGAACTTGTGGAAAAAATTGTTTGATGACGCAGGGAGCATTAAGTCTATCAATGTCTTCTGCTGCATAAGTTCTGCTAAACCCGCCTTCGCCTAACAATCTTGATACGTGGTAGCGGTTGCGTAACAATTCACCAAAGTTGCTTTGTCCGCAACTAATGCAAAACCTATTGTCATCAGCATTGAAGGGATTTGAGCAATTGGGATTTTGGCAGATTTGCATAGCCGAGCCAGGGATTACATCTTTTCGAGAGCAGGCCCAATACTATCTATATCGAAAACAGATATGTGGACAAATAAGCATGAGTATTAGTTCATCTGTGATGTTGCTCGTACAGAAGGTGATACAGATGAAGAAACCCTTTATTTATTTGTTTATCTGTACCTTAGAACTTTTTAAATATAAATAAATATGAGCGTAGGTTTTTCCGTTCTGAAGAGGATAATAGCTGAAGCGATCGCTCTTGTCAAGCGCTAGTGTTGGGGGGCAATGGGGAGGTGAGGAGTGTGAGGAAAATAAATAGTGACTAATGACAATTAACCATTGACTATTGACTCTTTCTTTCTGAAGAAGCACGGATTAATTCCGCGATCAAAGCAACTGTTGCAGAGATTACAATTAAGATGACGCTCAAAGCATTAACATCGGGTTTTACTCCTGTTCTAATGCGGCTAAAAATTTCCATTGGTAGAGTATTAGAACCACTACCAGCAGTAAAAGTAGCGATAAGAAAGTCATCCAAACTCAAGACAAATGCCAACAGACAACCGGCGATAATCCCAGGCATTAATTGAGGTAATAACACCTTGATAAAAGCCTGCACTGGTGTAGCTCCTAAATCTAACGCAGCTTCTTCTAAATAGGGATCTAAATTAGTCAATCTCGCTGAAACAACTAAACCAATGTAAGCCAAACAAAATACAACATGAGCCGCCACAATAGTCCATACACTCAAAGAAATGCCAAACAGAGGAATAGCGACCGCCGCGAGAAACACCAAAGTAGCAACAGCGATCGCAATATCGGGAATAATCAACGGTAGGTAAGAAATACCGCGATACAAAGCTTTACCAGGAAAGTGATAGCGCCCCAACCCCACCGCCATTAAAGTTCCCAACACCGCCGATATACCTACAGCACAAAAGGCAACTATTAAACTATTTTTTAAAGCCAATAAAATTCGCTCATCACCAAACAGTTGACGATACCAACCTAGGGTGAACCCTTGCCAGGTAGCACCGTAAGGTGATTTATTGAAACTGTAAAAGCCAAGTACCAAAATTGGCAAATACATTAACACAAACATTAATAGCGAGAAAACCGCTTGCCAGGATAAGACACGCGGTTTTCCCCCTAAATGAAATACGTTCACACCCGTGATTTTAATATTTATTCATCTTACCCATATCACAATAGCACAATTAAGCATAAAAATCAAAAAATTCCTCACTCAAAAAACTTAGTGCCTTTGTGCCTTGGTGGTAAAAAATCACAACCACCAAGACTCCAAGACACAAAGAATTTTTGGCATTGCTGAATCAAGATATGAATTTACAATTCACGGATATGTAGAGACGTAGCAATGCTACGTCTCTACAAAAATGTATACAAACATAATTCATGACCAGATTCAGCAACGCCGAATTTTTTAATTATTTTTTGTGCGACACAAATCTGCGATCGCTAACAATAATTGATCTATGTCGACTGGTTTGGCAATGTGGGCTTGGAAACCTGCTGCTAATAGTCGGGAGCGATCGCTATCTCCAGCGTAGGCAGTTAATGCGATCGCTCTAATGTTTCCACCCTGTTCTGGAGGCACTGCTCTGATTTGCTCTATCAAACTGTAGCCGTCTACCTCAGGCATGCCGATATCACTGATTAATAAGTCATGCTGCAATTGTGCTAAGGCTGTAAGGGCTTGGTTTGCTGAACTAGCAACAGTTACTGTCGCTCCATATTCTTTTAAACAATAATCAAGAAAATTGCGTGTGTCTGGGTTATCATCTACTACTAGTATCCGCAGTCCTGCGAGGTAGGAGGAGGTAAGTTTGTTTGATTGTTGTTCTGTGTCTTTTTCTCTACCTTCTCCTTGTTGTTCTATGAGGGGCAATTTTACGGTAAATGTGGCTCCTTGTCCTTCTCCTGGGCTATAGGCGGTGACGACACCGCTGTGCAATTCGACTAGATGGCGGACTATTGCTAATCCTAGTCCTAATCCCCCAAATTTTCTAGTGGTACTGCTATCTGCTTGGCGAAAGTATTCAAAGACGTGGGGTAGAAATTCGGAAGAAATACCCATACCTGTGTCTGTGACTGTGATTTGGGCGTAGCGGTTTTTGTGGTGGGGTGATATTGTTCCCCCCATCTCCCCATCGTTGACTACTTCTAGGCGCACTTCTACCCTACCGCCACTGGGTGTAAATTTAACTGCATTGGAAAGTAAGTTGCCAATGACTTGCTGCAAGCGATTTGAGTCCCCCTGAACGAGAATGGAAGATGTGGAGAAACTTTTACTTACATTCCCCTCTGTCTCCCTTGTCCCTGTGTCCTCTCCATCTGGAAGTATATACTCAAGTTGAATTTTTTTGGTTTGTGCGACTAGTTGCACGGTTTCTAATGCGGCATCAATTACTGTTGTTAGGTTGACGACGGCTAAATTGAGGCTGAGTTTACCTCGGAGTATGCGGGAAACATCTAGTAGGTCATCAATTAGTTGAATTTGTAGTTTAGCATTCCGCTCAATGGTGTCTAAGGCACGATCTGTGGCTGTTGGATCTAGCTTGCGATTTCTGAGTAATTTTGTCCAACCAAGAATGGGGTTGAGGGGCGATCGCAATTCGTGAGAAAGAATGGCTAGAAACTGATCTTTGATGCGGTTAGCAGCTTCTGCTTCTGCACGGGCTGCTTGTTCCAACTCTAACAGGTGAGCGCGTTGTTGTTCTATTTGTTTTTGGTCGTGAATATCAGTACAAGTGCCAAACCATTTGATAATGTTTCCTTGATTGTCTGTGAGGGGATAAGCTCTCACTAAATGCCAACGATATGTGCCATCACTGGCTCTTTTGAAACGCTGTTCGTTATCATAGGGAATTCCAGTTTGCAAAGATTGTTTCCAGCGTTGTATGGTAGTTGGTAAGTCGTCTGGATGCAGTACTTTGTGCCAACCAGTTCCCACAGTTTCTTCGAGAGTAAGCCCCGAATATTCACACCAACGCTGATTTGTATAATCAGTCAAACCTTGGGCGTTGGTTGTCCAAACCATTTCGGGAATACCTTCACTCAGCATTCTGTAGCGTTCTTCGCTTTGACGTAGGGCTTCCTCTGTGTGTTTGCGCTCAGTAATATCTTGGGCAGTACCCATCATGCGCACTGCTTTGCCTGTGCGATCATACAAGCATCGACCTTTGGCTGCGATCCAACGTAAACTACCGTTAGGCCAAATGACGCGGTACTCAACATCATAATCAACCTTGCCTTCCAAAGTTTGCATCACTGCTTCATGGGTAAAGTGGCGATCATCTGGATGCAGAGAATTAAGAAATACCTCGTAGCTTATTTGTGTATTAGATGCAAGTCCAAACAGTTGCTTGCATTTGGCAGTCCATACTAATTCGTCGGTGGTGAGATCCCAAAACCACATTCCTAACTCTGCTGCTGCGGTGGCTAGGCGAATGCGTTCTTCACTTTCGCGTAAGTCTGCTTCTGTTTGTTTGCGATCGCTGATATCAGTGGTGATGCCAACTATCCTGATAATGTGATGATTATGATCTCGTACTGCTAATCCCCGGTCTTCTACCCACAGATAGTAGCCATCTTGATGACGGACTCGATACTGGGTGCAAAAACGGTCTCCCTGGGCTAGACTTTCTGTAAACTCCTGTTCGGCTTGTGGCAGATCATCAGGATGAATATGCGATCGCCACCATGCTGAGGTTGGTTCAACTTCGTCTAGCGTGTAACCCAAAAGTTCAGTTAAACCTTGAGTTCTGTTTACAAAATCACTTTTCTTATCCCAATCGTAAATTAGGCAATTCGCAGCCGCAGCAGCTAGTTCAAACCGTTCATTACTTTGCCGTAAGGCAGTTTCTGTACGCCGTTGCTCTGTAATATTTGGATTTTCTCTTAAGGCAGTTGCTAAAGCAACTTCATGCATTTCTAAAACTGATTGTAGATTTGATGTGACTGTAATCTCAGTAAAAGTTGTGACAATACTATAAGGTTTAGTTTTTCCTGGTAAGAACAAAGGTTGTGAGTTCACAAGTAGCCAGACAAGCTCACCATGCGGCTGATACAATCCCATCACAACATTCAAACAGGATTTACCTGTGGTAAGGGCAACCATAAATGGATGATTTTCCTGAGAAAAAGGAGAACCATCTACATTAATGGCTTGCCAGGGTGCATCCAGCCAATTACGCCCAATAAGCTGCTCTGCTGTTAGTCCTAAAATCCGCTCCGATTCAGGGTTACAGGCTTGAATGCGACCATCCGCAAGCTGAAGCACCATTGCTCGCTCTTGGTCTTTGCTCATCGAATGCGTGAATTTTTCTGAGACTTGCTGCCAAGACAGCTTGCCATCAGCCAATGATTGTAGAGACTGCTCAAAATCTGGCATTTTTTATCCAATTGGAAAAATATACAAAATTTTAACTAAAATTTATCTCTGAATGAGTTAGATTTTATGACAAAATATTCTATCCTTAGAAGGATGATAGGTATTCTTTACTATTTATCTATTTTCAAAATTAGATTAGTAATTACTGATTAGTAGGGACTGGTTTTGGTAAATATTTCATTATCCCAGCCTCTAACTATCATAAGCTAAATCAGTCTGTACATTAGTCATTTGTTTATACTTGTTGAGAGAAATCTAGCAATAAAGAGCAACAAGTCATTATCTATTTGCTACAAACTACGATATTTATACCAATGTACATAAACTGAGATTACTCCTGGCGAAGGAACAAATCAAGATTTTGATTGACTACAGTGGTCATAGTAAGGAATCAATAAAAAACACAAAAATTTTTACTATGAAAGACCAAAAAGAAAATCAAATCAATCAACCGGTAAGTGAAGATTGGCATTCCCAGGAAGAGCCAAACGTCAAGGAAAGAAATTTAACAGCAAATCCAGGCGATCGCATTGCTGATGAACCTCAAACAATCGAAGAAAAAAGTCAACAAGTCGCTGTTGATTCTCCTGACATCACAGGAGACCACATCAAAGTTCCTACCTACTTTATAGTGGAAGAGCCTGATGGTGAAAAAAAAGCACTCCACCATGTTAAAGATGCAGAAGAAATTTCTGATGTCATTCGACAAGCAAGAGTAGATGAAGAAGGTAATAGAGTTTGGTGGTAGTTTGTTTAGCATCAACGAGAAATTCATCGTTGATTGTGGAGAATAAACAAATATTAACTAAATGTTTTTGGTGCGTTACGCTCTGCTTTAACGCGCCCCAATTAAAATACCGCTTGCAAAAGTCTATTTCCAGAAAAACGAACACCGATAAACACAGATAAACACCGATAATAATGTATCCTGCGCCAAGCAATATCTGTGTCCATCAGTGTTCATCTGTGTTCGTAATTAAAAATTATCTTGATTTTTGAAGAGATCTTTAATATCCAGTTAAAAATTAGATATTTGCGTAAAGTTCATGCTGCTGATCCATCGGGTAATGTATGAAAAACCTCACCCCTAGCCCCTCTCCTTGCCAAGGAGAGGGGTGTCTGATAGGAGGGGTGAGGTTTCATTCCAAAGCTGGGGTTGGCCGAAAAAACTCACCTGAAGTATAAATGTGTCTACGGTAAGGTTGAGTATTCAATATTAAGTAACAAATATTGCCACACCAGTATGAAAAGCCAAATCCTAGCTATAGCAACATTTACAGCTTCAATCAGCTTTCATCAAACTGTCTTAGCTGCAAATTCAGAACACATCAGACAGTTATTAGCCACTAAGCAGTGTCAAAACTGTGACCTTAGCGGTGCGGGGTTAGTGATGGCTGATTTGAGTAAGGCAAATCTTCAAGGAGCTAATCTTAGTGGTGCTAATCTCAGTCGTGCTAACTTAAGTGGTGCGAATTTAGCTGGTGCAGACTTGAGCGGTGCTAGTTTATTTGGTGTAAATCTAAGTGGTACTAAGCTGACAGGGGCAATTCTCATGGGTGCAGACTTGAGAAGTACTTATCTAATCAATGCAGATTTGACTGGTGTGAATCTCAACGGCGCTAACTTGCAGGGCGCTTATGGTATCCCGTTACAAATTGCTAAACCAGAGGAATTTTATGCTTGGGGTGTTGCAGAAGCGCAAAAAGGTAATCAACAACGGGCGTTAGAATATTTTAATCAAGCGATCGCACTCAAATCAGATTATGCTGGTGCTTACTTGGCTCGTGCAGTGGCTCGTTATCAGCTCTTTGATAAACAAGGTGCTTTTCAAGACGCCCAAGCCGCAGAAAAACTGTTTACTAATCAAAACGATGGTGATGGAATACGAACAGCACAAGCTTTTATCAAACAACTAGAAACGCCCCAAACAGCGCGGTTAGATCCTGGTAAACCCAGTTTTATGGACTTTTTTGGAAGTGTGACTTCACTGTTGCTTCAGTTTCTGCCTTTTTAAGTAGAAGGCGAGGTGGGGAGGACATGGGGGACAAGGAAGAAAAAGCAACAACTAACCACTAACTAATGTAGAGACGTGCCATGGCACGTCTCTACAACAACCAACAATCAACAACCAACCAACAACCAGCAACCAACAAATGACCATTTCTAACCAATTGTGGGAAGCAAATCAAGACATAGCAAAAGCTTGTTTACTACATCCTTTTGTCCAAGGGATTGCTTATGGTACGCTGCCATCAGCGAAATTTGCTTACTATGTGGGGCAAGATGCTTTTTTCTTAGAAGCTTTTGCCCGTGCTTACAGTGTCGCCGCAGCGAAAGCGCCTGATTGGGAAGCATTTATGACATTTCATGATTTAGCTGGTGGTGTATTGCAAGAACTACAGCTGCATGAAGGCTATGCAACTAAGTGGGGAGTTGATTTACGTTCTGTACAACCAGGCGCAACAACACGTCACTATACAGACTTTTTGCTAGCTACTGCTTGGGGTGGGGATGTGGGTTTAATTGCGACTGCTATGTCTCCCTGTATGCGTCTATATGCTTTTTTGGGGGAAAAATTGGCTGAAGATGGCATTGGCGAACATCAATACACAGACTGGATTCGTACTTACAGTAGCTCAGATTTTCCGTCATTAGTGCAACAGTTAGAAAGTCTAGTGGATCGTTTTGCAACTGCTTATACTCCAGCCCACTCGACTTATCGCTATGCCATGTTGTGTGAGCAAGAGTTTTTTCAAGCGGCATGGCAATTTGGGGAGTAAAATTAGCTATAGGAATTCAGCAATTCTACTTACAGCAGTTTCTAGTATGGGTGGTTCATGTACCAAGGCAAAGCGGACATAGCCTTCTCCAAATTTGCCAAAACCTGCACCAGGAGAGATAGCCACTCCCGTGTTTTCAACTAGTTGGGTACAAAATTCCATAGAATTTTGACTCCACGGTTCTGGTAACTTTGCCCAAACGTACATTGTGGCTTTGGGTACAGGAACATGCCAATTAATGCGATGTAAAGCATTAACGAAAGCATCCCGACGCTGACGAAACTTCTCAACTGAAGTTTTAACTATATCTTGTGGTCCCACTAAAGCAGCGATCGCACCGTTTAGAATACCACGATATTGGTTAAAATCAACTGCTGCTTTCACTTGACGCAAAGCATTAATCAATTTAGGATTCCCAATTGCGTAGCCAATCCGAAAGCCACCCATGTTATAAGACTTGGAAAGAGTAAAAAATTCGATTGAGACGGTTTTTTCTGGATCTGCTTGGAGAATCGAAGGGACAAGAGATTTGCGATTGGGGATTTCTCTAGAATTTCCTATTTCTTTTTCCTCGAAAACTAAATCAACGTAGGGGAAATCGTGAACAAGAATGAGGTTGTGTTGCTGACAAAAGGCGACAGCTTCTTTAAAGAAAGAGAATGGGGCGATCGCGCTGGTAGGATTGTGTGGATAGCTCAACACCATCATCCGTGCTTGTGCTAAGACAGGGGCGGGAATGTCAGCAAAAACTGGTAAAAAATCATTTTCTGCTCGTAGTGGCATTGGGTAAATTTGACCACTAGCTAAGTAAACTCCGCCAGCATGAGAAGGATAACCCGGATCGAGTAAAAGAGCAAAATCCCCTGGGTTAAGGACTGCCAAAGGTAAATGGGCAGTGCCTTCTTGAGAACCGATCAGTGGTAGTACTTCTGTTTCTGGATCTACAGCAATGCCAAATTTTTGCTCGTACCATTGGGCAGCAGCTTGACGGAAAGCTTGCGTGCCATGAAATAACAAGTAACCGTGGGTACTGTGATCATACAGAGACTGGGCGATCGCATCCACTACGTGTGATGGGGCTGGCAGATCCGCAGATCCTAAAGATAAATCAATTAATCGCCGTCCAGCAGCCAAAGCTTTGGCCTTAGCTTTATCCATCTCGGCGAATACGTTGGATTGTAGGGGTTGTAACCGTTTGGCAAATTCCATTGTAGTCAAGTGTCAAGTGTCAAGTGTCAATTGTCAAGTGTCAGTGGTCAATGCCTTTTGACGCTGGACTATTGACTATTGACTTTGGACTATTGACTAGTTTAAGTGAGTATCTAGGAAACTAATTAATTTCTCCTTACCCATGACTCCTTCAGCAGATGCCAAGATATTGTTACCTTGAATAAGCCTAATAGCTGGAACCCCTTCTACCTGGTATTGCTTAACAGTAAGTGGATTGGGGTCGATTTCCATTTTTACTACTTTTAAGCGATCGCTATAAGTATTGGCAGCAAGGTTCACTAGTGGACTCATCAATTGACAAGGACCACACCAAGAAGCCCAAAAGTAAACTAATACTGGCTCCTCGGCTTGCAAAACTTCGGTTTCAAACTCAGCATCAGTTATGCTTTTGACACCCTTACTCATTACAGTCTCCTAATGGTGTTATCGTTATCAGTTGACACACAAAATTACTGTATCCCAAAGTAGTCAATCATCCATAGCCAATATTCAATAGTTATTCCTGACAATTAACTATTGATATTTATTAACAAATACATATTGACAAATACGCAAACATTTGATATGTACTCTGCGTTCCTCCGCGCTTCACTTTGCGTCCCTTTGCGTTGTAAATAAAACCTTGACGCAAAATCCCACATCCAAAAAGGTGTGGGATTAATTTCAAAATTATGATCAAGGTGTTACATCTGGTCTATTTGCTTGCCTAGCGCTTCTAACTCAGCATCAACCACTTCATTGTTAGATGTGGAAGTGTTTGCTTGCTGTGTGTTAGTGGTAGATTCTTGGGGTGGTAGTGCTTGTTGATTTGGAGGATTGGCAGGAGCAAGGGAAGCTTTCAAAGCAGCCAATTCATCGTCAACGTCGCTGCTAGATTCCAAAGCCGCAAATTGGTGTTCTAAGTCTGAACCAGCCAACTCAGCTGCTGATTGAGCGCGGGCTTCTTGCATCAAAACTTTTTCTTCCATGCGCTCAAATGCTGCCATCGCTGAGGAGGTATTCATACCGCGTACCATACCTTCGAGCTGCTCTTGAGCTTTGGCAGCAGTGATCCGAGCTTTAAGCATTTCTTTCTTAGTCTTAGCTTCAGAAATTTTGCTTTCCAGCTGGATGAGGTTACGCTTGAGACTTTCGACTTGGGTAGTTTGCTGTTCTAAGCTGGCTTTGAGAGCATTTCCTGACTCAGTAAAAGTCTTTTTACGCTCCAAAGCTTGACGCGCCAGATTTTCATCACCTTTTTGTAGGGCGAGTTGAGCGTTACGTTGCCATTTGTTTATTTCATTTTGAGCATCGTTGTATTGTTTTTCGGTGCGTTTTTGAGCCGCGATCGCCTGAGCTACTCCCTGGCGTAGCTGAACTAAGTCTTCCTGCATTTCCAGGATCGCTTGTTCTAGCATTTTTTCGGGATCTTCAGCTTTACTTACTAAATCGTTGAGGTTGGCGCTGACTACTCGCCTAATCCGATCAAATAATCCCATAACTTTGTTTTTCCTTTGAGAGATTTACGCGCGACTTTGGGAAGTCAGCTTTTTTACTCTACTTATTTAAATTTAATCTTTTCGGAATAATTCAGTTCTCCTCTTTGTATTAGTACATGTATGGGCTTTATGCACCACGTCTACTAAAAAACAGAAGGCACCTATGCTGAAGGATTAAAATTAACACTTCATACTTCACATTTCATCCTTCAATAGACCCTTATTCTTAAGATATGCTTTTAATTCACGAATTGCCCAATCTCGCTTAACTCTCACTTTGGGGTAATTGTTGTGGTGATGATTGTGTATTTTCTTGACTACTAGGTAATTGTGCTTTCATCTGTAACAGTTCAGCATCCACTTCCGATTCTAGGTCTGCAAATCGTTTTTCTAATTCATCTGTTCCCGTAACGGCAATTGCTTCTTTTTGTGCTTCTAGTTGTAGAACTTTTTCTTCCATACGCTCAAAAGCATTCAAGCTGCTTGTTCCAGAAACGCCTTCTAGCAATTCTTGCAATTTGACGCTAGCTTCAGCAGAACGAGCGCGAGCAATATACATATCTTTTTTAGTTTTGAGTTCAGTAATTTTTAGCTCTAGCGATCGCATATCTTTTTTGAGTCTAGCGACAACACTGCTTTGCTCTTCTATTTGATGAAGAAGGGCTGTGGCTGTTTCTTGGTAAGCGCGACGTTTGGTGAGGGCTTCGCGTGCTAGAGTTTCGTTACCTTGTTGTAATGCTAATTGGGCGCGACGATACCATTCAAGAGCTGCGGATTGGGCTTGCGCTGCTTGCCGTTCTGTACGTTTTTGGCTAGCGATCGCCGCGGCTATAGCCTGGCGCAGCTGCACCAGATTATCCTGCATTTCCAAAACGGTTTTTTCCAGAACTTTTTCTGGATCTTCCGCAGATCCAACTAAACTGTTGATGTTAGCACGAATTACCTGCCCAATCCGGTCAATTAGTCCCATCTCGCCCTCCATCTACATTGTCACGGTGGTTGGTGGTTTTGCCTACACCCCTATTTTCCTACACCCCATCTTTAATCAGGCTACTCTACTTTGGCTGTAATTCCTTTGCTTTGTAAAAATTGCATCTGCTTTTTAACTTGTTCTTTGGTTTTGAAAGCTCCTAGATAAATTGCTTTTTTATCTTTGGATAAATAAGCATCAGGAACTACTTGCCGTACTTTAGCCAAGCTTTTTTCATCTTGATTATCTGTAAATATGTGAAAGAATCCATCTCTCGATGGTTTTATTCCTGGATCATCGATATTTTGCAGAGTTGGAGTTGGAGTGGGGGTGGCGGGGGTACTAGCAGCAACAGTTGGTGATGGAGTTGGGGAGAATGTCGGTTGCGCCTCCATCGTCTCAATAGTGTTTGTTGTGGGTGCAACTGTCGGATTTTGAGTAGCAATTGGAGTAGATACAGCTATGGGTGTCGGCTTAGGTTTTGGTGTTAAAGCAACAACATCATTGGGGTCTTTGACTTCTGGAAATTCGCTATTTGCGAGATTGGGAAATTTGGGTATGGGTGTCAGTTCTGGTTCAGTAACTGTGGTGGTTACTGGTTGGTTGTTGGCGGTTGTTGTTTGATTGTCAGGAGTATTTTTTTTAAATAAACTGCCAAGGCTCAAATTTGGCAAACTTTTGGGATTAAAGACTGCATAACCAAGGCTAAGACTCGCCATCAACATCAACAGCATCGAGCCTATACCCAAAGGCGAAAGCAGGCTGTCATTGGAATTATTCCGCTTTTGGGTTGGTGATTGTTCTTCTGTCAAACTTCGCAGTAGCGCTTCTGATGATTCTAAATAGTCATCAGGTGGTTTGGGGTTGCTTTCGGGCTTAACGAGATTGTCACTTTGATTTGTTTTAATGAATGCAGGCACAATACTGGCAGAATTGGGTGCAGGTGGAGAGGGCATTTTGGAAGTGTACTGTTGTGCAGTTTCTTCCTGGATCGGTCCTGGAACCTGTTGTGTTTCTGGCTTGGGTGTTGATGGTACAGTGGTGGAAAACTGGGGTAAGGATATTTCCTCACTACTGTTGGTAACTGGTGATGGGATTTTAACTTCCGTTGTTGGAGTAGCTGTTATCTGTTGGAATTTACTACTGGTGGAAACACCCATACGAGTTTGACTAAGTGTCTTGTATGTGAATCGTGTGCGCCGATAACGTGCCAACTCTTGATCTAGTTGCACTTCTAAACTCGCCAGTGCTGCTGCAAGTACTGGCTTTAATTCAGGCGTTTTGGAGGATTTTGCACCCGTATCTACTAGAGGGTTTTGACTCATTGCCTATTTGCCTCAAACCTAGACTGCCCGATTAATCACAAGGTAAACTAAAAAAGCCAATTGCGATCGCTAATTGCTTTATTTATTAAAATAGTTGTACCAACACTATTGTAAATTTGCATATATTTAATGCATCAACCAAGTTGAGTTGGGACACGCATTAACTAGGATGTCGTTTAAATCTATTAATGATATTTTATGTCTTCTGCAATTAGAGACAAAATTACAGGAGCAACCTTTTCAACGTTTGCTCAAGTGTTGGTCTGAAGTTGTAGGAACAACAGTAGCAGCTCATGCTCGTCCATTGTCTCTTCAGCGTGACGTGTTGCGGGTGGCAACTTCTAGTGCAGCTTGGGCGCAGAACTTAACTTTTGAACGCCAACGACTACTTGTCAAGTTAAATGCAGTACTACCGACTCCGTTGGTAGATATTCGCTTTTCTACTGCTGGCTGGCATTCTGTTAAACAAGTTGATCAGCCACCCAAGTTATCTGCACCACTTCAACATCCCAGTTACCTTGGTAAAGAATTTAGTATAGAAAATGATGTGAAGTCTACTGCCAGTGATGCGAATGCGGCTTTTGCAGACTGGACAGTGGCAATACAAAGGAGATTGCAGGGTTTAGCCCTTTGTCCGAACTGTGAATACCCCACACCCCCTGGTGAACTGCAACGTTGGGGGGTTTGTTGCTTGTGTGCCGCCAAAAAGTTTTCTCAAAAAGAATGAAGGCGATCGCACCACATAGGGGCTTTAGCAGTGAGTCAGTGCGGTGAACTCTTTCTCCGGCATAAAGAAGCCACTGCGCCCTTGGGGGTTCCAAGAGTTGTAGCACGTGGCGTCACCTGGCGTACACGCATAGACGCAACAGCAGCTTACGCAGGTAGGGGGTTCTCGTACGCCGTAAGGCGTTCCCGCAGTGTAGAGTACCCGGAGGGCTTCCCACTAGGGTAGGACACAAAGAACACAAAGAAAGGAATAAGTTGGTAGGGATTAGTGATTTTTGTTGGGTCATATGAAAGTACGACCCTTGTATCCTCCCGTTTCGGGGGTAAAATCTTACTCCCTCCCCGTTTCCTACGGTGCACTATGAATCCTGGTTTTACCCCACCCTAACCCTCCCCTTGTAAAGGGGAGGGAACTGGATATTTTGTTTCCCCGCGATATTCGGGGGGATTAAAGGGGGTAAATCCAACTTCTGTGTACACCGTAGCCCCGTTTCGCTTAGGGTTGGGCAGGGGTTCTTTTTATTTGTGCAAGAGGGGTCTATCATTGTTTGACTGATGACTCATTGCTGAACTGAAGACAAAGAGTAAACCTGACCATCAATTAACAGCCGGGTGATACCTTTGGCTTGGAGGTGGTAGCGGGCCTTATGCAACATTCTGCTATCAGGAATTTTTACCACGCGATCGCGTTTGGTAGAAAAGCGCTTTGCGACTCGGTGATTATCAAACACTGGCAAAGTTCTTTCTTGGGTTTCTGGACTGGGGATATATCCCAAGTCGCCAAACTCTCGCAGTGGTCTGGTGATCAATTCTGAGGAACGATCAATCACTAAATAACACGTTCTGGGTAAACTAGCTGCTGATAATGGTAAGACTCGCACAAAACTGTCACCAGTTCTGGCTCTTGCTACTAAACGTGGTCGTTCTCGATATTCTTCTTCCTCCTCCTCGAAGTCTTCATCATCAAAGTCTTCTTCTTCTAGATCCTCATCTAAATCTTCTAACTCTTCTGACTCGTCTAGCAAGTCTTCACCCAGCATCTCCGCGATCGCTTGAGTATCTGTATGTACATCTTCGAGCAGCGGACTTGGGATATTGGCGATTTCTTGGGCTTGAGGTTCTAAAAGTTCTAATTGTTTGACGACTGGTGGTGCAGTCTCTTTGGCTGCTGAAGAACGCCGCTTGACTCTCCTACTATTGGAGGTGGAATCAGTCAAGTCAGCTGCAACCACAGGAGTAGGTTGCTCTTGTTGCAGAGGAGTTACCTCCTGCTGTGGTTGCTCCTTAATCTCTGGCTGTGACTGCACAAAGGACGGCAGGTGATCATAACTTACCTGTGCTTTGCCTTCAGGAGTTCTAGCAGCACGCTTTAACGAAACAAGGTATTCGTACTCATCTTCTGGTAGAGTACTTTTGAGTAAGCGACTAATAGTCGAGTTACTCACGTCATAGCGTTCTGCTAAAGTAGAAGTTGTTTCAGCAGTTTTACGGTATAATTTCAGGATTTCTTGTTTATCAGATTCTGTTAGTTTTCTCACGGCAGGACACCAAAAAAATTTTTTAACTACGTTTTCTAACTCGTTCTCGACGGGAACGGCTTAATGATGCGTCATATTCCAAGACAGCACCCATACCAAATAAAACTCCACTCCAGACCCAAAACACTTCCAGTATTTCTCCACTTTGATAATTGGGAATCGAATTTGTGGCGTATTTATACCACATATCTGCAATGTAGAGCGAAAATGCCGCAGCTGCAATCATACGCCAAGAAAGAGAAACTCGTCCGCCCCAAAAAGCCAGCAGTAGAGTAGTAGCGATAATTAACAGCAATACGTCGCTGATCACGTAAAACCAATTTAAAGCAGAAGCAACAATTTCTAACCCAGGAGAATATTGGGCTTGGACTGCTGCGGTCTGTGGTTGATTGGAAATTAGCCATGCCAACGCACTGCCAAAGGCTCCTATTGCCAATACTATTATCCACTGTGAAGTTTCTAAATTCAGTCGCCTAGAAGCCACTGCTAAAACCATACCGACGCCCAGCAACAGATATGTTATTACAAAAAATACATCACCTAATGACGGAAAAGGTTCTTCTTTTAAGACAATTTCCGTATACCCAAAAAATATCCCTCCCAGGAAATAAGAAAGCATACCAATACCAATTGCCAGCCAAACGTTGCGATCGCTAACAATTTGCTGACTGCGCCAATTCCTTAGACATAAAATACTAGCAGATAGATAAGCCATTGCCTCAAAAACATTTGTGCCAAAAACATACCAATCAGCACGCCTGAGGCAAGTTGTTGCTTCCTGGGCTTTGGCGCTCAGTTTTGCTACACAGTCTGCTCCTACTGGAACCTTGGCACTAAACAATAAAAAATACAATAGTGCCAATACACCCCAACCTATGCTAGCCAAAATAATGTTTTGAGTGGTGAATAAAGATTTAGAACCTTGAGATTTGTTGTAAACGCTACTCATAATCCTTGACCATGACAGAGTATTCTGCAATGTTTTTGGTTCGCAAGATTACAGGATCAACGCCATATGACAAGGGTTTTGCCAATTAAGTTGTGCAGCTATCCAGAATCTCACGTCAATAAACACTGATATACATTAATGCCACAGTTTACTCAGTGGAGACTGATTTAGCCAACTGATGAATAGCGATCGCTCTCCTTCAGGCATATCTTGTAATTTATCAGCTACGGGATGGGCAAAGTTGGTATTGCCAAAATAGGCTTTTCCTAACCGATGCAAATCTTGCAACAAGGTGATGACATGATGTTCTTGCCAATTAGGAACTGGGACACTCAGCGGATCGATTTCAAGTAAGTATTTGATTCCCTCCGGGGACGACACCTGGGGAAACTGCCACTGTTGCAAGGTTTCGCCCATTTCTTTCTGAAATACGGCAGCTTGTCTAGCACCCAAAAAGTCTTCAATATCCATGTACACAGCTTGCAACAGCAAAATACTAGCTTGGGTAAAAATACCAATTTTGCTATGACTACCTGTGTCACTACCAAGCTGATCTAAACGAATCTTACCCCAAACGCTAAAACGTTCCGGTTCTTCTAGCAAAACACAAGCTTTACCTTTGTTATCTGTCAAGTCTCTCCATAAAGCCTTGGCTTCTTCTTCTTGGCTAGCTTTAAAGACGCTTATTAATCTGAAGGTCTGCCCCTGATAATGGAGAATCGGTACTTGCTGATCCCGTTTTGGGTGCTGAATGGTCGATATTTCAACATCCTGCCTTTTAAGAATAAACATGACACTAGCAGATAACTCCTCACAGGGGCATTGTTATTAACAGTTATCAGTGATCAGTGATCAGTTTTATGACTGGGTATAAGTCTCCTACCATAAATCTGATAACTGCGGCTGGTACTGTTCGCTGATTTAATATGGCAGATATCATAACCTTATTAGTTGTTGGTTAGTGGTTGATTGTTGGTAGTTAATTTTACCCAAAAACAAACAACTAGCAACTAACAACAAATTACTAATACCAAAAATCTGCCACCTCATACCCCAATTCCTCTAGCATCCGCCGTAGTAGAGGTAAACTGAGTCCAATCACATTACTGTGACAACCTTCGATTTTTTCCACAAATAGACCACCACGCCCTTCCAAAGCAAAAGCACCAGCACACTTGAGGGGTTCACCCGTGGCAATGTAGGCGTCAATAGTGCGATCGCTGAGTTGGGCAAAGTAAACTCTTGTTACTTGATGCTTGACTAAAATGTTTTGATGTGAATTATCGATCAAAGTATGACCAGTATATAAATCACCAAAGCTTCCCTGCATTACCCGCCAACGTTGGCGCGCTTCCTCAGCATCTGTTGGTTTGCCGTGAATCTCACCGTTAATGGCTAAAACTGAATCACAACCCATAACTAAAGCTGATTCAAACCGAGGCGCTACAGTTTCCGCTTTTCGTTGAGACAGAATTTCTACTAGTTGCGCCGGATCACTAATTTTCACTTGCGACTCGTCAAAATCACTGGGGCAAACTATTGGTTCGATACCAACAGTTTGTAACAAGCGGCGTCGCGCCGCAGAAGCAGATGCCAGTACAAAGGTTGGAATGCCCATAGTTTAGGAGGGGGAGGTGGGGAAGGTGGGGGGAGTGTGAGGAGTGGGAAATAACTACTAACCACTGTACAGACGTGCCATGGCACGTCTCTACAACCACTAACTACTAACAATCAACCACCAACCACTAATAACCAACACCTAATATACAGAAAAAGAATCAACAGACTCCTCTATCGCATTTTTGACTTTTCGCCAGCGTTTTTCTGGTACTGAGGCATTAAATGTAAAAAGCTTACCTCGACTGGTGGCAACACTAGCGAGGTTATGTCTTTGTTGCTTATTGGGAAGCGTAATTAAATATTCTAATTTGTAATATATTTTGCCGTCAGATTCTACTTGCTCTGCATTGACTAATTCTGCTGTCCGTCCTGAGCCTTCGGGAGCAAGGGCATTTTTGGCCAGCTTGTATCCTACTTCACTTGGTGTCCCTAATTCTGGTAGACTTTTCGCTTCTGGTACTGGACTAATTACCACAGAAACATTCTCACTAAATTCTATTAAATCGTGGAAGACCACATCTGGGCCATCGGTCACTCTAACTTGCACCCAGCCGTTAGGATATAAAAATTGATAGCCATCACTAGTGTCTACAAAACTTCTGAGAGCGGCAGACGCTGTACCGTAGTTAGTAAAGCTAAAGCTCAACACTAGTAACAAAATTACTGCAATTCGTTTCCACATTTGTTTCAATTCCTTTGGCTCGGAAGCAACACAAAGCAAGTATCATTTGTCGTTTTTAATTCTCCCACGGATGCTAACAACTTACGAACTGCGCTGGTTTTAACCTGGTACAATACCAGAAAACATTCAATTTTGGTTTGAACAACATTGTCTAGTTCTGTCTTCCCAACCACAAGAACCACCTTTTGCTGATCATGCCCGTATATTGGAGAATCTTCAAACAACAGCCAATTGGATATTCAGTAGTTATTTGGAACATAAGTTATTAGCTGTTGATTCTTATGCTCACCCAGTTTGGTTAGCACCAGTTATTGGTTAAATAGCACAGGTGCGTTTCTCTATCAGCGCTTGCTTATTATGTGCTGTCTTGAGAATTTGCCTAAAATCACCCATTAAATTATAAGTAATTTGACACAACCTTTAAGTAAAATTTTTTACTCTACTGCCGCTAAAAATATTTAGCACAAAATCTATCTTTAGCAAGAAGTAAGATTTTGCTTACTCATGTATTTGAACAAAAGCCATTTAAATACTTAATTGAAATTTTATTAAACCTCAAAAAAATTAAATTAATCTTTTTATTCCATAAATAGTAAAAAAATTATGTTATAGCTTAAGTAAATATAGTAACTTTAATATTGAAAGTTTACAAACCCAGTTTAATTTGTCTGCGATTAACCCACGTCCATCATGATTAAAGCAGCACACTACAAAAACTGGCTGCAAGAAAGCCGTTATAGGAATCGAGGAAGTGCTTATGTGTTTGCACTTCGATTCAATGTGATGGCTGAAGTTGGAGAATTTCCACCCTAGTTGTTGTGGTTTCAGGTAGAGAAAGTTTTTGAGCAATCTAAGGAACTTTACATTATCGTTGATGAAAAATGCAGACTTTACATTGACACACAGAAGTTTCAACGAATGTAGTTTGCTCAAAAGAGTGCTTGATTAACTAAATATATTGGGGAGATTATAGCTGTTTAGCAGAAGATAGCGATAAATCACACTTTATATTCTTACTGCTGTGTAAATCTCTGGTTTTACCCAAAAAACCAAATATTAGCCTATTTCAACTATCAAGTTTGAAATCTGAATTAGTTTGATGGTTGTGTGAGCAAAATTATCCTACTGGCTGATCAATATTATTTAGGCAATGCTCTTTTGATTCTGATAGCTGTCAGAAAACACAACAAAATATCAAGCTAACTCTAGCTACTATTTAGTAGTTATGAAAATCTGAGTTTTACCGAGTATGTAGTTTGGCAGATTATTTTTGTCTACTAGCAAGCTTGAACTTGATATTAAATGTAGGTGAAACAAGTTAATTTTTGTGGAATTTAGTTTTTTGTTTGGTAACACTAACTAAAAGTGATTTATCGTCATTAATTTCTCGATGTATTTTTGTTTGTGGCAATAAATCTACCAAAAAAATTAGTTATTTTGTGTAACCTGCTAAACAAATTTCAATTTATGGGAGATTTTTGGCAGGATCACAAAAGCTATAGTAGTGCAGACCACAGAAAATTATTCATTAATTATCTTAAGCGTAAGGACTGACAAAATTATGAATCAAAAATCTTTATCAAAAGTGCAACGTTTGAAAGAAGTTTTATTAATTAATCTGCTAGGAGAAATACCAACAATAGCTTTTGGACCTCTTTTAAGGAAACTGTTTTATCGGTTTATTTTCTCTCGGATAGATAAGTCAGTCTATATTCAAAATGGTGTCGAATTTATAGGTGCAAGTAAAATTGAAATTGGCAGTCATGTGCATATTTTTAAAGGTGTGCGTATAGACGTTAAAGGCGAAGATAGCAGAATTACTTTAGAAAAAGGCGTGGCCCTTGAAAAAGATGTAACGATTGGTGCTTTAGACAACACCTGCGTACAAATTGGTGAAGGTACATTTATTGGTCCTGGTGTATGTATTGCTGGTCCGGGAGATATCACAATCGGCAAACGCTGTTTAATTGCTGCCCATGCGGGAATATTTGCTAACAATCATAATTTTGCAGATCCGACAAAATATATTGCAGATCAAGGTATTAGCCGCCAAGGAATAGTTATAGGAGATGATTGTTGGTTAGGGCATAATGTTACAGTGTTGGATGGAGTGACAATTGGTGAAGGTAGTGTTATTGGAGCAGGGGCAGTTGTTAATCGAGATATTCCTCCTTATTCCATAGCGGTGGGAGTACCTGCAAAGGTAATTAAAAAACGAGGTATGAAGGAATTGGTATTGAACCAGCAAAACGTGAAAGAGTAAGCATTATTCAAAGTAATAAAGTCAAAAGTTAGAAAGTTTTTCTTTTTACTTTTGGCTTTTTGCTTTTTGATTTGTTCTGTTGGATAGGAAGTTCAACGACAAACTTCGTACCTATAGTGACGTTAAAAATTTGTTTTTGAACATCTTCCGACGTCCCTGGTTCATTATCAGCGATCGCAATTTGGATCGAATTAGAATTAATCACTGAAGCCCGAATGTAAATCTGGCTGGGATTTACTTGTATTGGTGTCACAGTCCGCTGTTGATTATGCTCCTCGATCACGTCATATAGCATTCGCGAGGATCTTCTTGACATCCTCTCCCGCTAACAAGAGCAGTGTAGCGGGAGATTCCCAAGTCTCACGAATTGAGTTTCTGTTTCCTTCCATTGCTGGATTGTCGTTCCCATTACCAATTACCCATTACCCAATGCTAGTTGCGACTGGAAACATCTGCTGTACGTAAACGTCTGCTGACTAAGGCGCATCTATTAAGAAGTCAGTTCATTATGGAGATATTGGCTTACACTCAGTTATGTTGCGGAGTTTATCTTTGCAATTTCTGCCAGTGTTCTCCAAAAAAGGGATGAGATTTGGGTAAGATAAAGGAGCTATCTGAATCTGTATAGCAGATACGGAAAGCTTTTCATATCCAAGGGAGATATCTCGATGCTGACTTTAAAAATCGTTGTATATATTGTTGTTGCCTTCTTTATCACTCTGTTTGTGTTTGGATTTTTGTCAAACGATCCTGCTCGTAACCCTGGTCGTCGGGACTTCGAGTAAGATAGAGGGCAATTATCCATTACTGCTGCAAGGCAGAAAACACTAGACGCTCTTGAGGCGGCTTGCTGAAAGTTAAACAGAAAGTGAAAGTCGGAAGGTAAAAAGCTAAGTTAGTCCTTCCGGCTCTTAATTTTGGCTATTTGTTTGCTAGATTGTGCTGAAACATGCTTCATTCCGTTCTGCCGCCCGAACCACCTGCCATAGTTGAACCGTTATTAGCAGAAAATTTGCCAATTATCGCTGCAAGCGATCGCCAATTGCATTCAAGGGGAGAACAGGCGAAAGCAGAAACTTTACAGCAACAACCAGTTAATTCTTCACATCAGCCTGTACCTGATCAGTTATTTACAACCAAAACATCTACAATCTCTGCACCGGAAAGTTTTCCAGTCGAATTTTCGCCTCTAAACATTACTGAAAACAGTGCAGATTTACTAGGGGAACCCTTATCTATTGGTTACTCCCAACAAGAGCCACAGATTACTCAGGACACTAACAACAGTAGTCAAAAACGGCAAACTCAACAGCAAATTGTTCAGACAATCAAAAATAGTAAGAACCGATCTCCAAAAAAATCTCAGTTATTGGCTGAGCAACTAGTCCAGTCTAAACAGAATCATACCACTGCTAAAAATTCCCAGACTTCTAGCTCAGTGCCGCAACCAATCAAAATCAAATTCCGTACTGCCAATCAACAATCAACCACTAACAACCAACTATCAACTATAGAATTTAAAACTCGCAACCTCACTAGTCAAGCTCCACAACCAGCACCTACACCGACAACACCAGAAACAAGGAGAGTTGTAGAAGTAATAGCCGATACCCAAGAGTATGACGAACAGAGGCGGGTAGTCACAGCAGAAGGCAATGTTGTTGTGCGCTTTGATGGGGCGGTGGTGGACGCTGATCGCATTCAAGTTAGTTTAGACAATTTAATTGCTGTGGGTGAAGGAAATGTTGCCTTAACCAGAGGCGACCAAGTACTACGTGGGCAGCGATTCACTTATAATTTTGTTCAGGACACCGGAGAATTATTAGCTGGTCGTGGTGAGATTTTTATACCCACAGCCCAGGAAGATTTTGCATTTTTGCCCACCGACGTCACAGCAGGCGGGGTACCAGCACGTCCACCCAGCGATCGCATCAGAGCTAATCAACCGTTGACTGGGGTTAGTAGCCCAGGGGGAATTAACTTTGGTATTGGTGGTAGAACAAATGCCACAAATGTACCCAGCCCCGAACAGGGAGGACAGGTGCGGCGCGTCCGCTTTGAAGCTGCACGTATTAATTTTTATCCACGTGGCTGGCAAGCATCAGATGTCAGTCTCACCAATGACCCCTTTTCACCCCCAGAATTGGAATTGCGGGCAGATAAAGTCACATTGACACGAGAATCTCCTTTACAAGACCGTGTTCGTACTGAAAATCAGCGTCTAGTTTTTGACCAGGGTTTGAGTCTACCCATTCCCAGAAATGAGCAGGTAATTGACCGCAGAGAGCGAGATGCCACGCCTGGCTTAGTTTCCTTTGGGTTTGATGGTGATCAGCGTGGTGGTGTATTTGTAGAGCGCAGATTTGAACCAATCAATAGAGAAAATGTGAGTTTTAGTATTACGCCTCAGTTTCTCGCTCAAAAGGCTGTGCAGGAAGGCGTTAGTAACATTCCCTCACTATTTGGTTTAAGAACATCCCTTGATGCCACTTTGAGTCCAAAAACAACGGTTGAAGGTTCGGGGACACTAACTAGTTTTGACTTGACCGACATTGAAGATAATCTGAAGGCAAGTTTGCGGTTGCGTCAACAAGTCGGTGATAATCGCAACCCGCACAATGTGACATTGGAATATAGTTATCGCGATCGCCTCTACAATGGTAGTCTTGGTTATCAAACTGTTCAAAGTAGCTTTGGCGGTGTCGTTACTTCCCCCATCATCCCTCTGGGTAAAACAGGGTTAAACCTCAGCTACCAAGGAGGGGCTCAATATATCACCGCCAACACTGATCGCGAAGACTTGCTAGAACCAATCCGGGATAATAACCGTGTCTCCCTTGGTCGTCTCCAAGCCAGTGCAGCCTTGAATGGAGGCTTGTTACTATGGCAAAGTAAACCTCTACCACCCACTGCTACTGAGGGTTTACGATACACGCCTAACCCTGTAGTTCCTTACCTACGAGCATTTGGCGGCTTGACTGGCACTACTAGTTATTACACAAACGGGGATAATCAAACTACATTGATTGGCACAATTGGCTTAGAAGGGCAAATTGGTCATTTTTCTAAGTCTTTTCTAGACTACACTGCTTTTAATATTAGCTACTCTCAAGGTCTTGATAGTGGTGAGTCTCCCTTCTTATTTGACCGTGCTGTTGATACCAGAACCTTGAGCGCGGGGATTACACAACAAATTTATGGACCATTTACTTTTGGTGTTCAAACATCAGTTAATTTAGATACAGGAGAATACACCAGCACCGATTTCATTTTACAGTACAGTCGTCGCACCTACGGGATTACCCTGCGTTACAATCCAGAGCTAGAATTAGGTGGCATTAGCTTCCGCCTTAGCGACTTTAACTGGACTGGTGGCACTAATCCATTTTCTGAAGTTAGGCCTGTTGTGGGTGGTGTGTCTGAGTAATACCAATTTTGGATTTTAGATTTTGGATTTTAGATTGGAAGTCTTTCCTATGAGAATTTGCGAGCGTCATATCCCCGAATTTTTAAAAAAGTCGGGGAACTTGTAGCACATCAAAATTAGTGTGGCAAACTACTAGTAATCATCTGCTAATATCCGAAAAAACTCAATATCTATAAATAATTTGTATAAGAAAAAAGTGCTAAATAGATGTGTATTAATGCAATAGAAAAATTTTGATTGTAAAAATTAAAACTATAAAATTTCCATTGCTGCCAACAAGCCTAAATTTCTAAATTTCTTTGTGAGTAAAACAAAAATGCTAAAGAATAGCTAGTTGTGCAGGCTATAATTACAATAACAATCAAGTAAAAATACTGAATAAAAATACTTTTACAGATATATATTAGTAACAATAGCTTTAAATCCAGCTATTACGAACATGCAATAAAATTTTTAAAGATCCTCTCAAAGTTAGTTTCTTAAAAAAGCTTTTTTTTGTAAAAATTAATAGGGTTATCACCCTATCATGGGTATGTCAATTGCGTTTAGGTAAAGCTGATGCTCTTCGGCAAAGTTCTCCGGAATCGCTACAAAATCCTTAAAAAGTTGGGAAGCGGCGGATTTGGTGATACCTTTCTTGCTGAAGATATGGATTTGCCTGGCAATCCAAGGTGTGTTGTGAAACATCTACAAACTCGCAACCCAAATCCAGAAATCTTGCAGATTGCCAAGAGACTATTTAACCAAGAAGCAGAAGTTTTGTACCGTTTAGGCAAACATCATGAGCAAATTCCTGAACTTTTAGCCCATTTTGAAGAAAATGGGGAATTCTATTTGGTGCAGGAATTCATAGATGGACACGATTTAACTACGGAAATTATTCCTGGTAAACAGCTTAGTGAAACTCAAGTCTTAAAACTCCTAAAGGAAATACTAGAAGTTTTAGCAGTTGTCCATGAACATGGTGTGATCCACCGAGATATAAAATTGCAAAATATTATGCGTCGTCAAGACGGCAAAATTGTCCTGATTGACTTTGGTTCTGTCAAAGAAATTAAAAGCTTAGCGACTAACACAGAAGGAGAAGTAAACTCTACCATTGTCATCGGCACACCCGGCTACATCCCAAACGAACAAGCCAATGGTAAACCAAGACTTTCCAGCGACGTCTATGCAGTGGGAATGCTAGGAATTCAAGCTTTAACAGGTGTACAACCACGTAAGCTACCCACTGATCCGGCGGATGGAGAAGTAGTTTGGCGTAACCTGGTCAATATCAGCAATGAGTTAGCGAATATTTTAGCCAAAATGGTGCGCTGTAACTTCAAAGAGCGGTATCAAACGGCAGCAGAGGCATTGCAAGCACTTCAAGCACCAGCGTCGCCACCATCAACAATCCAACAAATACCCCCACCAAAAGCCAAAACAGCATATCGTTCATCATCTCGTGCATTGCGTACTCAAGGATTTCCAGCCTTGGGGTTATTTAGTTTGATTGGGGTTGGGTTTGGTCTAGCCATGCTTGGCAAAACTTTTCTGCCATTCAACTTACAGGAAAATCAACCAACCAAAACCACCAATCCAGCAGTAGAAAATACCAACAACCAGCCACAAGCTTCACCATCAGTACCAAAGAATAAACGTAGCAAAAACTTTTTTACTCCTCCACCAACAACAATTTCACCATCGATATTTACACCGCAGCGTGATTTTAATAAGCCTGCAACACCAGCACCATCTCCCTCTCCCACCAAGAATGACACAAAACCATCTCAACCTGTTGTGAAGGAAGAAATTAACTTATTTCCACCACCTCCAACAGAAAGGGAATTCCCACTACCTCCACCTGCAATAGAGGAGAAAATTCAACCATCTACACCGCCACCTCCACCTCCAACCGAAACTGAGTCCCAACTATCCCCACCTCTAACAGAGGAGGAAATTCAACCATCTACACCGCCACCGACAACTGAAACTGAGTCCCAACCATCTACACCACCGACAACAGAAAATGATGTTCCAGCACCCCCACCTCCAACACCCGCCACAGAAGAACCAAATCAACAAATGATGGTTGTACCCAGTACACCAGTGACTGAGGAACCAACTCAGCAGAATACAGTTGTACCCACTACACCCGCCATTGAGGAATCAAATCAGCAAATGATGGTTGTACCCACTACACCCACCACTGAGGAAGCAATTCAGCAGAATACATTTGTACCTAGTATACAAGTGACTGAACAGCCAACTCAGGAAATGATGGTTGTACCTGCTACACCCACAGCAGGAGGGTAAAAAAATCAAAATTAATTGGGTGGGTCAATCTTATTTACTACTGCTGACCATAGAATCATGGGTGAACCTACCGCTAAACAGAACAACCACTGCTGAAAACTCAATGGGGCTGTGGAAAATACATCATTGATCAACGGTACATGAGCAAAAATAATCTGCAAAGCGATCGCACCTACAATTCCAAAACCAATTGCTGGGATATCAACATTCTCTTGAATCGTACCATCCATTTTGGCAATCAAATTTGGTACTAATTGACTAATACTCAACAGGTAAAAAATTCGTCCAGCAATCAAAGAATTAATTGCCATTGTCCGGGCTAAATTAATATTGCCAGTCGTGTATTCAATATATTCAAATACACCAAAGATCACAATCCAGTTAAACAGAGAAATTGCTAAAATTCGCTTGAGTCGGCTAGCTGATAGCAACGGTTCATTAGGACTACGTGGTGGTTGCTTCATCACGTTTTGCGGCTTTGGTTCAAATGCCAATGGTACTGTCATGGTGATGGAATTCAGCATATTTAGCCAGAGAACTTGTAACGATAGAATTGGCAATTCTCTAGATAATAAAACACTGAATAAAATTGTCATTGATTCTCCACCATTCACTGGCAGAATAAAGTAAATCGCTTTCAACAGGTTTCTGTAAACTGCCCGTCCTTCTTCCACCGCCGCTTCAATCGAGGCAAAATTATCATCGGTAAGCACCATGTCTGCTGCTTCTTTGGCAACTTCTGTACCTGCGCCTCCCATTGCAATACCAATATCTGCTTTTTTCAGTGCGGGCGCATCGTTGACACCATCCCCTGTCATGGCAACAATTTCGCCTTTAGACTGCAACGCCTCTACCAAACGCAGCTTTTGTTCTGGTGCAACACGGGCAAATACCACACCCTCTTCTGCAACTTCTGCTAGTTCCTGTTGATCCATCTGGGCCAATTCTGCCCCTGTAAAGGCCAGAACTGATCCATTTTTATGAATTCCCATGCGTCTAGCTATGGCTTGGGCAGTCACCGCATGATCACCCGTAATCATTTTTACCTGAATACCCGCTTCTTGACAGGCTTGCACCGCTTTTGTGGCACTCTCGCGTGGCGGATCAATCATTCCCTGCAAACCCAAGAAAATCAAACCAGTGTCAATGTCTTCATGATCTACCGTCATTTGCTGATTGGACACTGGTTTTTTCGCGAACGCTAGCACCCGCAAACCCTGCCGTGCCATGATATTTACTTCTCGCTCAATGATTGTTTGGCGGAAAGTTTCTACACAGTCGATGGGATAGGTTTGTCCATCAATTTTCTGCAAGAGTGTACAACGTTTGAGAATTGCTTCTGCTGAACCTTTGACGTAAATAGTCTTACCCTGAGGAGTTTTATGTAAAGTCGCCATGTACTGATAGTCAGATTCAAAAGGAATGCCATCCAACCTTGGCATCTTTTTGGTAAAGTGAGACTGACTAAAACCCGCTTTCTCGGCAGATGCAATTAACGCCCCTTCGGTTGGATCACCAACTACTACCCACTTCCCATTTTTGTTTTCTATGTGAGAATCATTGCACAACAAACCAGCTAGAAGGCACTCTTGCAAACCTTTTTCAGTGTTCAAATTCACTAGTTTGTCATCTAGGAGAATTTCTCCCTCTGGGGCATAACCTACACCTGTGAGTGTATACTGGTGTCCGCCCGCATAGATTGCCTGTACCGTCATCTGGTTTTCTGTGAGAGTGCCGGTTTTATCAGAACAAACTACAGTTGCACTTCCCAAAGTTTCGACTGCTGGTAACTTACGGATAATTGCGTGCCGTCGCGCCATGCGAGAAACACCAATTGCTAGTGTTACAGTTACTACTGCTGGTAAACCTTCAGGAATGGCACTGACGATTAAAGTTACGGCTGCTTCCAGGGCATCTTGTAAGTTTTTATAACTAAGTCCTGCGACAAACGTCAATGTTGCCAGTCCTAATACCACCCGTAACCAATTGCGGCTGAATTTGTCAAATTTCCGAGTTAGGGGTGTGGAAAGATCGGTATGGCGTTCCATTAATTGCGAAATGCGACCTGTTTCAGTGGCGTTACCCGTAGCAACTACGATACCGATCGCTTGCCCAAAGGTGACAAAACCACCTGCATAAGCCATATTTTTACGTTCTGCTAGGGGAGTGTCAGTCTTTAAAGCTCGAGTATCTTTTTCTACTGCCACTGATTCACCAGTCAGTGCTGATTCATCTACTTGTAAATTTCGTACTTGTACAAGCCGTAAATCTGCTGGTACTTTATCACCAGAGGTAAGCAAAACTATGTCACCTGGTACTAATTCTTGTGATTGTATGCGTAATTTTTTACCATCGCGTATCACTGTAGTTTCAGTTGTGATCGCTTTTGCTAGTGCTGCGATCGCACCTTCAGCTTTTGATTCCTGTATAAATCCAATGATGGCGTTGGTAGTAGTGACACCCCAAATTACCCCCGCATTCACAAAACTACCAGAGATAGCTTTAACCAAACCCGCACATAGCAAAATGATCAGTAGGGGATCGTTAAATTGCAGCAAAAATTTCCACCACCAAGGTTTGCTTTTCTTGGCTGTGAGTTCGTTCGCACCAAATTCAGCTAAACGCTGTTTGATTTGTACACTATTCAAACCTGTTTCTAAATCAGTTTCTAAGTCAGCGATCGCTTCCGCTATTTCTAAAGAATGCCAAGTTTTGGGCTGCCCTTCTGCCAGTCCAAGTGCAGATATAGTTTGAACCATAATTTAATACTTTTTTAATTCGTGCTATTTATTATTTAACACGTTATTTTAGTGCTGAGCTTAGATAAACACTAATGTTTTTAGATAGCCACGATTATTTTTCTCAATACTTGATGTCTTGTATAAGCAATGGGTATGCTTTCCATAGAGGCCAGGCTTATATTTCTGAAGGCAAAAAACGCGTGAACTTGGAACTGTCTACCCCTCTAGAATTAATGGGACGTTCAACAGAATTTCAGCGTATAGTAGAAGTTCTGGCAAAAGATGGTGACTTGTTAATTGCAGGAGTACCAGGAAGTGGACGGCGTACTTTGGTACGGAGGGCAGCTTTAGCAGTGGGGGCCATTATCCTAGAGATAGACTGCATCCGCGCCACAGATGGAGAGAGATTTGTGCAGTTAATGGCGGAGGCGATCGCTCAAAATTTTGATGCAGTTAAAATTCAAGATTGGATTGCTAGCAGTGGCAAAGAATTTTTTCGCTTCCAGATTGAAGAGAACTCCTCAATCGCTACTGGCAAACTAATACCAATGCGTTCCCTCAATCCAAAACAGCTGTGGCAAGCATTTGAGCTTTTGCTGGAATTACCCCAAATTTTAGCTGAATCTCAAAATCAGCGAGTGGTGATCATATTGCAGAGTTTCCCTCATATACGCTCATGGGATCGTCACAGTTTATGGGAAGCTACATTCAGACGAGAAATTAATCACCAAACTCATGTCAATTATGTACTCATAGCAACTATTGCCGAGACAACTCACTACTGCGAAGAGAATAACTACCCACTGGAGACTGTACAGTTACCACCGTTAGCTAGAGATGTTGTAGCAGTATGGGCAAGGGAGATTTTACAAACAGTAGGACTAACATTTGATTCCCGTTCCAAAGCTATGCAACTATTTTTAGATGCTGTCCAAGGACACATCGGTGATGCAGTGGCTATAATTCGTCGTCTGCAAGCTTTACGTCGTCCTGATGGGTTAATTACTGAACAAGAAGTACAACAGGCGATTGAAGAACTACTTAAGGATTTATCTATCACCTTTGAGTCCTTACTAATGCTACTTCCAGGTAATCAAGTTCACCTTTTGGAATGTCTAGCAACAGATCCCACGGAAAAACCCCAAAGTAGAGAGTATATTCAAAAACATGGACTCTCTCGTGGCGGTAGCCTTCAGGGCGCACTCACTGGACTGCAACACAAAGGCTTGATTTACGGGGCTGAACAACGGTATCAAATGGCACTGCCTTTACTGGCTTTATGGTTACGTCAGCGTTTGGGCTAGGAACTGAAACAATAAGTTTGTAGACGTAGAGACGCGCCATGGCGCATCTCTACATTAGTTAATAAACTTTACCTTTAACAACTGCACCTTGGTATTGACGTACTAAAATACCATCTTCCATTTCGACGATGCGATCAGCAATGTCTAAAATCCGGTTATCGTGAGTTACCAACAAAATTGATGTTCCTTGTTCTTTAGCAAGACGCTGCATCAATTCCACAACATCGCGTCCTGATTGTTTGTCTAAGGCTGCTGTAGGTTCGTCTGCTAAGACTAATGCTGGATTATTGACCAAAGCACGAGCGATCGCTATTCTTTGTTTTTGTCCTCCAGATAAACTATCCGGATAGTAGTTAATTCTTTGTCCTAAACCAACTGCTCTCAGTATACTTTCGGCTTTAGCAATAGCTTCTTTTTGAGATATATTTTTGTTCAATTCCACCGCCATTTGTACGTTTTGTCTTGCGGTTAAGAATTCTAATAAATTATGGGCTTGAAAAATATAACCAATATTACGCCGAATATTGACTAATTTTGTTTGACTAGCTCGATATAATTCCTTACCTAAAAACTTCAAACTGCCTTCTTGCACAGACCGCAAACCACCAATTAAGCTTAGTAACGTTGTTTTACCTGACCCTGAAGGGCCAGTCATCAATACGATTTCTCCCGGATAAATTTCTAGATTAATATCAAATAGAATTTGCCTTCTCAGCGCACCTTTACCATAATAATGGTTGATATGTTGAATAGAAATTACAGGTTCTGGTTTCATAGTAAATAGTTAGTGGTTAGTGGTTAGTAGGTAGAGATGCGAGGAACATCGCGTCTGTACAATAGTGGTTAGTGGTTCGTTATTTCCAATTACCAATTACCCATTAAAAGATATCTGCTGGGTCGGCATATCGTAATTTTCTGACAGCGATCGCACCTGAAATAAAGCACATAATGATTGTTAAAATCAGTACTTGTATTGCTCGACCAGCACTCATATAAACTGGTAATAAAGTTGCTTGTCTAGCTTGTTGATAAAGAAATAAAGAAAAAGCCAATCCTGGTATATATCCTAAAATTGCCAAAATCAAAGCTTCTTGCAGAATCACAATTAGTAAGTATTCTTGTGCATAGCCAATTGCTTTGAGAGTGGCATATTCAACTAAGTGATCTGCTACTTCTGTATAAAGGATTTGATAAACAATCACAGTGCCAACAATAAAACCCATGATTGTTCCTAAAGTAAAAATAAAGCCGATCGCTGTACTACTTGCCCAAAAATTTCTCTCTTTATCAATATATTCTTGCTTCGTTAAAACTCTGACATCAGGTGGTAAATAATTCCTTAATTCTTTAGCGACAGCCTCTGCATTGGCACCCGGTTTGAGTTTAATTAAACCAATATCAATTAATCCTGGTTGTCGATTAAAAAATATTCGCAAAAAGTTTACATCGCTCGTAATTAAATTACCATCTGCACCAAAGGATGCTCCTAAGGTAAATAAACCTCCTACCTTGATTAACCTTCTTCTTACTTCTGCGGTAACTAATTTACCTTGTGCAAATTTAGCTGCAATTGGCCCATATTCTTGGCGTGATGATCTATCATATAAAACTACATCCGGTATTTTAATTTTATCTAAATTCTCTTCCAGTCCTTCGAGTTTTAATACGTTAGATTGGGGGTTAAAACCAATGACAAGTAAGTTACGGGGGATGCCTGTTATGGGATTTTTCCAGCTAGTATAGTCTAAATATATGGGATGTACTGATTGTACTGCTTGTAAATCTAAAGCTTTATATAAGCGTCTCTGGGAAATGGGCTTCATCGATAGTAAGGCACTAGATTGGGGATTAATTAAAACAATATCGCCCTGTAAGCTACTATGAAACCTCACGTTACTATAGTACAGAGAATCCCGAAATCCGAGTTGCATAAACATCAAAATATCGGCAAAAGCAATTCCTGCCAAAGCTACAGCTAGGCGCGTTTTTTCACGTTTTAATTGTAGCCAAGCAAGAGGTATTTTGCTGCCAAACATTATGTTTATCTCCAAGCATTTTATGTAAAAAATATTGAAATAAATTTCAAAGTCACTAACTAATCTATGATTTTAATTTCATAATTCATAATTTTAAAGATTGATGCCCACAACTACCTTGGCATAAGTTAAACCTGCCACTTTAGCGCTATCTTCAGCAGATAAAGCTATTTTGACTTCCACAACTCTTGCATCTACATCTGCGGCGGGATCTGTATTGAGTACATCTTTCTTACCAACTTTTCTACCAATCTCAGTAACTGTTCCTTTTAATTCCCCACTAAAAGCTCCATTTTCACTACTAATTGTTGCTTCTTGACCAAGACGAACTCTACCGATTGTGTCTTCAGAAACTTCAGCAACAACCACCATCTGATCAGTTTTGCCGATCTCAGCAATACCATCTACGCCCACTGTTTCCCCAGCCTGAGTATGAACTTTTAAAATTTCTCCGGCTAGCGGTGCTTCAACATAGCTTAAGCGTAGTTGTGCTTCTGCTTTTCTGAGATTAGCGATCGCATTTACATATTGAGCTTGTACTATTTGCAAATTAGTAGGACGAGTATCTAAAAGTCTTTGCAGTTTAGCTCTTTCTTCATCAATTTGCTGTTGCAAAATAGCTATAGTTTTGTCTCGGTTTACTTTCGCTTCTGCAATTTGTTGTTGTAAAGTTGCAATGGTTTGTCTACGTGTGGCTTGGATTTCAGCTAATTGTTCAGTAGCTGTGACTGCACTCAAGTGCCTGTTGTCACGTTCTTGCTGAGAAATTGCGCCTTCTGTGTATAACATCTCATAACGTTGAGCATCAACTTGAGCATTACGTTGTTGAGCTTGAATACGGGCTATACTTGCTCCATAGACATCCCTTTGTCCCCTTAATTCCGCTTCTATACGGTTGATCAAGGCTCGTTGAGCGATGCTTTCACCACGCAACTGAGCGTTTAAGCGAGCTATCACTGCTCTTTGAGCTTCAATGTCTTTTGGTAAAGTTGCTCGAATTTGTTCCAAATTAGCACGGGCTTCTTGGACTCTAGCTCTGGCTTCTTCCAATAGAGCTTTGTTATTGCTAAAGCTATCCAAAATAGCTATTACTTGACCTTTTCTAACACGTTCTCCTTCTTTGACAAAAAGTTGTTCAACTCGCGAAGTCCCCTGTATTCCTGTGGGAGCAGAAAGTTTTACTACATCTCCTCGCGGTTCTATGCGTCCCACAGCATGAACAGTAGTGACTATTGGTGCGCTGGCTACAGGTTCCGTCTGTTTCAACTGATCCATTTTGGCCATCGTCAGCAACCCCGCCGCAACTGTGACTGGTAGAGCGATCGCGATCGCCCACCAAAGCTGAGGTTGTTCTCTAAATGCTGATTCCTCTGTCATCCGCGTCATAGTGTATTACCCTTCTATTTAAATTCTGCTAATACTAAAGGAAGTAAAAAGTAGCGAAAGAAGCATAGTCTTATAAATTAGAAATAGATTTTTGGAAACAGCAAAATATCACCAATAAATCATAGAAATTTAAAGCTGTTCTTTATATAATTTTTTATTTTTCCAAGCAACTCTAAAAACCCCCTCAATACCTCCGTTTACTAAGGGAAGATTTACTTCCCTCCTCATTTACGGGGAGAGTTAGGGTGGGGTAAAAATATTTGTGCAAGAGGTCTATTGAACAGCAAAATTTTTCACAATATTGCTTCTAGAGACAAAGCATTCTGATGATTTATCTTGAGTTAAATTAAACTCCTTACATCTTTCACTCAGGTAATAATCTGTTTTTTTCTTTAGAAGAGGTATAAATAACCTGACACTAACTATCAATCACAAACCACTTATTTAATCGACAGTTAGAGCAATAATTAGCGAAACTCAAAATCTAAAATTGTTACTACTAGATACACCTGGTTATTTGAAGAGATGGAGTAGATTTTCAAGGCGTGATTACAGTTATTTTACTCCAATTTTAGTTTCTTTGAATTAATTCTACATTAATAAGTTTTGGTGAAACGTAACAAAACTAACAGATGTTAGATAATTGGTAATGGATAATTAGTAATTGGAAAATATCAATTACCAACAACCAGCTACCAACCACCAACAAAGAAATAATTAATTTGACAGGTCAAATAAAACAGTACTCATATAATTATCTGCCCATTCTGAACCAAAAGCTTTTTCAAGTACACGACGGGTTTTGTCATTTTGTTGTTGTTTGGTGCAATAGTTATGTTGTCCAGCAATAATTTGCGTCACTTTGTCGGGTGAAATTGGGTTAGAGGCGATCGCATTTTGACAGTGAATATCTAAAAAAGCCTCCACACGTTTGAGAAACATTGTTTCTTCTTCAGTAGAACTCGGACGTACAAATAAACAAAACTCAGAAAAAATATCTCCCCACTCTGGTAATTCACGGGGTTGGGAAAAATCCGCTACTGGTAGCGCCAATAATGCAGAGGTATAAGATTCACTCAAAGAGTGGTCAGAGTTAACAGGTGAAAGATCAGCGATCGCTGCACTAATTTGACCCCTACCACCAACCAAGTCACAACCAAACATTGGTAAGTCATATTCCGGTCGAGGAAACATTACGCAGTGCAGAATATCCAGCATGTTTCCCACTTTTGCCAATTCTAGATGCATTTTGCGGAATTGAGGCGTTTGATAACAGCGATTTTCAATGATCAATTTTTCGCCCTCTAGTCTACCTTCTACATATCCCAATTCCGCAGGCAAATTGTAGGGCGAAAGGTCTAGGTGTTTATGCCAAGCTGCTTCAATGCTATCAGCCAGTTGACGAATGAGGGGATGTTGTTGTTCGCGTAGTGAGGGAATAGAAGTAGTTGACATTTTTAAACCCAGGAATTTTATCTAGTGGCTAGTGTACAACCCACCACGCATCACCCAATCTAGGTTGCAACATATTTTAGGAAGGGGAAAACTTCGTGCGATCGCCCCCACAATGGGGGGATGAAAAAACGACTACAGATGCAAACAGATGAATTATAATTTTGCTGCTAAGTTAATCCCTGATCCCCGATCGCTTCATTCTGGCAATCCTGTCACTTGTAGCAAATCTAATCCCCTAGCGAATATTTCATCAATCGGTAACATTTGCCTATCAATAGTCATAAATTTATGGTCTTTTGTTGCCCGGATTACTGAACCATCTTCTAAACCGTATTCAAACACTTCTTGGTAACCGCGATTATGCCACTGAGCAATAGGTTGTGTACAAACATAACCATTATTATCAACAGTATAAACACTACACTCAATTCTTTTTTCTACAATTTCCCCAATCGGCAAAAATCCATATTCTACAGTCAAAATTTCAGTTTCATAACTCAAGCAATATTCGGCAAATTTTAACATCTGCTCGAATAATTCCTCTGCAATTTGTTGTTTTACACCATTTTTTGCTGCGCCATCAATAAATTTTTCTCGCTGCTTCTGCATTTCTGAAACTTTCTTTTTACCCATTGCCCGGCGCAGCAAATCAGCTTGACCTAAGGAATATCCAGCCATATCTTGAGCAATTTTCATAATTTGCTCTTGATAAACCATAATTCCATAGGTTTCATCTAAAATTGGTTCTAAAATTGTGTGTTCATAATCTATTTTTTCGCGACCATGTTTGCGGTTAATAAATTTTGGAATCAATCCTGCATCTAATGGTCCTGGTCGATATAGTGCCAGAATCGAAGAAATATCTTCTATATTAGAAGGTTTCAAATCACGTACTATCTGACGCATTCCAGAAGACTCTAACTGAAATACACCCTCTAGTTCTCCTGCTTCTAATAATTCGTAGGTCTTCTTCACATCTGGAGGAAGTTTTGCGCCTTCTCCACCTTTGGCTAATATTTTCTGGGCTTTTCTTTCCTGGGCGGTAATTACATAAGGGTCAATCTTAAATCCATGATTATTTTCAATTAATTCGATGGTTTTCTGAATCATGCTTAGATTCTTTAAGCCGAGAAAATCCATTTTTAACAAACCCAGTGATTCTAAATCTTCCATGAAATACTGGGTAATGACAGAACCATCGTTATTTTTTTGGAGTGGAACAATTTCATCTAATGGATCAGCAGAAATAACTACACCTGCTGCGTGAACACCAAAAGTTTTGTTAGTTCCCTCAATCCGGATTGCCATATCTACCCAATGGCGGACTCTCGGATCGTTTTCGTATCTAGCTTTAAATTCTGGTTCAGGAGTGTCATCAGAAATCATCACCTTTAACTTGGCTGGTTTTCCTCGGGAAACGGGAATCAATTTTGCCATTTTGTCTGCTTCTGCGTAAGGAATATTTAACACTCTGGCGACATCTTTTAAGACTGCTTTGGAAGTCAGACGGTTAAAAGTGATAATTTGGGCAACTCTTTCTGTGCCGTATTTTTGTGTTACATATTCTATAACTTTATCCCGTTGAGCAATACAGAAATCCGTATCAATATCTGGCATGGATTTCCGTTCTGGATTGAGAAATCTTTCAAAGAGTAAGCCATGATGCACAGGATCTATATTGGTAATTCCCATTGTGTAGGCTACCAAAGAACCGGCAGCAGATCCACGACCGGGACCAACCGGGATATCATTATCTCGAGCAAATTTGATGTAGTCCCACACAACTAAAAAATAGGTGGAAAAACCCATTTGCTGAATCATTTTTAATTCATATTCCAGCCTCTCTTTGTAAGCTTGATCTATTTCATTGCGGGATTTTCGATTTAGTTTTTGTAATAGTCCTTGCCAGGCAATTTCTTCTACATAAGTATCAGCAGTATGACCAGATGGAATCGGATAATTGGGAATCCGAGGCTCACCCAAAATATTGTATGGTTCGATTTTATCTGCTACCTCTACAGTATTAGCGATCGCTTCTTCAATGACATCATCTGGCAAATGGTCACGAAATAGCTGCTTCATCTCTTCAGCGGATTTTAAATACTCTGTACCGCTGTAACGCATCCGGTTATCTTCAGTAATTAATTTCCCAGTTTGAATACACAATAAGGCATCGTGTGCTTCGACGTCATAACAAGAAATATAATGGGAATCATTGGTAGCGACAATTTTTATCCCTAATTCCCGCGCGATTTTGACAATTTCCACATTGACAATCCGGTCTTCTTGGGAACCGTGGTCTTGAATTTCTAGATAATAATCTCCACCAAATACATCTTTATACCATTGAGCAACTCGGCGGGCTGCATCTAATTTTCCAGCTAGAATTGCTTGGGGTATTTCTCCACCCAAACAGGCACTGGTAACTATTAAATCTTCATGATATTTTTTGAGTAATTCTTTGCTAATACAAGGACGAGAAAAAATGCCTTTGCCTTGTACACCTTGGAGATGAGAAATTGATGTTAATTTAACTAAATTTTTATAACCTTTGGTATTTTTTGCTAAAACAATTTGATGATAACGGGGACGGCGTTCTTGTTTAGTAATATCGCCGTTGATAATATACATTTCATTGCCAATAATTGGCTTAATATTTTTGTTGCGACAAATTTTTATGAGTTCGATCGCACCATACATGACACCATGATCCGTCAGAGCGATCGCTTTAATACCTAGTTCGATGGCACGATCCACCAAATCTGGTAGTTGACTAGCACCATCTAACAGACTGTAGTCACTATGAATGTGCAAAGGAACGAAGGACATATGTGTTTATTTAAGGGGGAATGGGGAAGGGGGAGATCACGGAGAAATTCTTCTTTGTGTTCCTTGTCCCCAATCCCTCATCCCCGAATCACTATCAAAAGTTACGGTATCTTAGGATAGCTTAGTTTGCCAACATTAAGATTTGTATTTTTTGGAAAAATTTTCTTGGCAAAGTGTTGTGTTTATGGTGACATCACCAGCCTATTCCTGAAGCAATGAGTGAAATAGACAGCATCGAACAGCCAGAAAAAAAAGGCCATCGCTGGTGGCAGAAAATTCTGCTGACATTGCAAATTATCATTGCCTTGATTTTAGCGATCGCAGGTCTTTCTTGTCCTCCTGATTCCCGATCCCCTACTTGCTAACTTGAAAAAGGCCCCTTGGCATCACATTCCCTATGCCAGCATTTTTTGAGAAGTTCTATTCTGTAGAGATGAGCGAAGCGTCGAGGATTCAATACCAATTTGGTATGAGAACTAAACAAAGGCTGATTGAGATATTCCAACAGAGGGAATTTGAGCTTGGTGTGTTTTGGAGTCATAGGAGCAAGACAATACTATAAGATTAAACTTCGTAGCAGTAGAAAGCAGGCATTTTAAAAGATGCCGATTACTGAATTGCCTAGTTAAACCGTACACAATGTGTATTCAGTTGTCCTTAGGGCAATTGCGGAAAAAATGGGAAGCTAATTGCTCAGTTTTGTATGTGATTTTTTTATAGGTATCTTAAGTAACCATTTATATTCGTGAATTAACATAAACATATGAGAACAAGCAGTTAACTTACTGTCTCTTCTGGTTTTCATAGAATCTATCCGGAATTCTTTAGATGCTTCTGACAGGGGTTAGTTTACAAAGCTGTTTCTAAACCCTGGTACCTACTCCTTTCCTACGGTAATTAGGAGCTTGTGTCAACATAAATTTTGTAAAGGCGATCGCTCGTTAGGGTAATGGAATTGGTAATTAAAAAACTGATAATTTTCCCATGCCCAATGTCCAAGCTTTATATCGTAAAGCCGAACTTGATATAAGGTGAGTCTGGCTGTTAATGGAACTGGAGGAGTTGTATTGTTTGCTGAGCAACTATTTAGTGTTTTTGTTGGCGATGATTTGCAGCCTGTGTTAGCAAAGATTCTGCAAAAGCGATCGCTTCTTGGGCTGATTTACCACCTGCTAGTTGAGCCAGTTCTTCCCGACGTTTGGTTAAGTTATCCAAGGTAGTAATCCGTACAACAGTACGCTCTTCACTAGAGCCATTGTGTTCTTTCTTACCTTTTATTTGATTGATCACCTGTTTATCTACGCGGAAATGCCGATCTGCCATCGCTGCAACTAAAGGTTGGTGTGTCACACATAATACTTGGTGAAATTGACTTAATTGATGTAATTTTTCGGCGATCGCCTGTGCTACTCTCCCAGAAACACCGACATCAATTTCGTCAAATACCATTGTTCCCGTCGTCTCTGCTTGGGAAAAACAAGCTTTCAGCGCCAGCAAAAATCTACTCATTTCCCCACCAGAGGCAATTTCTGATAGAGGTTGTAGTGGTTCTCCAGGGTTGGGGCTGAACATGAATGTAATTTTGTCTGCGCCAACAATAGTCGGGGGGACAAGGGCAATTTCAACTTGAAACTGTACCTTTTCCATCGCCAAAGGTTTGAGTTCCCTGATCAGTTTGGCTTCTAATTTGGCTGCGGCGGTACGACGTAATTGTGTTAACTTTTGGCAAGCTTGTGTCAGCTTTGCTAAACACTCAGCTTGTTGTATTTCTAAACTTTCTATTGATTGCTCACTGTCGTTGAGTTCGGCTAACTCGGCTTGGATGCGCTGGTAATAAGCGATTGCTTCTGCGAGTGTCGGCCCATACTTCCGACAGATTTGCTTTAATTCCCGAATTCTTTCTTCTACTTCTTCCAAACGCTGGGGATCTGCTTCCAAGCTTTCCGCGTAGGCATTAATTTGCCTGGCTACCTCTACCACTGTTGCTTGAGCATCCCTCACCATATCCAACAGCGTTTGCATTTGGGAGTCGTATTCTACCATGTCACTTAAGACCGTTTCGCTGTCTGCCAGTAAATCTGTGGCGGTTGGCGCTTCGCCATCGTTTTGGTACAAAGCTTGGTATACTTTGTAACTCATCTGTTGGAGTTCGACTACATGATTCAGGCGTTGCCGTTCTTGTTGGAGTTGCTCTAGTTCATCGGGTTCAGCGAGGTTGACTTCTCCTAGTTCCTTGACTTGGTAGGTTAATAAGTCCAGTTGTTGCAGGCGTTCCCGTTCTGATGTCCGGCGTTTTTCTAAGGCTTGCTGCGCTTGTTGGTAGGCGCTAAAGGCGTGAGCGACTTCTTGGCGTTGCTGCAAAACAGAGTCGCCACCGTACGCATCCAACCAGTCGCGAATTTGGGCAGATTGCCCAACTAAAACTGTTTGACCTTGGGCAGTGATTTCTACGAGGCGATCGCGTAGTTCTGACATGAATTGCTGATTTACCAACACTCCATTCACTCGCGAGCGACTCCGTACTTTCCCAGAAGTAGCTGTAATTTCTCGACTTATAAATATAGAGTTATCTTCAATTAAGTCTATTTCTTGTTCGGTTAACCAGGCTGCTAAAGCAGAATTAGAAGTAAAAGTTGCTTCTACCATTGCCCGATTTGTACCAGTGCGAATTACGCGACTAGAAACTTTTCCGCCTAATACCGCATCAATCGCATCCAAGATAATTGACTTTCCAGCGCCGGTTTCACCTGTCAACACATTTAGTCCAGGGCCAAACTCTAATTCTAATTGGTCAATTAGGGCAAAATTTTCTATTCGCAAAAGAGATAACATTGAGTCATCCGAGTTTTGGATTCTAGAGCCACTGCGCCCTTAAGGATGTCCTGTTTAGCACGTGGCATGATTGTCGATTGTTTCTACTAAATAAATTTGCTGGCTTTTCCCATCGAGAATTTATTGCTTAAATTCTCCGTCAGGGTAGAAGCCTGATAGATTTTACTTAGAAGATACTAAAGATTGTGTTTTTGCACCCTGCAATACTGACAAACTAAATGTATTAAGCAAGCCCTTTTTAGGGATACCAAAACTAGTGTAGTTGGATTTTTGGATCTTGGCCCAAGTAATAGTCTTTCTTAATAGGGCAGAGAATCGGGAATCGACGATCAGGGCTCGGGGATTGGGCAAAAAATCACAAGTTCTTAATTTTGACTTTTTCCTTGTCTCCAGTTCCCAATACCCAACCTTCCTACAAATTGTTACAATACTTAACAAGTTAACTCCGATGCGGTGGTAAGCTCATGAATGCAAATACTGTTTCCCCTACTTCCCAAATAGATCATGAAGTAGTTCCAGAAAATGGTACAAAAATGTCCATTGTGAGTTTACCAGCAGAAGAAATTAAAAAACCCAACGCAGCGCTGGTGATTTCAACAAGCGAATCTGAGGCTTTACGATACAACCCTGAGAACATAGCCACATATTACAGCAGCCGCCCCCTCAAGGTTTTACGACGCATCATCACAGTTTTAACGCCAGCAATCAGATTTGCTTTTGGTATATGGTGGGATAGTAAACGGGGAATTGTAGTCAAAAATGACCGTCGCCGGGCAATTCAATTGCGACAAATCCTGACCAGGCTGGGGCCTGCTTACATTAAAATTGGACAAGCTTTATCTACTCGACCAGATTTGGTTCCTCCCACGTATCTAGAAGAACTGACGCAGTTACAAGACAAATTACCACCTTTTCCGAATGAAATAGCCTACCAGTTTATCCAAGAAGAACTAGGCGCACCTCCTCAAGAAATTTATACTGAACTTTCGTCAGAACCAATCGCTGCTGCTTCCTTGGGGCAGGTTTATAAAGGTAAGCTGAGTACTGGCGAAGAAGTTGCCGTTAAAGTCCAACGTCCTGACCTCCGAGAACGCATTACTATTGACTTATATATCCTGCGCCGACTAGCAGGATGGGTGCAGAAAAACTTTAAACGCATCCGTAGTGACTTGGTGGGTATCCTCGATGAATTGGGCGATCGCATCTTTGAAGAGATGGATTATATTCACGAAGGAGAGAACGCCGAACGCTTTTATCAATTATACGGTCATCTTAAGGACGTTTACGTACCGAAAATTTACTGGGAGTATACCAATCGTCGGGTTTTGACGATGGAGTGGATTGAAGGTACGAAATTAACTAATACAGAAGAGATCAAAGCCGAAGGTATAGACGCCCGCTATTTAATTGAGGTAGGAGTACAGTGTTCATTACGACAGTTGTTGGAACACGGATTCTTCCACGCCGATCCCCATCCTGGTAATTTGCTGGCTACCCGCGATGGCAAATTGGCATATCTCGACTTTGGGATGATGAGTGAAATTAAGCCACCCCAGCGTTACGGCTTAATTGAAGCGATTGTCCACGTCGTTAACCGCGATTTTGAAGGTTTAGCCAACGACTACGTGAAGCTAGATTTTCTCTCACCGGATACAGATTTAACACCAATTATTCCCGCATTTGCCAGAGTCTTTGCTGATGCTCAAGGTGCTAGTGTTGCAGAATTAAACATCAAAAGCATCACTGACGAACTCTCAGCTTTGATGTATGAATATCCGTTCCGTGTTCCGCCCTACTACGCTTTAATCATTCGTTCTTTAGTGACACTGGAAGGGATCGCGATTCATATCGATCCTAACTTTAAGGTGTTGAGTGAAGCATATCCTTATGTTGCCAAACGCCTGTTAACCGATCCTTCACCAGAATTACGAGCATCCCTACGAGACTTACTATTTAAAGAAAATCGTTTTCGTTGGAACCGCTTGGAAAACTTGTTACGCAATGCCCGTAACAACCAAGACTATGATTTTAACTTGGTGTTGAACCAGGGAGTGGATTTTCTTTCTTCCGAACGTGGTTCATTTATTCGCGATCGCCTGATAGATGAATTAATTAAAAGTGCAGAAGCCTTGAGTAAAAATGTTCTGCATAACTTTACCTACCTACTTCGGGAAAGAGTCGGCGTCACAGCCATTAACGAAACTCCCGCGGCCACCGACGAACAACAACAAACTTTGGAGCATATCAAACGCATATTAAATATTCTCCGGGAAACCCGTGGTTTTGATCCAACCCAGCTGGTACCCCAAGTTGTACAAATTGTGCTCAACCCAGGCGTACAGCGTTTGGGACAACAAATAGCAGGTCAATTGTTGCAAAAAGCAGTCGCCAGGTTAATTCGGGACTTATTGGCATCGGAAGAAGGCGATCGCAGTTTCGAGGTATCTTTATTCAACCACAAAGACACTAAGACACAAAGGAATGCTAAAGCGCTTAACCACCACTTTCGGCGATCAATTCTCTGAGTGCTTTCCCTAAATACTCATACTCTTTTATCGTGTTGTAAATCTGTGCGGAAATCCTCAGCAGTAACTTCGGTGTTTCTTGCCAAGGAACCATTTGTACCTGAATAGAATACTGATCAAATAACTCATCACGTATAGATAAAAAATTGCGGTTCTCCAAAACACTAGGAATCGGTACAACAGCCATTGAGCCGATCATCTCTCCCGGACAAGGTGGCAAAACTTCCAGTGTTTCACAAAGTAGCTGTCTGGCTTGCAATGCTAATTGGTGATTGTGCTGTCTCAATTCATCCCAACCACCAGGTAACAGTGAACCCAAAAATGCGATCGCTTCTGGTACGCACATATATGCAGTGGGATCATCTGTTCCCATCCAATCAAATTCCAGTTGAAAGCGACTTTTATCAGTGCGTGGCGAGTTTGCACCGTGGCTAATTGTCAAGGGACGAATTTCTGAGTGTTTATCCCGCCGCACATATAAAAAGGCTGCTCCCTTGGGCGCACACAGCCATTTGTGACAATTTCCTGTGTAATAGGTTGCGCCAATTTCTCGCAAATTTAGGGGTATCATTCCTGGCGCATGAGCGCCATCTACAAGTGTGTCCACACCCCTGGCTTGTAATTGTTGCACTAACTCCTGTAGAGGAAGGATTAACCCTGTTTGACTTGTGACATGATCCAGTAGTGCTAATCTTGTTTTGGGTGAAACTCGCTCTATTACTGCTTCTACAACTTGCTGAGGTGAATCGAGGGGAAAAGGAATTTGAGCAACTACCACCTTTGCCCCTGTACGACTGGCGATAAAATCAAGTGCATTACGACAGGCGTTGTATTCGTGGTTAGTTGTGAGTATTTCGTCTGTGGGATAAAAAATTAGGGAACGCAACACGGAATTGACGCCAGTGGTTGCATTGGGGACAAATACCACATCTTCTACGTCGGTACCAACAAATGCCGCTAATTTGCTTTTAGCTCCATCTAGAAGTGGTTCCCATTCCCTGGTGAAAAATCGCAGTGGTTCCTGTTCGAGTTGCGATCGCAACTGTTGCTGAAATGATAAGACTGCGATCGGACAAGCACCAAAGGAGCCATGATTGAGAAAAGTTACTTTTGGGTCAAGCGACCATAAATGTTTGAACGGTGAAGGATTAGGGCTGAAGCATGAAACTCTGTCTTTATCCTTCATCTTTTGTCTTTTATCTTCTTTAACTCCCCAGGCAGGATTCGAACCTGCGACCAATCGGTTAACAGCCGACCGCTCTACCACTGAGCTACTGAGGAACGTCACGATTAACAATATTAATACCAAGTTATAGGAATTGGCAAGTACTTTCGGAAAAATTTTTCCAAAAATTTTGTGAGTGTGTTTGAATAGCAAATCTGAATCTAAATTTTTGCCAATACTCAATCAACTCAGACTCCCGGCCAGAGAAATGGTCAGGATTTGATTTGTGTCAACAATCTACTTTAATCCCATTCGCAGTTCAGCTAGGCGCTGTCTTGCTTTGGCATCAATAGAATTAGCTAAAAATCTACTATTGGATTTTTTACGTGGTTGATACCTTTGCCGCACCCGACAAACTGTGGCTTGCACTTCGTAACATAACTGCTGTGCTGATAACCATTCTGCCCCGTACCCCTGCACCATCAGCTGCTGGGCGCGGTCTGAGGTGGCAACAATCACGCGAGGAATTAAAGATTGAGCTATGGCAGGACGCAAAGATGCACAGGCTTTTTCAATATATGTGTCTGCTGTTTGACCGAAATCAGTATAATAGACGGATACAAGTTCTGTAATAACTTCTTTGTTACTACTAGCATTTTGATATTGGGCATCAAAAACTATTTGTGTCTCATAGCCTTGAAAGGCGCTGTAATCGGTCAAAGCTTCTATCAATTCCCAGCGCGCCGCTTCTAGTCCGGCTTGGTCACGGGTTCTTTTCAGACAAGACCAAGTGCCTATAATGTTGTAGCCGTCTACTAAGAAAACGGCTTGGGGTAAGGAACGGGACATGGTTTTTAATCACAATTATCTAGAGTTAACAAAATTCATTCATAACTTTTATAGTAATTCAATGATCTCTTGTAACATAGTGTTACAAAGTTAAAAAACGCAATAGCTTCACAAAATTTGCCTTTATAGGGGCATAGGAACAAGAGGTTAGGAGCTAAAGTAAGTTAAAAGCCAAATTAACAACTAAATGAAGAGAAATTTCTACTTTTGTCTTTTAACCTTTATTGCTATTTCCCAGTCTCTAACAATATTTGCTTGATGTTAAGGTTTTAAGTTCGCTCTATTAAAGGATGTAGGGGTATTTAAGGATATAAATCTCAGAAAAACTTTGTATTTCTCTTACATCCTTACACCCTTACACCCCCTGTGCCCATCTCTAATCTGTGTGTAATTGCATCAGACGCTGTTTGAGGCGTTGAGCCTCTCCCTTGTCTATCAAGGAACCTTTTTCTAGTAAAAAAGCGCCGTCACAGTAATTTAATTCATCTAAGCGATGCGTAACCCATAGAGCTGTAATACCGCGAGTTTTGACCAGTTTGCGGACACTAGCTACTAATTCTAGTTGACTATCTGGATCAAGCAAGGCAGTGGGTTCATCTAGTAGTAAAACTGCACAGTGACGGGCTAAAGCACCAGCGATCGCCACTCGCTGTTTTTGTCCTCCACTCAAAGCATAGATGGGACGTCTTTGCAGTCCTAATAAATTTACTGCTGCTAATGCTTCCTCAACCCTGGTTCTAATTGTATGTAGTGTTAATTTTTCTTCCACTAGCCCAAAAGCAACATCAGCACCAACAGTAGGCATTACCAATTGATGGTCAGGATTTTGGAAAACAAAGCCCACCGGATGTAAAACGCCAATCTCACCTGATTGGGGTGCTAATAACCCTGCTAGCAGTCTCAGCAATGTTGATTTTCCACTGCCATTTGTACCCAAAAGCATCCAAAATTCTCCCTTGGGTACTTCGATAGAGCAAGATTTAATTACTTTCTCTCCAGAAGGCCAGCTGAAGTTTAAGTCTTTTACCTTAATACCTAGTTCCGCCATTCTTAAGTCATCTCTTTATTCAGAGGTAAGGGCAAAGAAGCCAGGTGGTCTACCACTAGCAGTAGTTGCACTGTCTTTCTGTGTTACCTGCACTCCGGAGATTTCACTAGCACGAACGGCGATTTTTTTCTCTGTTTTACCTTCACACTTGAGTTCTACAATTTCAGGCTTTCCAGAAGACATTGCTGCCAAAATTAGCTGATAAACAGCCTCTGCGTCTTCAGCTGTCTTACGCTGTACCGAAATGGGAAAGGGAGTATTCCTTACGGTTAAATCGATGGTAAACATTTAGCGTTAATTAATTTAACTTTAGGTCTAATTCTAGCTTGAAGAAGGTCGGGAATTGAGATGGGGAGGTGGAGAATTCGGAGCCCCACTCCCTTGGGGGAGTGGGCGTCGGAAATTACCAACAACTCACTACTAACTATTAACTACTAACCTCTTACCAATGTGGAGATGTGCCATGGCATCTCTCTACATGTTCAGAAGTATAAAATCGCTGAAACACTTACTAATGGCAAATGACAATTGACGACCCTAGCGAGTTAGCTTTATTTGTGCCGACTCACTTGAACAATGCAAAGTAGAGATTCATCAATATTGAAAATCTAAAATTAATTTACGTTTTTATTTTAAAAATTCATTTAACAAAGATAAAGTTCAGTTAAAAAACCCCTGGAAAAATTAGCGAAGAACACATAATATGATTAGAGAGAGTAAAATTTTGTAAACTAGATTGACAACCTAGTTTACACTCTGTATTTGGTCAGCCAAAAAATGGCAGTCTATAATACAGAAAGTTAAAAACCTTGTACTTATAAAGTTTGGAGATTTTCTCTAATGACCATCGCAATCGGACGTAGTACTACCAGAGGGTGGTTTGACGTTCTCGACG
>NZ_MRCA01000015.1:0-129674 GCF_001904645.1 Fischerella major NIES-592 | reverse complement strand
CGTCGAGAACGTCAAACCACCCTCTGGTAGTACTACGTCCGATTGCGATGGTCATCGAACTAAAATCCTCTTTTTTACTAAAATTGCAACGTTATTGAGGAATTAACGTTTTTTGACACTAACACAGATGCTGTCATACACCTGATTTTATGAGAAACTACTGCTGAATCAGCCAGTTTTTCTCAGAGTTGCGTCATTAATCACAATGCCAGCTGTAAATTTAGCTAGCAATTGCTTAATGCTTCTTAACTTACCATATTTATCTTGCTTTGTGCCTGATTTACATACGCAAATCAGGTATTTAGCACAGACCTATTAAATATTATCAATATCAGAAATTTTACAATCTGACATAACTTTTCTCAGAAATCTTAAAAGAAACTTGCAATAGATCCATAGACAGTGGCAGACTTTTAAAGGGAATTTATCAATCGCCAAGGTAGTTCCATGACGACATCAACAACCATCAACAAAGACGAACGCGTCTTGCATCAAAAGGTTCTCGGTTCACGTCGGTTGAGTAACTACTGGTGGGCAAGTGTTGTGACTTTAGGCGCCACAGGTTTTTTCTTAGCGGCGTTATCTAGTTACCTGCATGTTAATTTACTCATAGTTACCGACCCAACTCAACTAATTTTTGTCCCACAAGGATTAGTAATGGGATTTTACGGTGTAGCTGGTCTACTCCTGGCTTTGTATCTGTGGTCAGTAATTTTATTGGATGTAGGTGGCGGATACAACGAGTTTAACCAGGAAACTGGCAAAGCTAAAATCTTCCGTTGGGGTTTTCCAGGCAAAAACCGTCGTATTGAAATTGACCTTAACATCAAAGACATACAATCTGTAAGATTACAGATCAAAGAAGGTCTAAATCCTCGTCGTACTCTCTATTTACGTGTCAAAGGTCGTCGAGATATTCCCTTAACAAGGGTTGGTCAACCGATGCCTTTAAAAGACATAGAAATTCAGGGAGCAGAATTAGCTAAATTTCTGGGAGTACCTTTAGAAGGTTTGTAGGTTGGTCAATGGTCAATGGTCAATGGGTATTAGTAAAAAACTCGTCACAATTGACAATGGACTCTTGACCCTTGACTATTTTTCTATACATTACCCATCCTCGCAATCAGAAGCTAAGATACACTGGTTGAGTCTATAGAACTAGCTAATGCGGTTAAAATTTTCGGAGTTTTTAGTTGCATTTGTGATTGTCAGTGTTTTGTTGGTAGGTGGGTGTTCTACACAACAATTATCTTCTGAAACCTCATCTCCTTCACCAACAGCTACGGAAGCAAGCACGAACGCAACTACACATGAGACTACAGAAACAACTACAGATGCAAAGTCTGTATCTGAAGCTACACAAGAGGCTATCCCTGGAATGAAAGATTTACCAAGACTTGAAGGCAAAGCTACTGTAGTAATGACTGTTAAAGGTTCACCAATTACTATTGAAGTAGACGGTACTAATGCCCCCATTACTGCTGGTAATTTTGTAGACTTAGTGCAACGGGGCGTATATGATGGTTTAGTTTTCCATCGAGTCATAGGGCCTCAGAGTAATCCCCCACAAGCTCCTTTTGTCGTTCAAGGTGGCGATCCCCAAAGCAAAGATCCAAAAATTTCAGTAAATAGGTTAGGAACAGGTGGTTTCATTGATCCGAAAACTGGTACTGAGCGCTACATTCCCCTAGAGATTAAGCCGCAAGGAGCAAAAGCCCCCATCTACGGCAAAACATTGGAAACAGCTCGCATAAATCAACCACCTGTGTTGACACACAAACTCGGTGCAGTCGCAATGGCGCGATCGCAAATGCCCGATTCTGCTTCCTCACAGTTTTACTTTGCTTTAGCTGATTTAGGTTTTCTAGATGGTAACTACGCCGTCTTTGGCTACGTTACAGAAGGTATGGATGTAGTGAACAAAATTCAACAAGGCGATCGCATCGACTCAGCCAAAGTAACCCAAGGTGCGGAAAATTTGAAAAACAAGAATTAGTTGTTAGTTGGTTGATAAATACTCAAACCACCAACCACCAACCACCAATTACCAACCACCAACCAACAATCATTCAAACTTGGTAGAAGTCGTTGTTACTGGTATTAGTCTAGTCTCTGCCCTGGGCAAAAGCCTAGTAGATAGCTGGCAGCTATTACTAGCAGGTAAATCCGGTATTCACATCTATCAACCGTTTCCAGAATTAGAACCACGTCCTCTTGGGTTAATTGACAAGCAACCAGCACAGGTAAGAGTACTGACTCAACAGCTGGTTGCTTCAGTATTACATGATGCTGGCTTAGTTTCTCCTCTGCCAAATTGTGGTGTTGTCATTGGTTCGAGTCGCAGTCATCAAGCGGCGTGGGAAGAAATGGCGAGGTGGATGTATCTGGAGGTAGAAAGTGGGCGGAGTGAGATAAATATTTTCCCCCCACACCCCTCATACCCCACCCTTACAGGAAGCCCTCCGGGTACTCTTCGAGAAGCCGGGCTTCGGCCGTCTACGGGGGTTCGCAATCGTGACGGAAAGCGGAGCCAGTGCGGTGGACGGGTCTCCCGACATAAAGCACCTGGCGTCCGAGACTGCGACCCCCTCACCGCTACCGCGTCTACACACCCCCCCTACTCTTCTTGGCTCGACACCCTACCACATATGAATGCGATCGCCACTGCAAGACAAATTGGTGCAACTGGCATTGTTTTAGCACCGATGGCAGCCTGTGCTACTGGTATTTGGGCGATCGCTCAAGCTACATTCCTGATTCAATCTGGACAATGTCAGCAAGTCTTGACAGGAGCAACAGAAGCAGCAATCACGCCTCTGACTTTGACTGGCTTTCAAAAGATGGGTGCTTTGGCAAAAACTGGGGCATATCCCTTTGATTTGCACCGTGAAGGCTTAGTTTTAGGAGAAGGGGGAGCAATGCTGATCTTGGAATCGGCAGAGTCAGCCAAGCAGCGCCAAGCCAAGGTGTATGGAAAGATACTAGGTTTTGGCTTAACAACAGATGCCTATCATCCCAACACTCCAGAACCAGCAGGTAAAAGTGCGATCGCAGCCATTAAGCAATGTTTAGAACGTAGTCACCTCACACCAAAGGATATTGATTATATCCATGCTCATGGTACAGCTACGCAAATTAACGATAAAACTGAGAGTAAAATAATACAATATTTGTTTCCGCAAAGCGTGCCAGTTAGTTCTACTAAAGGAGCTACAGGACACACTATCGGGGCATCAGGAGCCTTGGGTGTGGCTTTTTGTCTCATGGCATTACAGCAACAAATACTACCGCCATGTGTAGGCTTAAAACAGCCAGAATTTGATTTAAATTTCGTAAGCAAGGCACATCAAACTAAAGTTGAGCGGGTGCTGTGTTTCAGCTTTGGATTTGGAGGTCAAAATGCTGTAATAGCACTAGAAAAATAAAAATTCAATATTCAACTTAATCTTAATTTAAAAAATAAATTTCTCGGAAATTTTAATTATTAAATTTTACACATTTATCTGTAATTTCTCTGTGATTTCAGCAAATTTTGACCGCTAAATGCTCCTCCTAGACGGCATTTAAAGAAAATAGATATGATAATAAAAGTCGATAAAACTTAAAAAATATTTATCTAATGCTGGTTTCCTCCTCTGACTTATCCAATGTCAAAGAATCTATAAAAGAAAAGATTTTTTTTGGCAACGAACCAACTGCCGAGTTAATTGCCATTCTTACGGTTTACTTTGTCCAAGGAATTTTGGGGTTGGCACGTTTAGCCGTCAGCTTTTTTCTCAAAGATGAACTAGGGTTAACGCCAGCCCAGGTATCAGCCCTGATGGGCATAGTTGCCCTACCCTGGATTATCAAACCACTATTTGGTTTTATTTCTGATGGCTTCCCCATCTTTGGCTATCGACGACGCCCATACTTGGTGTTATCGGGGATAATCGGAGCGGCTTCTTGGGTGAGCTTAGCCACAATTGTTCACACACCTGTACTTGCAACAGCAGCGATCGCTCTTGGTTCTCTATCTGTTGCTGTCAGTGACGTCATCGTTGACTCATTAGTTGTTGAACGAGCAAGAGTAGAATCCCAAGCGGAAGCAGGTTCCTTGCAATCCTTATGCTGGGGTGCTTCCGCCTTTGGTGGTTTGATTACTGCTTACTTTAGCGGTGTACTATTAGAGCATTTTAGTAATCGCACCGTATTTTGGATTACCGCCTCTTTTCCCCTCATAGTTTCAGCAGTAGCTTGGTTCATAGCCGAATCTCCTGTGAGCAAAGATGGTAGTGAAAATGATCACACCAACTTAGGATCAATTCAGCATCAACTTAGACAACTGCGCCAAGCCATTACTCAAAAATCTATTTGGCTACCGACAGCATTTCTCTTCATCTGGCAAGCTACGCCAACTGCGGAGTCAGCCTTTTTCTTCTTCACTACAAACGAATTGCACTTTCAACCAGAGTTTTTAGGGAGAGTCCGCCTAGTAACTAGCGTTGCTTCCTTAGTAGGTATCTGGATCTTCCAACGTTTTCTCAAAACCGTCCCCTTTCGCGTCATTTTTGGTTGGAGTACTATTCTTTCAGCCGCTTTAGGAATGACGATGTTGCTGTTGGTAACTCACACAAACCGCGCCTTAGGCATCGATGATCACTGGTTTAGTTTGGGTGATAGCCTGATTCTCACCGTCATGGGACAAATTGCCTATATGCCAGTGTTGGTACTAGCAGCCAGGCTTTGTCCATCAGGAGTCGAAGCAACATTATTTGCCCTGTTAATGTCAGTGACTAACTTAGCAGGACTACTTTCCTACGAGTTCGGTGCAGTATTAATGCATTGGTTCGGAATTACAGAAACAAATTTTGAAAACCTCTGGCTTTTAGTAATCCTTACTAACCTCAGTACCTTATTACCGCTACCATTCCTCAGCTGGTTACCTGCTGCTGATTCTCAAACTGAAACATCTAAGAATCTGCCACCAGCCTCAGTACCAGATCATGAGGAATCTTTTATACCCAATATGATGCCAGAGTTAATGCTACCAGAACTAGAGTCGGAAGTAGCTAGGGACTAGGGAGATGGGGAGAAAAATTGTCTTCTTCCCTTGTCCTCCTTGTCTCCCTTCCCTTGTCCCCCTTGTCTCTCTTGTCTCCCTTCCCTTGTCCCCCTTGTCTCTCTTGTCTCCCTTCCCTTGTCCCCCTTGTCCCTCATCACCTATCCCCAATCTCATTTCAAGATATGCAGACTTTTGAAGCTCAAGAACAAATTTCTCATACCTCGACAAAATCCTATAGCCTTAACGATTGGCAAGGTGGATATAAATCTTTAAAACAAGAATTTGATTATTGGATAAATGATATAGAAGGGCAAATTCCACCAGAACTGAACGGCACGTTGTTCAGAAATGGCCCTGGTTTACTAGATATAAACGGGCAACCAATTCATCATCCCTTTGATGGAGATGGGATGATTAGCCGTATTACATTTTCAAATGGTCGCGCCCACTTCCGCAACCGCTTTGTGCGTACTGCTGGGTATTTAGAGGAACAAAAAGCAGGAAAACTTCTCTATCGAGGTGTCTTTGGCACACAAAAACCAGGTGGTTGGCTTGCCAATGCCTTCGACTTTAAACTCAAAAACATCGCTAACACAAATATCATCTACTGGGGTAACAAGCTACTAGCTCTTTGGGAAGCGGCTGAACCCCATCGCCTCGATCCCTACACACTAGAGACTTTAGGTAAAGAATACTTTAACGGTGTGCTGTCAGAAGGTGAAGCTTTTAGTGCTCATCCTCGTTTTGATCCTAGTTGTGAGTTTGATGATAGTAAACCTTGTTTAGTAAACTTTTCCATCAAGCCAGGGCTATCTACAACTTTTACTGTTTTTGAATTAGACACAACAGGCAGGATAATCAGAAAACACGCCCATAGTGTACCAGGTTTCGCTTTTATCCATGATTTTGCCATTACACCGAATTACTGCATATTCTTTCATAATCCTGTAACTTTCAATCCCATACCTTTCGTCTTGGGAATGCGTGGTGCAGGCGAATGTATTAAGTTTCAACCCAATCAACCGACACGAGTGATCATTATTCCTCGCAGAATCCTTGACAAAGGGGGACTAAGGGGAGTGCAAATTCTCGAAACTCAGTCTGGGTTTGTGTTTCACCATGCCAACGCTTTTGAACAAGGTAACGAGATTATCATTGACTCTATTTGTTACGAATCTCTACCAGAAGTTGAACCAGAAAGTGATTTTCGACAGACAGATTTTGATGCTCTCAAACCTGGGCAACTCTGGCGTTTTCACCTCAACCTCCAAGAGCAGACTGTACGGCGAAACTTGTTAGAAAGCCGTTGTTGTGAATTTCCAACCTTGCATCCTCAAAAAATTGGGCGATCGCATCGCTATTTGTATATTGGTGCTGCTCATGCTCCCAGTGGTAATGCTCCCTTACAAGCGTTTTTGAAGATTGATCTGGAGTCAGGAGAACGGCAACTGTGGAGTGCTGCACCCAAAGGCTTTGCTAGCGAACCAGTATTTGTACCCCGTCCCCATTCTCAAAGAGAAGACGATGGTTGGGTATTAGCCTTGGTTTATGATGCTAGCCGCGATCGCTCAGATGTTGTAATTTTAGATGGCCGTAATTTCAACCAGGAACCAATAGCAAGATTACATCTGAAACACCATATTCCCTATGGTTTACACGGCAACTTTACTCCTGAAGTGTTTGTTTAAATTCTTTGTGTCTTAGTGTCTTTGTGGTAAAAAAGATCATCTTTGAACCACCAAGACACCAAGGCACTAAGAAAGGATTCATTTCAAGATGTTCACGTCAAAGACAAAATCAAATAGGAAATGAACACAGATAAAAAGTATGTTTTTTATCTGTGTTCATCTGTGTGTATCTCTGGTTACACTATATTACTACCTTTAAGGCTAGCCAAAAAGCTACATCCAGAAAATGTGACATAAACTACAAAATTTCTATTTTTTTCCAAAAAAAAGCTAGTCTAGATATATACATCCGGTTCGATCAGGATTTTGTAGAACCGTGATTGGGAGAATCTATGATTTCAACATCTCTACAACCATTGGAAGCTCCTTCTCCAGCGTATATTTGCCCATTAGACCAGGCTTGTAGCTACCTGGAAGCAGCAGGACGAGAATTAAAGCTAGATCAAGGTCTGTTGGAAGTACTTAGTCATCCACGTAAGGTAGTTACAGTGTCCATTCCCGTAAAACGGGATAGTGGCGAAATCCAGATTTTGGCAGGACATCGAGTGCAGCACTGCGATGTTTTAGGTCCCTACAAGGGTGGTACTCGTTACCATCCAGCGGTGACGCTGCGAGAGGTATCAGCCTTAGCAATGTTGATGACTTGGAAATGTGGGCTATTGGGTATTCCCTACGGTGGTGCAAAGGGAGGCATTGCTCTAGATCCAAAACGTTATAGTGTTGGTGAATTAGAAAGAATAACACGACGTTACACTAGCGAATTAATTAAAGATATTGGCCCCAGCGTAGACATCCCGGCACCGGATATGGGTACTTCTGCCCGGGAAATGGCTTGGATGATGGATACTTACTCTGTGAATGTTGGTCATGCGGTACCAGGAGTTGTAACTGGTAAACCCCTGTCTATTGGTGGTTCACGGGGACGGGAGATGGCAACGGGACGTGGCGTAATGATCATTGTCAGAGAGGCGCTACTTGATCTAGGTAAGTCCTTGGCGGATGTGCGAGTAGTTATCCAGGGTTTTGGGAATGTGGGTGGAGCAGCGGCTTTATTACTGCACCAAGCAGGAGCTAAAGTTATAGCTGTATCTACGGGATCTGGAGGAGTTTATTCTCAAGAAGGTCTTGATATCCCTGCTTTGAAAGCTTATGCGACTGAGAACCACAGGAGTGTTATTGGTTTCCCAGATGCACTACCAATTAGTAATGCTGAGTTACTAACTTTACCATGTGATGTGTTGATTCCCGCAGCTTTGGAAAATCAGATTACAGAGGAAAATGTAAATCAGGTGCAAGCCAAGATAGTTGCAGAGGCGGCTAACGGACCAGTGACTCTGATGGCAAGCCAAGCACTAGAAGCTCGGGGTGTAACGGTATTACCAGACATCTTAGCGAACGCTGGTGGTGTGGTAGTAAGTTATCTGGAGTGGGTGCAAGGTCTTTCCTACGTATTTTGGGATGAGGAACGCGTTAACCGTGAAATGGAACACTTAATGGTGCAAGCATATCGCCAAGTGATTAAGCACTCAAGGACAAGGCAAATTTCTCTAAGGTTAGCAGCTTATACTTTGGGGGTGGGTCGGGTTGCCCAAGCTCTCACTGATCGGGGCTTGTATCCTTGAACTTAGCAGATAATATTTAAGTATATCGACCACCGATGCACACGGATGAACACAGATAGATTATCGGTGTTTATCTGTGTGTATCTGTGTTTGTTTCTCCCAAAAACATTGGGCGATCGCTTAAACAAGCAAATTTAGTTTGTCTTTTAAAACTAAAACCCTTAATATAGAAATGACCATAAAACCAAAAATAATCGTCCTTGATGATGATCCAACAGGTTCGCAAACAGTCCACAGTTGTTTGCTGCTAATGCGTTGGGATGTGGACACTCTACGCCTGGGATTGCAAGACGATGCACCAATTTTCTTTGTATTAACAAATACAAGAGCCTTACCACCTGAGTCGGCTGCATCTGTCACCAGGGAAGTTTGTCAAAATTTGCAAGCAGCTTTAGCAACTACCCTCCCACCCTCGCAAGTAGGGGATAGGGAGGGATTTCTCATTGTCAGTCGTTCTGACTCGACTTTGCGGGGACACTACCCGATAGAAACCGATGTTATTGCCCAAGAACTCGGTCCTTTTGATGCTCACTTTCTTGTGCCAGCATTTTTTGAAGGTGGACGTATCACCCGCGACAGCATACATTATCTAATTGTTGATGGTGTTCCTAAACCTGTTCATGAAACAGAATTCGCTCGTGATTCTGTGTTTGGCTACCATCACAGTTACTTACCTAAGTATGTGGAAGAAAAAACACAAGGGCGGATCAAGGCAGACTCTGTGAAAAGATTTTTACTTGCAGATATCCGTAATGGATGCTTAGAAGCCTTGATGAGCCTGAGTGGTAATCAGTGCTGTGTTGTCGATGGAGAAACTCAAGCAGATTTAGATCGTTTTGCCCAAGATGTGTTATCGGCAGTAAGTCAAGGAAAACGCTTTTTATTTCGCAGTGCTGCTAGTATCTTAACAGCTTTGGCAGCTTTACCTGGGCAAGCGATCGCTCCAGAAAATATGGCTGAGTATGTACGCAATGGTAAGCCAGGAGCAGTGATTGTGGGTTCTCATGTCAAAAAGACTACTCAGCAGTTAGAAGCACTGCTACAAGTAGAAGGTACATTCGGGGTTGAAGTTGATGTGGCGCGTTTGTTAGATGAAGTTGATCAATCTGACACATTGTTAACCGAAGTCCTCGAAAGTGTTCGCACTGCTCATGTAGCTGGCAAAACACCAGTAGTTTATACCAGTCGCCAAGAACTTACTTTTAAAGATGTGAATACACGCTTACAATTTGGGGCTAAGGTTTCCCGTTTATTGATGGATGTCGTACGAGGTTTGCCAGCAGATTTAGGATTTTTAATCAGTAAAGGTGGTATAACTTCTAACGATGTCTTGAGTACAGGGTTAGCCTTGACTTCTGCCCGGTTGCTTGGTCAAATCCTACCAGGTTGTTCAATGGTGCGGACTCCAGCTGACCATCCGCAATTTCCGAATTTACCAGTGGTACTATTTCCAGGTAACGTCGGTGATGCTCATGGCTTGGCGACTGTATATCAACGGCTGAGTCAAAAGACAAAATAAGGAACAAGGTAAGGGAGACAAGGGGAAAATGCCCAATTTCCGATCCCCGATCCCTCTTTTCAGAGACGGATACGCGATTTTTGGATACCATTTCTAGGATCAGTTACAGGGATGCCTGTATTTTGAAAATTTGCAAGAGTGTCCGCAACACTAGCTGATGGGTTCCTCTGTTTAAAAATAGCCCAAGCTCCTGTGACATGGGGAGCTGCCATTGAAGTTCCGTAGAAGTTAGCGTAATTACCACCAGGAATTGAGGAGTAGATTACCTCTCCTGGAGCCAGAAGAGATAGAAATGAAGCACTGTTAGAAAAACTCGATACTTCATCAGCATTACCGCCAGAACTACCGTCTTTGGTAGAACCGACACTAACTGCTGACGAGATGCACGCAGGGAAACTCAGCCCGTTAATGCTGCTCTCATTTCCAGCAGCAATCACAGTAGCTATACCAACAGAGCGGAGGTTATCTATAATTGCCTTGAGGTTTCCATAGCTAGCATCACAATTAGTCGTGTAGTTACCCCCTCCCAAACTCATATTAGCTGCTGCAATTGGAAAACTGGAACGGAGGTTATAAACCTGTTCTAGAGCTCGTATTTGATCACTGGCGTAACTCAAAATACAGGGCGCTGGAAGTGGATAGCACTGGTTAGTAGAATTAAATCTAGAGAAGATTTGAATCGCAATGATCTTAGCGTCTCTGGCAACCCCAGAAAAGTTAGGACCATTACCCGCAGCGATCCCAGCCACATGGGTGCCATGATTGCAATCAGCAATGGTAGTGGTACAATTAACTGCGGAGCCAGTACCCACCTGTTGAAGCGATCCATTCGGGCATAAGCTTGTACTTTGGTAGGTTGAATCAGTTGTAGAATAACAGGCCTCTGAAACTACCTTGCCTGCTAAAAAAGGATGGCTAGAGTCTACACCTGTATCTAAGATGGCAACTGTTTGTCCTGCACCCGTAAACCCACTTTCCCAAGAGCCATTAGCTTTAACCACAGGAATACTTTCTGTCAGTGTCGCTGGTACAGCTATGTCCTCTTGAATACTGATGATATTTGGGTCGGATTGAAGAGCCGTCAAAGCTCGAGCGTTGAGCTTAGCAGCAAAGTAGGGAATTGTCTGAAACTTTGTGATTGTAGTGGGTTTGTAAGTTGAAAGCTTGCTCAAAATGGCATTTCGTGTTTGGGCGATCGCTGTTCTTTGGCTCTGCACTAAACCAGTTGCTAGCCTGCCCTCAGGTATAAAATTTGTTCTTAAACCAATGATGACTCTGACAGTACCGTATTTGTTTGCTTTAGAAATTAGGTTATCAAAGTCTGGAGTTTTGGTTTGTTCAAAACCATTAGCAGAAGGGCTAATCTGAGCATGAGCAGGAGCTATCAACGTTTTGGAGCTGACAAGGGGTATAGATAAATATGAAAAACAGAAAAAGTATAATAAACACGAATGGATTGTTAAACCTAATTTCATTACTTATGATCCTTGCTGGACACAAAATCCTTCTAAACCAGGAACTTAATATTATTGGAATTTGGATAAAAAGAGAGCTGCTAATGCAACCCACAAAATAAAAATTACCATCATACTTTGTCTAAGTTCGTATTTCATCGGAGAAACAAGAGGCTATTGTTAAATAAATTTACACAGTATATTGGATTAAATGTACAATTTTATACTTTGTTGTTTAAAAATAAGTGATTTCGTAAGTTTGATTGCAAACTGACTGAAGAAAAGCAGCAATACTGAAGTTTTATAAAAAATTTATACTAAAAAAATTTAATCATCTGCATTCTACCCAAAAGGTTTGTTGTTAATATAGCTGCCAACATTTGGGAAGAATTTGTGCTAAATTCTTATACCAAGCCAGGGTAAACATCTATTACTAACGTGAGTTTTCCAAGAAAAGAATTCCTTCTGCCTCACGTCTGTTTCATAATGTGAACTTTCGAGAAGGCAGTATCAAAGACAAATAATTTAATATTGGTAATTGCTCAGTTTCTCTCTTTAGGCTAATGCTGCATGACTTCTGATTCTGCTATCCCCAATCTCAAGTCAAATTCTGCTGTTGATGATACAGAATCAATCTCCAGCCTTTGTGATGTAGAGGTAAAGTTTACTGTTGCTGATACAGAGATAAAATCTGTTGTCGCTGCTGATACGGAGTCAACTTCTATACTTCCAGAAGCGGAGATCAATTCTGTTCTACTGTATTTAAAGTCCAATTCTGTTCTTACTGAATCAGAATCAAATTCTGCTGTTGCTAATGTAGAGTCTGATACGGTTGTGGATGCAGAATTGCCTGTTGACCTTGTGGATAAAGAACCCCCTAAATCACCTCCACAGGAAAATGGGGTCAGTAAAAATATCCAAGTTCAAATGAAAACAGAGGAGGGAAGATTTTTATTAATTCTGCCCACAGAGTCGCAACTATCAGCTTCGGAACGCAATTGGAATGAAATTTGGCAACAGCTAAAGCTCAGACTCAATGGTAGCGATCGCTTCACTGCACCTGATACTCCTGTGCATTTGGTAGCAGGTGATCGCCTTTTAGATGCAAGACAGCTGCAACAGCTTGCGGAAACTTTAAGTGAAGTGCAAATGCAACTGAAATCTGTTGCTACTAGTCGTCGCCAAACTGCGATCGCCGCAGCTGCGGCTGGTTACTCTGTTGAACAAATACAACGAGAAAATATTCTGGCTTCTGAATCCAAAGTCAGCAAAAAACCCTCGAAAGAAGCCCTATATCTAGAAATGACGGTGCGTTCTGGTGTAGAAATTCGCCATCCTGGTAGCGTAATTATTTTAGGAGATGTAAATCCAGGTGGTATCGTAGTTGCAGATGGTGATATTCTCGTTTGGGGTCGTCTCCGAGGAGTTGCTCATGCTGGTGCTAGAGGTAATCGTGAGTGTCTGATTATGGCCTTGCAAATGGAACCAACCCAGTTGCGGATCGCAGATGCTGTTGCTAGAGCGCCAGAAAAATTACCGATGCAATTTTATCCTGAGGTAGCATATGTCACACCCCAAGGAATTCGCATCGGTAGGGCTAGTGATTTTTCTAAGACCCAATTTAATAGGATGAACCAAGAGCCATAAAGCTCTATTGTTATATATTTACAGAAACATCATCGAGCGCGTTTTTGTCATGACTCGCATTATTGTGATTACCTCCGGTAAAGGAGGCGTGGGTAAAACCACTTGTACAGCCAATTTAGGCATGGCTTTAGCAAAAATCGGGCGTCAAGTAGCATTAGTTGATGCAGATTTTGGCTTGAGAAATTTAGATTTGTTGCTAGGATTAGAAAATCGCATCGTTTATACGGCGGTGGAAGTTTTAGCTAGGGAGTGTCGCCTGGAACAAGCATTGGTCAAAGATAAGCGCCAACCAAATTTGGTCTTGTTACCAGCAGCGCAGAACCGTAGCAAAGATGCAGTCACCCCTGACCAGATGAAGTTACTGGTGAATGCACTGGCACAGAAGTATCAATATGTGATTATTGATAGCCCCGCAGGTATTGAAATGGGGTTTAAAAATGCGATCGCCCCAGCCAAAGAAGCATTAATTGTTACCACACCAGAAATTGCTTCTGTCCGAGACGCGGATCGCGTCGTCGGGTTATTAGAAGCACAAGGTGTCAAGCGTATTCATTTAATAATTAATCGGATCAAACCCGCAATGGTACGGGCAAATGATATGATGTCTGTGCAGGATGTTCAGGAACTTCTGGCAATTCCTCTGATTGGGGTCATTCCGGATGATGAGCGCGTTATCGTCTCTACCAATCGCGGCGAACCTTTAGTATTAGCAGAAACTCCCTCTTTAGCGGCTACAGCCTTTGATAACATTGCTCGCAGATTGGAAGGTGAAACGGTCGATTTTCTTGAACTCGACTCACCCGGCGACAGCATCTTCTCTCGTCTTAGAAGATTGTTGTGGACAAAAATCATTTGATATTTCCCCATCTGTCCATACCTAGCAGCAATGATCATTGAACTTCTAGAACGATTATTTACTCGTAATTCTGACGTTAACAGTCGCAATCAAGTTAAACGTCGCCTGCAATTAGTAATTGCTCACGATCGCGCTGATTTAAGCCCCCAGATGATAGAAAAAATGCGGCAAGAAATTTTAGAAATTGTTTGCCGTTATGTAGAAATCGAAACAGAGGGTTTAGAGTTTTCTTTAGAAAGCAATCAGCGAACAAGTGCTTTAATCGCCAATGTCCCTATACGTCGGGTTAAAGAATCTGAAACTATAGAAAATAATGAGAATAAAGAAAAGAATGAATTGGAAAGTAGTGAAATTACCTAGTTATTTGCATTTTTATTAAGTAGTCCATCAAAAAATATTGGCGTTGCTGAATCAAAATATGAATCAGGCGATCGCTGGAATAAAACTTGTACCTCACATTGTGAGAGGCACTGAACCATACTTGAGATAATGTATGACTAGTCGAATAGAGTGTCTCAGCATTTATTCTGACTTAGAATAACAAAAAGTTTTACGATGTAGCCGAGCCAAGTAATGTCTAAAACGACTGTTTTCTCCTTCAACTCGTGTCATATAGGTTTTACTAACAATATGGTCTTCGTCGCTAATAAAACAAGGATAAACGAGGTAGCCATCTGTGACGTAAAAATAAGAGTGCCAACAGCTTATAGCCTGCCACAAAAGCTTAAAAGTGTTGGAACTGCGATCTCCTAAAACCCAAGCTATAACTCCGGGAATATGCTTATTTACTGCTGTCCACAACCAAATTTTGTTTTTTTTTACCAATAAAGGTCTCCAACTCATCAATTTGGGTGATTTCTGGTATTTCATCCTTTTGGGGTGTGTCAGGCAAAGTATTACCAACCTCTTTTACCCAATTGATGACAGTCGTGTGATGCACTTTTTTCACTCGTTCTATTGCCCGAAAGCCACAACCGTTGACATACATTTCTAAACATTCGCGCTTGATTTCTTCTGAGTAACCTTTTGGTTCATAAGAATCAATAAACTGACGGCCACATTTCACACAGATGTAATTTTGCTTACCTCTTTGTTTACCATTCTTGCGAATATGGGTTGATGCACACTTTGGACATTCCATAGCGATCGCACTAATTCATATCTCTATTCTGCAACGCCGCAACTAGAATCTCGATCATCGGGCGACGGGTTGAAGGTCTCAACGAGGTATGTCAACGAATTCAGGAGATTGCACCCCAGACTAAAGTCTTAGCGATCGCTGCCGACCTAGCACAAGCAGAAGAGGTTGAGCGCGTTGTAGCAATGACATCTCAAAATTTTCTTTAGAAATGCTCCTAGCGATTCTCTATTTTGTGCAGGTGGGTGGATACAACAAAGGGGGCAATATGCCCCCCTAAAAATCTCTACACAGTTGCTACCTTGAGTTGAGGTTTAGTGAACAGTTGAGCTAAATGATGTGGTTGGCGATCGCGCCAATTACCCTTACCATAGGCATACCCCGCAATTAATGGTAAAGCCACAGTCGCCTCAGAAAAGACCATCTGTTCAGTACCTTTATCTACTTTGCCCCAAGAATGAGCCTCTTTGAGAGTAGAACCAGATAAAGCCCCATCACGCTCATCAGCAACGGTGACTTGAATTGTATACTTGTGCATACTCGTTTCAAATCCCAGCAATTGCGCAGCTACCACTGTATCCTGGGCGAAGTTTTTGGGTACACCACCACCAATCATTACCAATCCAGTGTAGTTGGAAGCTAGTTTACACTGGGTCAACTCCCGAAAGTCTCGCACTGAGTCAATCGTCACACGAGATTCTGGGGAATTCCATTGATGATGCACTAAACCAAATCCAGCCGAACAGTCACTAAAAGCCGGGACAAAAATTGGTACTTGGTGTTGATAAGCGGCTTGTACCACAGATTGACCATAGTTTCCCCGACGTTCTAAATAAGCCCCCATTTCGTGAATAAATTCCCGTGAAGAATAGGGACGTTTTTCTAAACCTTCGGCGATTTCGGCGGTCGTCATATCACATACCCGCAGTTGATCCTCATCAATATAGGTGTCATATATGCGGTCTATGCGTTGCTGTCTTAGCACCTCATCATCAGCAAAGGGTCGCCGACATAATGACGATAACCCAACGCTTCAAAGAAATCTTGGTCAACAATTTTAGCTCCGGTAGATTGTCCTTTTTATTGAAAATTAAAATCATTGGTCTGCATAGCGTCTAAAAGGCAATTCTTGCCAATGTACTAGGCGCTTCGCAGTGGTCATATTTACTCCTGATAGTTTTGAGAGGTTGAAATCAAACTAGAAAATATCCAAAAGATTACCAGTCGAATAAGACACTCAACAGGTATGAGCAGAAGACAAAATCTGGCTTTGTTCTTCGTTTTATAGTTCCCAATTTCAGGGTGCTATTGATATGAAAGCAAAAACCTTACTCTCAAGATTAGTCAGTCAAGTCAAGGACAAGCAATATTATTCAATACTGTGGATTTTTTCTAAATATCTCAACTAGCCAGTAATTATTGACCAGCTATCTGCCCATCTTCCAGACACGCAACTTGTGTAGCACAGATGACTGCCTACTTTTAGTGAAGAAAACCTGTTGCCCACTCTGTCTGAATGTAAAATTTTACTGGCATAACAACCAAATGTATAAACTGGAAAACTTCTAATGTTGATTATATATTTATCCGCACCTAGCAAATAAAAACAAAAGATAATGAACAGACACTCTCTATTTTAGCTTAGAAACTTTTGTCTGTTTCACATATGCCCTTAAGAGCCGAATTATACGTTTGTTTTTCTTTTAATTTGGGTGAATATATCAATAAGAATTAACGAGATAACTTAGTATATCACTGTTTACTATAATAGTAATTATCAAATCTAATTTTGGTGAAATTTTTTAGACAAACACCTGTTTGTTGCCACCAACTCATCTGGCTGTGTACTTTTCTCTTAGCTTGAGATTATTTACTAGATGGATTTTGTTTATTGATATTTTTAGTAAGTTGTAAAATCCAGCCTGGGGTTTCAGTATTTTCCCAACCAGCAGGGCGTTTAGAAGTATACCAGGCCATTGAACCAACAATTGTGGCTAGCAGGAAGCCACCCAGTGTTATTGCTAACAAAGAAATTTGAAGAGATTTTGTATAAGTAGGATTAGTTGCTATTTCGCTCAAAAGTAACATTTAAGAGTTAATCTGCTTGTCATAGATCGGGTCTTGCATCACGTAAGTTAACACGAAAATCTATACCTTTCAATCCCACATAGGGGCATACGAAAAATCTTGTCCTACAATTGTTTTCTTTACTCGTGTGTGTTTTAGGCTTTACACGAATGGCACGCTCGTTAAACGCAAGCCCCTACTCTAACTCGTTTTTGGGTGTGGGGTGTGGGGAATTGAGAAGATGTTGAACTCCTTGACGCAACTAAAATCTAACTTTGTTAAACACTACACCCTATCCCTAACACCAATTCGCAATACCCTACGGGTACTCTGCGAGTTCTCTTGAGAGTACGCGTAGCGTCTCGTTAGAGAAGCAAGCTACGCAACGCTCAATTCTTCCACACGCTACTTGATTGCAGATGAAAGTATATTTATACTAGTAGCAACTACTATAATAAATTTATATATTTAATTACATCGTACAGTGAATTATAAATATTTACGGTCTGGCTGTTGGTAATTTTCCACATCAATTTTCTTGAATTTGATATTACTTCTATTGAAATTGGTAAATTATTTTCACTTTGAAAAACTTGAAATCCTGCACGTTTCAAAGCACGTATCGTCCACACCGCAGCGATACCCTCACCGATAAAATTAATATTGTCTTTTTGGTATGTATGTAAATGAAACTCCCCAGAAAATATATCAAACTCTACACCTTCACTGTTAAAAGTATCAGCAAATGCACCAGATAAAACCAAATCTTCTGGTGCGCCAACGTGTAAAATTCCCTCAGATGTTAATAACCAAATTTGGTCAGCTAAACGTAAAGCCAAATCCAGATCATGAGTAGAAAGAAGAATTGCTTGCTGATTTTCCCTTGCTAACTGACGCAACAATTGCATAATTTCTACCCGTCGTGGTAAATCTAAAAATGCCGTCGGTTCATCCAATAACATCACCATCGGCGACTGCGCCAAAGCACGCGCAATCATAATTTTTTGACGTTCACCATCACTCAGTTCGCTAACTTGACGCGCAGCTAAATGTAACGCACCCACAGATTTGATCGCCCAATGTATAATTGCTTCATCTTCCGGCGTTAATTTTCCCCACCAGTCGGTGTAGGGATGTCGTCCCAAACTCACCAGAGTATAGGCTGATAACATACCCACATCCACCCTTTCCGTCAACACCAAACTCAACCGCTTCGCTAAATTCTGCGGTGCTAACTTGTAGATATCATCCCCCAACAACCGCACCTCACCCGCAATAGGTGGTTGCATTCCGGCGAGCGATCGCAGTAAGGTAGACTTACCCACACCATTCGGCCCCAATAAACACACCAATTCCCCAGCTTCCAGACAAACAGAAATATCCTTCGCCACACACCGTACATTTTTGCGGGATGTTTGATAACCGATAGTCAAATTTTGAGTTGTTAAAATTGGATTACTCATGACGGGAAAGATTTTCGGGAATTACGCCGCAGAATTACCCAAGTGACAACAGGAGTTCCAATCAAAGCCGTAATTGCATTTAAAGGTAAAACCATCTGACTTACCGCCATTTGGGAAAATAAATCAGCCACCAAAGCCAAGATTCCCCCCATAATCATCACCCCAGGGATTAAAATTCGATGATCAGAACTCATAAACAGACTGCGACACAAATGAGGAATAGCCACACCCAAAAATGCGATCGGCCCGCAAAAAGCCGTGATTCCACCCGCTAAAATAGAAGCACTACTAATAATAGAAAACCTAGCTTTCTTCACCGTCAAACCCAAACTCCGTGCATAAGCTTCCCCCAATAACAGCGCATTCAAAGATTTCGATTGCAACACCGCCACCAATAAACTTAAAACTATCACCGGAATCAACACAATTAACTGTTTCCAAGTCACCCCAGCGAAGCTACCAAAAGTCCACATAATATAACTTTGAATGCGTTCTTTTGAGCTAAATTGCAATAAAATACTCACAATAGCACTCGTGGCATAACCAAACAATAAACCCAAAATTAGCAGCGTCATCGTCTCTTGTACTCGACGCGCCACCACTAACATCAAACCCAGAACCGCAGCCGCACCAAGACTAGCAGCTATCACCAACCCAAAATCAGTAATAATTCCCAAATCACTTAATAAAGTTGGTGTAGTCACACTTGCAGTTAACACCACCAAAGCCACACCCAAACTTGCACCAGAACTAATTCCTAACACAAAAGGCCCCGCCAAGGGATTTTTAAACAGAGTTTGCATTTGCAACCCACTCACACCCAAAGCCGCACCCGCTAAAGTTGCAGTCACAGCTTTCGGAAGCCTAAATTTGAGAATAATATTCGCCCAAGTTGCTTTTTCTGGTTCTTGTCCCAGTAAAATATTGATAACTTCTTGAATCGGAATCGAGACAGAACCTAAAGCCAAATCTAGTAAAAATGCAACAATAAACCCGATAATTAACAGCGAAAATACTAAAGTTCTGATAGAAGTAGATTTAAAAATTATTAATAAGCTAGATGGCAGGTATTTAAGTAACATTATTTGCTAAGTTTACGATAGTAAAACAATTGATGATTCGGTAATATTTCTGGATGCAGGATTTTAATTAAATCTGCAAGCACAATATCAGGGTTACTAATTCCCCCCTCCCAGTAATCATTACCACCATTCGCATTTACACGCCCATTGTTATTATAAAGATTGCCTGTTTTCACAGCTTGAAAATCAGCATAGCGGTTATCATCTGCGATTAAATCCTTGACACTTCGCCAACCTTGGCTAAAATTCAACCAATAATCAGCATTAGCAGCACGTTCTAAAACCACTTCAAAAGAAAGCGGTAAACTACCATTAGATTTATCATCACTCCAAAGATAATTTCCTCCAGCATCAGCCAGATATTTAGCAACATAACTATTACCAGCCGGCATAAACCAAGTACCTTTAAAGTTAAAACCAACAAATACACTCGGACGGTATTTCACAGATTGCGCTTTCTTGGCTATTTGTGTATATCTACTCGCAATTTCATTAAATATCTTTTCTGCTTCGGCTTCTTGGTTAAAAAACAAAGCTGTAAATTTTAACCATTCACTTCTCCCTAGTGGTGTGTCTTCCATATACTCAGCATTTATCCCCACCTTTAAACCCGCCTCTGTGAGTTTACTATAACTATCAGTTTGGTAATTTCCTGTACCGAATGTTGTTACTAAGTCGGGATTTAATGATAATAATTTTTCAATATCTACATTGGAATTATTGCCGACTTGGGTAATCTTGCCGGCTTTAATTCTCTCAACTACTTCAGGTGTATTGACTTGATTAATATTACTCACACCAATTAATTTATCAACTACACCTAATTTAGCTAAGTGGGGTAAATGTGTAGTTGATAGAGAGACTATAGAGTTAATGGGAACTGTAATTACCTGTGCTTGCTTAAATCCTTGGGGTGTGGGTGTTCCGCATTGGACTAAAACATATTGAAACTGGGTTTTAGCATTTTGCCAAGGGTTTTTAATGGTGACTACTTTGTAATTATTATGATATTCTACCGCCAAACCTCTGGCGTGGGTGATTTTGATTTTATTGGGAAAGTAATCTTGATTGGGGTTATAGTTGGTGGTACAGGTGTTAGTTGATGTGTGAATTTTGGTGTGATTACAGGCGATGATGAGGGTGGCTATGAGGCATAATTGGCAGAGGAAAATGATTGGTTTTTGGTGAGGGAGTTTTATCATTTTTATCTCACGCAGAGACGCAGAGAGAGAGTTAGGGGGTTTGGGGTGGGTAGAGGTTTTCGGTGATTTTGTTACCTTTAATGAGGTGTTCGTTGACTATATTTTCGGCAACGTTGGGGTTAACGCGAGTGTACCAAGTTCTATCATTGGAATAAAAAACAACTGGGCCGAGTTGACAGACTTCTAAACAGCCAGATGTTCTGACTTCGATATCTAAACCTGCATTTTCTACTGCTGATTTTAAAGCATCAAATGTAGGTTGCCATTTGCGGGAAGGCAGACAGCGTGTAGAGGTACAAACGGAAATATAGGAATGTTTGAGAGGATTTTTGCTAAAGGGTATGGGTTTTCTACCTAATACATAAATATCTCTTAAATCTTGATAAAGAGCTAACTTATCTAGATTTGGTTTACCCTCCGGTAATAAATTTTCTCCATCTACCAAAGGATTAGGTAATAAAATCGTCATCAATTGTTCATTTGCACCATTCCAAAATTGAATCCCCCAACTTCTAGGATTTCCTTCTGAATTAAACCGCCGATAAAAAGCCGCACGGGAAACTAAACGTTGCTTCCTCACCTCCACAGGAGTTTTACACAAAGGCCCGCCAAAATTAGTATCAATACATAAATGTAAATGCCAACCCTCAGCTGCCACCGTCAAATATCCATCATAGAGAATACAAAGCTTTGGTGGCGCGTTAAATTCCAACTCCAAAACACTACCTTGAACAATATGAGCAATCCCAACTTGTTGCCAATTTTGTTCAAACAAAGTATAAACTAATGATGCTAAAACATCACTTCCACAATCAAAATATTCATACTCAATAAACCCCCCCGTAGCTAAATCTTCCTTAACCACCTCATTAACTGGTGTCACCCAACAATTAAACTCACTCACTTTTAACTTAACTCTCCTCTGCGCCTCTGCGCCTCTGCGTGAAAAAAACTCTTATTCTTAAAACCGAGAACTCAACCCAACCTGAAAAACCCTCCCCCCATCAGGAAACCCAGGAAACAACTGATAACGCTGATCAAACAGATTATCCAAACTCCCAGTTAAAACCAAACTATCACTAATTGGCACACGCATCTTCAAATCAAATGTCGTATACCCCGAAAGAAACTCCGTATTAATATTATTAGTGGGATATCCATTTAAAGAATTCATCAATACACCCAAATACCAACCTTGAGGATTTTCATAAGATACACCCAAATTTAATTTATCCGCACCTGCAAATCTTAACTCTTTATCAACCTCCGCCGGATTAGCACTTGCTAAAATACGCGGATCATTCGCCGTATAATTAACAAAAGCATAGACATTCCTCGCCAATTGTAGATTTAAAGAAGCTTCAATCCCTGTAGTTTGTACTAACCCGATATTTTCCCAAGTCCCTGTATTTCCATTGACAGGCGGCGTGAGTCTTTTAAAGGCAATTGTATCAGAAACACGGTTACTAAAAAATGTCAACCTCAACAAACCAATGTTACCTAATTTTTGATCAATACCCACATCAAAACTATCCCCCTTCTCTGGCTTGAGGTCAGGATTACCAATATTAGTAGGATTATTATTAAATAAATTCGCTATAGTCGGCGCACGGAAGTTTCTGATATAGTTGGCTCGGATTGTAGTTGAATCTGATACCGCTAACTTTGCTCCTACAGATGGCGAAGTAAACGAACCATTCACCAAACTACTAAAATCTTGCCGCACTCCTAAATTCATACTAAAATTAGGAGAAAAATTAATTTCATATCTCCCAAAAATTGCCCCTTGTCCTATAGCATCATCATAATTTTCTCTGGTGATATTTGTCCCATAATTAAATGTTGTGTTGCGTACATTGGTATTACGATAATCAAAGCCATAAACTAAAGTCTGATTCTTCGCAATATTCCAATTATGGGTAACTTGAATACCATAGGAATCCTGTTTAGTATCAAAGCGGTTTTGAGAGGTAATTGCACCGCTACGATTATCAAAACGAGTGTTGAGAAAGTCAGCGTAAACCCTTGCTGTTAATAGGGAATCATCACCGCTTCCTAATTTGGAGTTCCAGGTTAAATCGCTGAGAACTTGGTCTGTGTATTTGCGGTTATTGTCAGTCAGAGAGTTAAAAAATCCCTGTCCAAATTGAGGTACAGGAATGGGTACGCCTCCTGGTACTCCCTGTTCTTTACCTAAATATAAGGTGGAGAGGGTTAAGGTGTTACGTTTTCCTAAATTTGCTTCTAATTTGACATTAAAGTTATTAAAGAGTGCGTCATTATTCGTTCTTGTTCCCTCAAAGTTAGCTTCAGGAATACGAAAGCGATAATTATTTTGTGCTTGAGTCCGGTTGTAACCAACTACCCAAGAAATATCACCAGACTTACCACTATTTTGAATGCTTTGTTGGTTGAGTCCATAGGAACCGAAATTAACTTTGGTTTCTGTGGTGATTTGCTCTGTAGGACGACGAGTAACAATATTAATTACCCCACCTATTGCGTCTGAACCATAAAGTGTTGAACCACCTCCTGGTAAGACTTCAACTCTTTCAATATTATTAGTGGTAAATTCTGACAAATCGAAACCACCACCACCTAAATTATTAATTGGTCTGCCATCCAATAAGATTAATACTTGGCCAGTATTAGAACCGCGAATAAATTGACCACTTAAAGCGTTTACTTCTGTCCCAACAGTACCGTCACCTAAAATACCAGGAAGAAATCGCAGTGCTTCTTTGACGGTTCTTGCACCTTGCGCTTCCATTTCTTCACCGGTAATAACATACACCGGACGGGTGGAATCTTTTACTGTTCCCTCGCGGCGAAAAGGGGAAAATACAGGTTCATTGAGGAGTTTATCGATGACTGTTAGTTCAATGTCGGGTTCGGTTTCTGTTGTATTTTGAGATATTACTTCTGCAAATGGTTGTAAGTCTTTGGTTGAACCTTTCTGTTGTGGAAACTCGGATATTTGTAGAACTTCTGTAGCTTTGGTGCTGGAACTTTCCCACAGCATCCCTGCGGTGATAGTCAAACTAGAAACGATAAATTGAGTTCCCCATCTGGCAATAAACTGAGTACGCATTGGTAATTTAAGCCACCTGTATAACTAAAAATTGATTGTCAGCAAGGATTTGAGCTTTTTTGGTAAAAAACTCTCAGCCAGTAGGAAATCTGCGATATTTATAATAATGATTATTATTATCATAAAAATGGTGTAACTTACAAGCTTGTTTCAAAGGTTCGTAGTTAGGCCTTTAGTCCTGACTACGAACTTGATGTACTACTGGTAATTAATTAACAGCAATCCACGGTTAATTTTGCCCACTTATTTAGGGGTGGTATTTTGGCTAAGATGCCTCTTTTTAAAGCTTCTGGACGTTCTGACCAAGGTAGTAAACCATCTGGTTTGGTGTAGTATTGAGTGGCACATTGCAGGATAGCAGATGCACTATCATCAACTGCTAAGTTGCCAAAAAGATAAGTGAGTTTCGCTTCTGCTTGCAAGGCGACAACGCAAGCATGACTGCAAGCACTCATACATTCAACACCTTGAATGGAGAATTTATGTTGCAATTCCCAAGTTTGTGCAAGTGCTTGGAGTTGTTGCAATAGCTGCTGTCCACCACTTTCACCAACTCGCTTGCCATCTTGCCACACACTAGCGCAGGTTGTGCAGACGAATAAAGTGTGTTGTTTGTTGTTCATTGATTTTCAGGCGTTGCTGATTGATAGCATGAATTAGCCTTACGCATTTACCGCTACGCGTTCCCGTACCCCTACACTGTGGGTTCGTGGTAGTTTCTCTTTTAGAGAAGCTAACGCAACGAGGAAGCTTAGACGCATTCGCTGTTAAGCGTTTGGTGCAGGTAGGCGTAAAGTTACTTTTAGCTTGGATAAAGTAAATATGCAAAGCGAAAGATAAAACACAACTGGGAAACACAGTTGGTATCTATAACTTTCTGTGTAGGTATTGATATCTGTAAGGAAATATCTACAATCTCATAGAAATTTGTAGTGTGTGGCGTATATATGACGCTATGAGACAGTGATCCTCTTTGATGGGGAGAGTATTGATTGCTATATTCATCTGTACCTCGCAGATAAGAATTTGTTGTACTTTCGGCGGGCATTCTGACTTTGAGGCATAAGCCCCATTACAGCTGCGGGACAGTGCCGGATTCACACCGGGCTTTCCCCGTTACCTCTGATGGCTGACCCCCATCAGAACCGAGTTGCTATTGAGAAAATAGTACCACAGCAATGATGCTAAATTTCAGCAGCTACTTAAAACGTAAAGTAATCCCCACTGTACCAGAATCAGCATAAGCTAGGGCGATCGCATAACTAAGAATGAAAGCTAATCGCCAGACATACCCAAATACTAAAAGAAGTCTTGGTTCGGTTTACCAAGACTTCAAGTGAATTTATTCAATTGAACACACTTACACAATTGCTTATCCCAAATTACTGAAGATAGTTGCCCAAAGTGTTCCTGTTACTCCTACAGCAATTAAAAGGTTAGTGAAAAACTTGCCTAATTCAATTTCTGGCATTGCTGAATCAAGANATGAATTTACAATTCACGGATATGTAGAGACGTAGCAATGCTACGTCTCTACACCAGATTCAGCAACGCCCCTTGAATGACTCTATGTTCGTTGCCACTATATTGCCGTTTAGTTATTTCTATTTCTACGGCATATCGTTTATCAATTACTGTGTCATCAAAAACTAAATATGCTTTCTCACTCACTTGGATGAGATCTTTAACATTATCCCAAAGCAAACGTGGTGTTAACTTTTCATTCTTAAGATAGCGGTTGATTTTATCATGACTAATCTGCTCCAAATGCTCTGCCAAATTTGTGAGAGTATAATTAATCTGATTACTTAACAAGTACTGGCAATAGTTAAGTTTAGTAAATTTCATAAAATACAGGATTTATTTTATGCATCCTCAACTAATGTTCTCATGATTTGAAGAATATTTAACACAGCTGATTACTGTTACTAATTTCCGCAATGCCTTCTGAGTACGCCACCCTATATAGTACATAAATACTATTAATTAGCGATCGCCCTGTGCCAATTGCATCATTTTGATAATACAGATGTACTAAAAATTAGCGATCGCTTGTGCCAGTTGCGTAAGTCCTGGCTTTCACCACCCTACCGTTGCGGGAAGTAGAGCCACTGCCTCGTCTATGGGGGTTTCCCCCATGTAGCGTCCAAAGAGAAGTTTTGTAGTTGCGGTTTCCAGCCGTATCTTTTCAGTTGGGAAATTATATAAGTGCGGGTACGCGATCGCTCTGTATTGGTGTAGTGTTTAAAATTCAAGAAATTTGACCGATGATTCCTCAATGGTACAAGCCACTAGATTTATATGTGGAGCCAATCCAAAATCTAAAATAGTTTGACCCCGGACTTTTTCAAAAAAAGCTTGACAATTTCAAACGTATTAGGGATAATTAAAAAGTTGCAAATCAAGGGACTGTAGTTCAATTGGTTAGAGCACCGCCCTGTCACGGCGGAAGTTGCGGGTTCGAGCCCCGTCAGTCCCGTTTAAAGTAAGATGCTAGACGGAATTAGCGTAACAAAAGTAAACAATTGTCATGCACTGTTAGAATTAGATGACAATTGAAAATATCGCTCCCAGCTACTAATAAATTGGGAGCCTTATAGCAAAAATCCTCTAAACAGAGAACTGGATAAGAAATTCAGTCCACTTGAGTGGACTTTTGCTATTAGCCCGGAACTTTAGTTCTGGGCGGGAGATCTTTTGAGGATGAGGTTTTTCATGACAAAGCTCGTGAAAACATTTCATCGGCACTGCCTCCTGCCAACTGAGCCTCCTGGAATAACCTACAATGATCATGCTTTGCCATAATCAATAATTTGCGAATTTGCTGTGACTGTTAGAGTACGTATTGCCCCCAGTCCAACTGGAAACTTACATATTGGTACAGCGAGAACGGCTGTATTTAACTGGTTGTTTGCCCGTCACCATGACGGAAAATTTATATTACGGATTGAAGACACAGATCAAGAGCGATCGCGTCCCGAATATACAGAAAATATTCTCCAGGGTCTGCGCTGGCTAGGATTAAACTGGGATGAAGGGCCTTTCTTCCAAACCCAACGTCTAGAGATTTATAAACAAGCGGTACAAAGTCTCCTAGATCAAGGACTAGCCTATCGCTGCTACACCACTGCTGAAGAACTAGAAGCACTACGAGAAGCCCAAAAAGCTAGAGGTGAGGCTCCTCGTTATGACAATCGTCATCGTCATTTGACACCAGAACAAGAAGCCGCGTATAAAGCCGAAGGGCGTAGCTTTGTAATTCGTTTCAAAATTGATGATGACCGAGAAATTGTTTGGAATGACTTAGTAAGAGACAAGATGGTATGGCGGGGTAGTGATTTGGGTGGTGACATGGTCATTGCTCGCGCCGCAGCCGATGGTATTGGTCAACCTTTGTATAACTTTGCTGTGGTGGTAGATGACATAGATATGCAAATTACCCATGTCATTAGGGGAGAAGACCACATCGCCAACACTGCCAAGCAAATTTTACTTTATGAAGCCTTTGGCGCCAAAGTACCAGAGTTTGCCCATACACCCTTAATTTTAAATCAGGAAGGACGTAAGCTTTCTAAACGAGATGGCGTCACCTCTATTTCTGACTTTAAACAAATGGGCTTCACTGCTGAAGCTTTGGTCAACTACATGACATTGTTGGGTTGGTCGCCTCCTGACTCAACCAAAGAAATTTTTAGTTTGCCAGAAGCAGCCCAACAGTTTAGCTTTGAACGTGTGAATAAAGCCGGTGCAAAGTTTGACTGGGCAAAGTTAGATTGGCTCAACAGTCAGTATATCCACGCAATGCCAGTAGATAAACTGACAGATTTGCTGATTCCTTATTGGGAAGAAGCTGGGTATAAATTGACTGGAGGACGGGAAGAACGTTCTTGGTTAGAAAAACTAGTAGTTTTAATTCAACCTAGTTTGACTCGGCTTGTGGATGCTGTAGCTATGAGCAAACTGTTTTTCACCGATGCAGTGGAATATAGTGAGGAAGCTACCGTGCAACTGAAACAAGAAGGTGTTGCTAGTGCGATAGAGGCGGTGATTGCTGCACTACAGAATCAACAGGAATTCAACGAAGCCAGCGCCCAAGACATTATCAAGCAAGTAGTCAAACAGCAGAACGTCAAAAAAGGTTTGATCATGCGTAGTCTGCGAGCAGCTTTGACCGGAGACATGCATGGCCCTGATTTGATTCAATCGTGGTTGCTACTGCATGAGATTGGGTTAGATCAACCGCGCTTAGTTCAAGCAACAGCAAAATAAAAAATTATGAATTCCAAATGCTCAATAGGATGGATTCTTGACTAACCGAATAAAGTCCTGAGGGGGGGGTGAATAATATTTCCTGATTAGGGAACATATGTAGTAGGGGCGCGACTGTGCGTCCCTACCACTATTTAGTGAAAATACTTTTTATGACAAAACAGAACACAAAGATATTATTTGTCGTCTATATTTTGGATGTTTGAGCAATTTCCCTCATTTTAGGAACTTGGTATGTAAAATAAGTGTCACTAATAACACTGAGAAAATTTTAGACAATCATATAATTAAAATGCCAAGGAAAGTAATAAATCTGGGAATAAAATTGTCGTTGACGATCGCCAGCATCGCGATCGCATCAATAATTAAGACGGTAGCAGTTGCAGACGAAACACCACCACCTATCTTTGGTGATGTCAGCATCAATCCCAAGTTTCTTCCAGATCCTTTTGAGGTTCGTGGAATGAGTGGGGGTTCATTGCCGGGAAATCAAGTTGTTCGTAAGAGCGAAACTTCTACAGGCGCCTGTACAGGATTCGTTGATCAAAAACCAGACCATCGTCTGCAGTTAGGAAAGAAATTCGACTACCTAAAACTACAAGTAGACAGCCCTGAGGACACAACATTGATTATTACTGGGCCTGGTGGCACTTGGTGCAATGACGATTTTGATGGTAAAAATCCTGGGATTGTTGGCGAGTGGCTACCTGGAACTTATCAAATTTGGGTTGGTTCCTACAAAAAAGAAGAGTATTTTCCCTATACTCTCAAAGTCACAGAAGCAAAATGAAAATTGTTAGTAGTTGGTGATTGGTGGTTATTATCCCATTCCCACTTTCTTTTTTAGTGCTTTGTATTAGAATTAAGTTAAATTTAGTTAAGATTCTTTTTGGCGGCATGGTTATGCCATTTAGCTCTCTTAGCTCCATGGCTAACTGCGTCAAAATATTCAGATAAAACAAAATGGATTTATAAATATCCGTTTTCCAGCGATATCGTGATCGAATGACATCGCTGATTGGTTCTATATCGGCATCTAGAGGCAAAACAAGATGAAATTCTCCTGGAGAGTCCTAGTTCTCTGGACATTGCCAGCTCTGGTAATTGGCTTTTTCTTCTGGCAGGGTGCATTTGCTGGTGCTCCTGCGGATATGGGTAGAAATACAGCCAGTACACGTATGACCTATGGTCGCTTTCTGGAATATTTAGATGCTAATCGCGTCACAAATGTAGATTTCTATGAAGGCGGCAGAACAGCAATTGTGGAAGCTGTAGATCCGGATCTCGACAATCGTGTCCAACGAGTGCGGGTGGATCTGCCAATCAATGCTCCTGAGCTAATTACCAAGCTCAAAGACAAGGGAGTGAGTTTTGATGCCCACCCGATGCGAAACGACGGTGCTATCTGGGGACTTATAGGAAATCTAATTTTTCCAATATTATTGATCACTGGATTGTTCTTTTTGTTCCGTCGCTCCAGCAACTTACCTGGCGGTCCCGGTCAAGCCATGAGCTTTGGTAAATCTAGAGCTCGTTTTCAAATGGAGGCTAAGACTGGAGTTAAATTTGATGATGTCGCTGGTATTGAAGAAGCCAAAGAAGAACTGCAAGAAGTTGTTACCTTCCTCAAACAACCAGAAAAATTTACTGCTGTTGGCGCACGTATTCCCAAAGGAGTACTGTTAGTAGGCCCTCCAGGTACTGGTAAAACTCTATTGGCAAAAGCGATCGCCGGGGAAGCGGGGGTTCCATTCTTCAGTATCTCTGGTTCAGAATTTGTAGAAATGTTCGTAGGTGTGGGTGCATCCCGCGTCCGTGACTTGTTTAAAAAAGCCAAAGACAATGCTCCCTGTATCATCTTCATCGATGAAATCGATGCCGTTGGTAGACAACGGGGTGCTGGTATTGGCGGTGGTAACGACGAACGAGAGCAAACCCTCAACCAACTACTGACAGAGATGGACGGTTTTGAAGGTAACACCGGCATCATTATTATTGCTGCCACCAACCGTCCTGACGTATTAGACGCAGCATTGTTGCGTCCCGGACGTTTTGACAGACAAGTAACTGTCGATGCACCGGATATTAAAGGGCGTTTGGAGATTTTAAAAGTTCACGCCCGCAATAAGAAATTAGACCCGAGTGTGTCTTTAGATGCGATCGCTCGTCGGACTCCTGGGTTCACTGGAGCTGATTTAGCCAATTTACTCAATGAAGCTGCCATTCTCACCGCTAGACGCCGTAAAGAAGGCATCACCCTGACAGAAATTGATGATGCTGTGGATCGCGTAGTTGCTGGGATGGAAGGTACACCCCTGGTAGATAGCAAGAGCAAGCGTTTGATTGCCTACCATGAAATTGGCCATGCTCTAGTGGGAACTGTCCTCAAAGACCATGATCCAGTCCAAAAAGTTACTTTGGTTCCACGGGGACAAGCACAGGGTTTGACTTGGTTTACTCCCTCTGAAGAGATGGGTTTGATTACTCGTTCTCAACTCAAAGCCAGAATTACAGGTGCTTTAGGTGGTCGTGCTGCTGAAGACGTGATTTTTGGTAGAGATGAAATAACTACTGGTGCTGGAAACGACCTACAGCAAGTCACTAACATGGCCCGGCAAATGGTAACTCGCTTCGGGATGTCTGACTTAGGCCCTCTTTCGTTAGAAAGCCAGACGGGTGAAGTATTCTTGGGTCGGGACTGGATGACTCGTTCTGAGTATTCAGAAGCGATCGCAGCCCGGATTGATGCACAAGTCCGCAGGATTGTGGAAGAGTGTTATGAGAATGCCAGACGGATTATGCGTGAAAATCGCACTCTCATGGATCGTTTGGTGGACTTGCTGATTGAGAAAGAAACTATTGACGGTGAAGAGTTCCGTCAAATTGTGGCAGAGTACACTGTTGTGCCTGAAAAGCCCCAGTTTACACCAATTCTTTAGGTTGGTTGAGTTTTTAATTTAATAATTTTTAGTTTCCCCGCGTCTTTATTTGTGGACGTGGGGATATTTATTGGAAATTTGCTGTCGGCAGCGACAAGAATTATGTTTTTTATGTATCGAACACCGATGGACACAGATGGACACAGATGGACACTGATAGATTGTTCATGTGTATTTACGGTGTCTTTGGGTGTTTGCTGGTGGTAGAAGCATAAAGTAGTTATCAGAACCAGTGCTAAGAAGCGGAATGTCTGCTTTTTTGGTGTCATGCCATTTCTCTTCTCACTCACAGAATATCTAGTTAACTAACCGCGAAGAGGTGAAGGACACAAGGATTTAAATTAGTGGTTGGTGGTTGGTGGTTGGTGGTTAGTGGTTAGTGGTTGGTGGTTGTAGAGACGTGCCATGGCACGTCTCTATATTGGTTAGTAGTTAATAGTCTTTACTCCACCCTTACGGGAAGCCGCTACGCGTCTACACACTCCCCACTGCCCCTAATCCCCAGAGGGGACCGGTGAGTTCCCCACCTCCTTGATCCCCTACTTCACCGATTTCCCATTTCTATTAATTTCTTGAGTTAAGTGCAATAATGCTTGTTCTATTTCTGGTGAAAGTTTGATAGGTAAGTCGCCAGTACGCATATTTAAGTCTCTTTGGGGGAAGGGAACTTCAATTTTGTGTTTTCGCAAGCAGGCTTCGATGAGAAAATAGATGTCGCTTTTGATCGGTGTTTGTTGGTGGGGTTTGTCAATCCATACTAGGAGTTCAAAGTCTATGGCGCTTTCACCAAATCCTTTGAAGAATACTTGGGGTTGGGGTAGTTTTAAAACTTCAGGATGAGCAACGGCTGCTTCAATGAGTGCCGTTTTTACCAAGTTTACGTCGGAACCGTAAGCAACACCTACTGGTAGATGAATGCGAGAAACAGGGTTGCGATGACTCCAGTTAATGACTTCTGTCTCTAAGAAGCGGGAGTTGGGGACGATAATGGAAATGCGATCTAGGGTGCGAATTACTACACTACGCGCCCCAATATATTCTACTGTTCCCATGTATTCGCCTACTTCGATGAAGTCACCGACTTGGATGGGACGTTCAAATAATAATACAATTCCACTACCGAAGTTTTTAGCAATGTCTTGGAAACCAAATCCAATTCCCACACCCAAGGCACTGGCTACAATGGTGAGAGAACTGAGGTCTAGTCCCCAAATTTGTAGCAAAACAATTGTACCGAAACTAATAAAGGCATATTTGCAAATAATTGCGATCGCTTCTTGCGCTCCCCTACTGATGCGTGTCCGATGTAAAATGCGGGAGCGTAATAAATTTGTTGTTGCGCCTGCAAAGATAATTAGCCCCAAAAGCAAGACAATTAAGATAAAAATGTCTGTGAGTGAATAGGCTTTTTGTCCCAGAGAAAAAATGGGAGAGGTGAGACTGCTGATTATTCTGATGGTAATGTTATAGCTCCACTCACGGGTGAGGGGAAATAGATTCGTAATGTAAAGGGAGACTCCCACCCAAAGTAGTACCCGTGCCGAAATTAATATTGCTTTGAGTAGAAAACGTGATGTATTTTGGACTTGGTTGTCAGTTGAGGAGTTAGCCGAAACAAGCATTTGCGAAAGTCGCTGCTGGGTGAGTTGCCATAAAATTCCCAACAACCGATTTACGCCGACAGCCATTAATACAATCACAACACTCAGTATTGATGTGTTGCGAATAAACTCTGCGCCTCTCTCGTTTTGGGCTTTTTGGATCGCATCTTCAATTTCCTGAACCCAAATCCTAGCTTGTTCTTCAGGACTACTAGCAGAAACTGCATCGTTCTGGGTGACAGTCAACAAATATCGACCGTTAACTATAATAATTGGAGAATCATTACGTTGTTCGATCCTGATATCGGGTGATTCTTGGGATTTAACAACTGCTTGCAATTGGGAACTAATGAAGTTAGCCCGTTCTTGAGCTTTCGATTGTTCGTTACTGCTGACTCGAAATACCAACCGACCATCTACAGCAACTGGTGCATATTTTACAGATGATTGTGCCTGTGCAGATGTTAACAGGAAACTGATCGACAATACCAATACAATCAGAGTTGTCTGAATAAGTTGGGAGTACCGAGTCTGAGGGAACTTACGATTTTTTCTCATTTTTACCGAGAGTTGCTGATGAGTGCGATCGCGTTTGATGGAACATAAGTTCCATCATTCAAAAAGCCTGACAGTTCACTTCCTCAAAAGTTTCTCATTTTTTGCTCCTAATTTGGAAATTAATTCCAGCTGGAGTTAAATTCATATGCTGACAAAAATTTTATTGAGTATTGCTGTATTACTAGCGATCGCATTCTTAATATTGGTAGTTATAAGAATTAAAAATGACAACGAAGTCAGTAAAATCTGGCAAGAACTTGCAGATTTACCCACAGAAAATGTTTTTACAGAAGACATGGTTGCTGGTTTACCCAACCCCGTGCAGCGCTACTTTTTACATGCGATCACCCCAGGAACTCCTTTGGCGTCTTCGGTAACTCTGGAAATGAGTGGTAGTTTTAGGCTGGGAGAAGATAAACCTTCGGTTCCCATGCAAGCCAAACAGAGAATTTCACTGCTAAAGGGTTTTGTTTGGCAAGCTACAGTTGGACGTGGTTTATCTCAATTTGTGGGTGCTGATTACTACATTAAGGGAACGGGTAGAGTGCGGTTTTCTCTTTGGGGACTAGTTCCTTTAGTAAATGCTCACACGCACAATATTGCTCGTTCCAGCCTTGGCAGGCTTGCAGGCGAGTTTGTTTGGTTACCTTCTGCCTTACTACCTCAACAAGGTGTTATTTGGCAAGCTATTGATGAGAGGACTGTGCAAGCAAGTTTTGTGATTGATGATGAACCTGTGACACTAACGCTGATTGTAGACGCCGATGGCAAACTTTTAAAGCTTTTTTTACTACGTTGGGGAGATAATACAGAGGATGGTAGTTGGGACCATATCCCATTTGGCGTAGAATTTCAAGCAGAACAACAGTTTGGTGGCTTTACAATTCCATCCCAGATGAACGCGGGTTGGTGGTTTGGTACAGAACGTTATCTGGAATTCTTTCGCGCCACGATTGCAAAGGCTGAGTTTCAGTGAAACTCACAAGGACAGATCAAATTGCGATCGCTTAATCCATTGATTTGAATGCCAGTTTTCAGCTATAAACATTTATGCTGGAATGCTCGTAAGATGATGAGAGAATCTGGTAACTGCAAGCTGACGATTACTATCGATGGGTTAAAAAATCAGCGCGGTCAAATCTGCCTGAATCTATTCTCTAATAGTGAGGGCTTTCCCACCAGTGGCGATCGCGCTTTGCAATCCGCATCTATGAAGATTACAGACACTGCACCTACTATCACGTTTCAGAATTTGCCAGCAGGCAAGTATGCGGTTGCTGTGATTCATGACGCCAATTGTGACGGTAAACTCAATTGTAATTTTTTAGGCATTCCTACCGAAGGTTTTGGGTTCTCCCGTAACCCCAAAATTCGCATCGGTTCACCGGAATTTTCAGAGGCGGCGATTGTTGTGGAAGGTGTCAATACTCACATTCGGATTCAGATGCGCTATCTGTTGGGCAATTGAGGGGTAATGTAGTACAGCTTTGCGTAAAATCGTAGAGTTTGGAAACGCACCAGGGATGCAGCAGAGTCTTGTCTAAGAGAATTCACTCCGAATAAATGAAATTCTGTACTTAGAAGGTTACTCTTTTGAGAAAGTACTAGTTTTCCAATTACGATTAATACGCTCTATTCTCTCTCTGTGCAAATACTTTTTCTAATCCCAGCAGACTCGCAATATGGACAATGCACAGTAGACCACCTCAATTCATCCCCTTATTATGCAACGCCAGAAAATTTATTGTGTTGTAGAAAGTGCGATCGCTCAATAATAAGTACCTACACATCAATATTTAGTTATTTTGGAAAACGACTGAAATCGCCGTATTTCAGAAATATTACAAGAGTGCCTGTTGCAATAGTGTCTCTGCCAACTAGATAATTTATTTTGCACGACTACTTATATTGAGCTTTTTTACAAAAATCTTAAAAAACTCCTGTGAAAAATGAGTTTTACAGAAATAATTTACTATTTTAAAAAATAATAAATTTATAGTGCATTTAATTTGTAAATATTAAGCAGTCAAGATATTTAATAATTTTGGGTTTTACGATTCTGAAGCTGGAAGATTAATTTGCTTCACCCATATTCATGAAAGCTCTACCAAATATTCAGGAAAGGGCAAGATTAGCAGCCCTGCATCACTACCAAATACTTGATACTGTCAGCGAAACTGCTTTTGATCATCTTGTGCAGTTAGCAGTCCTGATCTGTGGTACGCCGATCGCCTGTATCAATTTCATTGATGAAAATCGGCAGTGGATCAAAGCAAAAGTTGGTTGGGATGTCACTGAACTACCATACCATGTTGGGATGTGTCCTATCTGCATTCAGCAAAGAGATGTTTTCATCGTTTCTGATAGCTTGGCAGATCAAGTATGGGCAGAAAACCCAATTACAGCAACGCCTTACGATGTGAGATTTTACGCCGGTGTACCTTTGGTAACACCTGAAGGATATGCGATCGCTACTCTGTGCGTGATGGATCATCAACCCCGACAACTCAACGCCGAACAGGTAAAAGCTTTGCAAATTTTGGCTCAGCAAGCGATGCTCTTAATACAAAGGCAATCCACCAACACAACATTAAGGGATTGCCAACATGTAGAAGCAGCACTACGGGAAAACGAACAACGCCTCAAGCTGGCATTACAAGCTGGTAAACTAGGTTCTTGGCAGGTAGATTTAAAAACCGGGGAACTGTTTGCATCCAATCAGTGCAAAGCCAACTTTGGTTTACCCCCCAAAATAGATTTTTCCTATAAAATGCTGTTTGACTGCATCCACCCAGATGATCGCAATTATGTAAGGGATTCTGTCAAGCAAGCTCTAGAACAACAAATTGATTATGAAGCAGAGTATCGGTGTATTTGGCCAGATCGCAGCGTTCATTGGATATTAGCACGGGGGCGTGGCATCTATGAAACTGATGGTACACCGATGCGGATGATTGGTGTCACTTTGGACATCACCGAACGCAAGCAAGCAGAAGAAGCCTTGCGCCAAAGTGAACAACGATTACAGTTGGTGATCGATGCGACTAATGATGCTATCTGGGATTGGGATATTATCCAGAACACCTGCTTTTGGTCAAAGCGATTTTATGAGTTCTTGGGTTTACCAAACACAGGCAAAAGACACTTCTATGAATCTCTTTATCAATTAGTACACCCTGAAGATCGAGAGCAATTTGCTGAGTTACTTTGCCAACATCTAGAACTCAATCAGCCTTATCAAATGGAATTGCGATTACGGCGTGTGGATGGTAGTTACAACTGGTTTTTAATCAGAGGTAAAGTCATTCGAGATCACAATGGTCGTTCGCTGCGGATGGTAGGAGTACTCAGTGATATCTCGGAACGCAAACGCACAGAAGAAGAATTAAAACAGCAAAATCAGCGATCGCAACTTTTAGCTGAAATTGCCCTGAAAATTCGCCAGTCTCTACAAACAGAAGAAATTCTGCAAACTACTGTTACAGAAATCCAAAAACTACTGCACACTGACCGAGTCATTATCTTTCAACTGTGGAGTGATGGTTCCGGAACAGTGGTGCAAGAAGCACTCATCAATGGTTGTAGCTCAATTTTAGGGAGAAAACTCTTTGATTCCTGTTTTCTAGAACATTACCAAGAAGCTTATCGCCAAGGTAGGGTTAATGTTATTCCCGATGTCAAAACAGAAAATATCCATCCTTGCCACCGTGAATTCCTAGAAAATATTGGTGTTAAAGGTCACATAATTGTACCAATTATTGTCAGAGAAACACTTTGGGGTTTACTAATTGCTCAGCAATGTATCCGTCCTAGAAATTGGAGTAGTTGGGAAATCGAACTATTACAACAGCTGGCAACTCAGATTGGCATTGCCTTAGCCAAAGCGCAATTATTGGAACAAGAAAGACACCGACGTGAAGAATTGGCTCGTTCCAATGCAGAATTAGAACAGTTTGCCTACGTTGCTTCCCATGATTTACAAGAACCATTGCGGATGGTAACGAGTTATTTGCAACTTTTAGAGAGAAAGTATAAAAGCAAACTTGATAGCAAAGCTGATGAATTTATCACCTATGCTGTAGACGGGGCGAGGCGGATGCAAACCTTAATTAATGATTTGTTGAGCTTCTCCCGTGTCAGCACCCGTGGACAGCCTTTTGGTGTGGTTGATTGTCATACTGTTTTGCGCCAGGCGCTTGCCAACCTCAAAGTCGCCATTACCGAAACCCATGCAGTCATCACCCACGACGAACCTCTACCCCAACTCATCGCAGACAGTACCCAAATGGTACAAGTATTCCAGAACCTGATTAGTAATGCCATCAAATTCCGCAGCGAACAGCCCCCGCAGATTCATATTGGCGTGGCGAAGATAGTAGAGAGAGTAGGGGGAGTAAATTCTCCTCACACCCCTCACACTCCACCCTTACGGGAAGCCGCTACGCGTCTACACACCCCTCACACTTCCCAACCTGAATGGCTCTTCTGGGTGCGTGATAATGGAATTGGTATCGAAGAGCAGTATTGCGATCGCATTTTTATTATTTTTCAACGTTTGCACACCCGTGGCAATTATCCTGGTACTGGTATTGGCTTGGCAATTTGTAAAAAAATTGTGGAACGCCACGGTGGACGTATCTGGGTTGAATCACAGTTAGGTCAAGGCAGCACCTTCTATTTCACAATTCCAGATAGGATAGGTAGGGCATCGTGAATGTAAATACTTTAATAGATGTTATGCCTATTGAGATTTTGTTAATAGAAGACAATCCCGGTGATGTAGAGTTGACCAAAATTGCCTTAGAAGATAGCAAAATCTCTGTAAACTTAAATATAGTTGAAGATGGCGTAGAAGCGATCGCGTTTCTACGTAGAGAAGGCAAATATGCTAATGTTCCTCACCCAGATATTGTTTTGCTAGATTTAAATCTACCGAAAAAAGATGGCAGGGAAGTATTAGCAGAAATTAAAGCAGATGAAAAACTGAAGCGAATTCCCGTAGTCGTGCTAACAACTTCTCAAGCAGAAGAAGATGTTCTCAAGGTCTATAATCTCTCCGCTAACTGCTATATTACAAAGCCAGTTGACTTTGACCAATTTGTCAAAATTGTACAATCTATAGAGAACTTCTGGTTTACTATTGTCAAGCTGCCGCCGGAGTAGGGAGAGGTGGGGAGGTGGATGTGTAGACGCGGTAGCGGTGAGGGGGTCGCAGTCTTGGACGCCAGGTGCTTTATGCCGGGAGACCCTTTCGACAGTCGCTCATGGGGGAAACCCCCAAGACCGCGCTGTCTCACCACCGCACTGGCTCCGCTTTCCGTCACGATTGCGAACCCCCGTAGACGGGCTTCGCCCGGCTTCTCGAAGAGTACCCGGAGGGCTTCCCGTAAGGGTGGAGTGTGAGAGGTGTGTAGACGCGTAGCGGCTTCCCGTAAGGGTGGAGTTAAGTATTAAACAACTAATAACCAACCACTAACCACCAACCACTAACCACTAACAATCAACAAACAACCAATGATAAATGACTAAGAATGCCAGAACAACCAATCAAAGTATTGTTGGTAGAAGACAATCCCGGTGATGTCCGTCTGTTGCAAGAATTTTTGTGGGATGTCACTACTGCACAGTTTGAATTGATGCCTGTTGAGCGATTAGACAGGACACTGAAGTTGCTCAATCAAGAAAGCTTTGATGTCATTTTACTCGATCTTTCTTTGCCAGATAGTCAAGGTTTGGAAACTTTTATTACTTTACACCGCCAAGCACCAGCTATTCCGATCATTGTGCTGACTGGTTTAGATGATGAGAATTTGGCTCTTAGAGCTATGCAGGAGGGAGCGCAGGATTATCTGGTTAAAGGACAGGTAAGTGGTGATTTATTAGTGCGTTGTATGCGCTACGCCATTGAAAGACAAAGAATTGAAGAAGCATTGCGTCAAAGTGAGGAAAGATTTCGAGTCGCACTCAAAAACTCCCCCATTGTTGTTTTCAACCAAGATAAAGAATTACGTTATACCTGGGTTTACAATACTTCACCGGGTTTTATTAACGAAGAAATTTTAGGCAAACGAGATTTAGACCTAACTGCTGCGGCTGATGCCCAACTAGTTTTTGACATTAAACAACGTGTCCTGTCAACGGGAATAGGAATCAGAAAAGAAGTATCAATAACTACTGCACAGGGAATACGATATTTTGATTTGACAGTAGAACCATTGCGAAATGAAGCACAAGAAGTTATTGGGGTAACTTGTGCCAGTATCGACATCAGCGATCGCAAACTTGCGGAAGAAAAAATCCGCGAACAAGCTGCACTGTTGGATGTAACTACAGATGCAATTTTTGTCCGAGATTTAGATAATCGCGTTATTTTGTGGAACAAAGGCGCGGAAAATCTTTACGGCTGGCTGGTACAGGAAGCTTACGGCAAAAAAGTTGTGGAACTTTTATATGATGATGAACCCCCAGAGGAAGTGGAAATAGCACTTTTGACAGTGATTAATCAAGGTAAATGGCAGGGGGAACTACCTAGAGTTACCAAAAGTGGTAAGAAAGTTTTAGTTTCCAGTCGCTGGAGTTTAGTTTGTCAAGAAGACGGTACACCAAAATCTATTCTCACTGTTGATACAGACATTACTGAGAAAAAACAGCTAGAAACACAATTATTTCGTGCCCAACGTCTAGAAAGTATCGGTACTTTGGCCAGTGGTATTGCCCACGATCTCAACAATATTCTCACACCGATTCTGGCTGTATCTCAACTGTTACCACTGAAATTCCCTAATATTTATTCCGAACATGAACATCTGCTAGAAATACTCGAAGACAGTGCTAGACGTGGTGCTGATTTAGTCAAGCAAGTTTTGTCTTTTGCCCGGGGTGTGGAAGGTAAGCGCATGACTCTGCAAGTCAAGCACTTAATCCGGGAAGTTGTCAAGATTATCAAACAAACTTTCCCCAGATCCATTGAAGTGTGTATAGATGTAGCGCCAGATTTATGGACAGTTTATGGAGACAGCACACAACTACATCAAGTGTTGATGAATCTTTGTGTCAACGCCCGTGATGCTATGCCTGATGGTGGGAGTTTGACGATTTCAGCAGAAAATCTCTTGATTGATGAAAACTATGCTCGCATGAACTTGGACGCCAAAGTCGGCCCTTACACTGTGGTTACTGTGGCAGATACTGGTGTTGGTATTCCCAGAGAAATCGTCGAGAGAATTTTTGAACCATTTTTCACGACCAAAGAATTAGGCAAAGGTACGGGTTTGGGACTTTCCACAGTTATTGGTATTGTCAAAAGCCATGGTGGTTTTGTCAATGTCTATAGTGAAGTAGGGCGTGGTACTCAATTTAAGGTTTATTTGCCAGCAGCACAGGGAATACAAATAGAGTCAACACCACAGTTAGAACCGCTAGCAGGTAAAGGAGAATTGATTTTGGTAGTAGATGATGAACCTGCGATTCAAGAGATTACAAGAGCATCACTAGAAACTCATAACTACAAAACCTTAGTGGCTAGTGATGGTATTGAAGCGATCGCATTATATGCCCAGAATCGGGACAAAATTAGTGCTGTTCTCATGGATATCATGCTACCGTCTCTAGACGGTTTAACAGCTATTCGTACCTTACAAAAAATCAATCCGTCAGTCAAAATTGTTGCTACTAGCGGACTAGCCTCTAGCAGTAAGTTAGCGGAAGCATCAACTACCAATATCAGCGGATTTCTATCAAAACCTTACACTGTCAAAGAATTATTACTGACTTTACAAAAGGTTCTGAATGGTTAATTGCAAGGGGTCGGGGATTAGGGACACGGAAGACACGGGAAATATCACACCCCTCACACCCTTCACACCCCTCACACTCCACCCTTACGGGAAGCCGCTACGCGTCTACACACTCCACCCTTACGGGAAGCCGCGCAAAGCGTGTCTACACACTCCCCCACCTCCCCATCCCCAATTCCCCAATAATCCTTGCCTACTGAGCAATTCTACTTAATCCTCTGGCAGTTACAGATCTTTGCAAACTAGCCAGAGCGCGATTGTAAGACAAAATGGCGCTGACAACGTTGCCTTCTGCTTCTGTCAGATCATCCTCAGCTGCAATTACATCTGTTTGAGTTCCCACACCTGCTTGGAATCGTAAACGCGCCAAGCGCAAAGATTCTCTGGCTTGTTCTAAAGCAATATTAGCGGTGTTCACTCGGTCTAAATTGGCTCTTAATTCCGAATAGGCTTGCTCTACCTGGAAGCGGATTTGATTGCGTGTATCGTTAAACTGAGTTTCAGCAATCCTAATATTAGCTCTTTGCTGATCAGCTCTGGCTCTGGCTGCTCCCCCATCGTATAAATTGAGAGTGGCTTGCACTCCTAGCGAATAACCATCGGTAAGGCTAATACTATCATCAAACTGATCTAACAAGTTATAACTAGCAACTAAGCTGATTTGTGGTCCCAAATCTGCCAGTGCTAAACGCCGTCTCTGTTCGCTAAGATTACGTTGTGCTAACTGTTGTTGCAATTCCGGGCGGTTTTGATAAGCTAGTATAATAGTGTCTTCTAGTGGCAAATTCCAAAGACCTGCCAATCTGACAGGGTCTGCGGCATTGACACTCAGGGCATCTGGAATATTTAATGTAGTGGCTAACTGACTGCGGGCGATTCTTTGCTGAGACAATGCTTGACTCAGTTGTTGTTGAGCATTGGCCAAAGTTACCTGCGCTCGCAGTACGTCAAACTGAGTACCTACACCCGCTCTTTCTAGAGCTTGGGCATCACGCAAAGTCACCTCAGCATTTCTCACAGCAGACTGACGAATGCGTACGTTTTCGTCTGCTTCTTGCAGATTGTAGTAATTTTGGGCAACATTGAGGCGAATTTCCTCAGATTGATTTGCCACATTCAATTCTTGGAAGCGTAACTGTTCCTCAGCGGCTCCTATGTTGGCTGAGCGTCTGCCTGATGTATAGATATTATAAATAAGTTGTGCTTGACCACTAAAGGATGTACTCGGTTCATCGGTGGATTCACTACGAAGTTCTGGTGGTAAACCCTCTTCTTGTTGTTGTCGTATTTCTGAGGAGAGTTGACTTTGAGCAGATTGCTGACGGGTAATACCAGCACTCAAGTCAACAGTGGGAAATAAAGCTGCTTGAGCCTCTCGCAAAGCAGCTTTAGCTCTTTCTAGTTCTAGTAAAGCTATTTGTAGTTGTGTATTATTGCGTTGTGCTAGCTCTACAGCTTGTTCTAGGGTAATTGGCTGGGTTCCCCTTTGTCTGACTTCCTCTGGTCTGGTAGGAAAGAGCAAGGGGTTGCTTTTGTCGGGGTTGAGGTAATCAGGTGGAGGTGTTGTTTGTTTTTGTTGGTTGTTGATTGTTGGTGCTGTCGGTGTCGGAGAAACTGCTTGCGATACTAGTTGCTGAGGATAATTTTGTGGAGAACAACTAGTCGTATCTGGTGAACAATTCTTGGTTTCCAATAGCTTTGCCGAACCTGAACCTCTAGCGACATTTTTTAAAAAAGCTGAGGCTTGTAAATCAGGATTTTGTTTTAATGGTACTGGTGTGACTGAAGACTTAGGTGATTGCTGAGTCGCGATCGCATCAGTTGTCTCTATTGGCAATGTTTCTAGAGTTGAGTTTCTCCTAATCATGACTTCACGCAGCTTTTGCCTGACTTGAGAAGATGATGTAGTCTGCTGCACAGAGTTTTTCTCTAAGCCAACTTCAGTTTTAGTAGGACTTTGCCATCCATACTGAGTACCATCTTCAAAGGAAGCGACTTGCATAATTTCTGGCTGCAAGTTGCTATCAAAGATCGTAGAAGCAAGTTGATTGCTATCTATTGGCTGGGTTTGGTACGGATTTGCTGCTAAGCTGAAAACACTTGGCACGTCCTGAAAAGAAATTTTTCCTATTGGTAGAGCAACTGTTTTAGTAGCTATTTTGTTAACATCTTGAGTTGCAAACCGTTGCGTGTTAAGTGTCTTCAGTTCCCCTAGTGCTACTGGTTTGATGGTGGTCGGCAAATTAGTTACAGAATTAGTATTTTCTGCTACTAAATCTCCACCCTCTACAGGAGTAGAAATACTGGGGTTAACAACCTGCTGCGCCCAAGTTGGTTGAGTGGTTAATACTGCTGCTGTTACACCAGGTAAGAAACTATAGAATATAATCTGTCCTTTCACCGCATCCCCTCACACAAAAATAAGGCGGCTTCATACCGTTTTTTCACACAGAATATAACACGAGGCTAACTGGAAGCATCACTGCTGTCTTTGTCTTGAAAACTCTTGACAATGCGAGACAGTTCAGCTTTTTCATCGATACTAACGCGAGTCGGCGCTCCGCTGACAATTCTTTCATAATTGCGGAAAGAATCTTTAATTTCCGGCCCATCTGCTGTGATATTGTATTCACGAATACCCTTATCGTGCCAAGAACCGCGCATTTTAAATACATTGATTGCCCGTGCCATTTCTCCACGAATTTCTACATACTGCAACATCAAGATGGTGTCAGTAATTGTGGAAATATGGGAGTCGGTAATCGAATGCGAACCCATAAATTGATCGGTTGTATTAGTAAAAAAGCCTGTGATTTCTTCTTGCTTGGCGTAACCCGTGACACCAATTACAAATTGTCGAAATGCATTATTACTTACACCCCGCGCCAATGCTGAGAGCGAATCAATGGCAATTCGAGAAGGTTTAAAATCAGCAATTTCTGACTTAATAATTTGTAAGTGGTCTTCTAAGCCAGTTGATTCAGGATAGGTACAAATTATTTTTAGCAAACCTTGACGTTCTAAATCCTCAAACTCTATGCCCCAAGATGAGGCGTTACGTGAGAGTTGAGCGCGCGATTCTTCATAGGCAAATAATATTGCCCGTTCGCCATTTTGGCAGCCATTTTGAATAAATTTGCTGACTAATAATGTCTTACCTGTTCCTGTTGCTCCTGTTGCTAAGATGATTGAATCTTTAAAGAAACCACCGCCACACATATCATCTAAGGTTTTAACCCCAGAAGATACCCGTACGTTGGAAGACCTTTGAGTTAAACGCATTGCCCCAAGTGGGAAAATATTGACTCCTTCATTCGTAATTGTGAAAGGATATTCGCCTTTCATGTGTGTTGTACCACGCAATTTCAAAATTTCGACGGTACGACGACGACGTTCCCCTTCCAAGACGTTGCGGACAATTACTACGTTGTCGGAAACAAATTCTTCTACCCCAAAACAAGCAACTGGTCCATATTCCTCTGTACGTTCTGTGGTGATGATAGTGGTAACATTAAGTTGTTTGAGTCGGGCGACCAAACGGAAAATTTCACGCCTTATGACTCCAACAGCCTCATATTGCTGAAATACGGCTGTGATGGAGTCGATCACTACTCTTTTGGCTTTATATTTGCGGATGGCATATTGCAAGCGTTCGATCAATGCTGAAAGGTCAAAGTTACCAACAATATCTTGTCCTTCTGGGTCAGGAGAAGCATCCAAGATAAATAACTTCCCATCGTTGATTAAGCCTTGCAAATCCCAACCAAAAATATGTGCGTTTTTTATGATATCATAGGGCGATTCTTCAAAAGTGACGAACACCCCTGGTTCTTCAAAATAGCTAATACCGTTGACAAGAAACTGGAGAGAAAATAAAGTTTTGCCAGTTCCAGAGGTACCGCTGACCAGAGTAGTTCTCCCTACAGGTAATCCACCATGACTAATGTCGTCAAACCCCTCTATCATCGTACGAATTTTTTCTACACCACCAAATAGAGGTGCATTGTTTTTCTCTGGTTGGTCTTTTTCTCTCATCTTTTTTTATACTTAACAAATGGGAAATCAACCCAGTTATTATATTAATAAATGTTGAGACTTAGTTTTATCTATTTATATATCTATTCTGTTTGGAATTGTTCGTCTTCTGTTAACTCTTCATAAAGTAAGTCTAAACCAATCAATACTCTTTCTCTGTCTGATAAATCACCAATAATTTTCCGAACTGGTGGGGGCAATATTTTAGATAATGTTGGTGTGGCTAATATTTTATCTTCTTCTGCCAATTGTGGGTTTTTGAGTACGTCTATGACTTTGAGAGTATAAACTCCTTTAAATTCTTGTTCTAATATATTTTTAAGTGTTCTTAGTGCCATGACTGAATTGGCCGTATTCCCTGCCACGTACAACTTGAGAACATAAGTCTTTTTTATTTTATTCATAAGGCTAGAGTCAGGGATAATAAAGTAAAGACAGCTGCTATGTGTGCTAGCTGATCACGACGGTGAACCTACGGCTCAAAGACAACAAGCTTAACTTTGACTTAATTTGGGCTTTGTGCCTTCTGCTTCCCTATACTAGTACAACGCAATGGAGATGGAGATCTCATCCCAAACTTGGTTGTTTTAATTTTTTACTTTTAATTCTGTGTAGCGTTACTGGTCGACTCTGCGCTTCAACTGTAATTATGCCAGCCATCTGCAAGCCTTCTCTCAATTTTAAGCAGGTAGACATAATTATAGGACTTACGCAAAAGTTGCCAAAAAGCTTAATTGATCGAACCGCCAAGACGCCAAGAACGCCAATAATTCGTAGAGTGTGCGTAAGTCCTGAATTAAACGCAAAATGCTTATGCTCATAAACTAGATAGGTTCAGTTTTTCTCCATCCACCATCTGCCATATACTTACTTATTTGAGAAGCGATCGCCGATAAAGTTCACACAAGTGAGCAAGGATATCAATCAACGTCAAGCGATAGTCTAGTAACGTTTCGTCACTCCGTCCTTCTAATTTTAGCTGTTTGGAAAATTCATCAATGAGTTCCATATGAATTTCTATAATTTGCGGCACAGGAATATTAGCACAAAATACTGCATTGATAAATTTATCAATTTTTTCCTTCAGTGTTTTGTCTGTGGTAAAGTAATCTATAAGAATCTGGCGGTAGTCTGATTTGAGTTCCTGTAAAAACGCCTGTTGTTCGGCTTTTGTCATTTGCTGAAAAAAACTTTGCTGTTCTGGCTGCTGACATCTATTCACATGTGAAATATTCCTTTGATTTTTGATTTTTACTTTTGAACGCAACTACTTCTTCAGTCAAGGATGAGATTTTTCAAGATTTTTTAGTGGTAGTTGTTTGATAACAATATTTATTATTTGTCAAGTCACCAGTGTTACATATTCCCATTGAGCTAATTGTGATTACAATATAAATTGACCTTAAAGCTGAATTTATAGTTCAAAACCATAGGCATAAATATGCTTTTTAAGTTGATCAATGTTTAACTTTCCTTATAACGTTGCTAACTTCTGTTTAAAGAAAAATGACGGTGAACAAAGAGCATACTAAGTAAATAAGTAGAACTTGTAATTTGGCGAACAATATTACAGTCACATCAGCTGCATGGTTATTTTGTAAAGTTACCTAAATTTTGGTTCTTAACAAATTGTACAGTCTTATTAACAACTGTTACAAATGCTATTTCAAGCAGGCACTTGAACTGTATTTGAGGAGGGGATGAGTGAAGAGGAAATAAGTCGTCAATGCTTGCGATTAGACATTTTTATTTATGGGCGCAGCAGACATAAATTGGCACAGATTTAGTCTCATGCTAACTCGGCTGATGTTCGCCTCTTGTCCTTCATCTCTAACCAAATACAGATTCTCTAGTTTTACTCCTTAGATAAGATACTTAAACTAAGTTCAATGTTCGTCGCATTCTAAATCATTATAATTCCTAAAGGTTCTAAAGCGAATCTTTAGAGCCATAATTGTTTTAGTTGTTGCTATCTAAAGAGGCTTTTTAACACTAGCAGCACAACTGGCAACAGGAGGCTAAATTCTGAGCGGTGGTTATCGCTAATACAAACTGCTGAGGAGGAAAAGGTAGATATGTGGTCGGCAACTAGGCTATAAGAAATAACACTAATGCCAGAAGCTTTTGTATTATTTCTCACCCTGCTGCACTGCATTTCACTAAATTCCTTATTTTAAAACCCCTGTAAATGTACTTGGCTTACAGGTTAGTAGGCTAGGTTAGTATCAAACCGAAAAAGAGCAAAGTCAAACGCCATCGCCCACCCAAACTCTTGGAGGGTTGAATTTCTGGTTTCCAAAGCTCTTTGAGAAGCAGGTGTAAGGGTGAGTTTTTCAACCCGTAACCTGAATCGCCTGATAACCGCGAATGGCAAAGTGAGATATGGCTGGGAGCGCAAACAGCACCAGGTTAGCTACTTGGTGATGCTAGATGTTTCCGCACCGAGAGGATTATACTCGAAAGCTTATGTCAATGTTAAAGTACCCGCTCTACGAATTCATCAGCACTGTACCCATCTGCTCAAGAACAGCAACTCTCAAGGTTGTGTTGGCAAGTTTTGAGACAGAGCAGTGCGATCGCCTAGTAGTTTTGAATGAGCAGCAAAACCCTGTTGGGGTAATTTATTCTGCCCATTTGCTACCAGAAATTTTGGTAGCAAATCAAGTAAATAGTAATCAAGCAGGGTCTTTTGATTTAGAACAAACATTGACAAGCTGGGGAGCAAGTTTGATACAACCAATACAAAATTTACCCTCAGACTGGGGTGTCGAGGAATTTAGTTATTTGTTGCGATCGCAACAGAATAAAAATAATATTAACCGAGATTGGGCATTAATTGACTCTGAAGGCAAATTTTTAGGGTTAATAGATAGCTCAAGGTTACTGCAATTTGTGGTTCGGCAAAGAACGCAAACTCAACCACAAATCGAAAATACTACCAAAAAAGCCAAATCTCGTCGCCGCAAAACACCCGTGGTTGCTAAGCCTACAAAAGAAGAAAAACAGGCAACACTCGGAGCTTCACCATCGCCCAATCATCCTTTAATTCAACTGTTAGAAAGACTACCCTGGCCTTTAATGCTGCAAACTAACACAGGCAAAATTGTAACCCAAAACCCAGCATGGTGGCAGCAATTAGGAGTTTTAAAAGATCCAGAAGGAGTTAGACAACAAGTAGAAGCAATCCTGAATCCCGCAACACTCAAAAACCTGGAAAATCGTACTCACCAAGGCTTATCTAATAGCAGCATTACTAATCATACTCATCATTATCAACCTCAGCCCGTAGCCGCGAAAACTCTAATTCAAGACGATATGTCAACTAGCAGTGAAGTACTGCTACCAACGGCTACAAGCCAGTATTCAGAATTACCCACATCATTAGAACAACCGACACAACTATCTTCTAAGGTCAATCACTGTTTTTTAGATAGCCGACATGGAACTTGTACCTGCGTTGTAGAAGTACAAAATGGTCAAGAAAGAGTCTGGCAATTTGCCAAAATTCCTTTAGATAGTCCAGAACTAAAAGTTAAAAATCCCGGTTCAGATACAGCAGTTAACTCAGATTTGTGGTTGATGTTAGCCACAGATGTCACTGAACAACAGCAACTTTGTAAAGAGCTAGCAGCAAAAAATGCCGATCTAATGCAACTAAATCGGTTAAAAGATGAATTTTTAGCCTGTATTAGTCATGAGTTAAAAACTCCCCTAACCGCGGTTTTGGGATTATCGCGATTGTTGGTAGATCAACAATTAGGAGAACTCAACGAGCGGCAAGCGCGTTATGCTGGACTAATTCATCAAAGTGGACGGCATTTGATGAGTGTAGTCAATAATATTTTGGATTTGACCCGCATGGAAACGGGGCAAATGGAACTGATGCTAGCAATTGTTAATATTCGTACAGTGTGCGATCGCGCTATCAGTGAAGCAAAAGCTATCCACGCCCAAAGTCGTAAAACCATGGTCTCTTCTCATCCTCAGACTGGTGGAGAAGAACACAAATTCAGTCTTTTTATAGAACCAGGTTTAGAAGAAATTGTCGCAGATGAGTTTCGCCTGCGTCAAATGTTAGTACACCTGCTATCCAATGCCTTCAAATTCACCGAAACAGGAGGAGAAATCGGACTGCGAGTCAGTCGTTGGGAAGGTTGGATCACATTTACGGTATGGGATACAGGAATTGGCATTCCCGAACATCAACAGCATCTGATCTTTCAGAAATTCCAACAATTAGAACATCCCCTTACCCGCCAATTTGAAGGTACAGGACTAGGTTTAGTCTTAACCAGAGCCCTTGCTCGTCTCCACGGTGGTGATGTTAGCTTTTTATCTCGTGAAGGTAAAGGCAGTCAGTTTACTTTGTTATTACCACCGAGTCCCCCGAAAGAAGTGGGAAGATTAGGAAACGAGGAAATGGGGAAAAAGATGATGGGGAGAAAGATTTCACCCTACCCCATCACCGTACCACCTTACTACAACCTCACCCCGAACCTGCAAGAACCACAAAGGCAAAAACAGACATCTACAGTTCATCACTCCAGTTCTTCCCAACAACTAGTATTGGTAGTAGAAGCAGTTGCTCGGTATATTGAAGATTTAACCGAACAACTTACAGGCTTAGGTTATCGAGTAGTAATTGCGCGTTCAGGATGTGAAGCTGTAGAAAAAGCCCGGCGTTTGCAACCCAAAGCTGTATTTCTCAATCCCTTACTACCTCTGCTTTCCGGTTGGGATGTGCTAACTTTACTCAAATCCGATGCTACAACTCGCCATATCCCTGTAATTGTGACAGCAACGGCGGCGGAGAAAGAACAAGCATTTGCCAATCGTGCTGATGGTTTTTTGAGTTTACCAGTGGAACCTCAATTTTTAGCACCGCTATTGGAAAGTTTGTATACAATTTCCCAGAAAAAACCGCACAACAAAGAAGCTAAAGCAACTCAAGTTCATACCCCACTGCGAATTCTCAGATTAGTCCATCCTGAAAGAGACACTCTTGATTTGTATCCCCTCCTACTCCAACATCGGATCATTGAAGTAGATGATATTGAACAGGCAGAATTGCTAGCGAGAGTGTGGCAGTTTGATGTGGTTTTATTGGATGCAGAAGTACCAGCAGCAGCAGCTTATCTACAAAAACTGAGTAAGTTTCCTCGCTTGGCAACTCTACCCTTGGTTACTTGTGATGTGAAAACCACACAGATAGCTTCTCAAATACCTGGTTTGTCCGTGTTTCCTTGTTTAATGCGATCGCCCACAAACAACAGCGATAATAGTAAAAAAATAGATGCTTTATTATCAGTTTTGCAAATAGCAGTTGGTATATCCTGTCCTCCCTGTATCTTAGTAGTGGAATTGGCAGGATTACCAGATTTGCCAGATGCAAAACGCAAGCATTCTAGTAGGAAAAGTTTAGACAAAGACTCTCAAGCCCCAGATTTTCCCCAGCAAGGCTTGAAACCTCTAACTATCTCTCGTGGTTCCGAGTGGTTCCAAGCATTAATTCAGTATTTGCATACAGCCGGACTGAAAGCGACAATCGGTAGATCCTGGGAAGAATTGCTACAACAACTCCGCCACGAAAGCGTTGATTTGTTGCTAATTTGCTTAGAAGAATCTAGTCTAAAAAAAGAAGTATACTCAGCCCTGAAAGTACTAGGGGAGTTACCTGTAAAATTGCCGCCCGTTTTGGTACTAGATCAGCAATTAAATCCTGATCTTGCTCAGGAACATTCCTTAGACAATGCTGTGGGTGCGATCGCCACCCAAGTTTTGCCTCGATCAATATCAATGGAAGATTTGCTTAATCATATTAATCAAGCTTTAGCAACAAATGAATAGAGTAATTAGGGATCGGGGAGATGAGGTGATGGGGAGGTTCTGACTACTAACTACTAACCACTGTACAGACGTGCCATGGCACGTCTCTACAACCACTAACTACTAACCAATAACAAATGACAAATGGACTAACTCAAGATTTTACCAAAACTGTGATCGGAGTTAATTTCAATTACTAAATCAACTAGTGTTGAAGATTCAATTAAGGGTTTGATAAATAATTCTGGGTGAAGAGAACACCAAAAGTACTTGACAAATTGCTCAATTTCTGATTCTGTCATGCCCGGCTTGCCAAGAGCAATCATTTGCCTTTCAGCTTGTTGACGCCATTCCAACGAAAATCGATAATCTGTAGGATACAGCACAATTAAGCTATCTAATCTTTCCCACAGTGGCAGATAATCACGCAGTTTATCATTGATATCACGGGCAAAAGCTTGATCTTCGGGAGTCAAAATCGGCGACGGTGGGTGATCAAATGCACTGGGATCAATTGGACGTACACCAACAAACCAACCCTCAAATAATACAATGTCTGCATTTGTGACAATTTCTGGAGTAGTTCTATCACCAGCACCATTGTATGCTGACTTATCAAAGCGAGGCACTGACACTGGCAATTCACAGCTACGAATTTTGTCTAGTACAGTTAAGCCTAACTCAACATCATGAGTTCCTGGTGGACCACGCCAAATTAATCGGGGATCATGCTGTTTCAGAATTTGGCGATCGCGATAGGTTTTGTATAGGTCATCCAGAGATAAACTTAGGGTATTATATCCCAAATACCCAATAATCAAAGCCAATACCCGACACAAAGTAGTCTTACCTGTCCCTTGTCCTCCCAAAATACCTTGAATCAGCGGACGATTTAGTTGCTGTCGATGGGATACCAGCCTTTTAGCTAGAGGTAGCCACACATTGTACAAAACCTCCGACACAGCTTGCGGCTGCATCTGGAGATGAGTTTGGCAAAATTCCAGCACATCAAGATAGATAGATTTGAACAAGTCATTTGTCATTGGTCATTTGTTAGTGGTTAGTGGTTAGTAGTTAGTAGTTAGTGGTTAGTAGTTAGTGGGTAGAGACGCGATGTTCCTCGCGTCTGTACAATAGTAGTTAGTAGTTTGTGGTTAATAATAATTCCTCTACCCCTCACACTCCACCCTTACTGGAAGCCTATGAGCGCGTCTACACACTCTCCCCATCACCCCATCACCCCATCTCTCCACACTCCTCAAGATCCCAGCTTAAATGCTTCCAAAAATAAGCTATAGGTGAGACCAACTTTCAGGTAGTTGATTGCTTGCACCCAAAAGACTTGTCGTGCCAAAACACTGCGATTGTAAAATATCCTATTGGCAATTTCTGTTGCCAACACTAAAGTTCCAGCTACTACAATATCCCATTCTGCTGTTTGTCCAGCGGTAGTTGCTACTGCGCTTCCAAGAAAAAAACCGAGTAAAAAACTGATTATTAATATAGATATGCGTCGCCAAGGGTTGAGAATCCATTCTGCTAAACGCCTAGTAAGTACATTGAATAAGTTATTGAGACGAGTATTTTGCATGATAGAGATAGTACTTAAAACAGTAAAAATACTCAGTGTTTAAGAGGGTAGGAATGTAAGAAAAGTGTTTTTGTTTGATATTTACACTGCTATACTCTTATACTCCCATACCTAGCCTGAGAAAGACTTTGAGCAAAATTTGATGAGATATTTCCATCTTGAAGATATTAGGTTTAGCATAAAGTTGTGTGGATATTATTTGAAGTTGTTTTGGGTTTAGGGTGAATACAAAAATTAATACATAATATCATCATCTTGAGCTACGGCGAAGAAATGAAGCGTCAAGGAATTTTTTCCTAACTTCCTTCGATATTGATGCTCATGATGACATAAATTATACATCTTGCCCCCGAATTCTCAAAAAGCCAGTGTCGGCAATTGCACCAGTTACTAGTTATTTGTGATCGGTGACATAGTTTTGATGTTCACTGAATCAATTATCACTGTTGACAGTGGGCTAGTATCTTAAACGAGCCTAGAAAAAAATACTTATTTGTAATAATTATCAATATGAAATCGCCAATCTACCGTAATGCTGTTCTCACAGCTGCCTGCTTGGGATTGCTGTTGTTGCCTGTAGGGTGCTATGAAGTTAAAGTATCCTTTGAGGCAGATCAACCCTCTGAATCTCCTGCAAATACTAACTCAGAAAGTGCGATCGCTTCTACTTTAAATACTTCCGTAGCGACACCTACAAAATCTTTATTTACATATCATCAAGGCTCGACGGTCAAAGCAACAGGCCAGGGAATTTTACGCATGAGTAATCAAACCGAACAGCCAGTCCGCCTTGCTTTACTAGCACGCAAAGCGGGAGTTAAAAGTAAGTCTGAACAAAGCTATGCAGTTCCAGCGCATTGGGATTTTGCCCCAGGAGAAGGTAGTGAAAAGGGCCTGATTTTATCCCTACCCAACGGTACTATCAAAATTGAAAAGGGAGATATTTTAGTTGCCTTTGCACAGGATGGATCCCGTCGCTACTGGGGACCTTACGTGGTTGGCGAAACTCCCACTCCTGTGTGGAACCCACAAAAGCAAGAATGGGAGTTGATTCTTGATTAGTAGTTAATTGTTAGTAGTTAGTGATTAGTGGTTAATATTTGTTTTGAGAACAAAGAACAAAAAATCACAGTTAAACGACTATTGACTAGTGACACTATACCATTGACTATTGACTATTGACTATTGACTTGTGACTCAATGACAATTCGCGCACTTGACCAGTTGTTAACTAGGATTGGCAAACGTCCAGCCTTTGTGATCGCACTGTCAACTTTGTGGTTGATTTTGGTTGGTGGGATCGCATTTTTTTGGCATTTGGGCAGTATTGGGCTGATAGATGAAACCGAGCCTTTGTTTGCTGAAGCTTCCCGCCAAATGTACACAACAGGTGATTGGATCACGCCGTTTTTCAACGGCAAAACTCGCTTTGATAAACCTGCTTTGATTTACTGGTGTCAAGCGATCGCATACAGTATTTTTGGTGTGAATGAGTGGGCTGTACGTCTGCCAAGTGCGATCGCGGCAATGGCTGTCATTAGCTTGGGTTTTTATACTGTGCAATGGCAACTGGCAAAACAAGATGCTTTGGAACAAGTTTTTCGCCCTTCTAGGCGCTGGTTAACTGCTGGCGTAGTAGCAGCTGTAATGGCACTAAATCCCGAAATGATTGTTTGGGGAAGAACAGGTGTCTCGGATATGCTGCTCACTGGCTGCATAGGATCAGCATTGTTGTGCTTTTTTTTGGGATACGCAAGTCAGGAGGGATCACAGATCGGGGACAGAGAACAAGGAGGACACGGAGAATATCACACTCCCCATACTCCCCCCACTGTCCCTAATCCCCACCTCCCCAAGAAATGGTATCTCGCCTGCTACGTACTAATTGCTGGTGCAATTTTGACTAAAGGACCGGTGGGTATTGTTTTACCAGGGCTAATTATCAGCGCGTTTTTGCTTTATCTGGGCAAATTCCGAGAGGTGATGCGAGAAATGCGCCTCTTGCTAGGTATGCTAATTATTTTGGTCTTATCACTGCCTTGGTACGTGCTGGTGACTTGGCGCAATGGCTGGAATTACATTAACTCGTTTTTTGGCTACCACAATATTGAGCGCTTCACAGAAGTAGTCAATGGTCATACAGCTCCCTGGTATTTTTACTTTCTGGTAGTATTACTGGGTTTTGCTCCATACTCAGTGTACTTGCCGCTATCAATGGCAAGGCTGAAATTTTGGCAGCGCAACTATTGGTGTTCTCAAGAGCGATCGCAACAACTTGGTTTATTTGCCTTTTTCTGGTTTGTGAGCATCTTCGGCTTTTTTACCATTGCCGTTACCAAACTTCCTAGCTATGTCCTACCCTTAATGCCAGCAGCAGCAATCCTAGTAGGACTTTTGTGGAGTGATTTACTCAAAGAGCATAGGTTAAGCAAACAAACAGATATCCTTACTTCTCACACTCCCAGACGCGCCATGGCGCGTCTCTACATTACTTCCCCCACTCCCCCTCTCCCTTCCTCCCTCCTCTGGACTGGCTGGGTCAACGTAATATTTGTATCAGCGATCGCAGTAGCACTATTTTACGTACCCCGGTTGTTAGGTGCTGATCCGGCTGCACCACAATTTCGCCAAATGCTGCAACAGTCAGGTTTGACAAAGTTGGGAAGCGCAATCTGGTTAGTGTGTGCAGTGGTATTGGCAGTGGTAATGCTGCGTCGCCGTTGGCGTCTGTTGATTGGTGTGAATTTGTTGGCATTTACGCTGTCTTTAATTTTTGTCCTGACTCCAGCCTTATTTTTGATAGATCAAGAACGTCAGTTACCTTTAAGAGAATTGTCAGCGATCGCAGTCCAAGTCCAAAAACCAGGTGAAGAATTAGTCATGGTTGGCTTCCAAAAACCCACTGTTGTTTTTTATAGCCAACGTCCTGTAAACTATATAAAAATGAGTGCAGCCGCGGGCGATTATGTGAGAAAGGAGGCTGTGAATAAAACACAATCTGATTCAATTTTAGTTTTAGCTCAACCGAAAAAGTTTCCAGAAATGGGTTTACAATCAAATAGCTATCAAACTTTAGGAAAAAGTGGCGCTTATCAATTAATTAGAGTGTTTTTGAATAAGTAAATTGTTGCTCTTGATAAAGGTATTTCCAGTACTCCTACTAGAGAGTCTTTATGGGGTTTGACCCTAATTCAGCCATTTTTCCTGCGAGAATGAAACAGTCCTGCCGTTATAGGGGGATTGAAGGGTAATAACAAGCATACGTAACTTGAAGCGATCACTAAAATATATAAAATTACTGAGCCAGTAATCTTTCAGTAGAGGATATATTCAAATTTAAATACATCCGCTGCTGCTCATGAATAACTCTGCAAAAATATCCTGGAATGACGTTTTGGTTGCATTTCAAGAAATTTGGGGTTACAAAGATTTTCGTTCGCCACAGGGAGAAATTATTCGCAGTTTATTGGCAAAAAATGATGCACTAATTATCATGCCTACTGGTGGCGGAAAATCTATTTGCTTTCAGTTGCCAGCCTTGTTACAAACAGGGTTAACATTGGTAGTTTCACCTCTAGTAGCGCTGATGGAAAATCAAGTTCAAGAACTACGCCAACACAAGTTAAGCGCTGCACTTTTACATAGCGAATTGCCATCTTGGCAACGACGAAAAATTCTGCAAGCTTTAGAACAACAAAAGTTGAGATTATTATATCTATCGCCAGAAACTTTATTTAGCCCCCCAGTATGGCAAATATTATGCCAGCCACAACTTACAATTAACGGCTTGATATTAGATGAGGCACATTGTTTAGTGCAATGGGGAGACACTTTTAGACCCGCCTATCGAAGAATTGGGGCAGTGCGGCCAGCATTGTTGAAATCAAAACCAGTAGGAACAAAAATAACGCTAGCCGCTTTCACTGCCACTGCCGATCCTCTAGCCCAAAAAATCATCCAAGAAACTTTACAACTAAACCAACCAGCAGTCTTTCTTTTAGACCCCTATCGCCCTAATCTTAACCCAAGAGTCCAATTAGTTTGGACTCCAAGGGACAGAAAGCAACAATTATTCAAATTTATCAGAGAAAAACAACAAACAGCGGGATTAGTCTATGTTCGCAGCAGGCGAGATAGCGAGAATATAGCTGCATGGCTGCAACAGATGGGTTATGTGACAGCCAGTTACCATGCAGGACTGAGTGCAGAAGAACGCCGCATAATTGAAACTGCTTGGATACAAGGGAAAATACCATTTGTTGTCTGTACTTCTGCTTTTGGTATGGGGATAAACAAATCAGATGTCCGTTGGGTGGTTCACTTTCACGCACCTTTGTTTTTATCAGAGTATGTACAGGAAATTGGACGCGCCGGACGAGATGGTAAACCAGCACAGACATTAACTTTGGTAAGTGAACCTACGGGTTGGTTAGATCCAGAAGACAAGCAAAGGCAGAAGTTTTTTGAGGATAAAATGCGATCGCAACAGCAACAAGCACAGCAATTAATCAAAAAACTACCAAAAACAGGGGAAATAAACGCAGTTACACGACAATCTCCTGATGCTGCTATTGCTCTTTCTCTGTTGCACAGTACTGGTCAACTCAACTGGCTTGACCCTTTTCACTACACCATTGTGTCTAGTAAGAAAAGTCAGCCTGTAAGTCAATTGCACGCCGCCAAGCAGATGAATAAATATCTTACTACCAAGCAGTGCCGTTGGCAGTTTTTGTTAAACGCCTTTGGTTTTCATCAAAAGGGTGAAAATTGGCGTTGTGGTCATTGTGATAATTGTCGTAGGGGCAAAGCATTTGATGAGTAATCTTTCCACAAAACCAATCAATTATCACCTAAAGGCTTCGCCCGTACATTTGATCATTACTTAAACAAATGACCAATGACAAATGACCAATGACAAATAACGATTTTAAAACTGCTGCAAAAAGCGCAAATCGCTAGTATACACACGACGAATATCATCCAGTTGATGCAGCACCATAGCAAAGCGTTCTACACCAAAACCAGCAGCAAAACCAGTATAAACTTCTGGGTCGTATCCTACCGCTTTCAACACATTTGGATCGACCATACCGCAGCCCATCACTTCTAACCAGCGTCCATTCCACTGTAAGTCAACTTCCGCAGATGGTTCTGTAAATGGGAAATAACTGGCACGGAAGCGGATAGGCAAATCTCCAAACATCTGATTTAAAAATACTTTGATTGTGCCTTTGAGATCGGTGAAAGTTAGTCCCTCATCAATTGCCAAAAGTTCAATTTGATGAAACACTGCCGCGTGAGTAGCATCCACGTTATCTCTTCGATAGACCCTTCCTGGTGCAACAATGCGGATAGGGGGTTCCTCGGCTTCCATGTAACGAATTTGTACCGATGAGGTATGAGTCCGTAGCAAGTTACCATCTGGCAAGTAGAAAGTATCCTGCATATCGCGGGCCGGGTGGTCAGGCGGGGTATTTAGGGCCTGGAAGTTGTAGTAGTCTGTTTCCATTTCTGGACCAGAAGCCACCGTGTAGCCCATACCAACAAAAATATCCAGCGCCCGATCAATCATACCGTTGATCGGATGGACTCGACCTTGAGGGCGGTAAATTCCCGGCATTGTGACGTCTAAAGTTTCCGCCTCCAGCTGTGCTTGAATTTGAGCTGCTTCCAGGGCCGTGCGTTGCTGGTCAAGGCTTGTTTGCAGTGCTTCTTTAACTGTATTAGCGATCGCACCAATTTTTGGTCGTTCCTCTGTTGGGAGTTTACCCATACCGCCCAGAAGCACTGATAAACTACCTTTTTTGCCCAGGTACTTGACTCTTAATTCCTCAAGAGTTTCCAAGGTAGTGGCAGCTGCGATCGCTTTTTCTCCTTCCTCTTGCAGTGCCAAAAGTTGAGTCTCTAAATTACTTGTCATTAGTTAATAATCAACAGTCATTGGTCATCTAAAGTATGACGTGTGAAGTATGAAGGATGAAAATTTTTTATACTTAATCCTTTATCCTTCAGCCTTCATCCTTTCTTTGGTCATTGGTCATTAACTTGGGACTAATGACAAATGACAAAAGACTAATCAAATTAATTAATAAGTCAATTGTGCATCAAAGGCAACGGTTATAACGCAACCTGCTACTACCAGTTTAGAAGCGATATTAGGAAACGGGGAGTTGGGGACAAAGGAGAAATTCTTCCTTGTCCCTCTTGTCTCCCCAATTCCCGATCCCGATTCCCAATCCCTTTTTTCACATCTTGTGACTTATGACATTGACAATTAACCAAAGACTATTGACTAATGACTTAATGAATGACAAATGACACATGCGCTGTAATCAACAAATGAAATTACTAATCAGTAACGATGATGGGATTTATGCCCTGGGTATTCGCACCCTTGCTAATACATTGGCAGAAGCAGGACATGAAGTAACTGTAGTTTGTCCGGATCGAGAACGTTCGGCCACTGGACATGGGCTGACCTTACATCAACCAATTCGTGCTGAAATTGTCGAGTCTATTTTTCATCCTGCCGTCAAAGCTTGGGCTTGTGATGGTACTCCCTCTGACTGTGTAAAATTAGCACTATGGGCCTTGCTTGATTCTCCCCCCGACTTGGTTATTTCTGGTATTAATCAAGGTGCGAATTTGGGAACAGAAATTCTTTATTCTGGTACTGTTTCTGCGGCAATGGAGGGCTTAATTGAAGGTATTCCCAGTGTGGCACTTAGTCTTACTAGTTTCTCTTATAGAGATTTTCAACCCGCAGCGAAATTTGCCAAAATCTTAGTGGAATATCTAGCAGCAAAACCTTTGGTGGATTTGATGTTGCTTAACATTAACATTCCTGCTGTGACGTGGGAAGAAATCTCCGGAGTTCTCATCACTCGCCAAGGAGTGCGACGCTACGTTGATGTTTTTGATAAAAGAATTGATCCGCGTGGTAAAACTTACTACTGGTTAACCGGAGAGGTTTTAGAAGATATAGAACCACCAGTAGGTTTGAATTTGCCTCAAGATATACCTATGGACGTGCATGTCGTCCGTGATAACTACATTAGTGTGACGCCATTACAATATAACCTGACCTATGGCACAGGGTTGCATCAATTATCCCAGTGGAACTTCAAACTAAAGTAGGTTTTAGGAGCACCTCGCCCTGAGTACCCCTTGAAGTGAAGTTCAACCCTCATAGCCCAAGTCAGTTAAAACGGACTCAAATGTATATCCAGTGAGCTTTAGCTTACTTGAGCTAAAGACTAGTAAAATTTATTTCTTGGCGGACGAAAAAGTAAGTGCAAGATCTAAGTGATGGTTAAATGCATCACGATTAAATATAGGCTATAAAGTAGGAGCGCACTTGCAGACAACCCTTATAAAAACTCGAAAAACTTGAGATTGACTTAGAGTTTACCTGATTCACCTTGAGTAAAATCAACCTGGGTCAAGGTATGCTGTGTTACCAATAAATTCCATATCTATCAAAACAAGTGAAACGGCATAAACTTAGCACAATAAGTAACATTTTTTGATTGACCGATAATTCTTTGATGGTACAAGCCCCCAGATTAATCTCTGGAGTCAATCCAAAATCTAAAATCTAAAATCCAGAATCCAAAATCTAAAATCGGATGACCGCCCGCTCAGTCCAGCAAGCAACACCCATGTCAAGGATAGAGAACCAATTTACCGTGCATTTTTGGGGCGTTCGTGGCAGTATCCCCTGTCCGGGACCAAACACTGTCCATTACGGAGGTAATACCCCTTGCGTTGAAATGCAAGTGGATGGCAAACGCTTAATATTTGATGGTGGCACGGGACTGCATGTTCTAGGGCAATCTTTGTTGCCCAAAATGCCTGTAGAAGCTCACATATTCTTCACTCACTCCCATTGGGATCACATGCAAGGTTTTCCCTTCTTTACACCAGGCTTTGTGAAGGGAAATACCTTTCATATTTATGGGGCGATCGCCCCTGATGGTTCAACCATAGAACAGCGTCTCAATGACCAGATGCTGCATCCGAATTTTCCTGTTCCCTTGCAAATTATGCAGGCAAACTTAGATTTCTACGATGTTATACCAGGACAAGCCATACGTATTGATGATATTACCGTAGAAACGGCTCCACTTAATCATCCAGGTGAAGCAGTTGGATACCGAGTCAATTGGCGTGGTGGTGCTGCTGTTTACATCACAGATACCGAACATTTTGCAGATAGGCTGGATGAAAATGTCTTGTGGCTAGCCCGTGACGCCAACATCCTGATTTACGATTCCACATATACCGATGAAGAATATCATTCACCGAGCAATCCTAAAATTGGTTGGGGACATTCTACATGGCAAGAAGCTGTGAAGGTAGCCAAAGCCGCCAATGTTAAGACACTAGTAATTTTTCACCACGATCCTGCCCATGATGATGAATTCTTAGATCGTGTAGGGGAACAAGCACGCCAGAAATTTCCTGGTGCAGTTATGGCACGGGAAGGAATGGTGCTTCAGGTTCCTGTTTCAGTTCCTTTATCAGAATCTTTTCCTATTAGTAAGTTTTCTGTGTAGATATTGCCAAGGAAGTAATTCTAGATTTTAGATTAGATTGGTGATCAAGAGCTTATTCTACAGGTAAGCGCCCTTTGGGTGTCTGTGGTATGAGTTAGTCACAAGACAAAAGCTGATAGCGCTAAATGTCTTGAAAGCGCCTACCACAGGCTAACAACGCCCACAAAGGCAATTCCCTGAGGGTTAGCAAACAAGCTGAACAAACCTAAAATCCCAGAATCGACGTGCCAAATTTGTCTCAAAATGGGTGTTCTGTGTGGGTAACATCTTCACCTGAATTGGCTCTCACGCCAACTGCTGTCGCACTTGGCAAGTTTGACGGTGTACATCGTGGTCATCAACGAGTGATCCAACCAATTCTGCCGCCGTTTAGGAAAGATGGGGAGATTGAGAGATGGAAAGAACCGGAGATGGGGAGAACCGGAGATGGGGAGAAAGTTACCCCACCACCCCACAACGGTTCCATCTACTCGACCGTCGTCACCTTCAATCCTCATCCCCAAGAGTTTTTTACAGGTAAACCCAGGAGTTTGCTCACACCATTGGATGAAAAAGTCCACCAGTTGCGATCGCTTGGAGTACAACAACTAGTACTATTACCCTTCGATAAAGAACTATGTGCTTTGACTCCAGAAGAATTTGTAGAAAAAATTCTCGTTCAACAATTACAAGCAGTAAAAATTAGCGTCGGGCAAGATTTTCGTTTTGGCTCTAAACGTAGTGGTACTGCTGATGATCTACAAATCATTGCTGCTAAATACAACATTCCTGTTACTATCACCTCTCTAGAAACTTGTGCAGAATCTCAAGAAAATAAAACCCAGGTGTACCAACAGACTCGGATTAGCAGTTCACTGATTCGCGAAATTCTTGCTAGTGGCAATATCGAACGAGCAAACCAATTGTTGGGACGACCTTACACCCTCATCGGTACTGTGATTCAAGGTCAACAAGTTGGCAGAACTATTGGATTTCCCACCGCTAACCTGGAATTACCCAAAGATAAGTTTCTGCCTCACCACGGTGTTTATGCAGTCCGTGTTTTTACCGTGAATGAAATATTAGATGTTACAGGAAATGGCTATTTTGGTGTCATGAATATAGGTAATCGCCCTACAGTCAATGGTATTCATCTTTCAGTAGAAGTCCATCTGTTTGATTGGTCTGGTGATTTATATGGTAAAAAGCTGGCGGTGCATCTCGAAAAGTTTTTACGACCAGAACAAAAATTTCCTCATCTAGAAGCACTAAAAACACAAATTCAACTAGACTGTAGTGCCGCTAGAGCTTTTTTTAAGTGTTGAGTGTTAATTTTGTCTCGCTAAGGGAACACTAATGAAGGAAAGGGGACAAGGAAGACAAGGAAGACAAGGGGGACAAAGGGAATTAGTTACTATATTATTCTCTCCACACTCCACCCTTACGGGAAGCCGCGCAAAGCGCGTCCACACACTCCCAGACGCTTCAAACAGCGCGTCTCTACATTACTCCCCACACTCCCCATCTCTCCACTGCCCCTAATCCCCACCAGGGGCCGGTGAGTTCCCCATTGCCCGCTACCCAATCCCCAATTATTATGAGAGACAAAATTGACGCCCTCACACAAAATTTGGCTTACACTATTGTTGGCAAAAAAGAGGCAATACGCTTAGTTCTGGTTGCTTTACTAGCTGGTGGTCATGCTTTACTTGAAGATGTGCCGGGAGTCGGTAAAACTCTCTTAGCAAAAGCACTCGCCCGATCGATTGATGGCAAGTTTCAAAGACTACAATGCACTCCTGATTTACTACCAACCGATATCACCGGCACTAACATTTGGAATCCCAAAAGCGGCGAATTTCACTTTCTTCCCGGTCCAGTATTTGCCAATGTTTTGTTAACTGATGAAATCAACCGCGCTACACCCCGCACTCAATCGGCTTTACTAGAAGTTATGGAAGAACAACAGGTAACAGCCGATGGGGTCTCCCGTGCTGTTCCCACACCATTTTTTGTGATTGCTACTCAAAACCCGATTGAATACCAAGGTACTTTTCCTCTGCCAGAAGCACAGATGGACAGATTTATGCTGTCCTTGAGTTTGGGTTATCCTTCCCAAGCAGAAGAACTACAAATGCTGCAACGCCTGCACAAAGGAGTTAATGTTGCCGATTTACAGCCTTGTATTAGCTTGGCAGAAGTCCAAGAATTGCGGCAAATCGTAGCTCAAATCAAGGTAGATATTTCCTTGCAACAGTATATCCTTGACTTAGTGCGGGCAACGAGATGCGATGAGGAAATTACCTTAGGAGTAAGTCCCCGTGGTACGATAGCGTTACATCGAGCTACTCAAGCACTGGCTTTTTTATTGGGGCGTGATTATGCTATTCCCGATGACGTGAAATTTCTTGCTCCTCATGTTCTTTGTCATCGTCTCATCCCCACAGGTGGACGCAGTGCTAAAACTGTGATGGAAAGATTATTGCGAGTAGTTCCTATTCCTTAAATTCATTATTATCTGTCTTCTTAAAAATTTAAAATCTAATGAGTGTGAGGAATGACTAATCTAACTAAGTATCGCAAGCATCGCCAACTTCAGAGAAAATCTTTAGGTTTACTGTTAGTAGCTATAACTTGGAGTTTGGCTATGGGTTGGCTCATTTCCTTCGCAACAAATGCCCAAAGTGCAACTCCTACCTCTGAAATCGGCACTGTAGATGTAGTAGCTGCTCAGTACCAACTCGGACAAGAACTTTACTTAGAAAATTGCTCTAGTTGTCACATTGCCCTACCACCACAAGTTTTACCCACCCAGACTTGGAAAAATATTCTGCAAGACTCGCAACATTACGGTGGTCAAATTCAGCCTCTTGTCGATCCACCACGCCTTTTGGTTTGGAGATATCTTTCCACTTTTTCCCGTCCGATTCTAGAAGACGAACAAATTCCCTATCGAGTCAACAGTTCTCGTTTTTTCAAAGCTTTGCATCCCCAAGTTAAATTGCCACGTCCTGTGGAGATCAATAGCTGTGTCTCCTGTCATCCTAGTGCCAATGAGTATAATTTCCGCAGTCTAACTCCGGAGTGGGAGAATTCTAATTAAGTGGGGAAGTGTGAGGAGTGGGGAAAGTGTGAGGAGTAAAAGAAATATTTATCCTTGTACTCCTCACACCCCTCACACCCCTCACACCCCTCATACCCCTCTACCCCTCATACCCCTCACACCCATCACACCCATCACTCTACAAAGAACGGCGATCGCTACTTGAGCATGGTCGAGCTTCACTGCCTCATCTGGAAGCGAAATGATACTATTAATAAAGTTTCAAATATAAACTTCTAATTGAAAGCCATCATTTAGTAACTAGATTTAGTTTGTCTTGTTGCTGCTTTGGTTGAAATTGTCCACTGCCAACCAATTTATAGAGTATTAAATTCAGTGAACAGTGAACAGTTACCAGTTATCAATTGTATCGTCGGGTATTTTACCCGCAACGAACAACTAGCTACGACTTACCACCAATTGGTGGGAAACTTTGATCCAAAGAACAAAACTGATAACTGATAACTGACAACTGAATAACTGATAAAACTCAGTTGGGTCAAATCCATATAATCAATAACCCAAATCTAAAATTCCCGTCCCCGTTGATTTTGTTAAATAATCTGCCATGCTAAAAACTTTGTTGGGCGACCCCAACGCTCGTAAGCTTAAAAAATACCAACCTTACATCACTGAAATTAACCTCTTAGAGGAAGATATCAAAGCCCTTTCTGATGAAGAACTTAAGGGCAAAACAGCAGAGTTTAAGCAGCGTCTGGCAAAAGGCGAAACTCTTGATGACATTCTCAGCGAAGCTTTTGCTGTAGTCAGGGAAGCCGCACGGCGAGTCTTAGGGCTACGGCACTTTGATGTGCAGTTGCTGGGTGGTGTGATTTTGCACACAGGCCAAATTGCCGAAATGAAAACTGGTGAAGGTAAAACCCTGGTAGCAACTTTACCTAGCTATTTAAATGCTCTCACGGGCAAAGGTGTACACGTAGTTACTGTTAACGATTACCTGGCTCGTCGGGACGCGGAATGGATGGGGCAGGTGCATCGCTTCTTGGGTTTGAGTGTAGGTCTGATTCAGGCTAGTATGACCCCCCAAGAGCGCAAAAAAAACTACGACTGTGATATTACTTATGTAACCAACAGTGAGGTAGGATTTGATTACCTACGGGATAACATGGCAACATCAATCACGGATGTAGTGCAGCGCCCATTTAACTACTGTGTGATTGACGAGGTAGATTCAATTTTAATTGACGAAGCGCGGACACCGTTGATTATTTCTGGGCAAGTCGAACGCCCCACAGAAAAATATATAGAAGCAGCCCGGATCGCCGCCGCTTTACAAAAAGATGAGCATTATGAGGTAGATGAAAAAGCCCGTAACGTCCTGCTAACGGATGAAGGCTTTGCGGAAGCAGAACAACTGTTGGGAGTAAAAGATTTATTTGACCCTGAAGATCCTTGGGCGCACTTTGTTTTCAACGCGATTAAAGCCAAAGAACTGTTTTTGAAGGACGTTAACTATATTGTCCGCAATGGAGAAGTAGTCATCGTTGATGAATTTACCGGACGGGTTCTACCGGGACGGCGTTGGAGTGATGGTCTGCACCAAGCCATTGAAGCCAAAGAACACGTAGAGATTCAACCAGAAACCCAAACTTTGGCGACCATTACTTATCAAAACCTGTTTTTGCTTTATCCAAAATTAGGTGGGATGACAGGAACGGCAAAAACGGAAGAAGCCGAATTTGAAAAAATTTACAAACTGGAAGTAACCGTCATTCCTACCAACCGCGTTAGAAGACGGGAAGACTTGTCCGACATGGTGTTTAAGAATGAGGCGGGCAAGTGGCGAGCGATCGCCAAAGAATGTGCCGAAATGCACCAACTTGGTAGACCCGTATTGGTGGGAACTACAAGTGTGGAAAAATCTGAGTATCTCAGCCAGTTGTTGAAGCAAATGAACATTCCCCACGAATTGCTCAACGCCCGACCAGAAAACGTGGAGCGAGAAGCGGAGATTGTCGCTCAAGCAGGACGCAAAGGTGCTGTGACTATCGCCACTAACATGGCTGGTAGAGGTACGGATATTATCTTGGGTGGTAACGCTGAATATATGGCTCGTTTGAAGATGCGGGAATACTTTATGCCCCGGATCGTCAAGCCAGAAAATGAAGATATGTTTAGTGTCCACAGGGCAGCTGGTTTGCCTCCCGCTTCTGGTGGTGGACAAGGCTTTGCCCCTGGCAAGAAAGTCAAAACTTGGAAAGCTTCCCCCCAGGTTTTCCCAACTCAGCTTTCTAAAGAAGCAGAACAACTACTCAAGCAAGCAGTAGAAATGGCAGTCAAAGCCTATGGTGAACGTAGTCTGCCAGAATTGGAAGCAGAAGAAAAAGTTGCTATCGCCGCCGAAAAAGCTCCCACTGAAGACCCTGTAATTCAGAAATTACGGGAAGCTTACAACCGCATCAAGCAGGAGTATGAAGTGTTCACCAGCCGGGAACACCAAGAAGTAGTAGAACTGGGAGGCTTACACGTAATTGGTACAGAACGTCACGAGTCACGGCGGATTGACAACCAGTTGCGGGGACGCGCCGGACGTCAAGGCGATCCTGGTTCCACCAGATTTTTCCTCAGTTTAGAAGATAACTTGATGCGGATCTTTGGTGGCGATCGCGTTGCTAAATTAATGGAAGCCTTCCGTGTAGAGGAAGACATGCCAATTGAATCTGGGATGCTGACTCGTAGCTTAGAAGGCGCTCAGAAAAAAGTTGAAACCTACTACTACGATATCCGTAAGCAGGTATTTGAGTACGACGAGGTAATGAACAACCAACGCCGTGCTATTTACGCTGAACGCCGCCGGGTTTTGGAAGGACAAGACCTCAAAGAACAAGTGATCGAGTACGCTGAAAGAACGATGGACGACATCGTTAACTACTACATTAATCCAGACTTACCTTCAGAAGAGTGGGAACTAGACAAGTTAGTTGAAAAAGTCAAAGAATTTGTTTATCTACTAGCAGACTTACAATCATCTCAACTAGTAGATATGTCAATGAGTGAGATTAAAGCTTTCATGCACGAACAAGTGCGGATCGCCTACGACATGAAGGAAGCGCAAATAGACCAAATTCAACCCGGATTGATGCGCCAAGCTGAACGCTTCTTTATCTTGCAGCGAATTGACACCCTCTGGCGAGAACACCTGCAACAAATGGATGCTTTGCGTGAGTCCGTAGGATTACGGGGTTACGGTCAAAAAGATCCATTGATTGAATACAAGACCGAGGGTTACGAACTCTTCTTGGATATGATGACCAATATTCGTCGAGATGTGGTCTACTCCTTGTTTATGTTCCAACCACAACCCCAAGCAGTAGTGCAGACATCCTCCGAGATGGTATAGGGTAAAACAGCCAAATTTATTTCATGCAAAGACGCTAAGAATCACTTGGCGTCTTTATGTTTGGCAAAGATTTGGAAATACTTCCACCCTAACAATTTTGCGTAAAAGCGTAGTGATTTAAAACGCAGAGGGACGCAAAGGTAAACCCTGAGGGACGCGGAGTGTTGGTGCCAAAATTTCGCTATGAATTTATGCAATTTTGTGCTTAAGTTATATAACAGCAACCAAAGTGATGTGGTGTCGCATCTTTCATCCAGTGACACTGTGATTGATAACTCCCACCCATTAGCGCAAATTAAGCTACAATTCAAGCAGTGCAAGGACTTTCCATTTATCTAGCCCATGCTTGAAAACCTGCAAACCCAGTTTTACGAACTAGAACAATTCGCCAACTCCCTTGTCTCTAATCAGTTGACGCACCTGAGTTTACTAAGCATAGGTGTTATTTTTATTGCTGGGCTACTCACCAGTCTCACACCTTGTATGCTGTCTATGTTGCCTATCACTATCGGCTACATCGGCGGTTACGAAGCGAAAAGCCGCCTACAAGCTGCTGCCCAGTCTACTTGGTTTGCTTTTGGATTAGCAACTACGCTTGCAAGTTTAGGAATCGTAGCAGCTTTGGTTGGAAAAGTCTACGGTCAAATCGGTTTTGGTTTACCAATTATTGTTAGCGTTATAGCTATCCTGATGGGGCTGAATTTGCTAGAAGCTTTACCCTTACAAATGCCCTCTTTTGGTGGTACAGAGTGGATTTCTCAAGAATTACCCCAAGGTGTGCGTGCCTATGCGATCGGTCTGAGTTTTGGTTTAGTTGCTTCTCCTTGCAGTACTCCTGTTTTGGCAAGTTTATTAGGTTGGGTTGCTAATACACAAGACTTAATTTTAGGTGCGGTTTTGCTCATTTCCTACACCGCAGGTTATGTAGCACCATTAATTTTGGCAGGTACCTTTACTGCTTCGATTAAAAAGATACTAGAATTACGCCGTTGGTCTGGTTGGATTAACCCAATTAGCGGGGCGTTGTTAGTAGGATTTGGTGTTTTTTCTCTCGTTTCTCGGATTCCTTTTTAATAGTTAGTGGTTAGTGGTCAGCAACTAACAACTAACTACTAACTACTAACAATTATATATTTATTAATTCAAATGACTTTAGACAATACAAATAATACAGTTACTGAAAAATCTACAGAACAATCAAATGGGTGGTCGATCGCGCGGATATTACGACAGGATTTTTTACCTGTATTAACAGATTTACGTTTAGCGATCGCACTCTTACTAATTATTGCTCTGTTTAGTATCACCGGTACAGTCATTGAACAAGGTCAATCACTGGATTTTTACCAAGCTAATTATCCAGAACACCCAGCTTTATTTGGTTTTCTATCTTGGAAAGTTATTTTAACTTTGGGGTTAGATCATGTTTATCGTACCTGGTGGTTCTTAGCTTTACTGATATTTTTTGGTACTAGCTTGACCGCTTGTACTTTTACCCGTCAGTTACCTGCTTTCAAAGCAGCCCGTCGTTGGAAATTTTATGATCAACCCCGACAATTTACGAAGTTAGCATTGAGTGCAGAACTAGATAATGGTTCTGTTGATTCCCTTAAGCAAATATTAAAGAACCGCAGCTATAAAATTTTTCAAGAAACAGATAAAACTAATATTCTTTATGCTCGCAAAGGCATAATTGGACGCATCGGCCCCATCATTGTACATATTGGTATAGTTGTGATTCTTTTGGGGTCAATTTGGGGGGCGATGACTGGATTTATGGCCCAGGAAATGGTTGCTAGTGGTAATACATTCCAAGTTAAAAATATTATTGATGCAGGTCCTTGGGCCGCCACACGCATACCTAAAGATTGGTCTGTACGTGTGAATCGTTTTTGGATTGATTATACTCCTAGTGGCAGTATTGACCAGTTTTACTCAGATTTATCCGTTTTAAATAACCAAAACCAAGAAGTTGATCACAAGAAAATTTTTGTTAATCAACCTCTGCGTTATCGGGGTGTGACTTTTTACCAAACAGACTGGGGAATTGCTGCTGTGCGAGTGCGGGTGAACCAAAGCCCCGTTTTTCAGATACCAATGGCTCTATTAAATACCAATGGTAATGGCCGTATTTGGGGAACCTGGATTCCCACTAAACCAGATTTAAGTGAGGGTGTCTCGTTACTAGCCAAAGATTTACAAGGAACAGTGTTAATTTATGACGCCGCAGGTCAACTATTCAACACTTTGCGGACAGGTATGTCCACCCAAATCAATGGTGTGAAACTGACTGTTTTGGATGTGGTTGGTAGTACCGGTTTACAAATTAAAGCTGATCCAGGAATTCCTATTGTTTATACTGGGTTTGCCTTGTTGATGTTGGGTGTGGTGATGAGTTATTTTTCCCACTCCCAAATTTGGGCTTTGCAGATAGATGGACGTCTGTATGTGGGTGGCAAAACTAATCGCGCCCAGGTAGCATTTGAGCAGGAAATGTTGGGAATTTTGGATTCCCTAAGTCAAGAACAAACAAATGAGGAGAAGGCGATCGCTACTCTCTAGCACACCATTCAACCAACAAGTTACACCTACTACGACGCCTCCTCTCAAACAAGAGTCCTTGTCAATCCCTGCAAATAAACCTACAGCACCATCATCAAAAATCAAAAATGATGACGGTGTTAGAGATCAAGATGATGACGATGATTAAACAGCAGTGCTATTGTTTTTTGTGATGAACTTCAATCACTGTATGCACGTTACCACGTGGGGCGAAATCAGCTTTGAGAGTGATTTCTAAAGGATCACAAGCGGCGACAAAATCATCCAAGATTTGGTTAGCAGATTCTTCATGAGAGATGTAGCGATCGCGGTAACTGTTAATATAAAGCTTGAGTGCCTTTAATTCTACGACCTGTTGATCGGGTATGTAGGTAATATGAATAGTGGCGAAGTCTGGATAGCCGGAAAAGGGGCATTTACATGTAAATTCCGGCAATGTGATATCTATGTTATAGCGTCGTCCTACACGCGGATTCGGAAAGGTAATGAGTTTTCCTTCTGCAATTTCGCGTTCGCCATACTTCATTTCTTGACTTGGCTGTGACACACTTTCCGATAAAGAATTACTCATAAAATTTAAAACTAGTAACTGGTCAATAGTCAATTGTCAGTGGACTGTTGGTTTTTAACTTATGATTCTTCTGATTGCCAATCTGGGCAATTCTCACCATCCCATCCGTAGGGATGCATACCACAGACTAACAAATTACCACCATAAGCTTGACCGTGATAGTGGCAACAACCAATGCAAGCGGGATTTTTTTCTGCTGAGGGTTCAACTGGGTAAGGAAAGGCAGGATCTAAATCATCACCTACTATATCTTCCAATTCCCAGTACATTTCTAAAAATGGTTCAGTCAATTCCTGAAAATACTGATCTATTTCTACAACAATTGTATTGTGCAATTGTTCAGTAACTTCTTCGGTCACTTCAAAAAAAGTGTCTACCATGTCACTCATTCCCAGGAAAAAGCGTTCTACTTCATCGCTTACTGTTTGTACCATTTCCCAAAAATCCTTTTGCCAATTGTCCATAAAACTAACGCCCTTACTGGCTAGATTCAAAAATATAAGTTCTGAGGGGTTGTGAGGGGACATATCCCCGATTTTTAAAAAGGTCGGGGATTTGTCTAACAGCCCATCAAAATCAATGTCGTCGATACTAGTGTAATGTAGACATCCTTAACGCTATTTTCTGAAAAGCTGTATATTACAGAAACTAAATATTCACGGACGTTAAATGCCACCTAACTGCCAGCAATGAACAACACCCTGAGGAATAGGTTTTAACTAAATTCTACGTCATATAGGAATGGGTTGATATCAGCAAGACAAGGCTAACATCAACCCAGCATAAATTTATTATTACTTATCACGTTGCAGACGCTTTAATTCGTTTTCTAATTCCAGAACTTGCTGACGTAATTGATCTACATTATCATCACTATTCTTGGTTTGGGAATCTTTTGCCGTTGGCTGGTCGTCTTCTTCTATAATTTCTATGCGGCGCGGTTCAGAAGGAGTAGTCGGTTCTTCTGTTGTGGTAGTTGCTGATTGCTGCTGGGCTTGCTTCATCATATCTTCAACGAAGCGACGCGCCTCTTCTGTAGTCATTTCACCCCGCGCCACCATTTCGTCTGCCAGCTTTTGGATTTGCGATCGCACTTCAGACAGCGTTCCGCCTGCTTTTTCGCCCGCGTAAGAAGCTAATCCAACACCAAGGTAAAAAGCTTTTTTAACAATATCTCCAAAACCAGCCATTACAGCCTTTACGCTCCTAGAAATAGGGCGACCCGGAGACTACGCCTACCATAAGCATCCCGTGTTGCTGCTACCTTCCGGTCCTGACAAGGTTTGGGCGTTACAGTCGCATAGATCCAGGTCTACAAATTAGCATAGCATTAAATATTGCATGTGTGTGTTATTCGACGACAATTTTCCATTCATATAGTTTGTAGTTAACACAATTGTTAATTACCAACGGATCATTGGCTACAATTGCCTGGGCTTCTGCCATAGAGGCAGCTTCAAACACCATCATCCCGCCTCCCATATTTGCCCAGTAGCCAGTTTTAGCGTTGTGTCCTTTAGCGATCAAATCTTTTACGTAAGCTTTGTGAGCGGGTATATATTGGTCAAAGACCGATTTATCAACTTTACCTTCCTCAATCTTGACGAAAATCGGCATGTACTTGTCACTTCCCATTACAAAAACTAGGGGGGTAAGGGTGTAAGGGTGCGGGGTGTAGGGAAAAACTGTTTTTGAGTAGCACTCTTAGTAGCCATGAAATCAACATTCTGGGCATTATGCGGTCTGAAAAATCTGTTTGGCTGTCAAATTTAACTCTGGAAATGTTGGTGATTGAATACGGTCATCACCTCGAAACTTCCTAACTAGATACTCACCTTCATCTAAACAACAAATTAAGATTGTTGGTTGTTTTGGTTTCCCAATGAATTCCCTACCACCTAAACCAGCGTAATCAACAATCCAGTATTCAGCAATTCCCATTTCTTCATAATCAGCGTATTTTTTGTAATAATCATCACGCCAGTTGCTACTAACAACTTCAACAACTAGAGGAATTGATGCGCCCTGAGTAATAATTGATTCTTTTTTCCAGATTGGTTCATTTGTGAGATTAGTTTGGTTTACTATTAGCACATCTGGCGAATAACCTGATTCATTTGGAAGTGGTTTGACAAATGCTGTTTTTGGTATGAAATAGGGAAGATTTAATCGGTCTAATTCTACACTTAGTTTTCTGACCAAAAATCCTGTAACCTCCTCATGTTCGCCAACCGGTAATGGCATTTCAACAATCACTCCATTGTGTAGTTCATAGCGTCTTTGTGGGTTTTCTGGATACCAGGCTGCAAATTCTTCAACAGTTATTGTTTTTGGTAGTGCTTGAGTCATTTTTCACCTCAGACTTTTTGAATTTGACCTTTGGAGAAGGGAGGTTGAAAGGTTCATCGAAGTAACGTTATATTGTTGACTGACACTCTATTAAGTATAAATAGAGTAATTATCTGATAACTGATAACAGATAAACTCCGTTGCAAAAATCACAAAATCTTTTTTTTATTGCCCTGCTCCCACCACTGGAAATTCAGGATTATGCTAACCAAATCAAGCAGCACTTTGCCCTCCATTATGCTAGTCGTCACGCCCAAAAATCTCCGCCTCACATTACCTTACAACCACCTTTTGAATGGTCTGATCAAAACCTACCAGTATTAGAAGTATGTTTGCAGGAATTTGCCAGCAGCCAAAATCCCATACCAATTACCTTGAGTGGATATGGTGCTTTTGTTCCCCGCGTCATCTATATTAATGTGGTGAGAAGTCCAGAACTGTTGGCTTTGCAAGCAAATTTAATGACACACCTAGTCAATCAACTGGGAATTGTTGATAAAGTATCTCAAACTCGACCATTTGCGCCTCACATGACGGTGGCATTTAAAGATTTAACACGGCAGAATTTTAGAGCTGCTTGGTCTGAGTTTGAAAAGCGTGAGTTATATTTTGAATTTACAGCAAATAATTTGACGTTACTGCGACACGACGGTAAGCAGTGGAATGTGAAAGCAGAGTTTCCATTTGTGATTGGCGATCGCTAGTTGAAACGCAAAGGGACGCAAAGTTAGCGCAGAGGTACGCAGAGTTTTTCTGGTGGGAATTCGCGAGGAATTAATGAAATGTTTTACTTACCAAACTTCTGTTAAATCTAAGATAAATCCTGGTAGTACATTTTCACCTGATACATTACTGGGATGATCTAATACTTCTATCTCTTTTTCTTGTCTGTAGATTTCAACTTTGCTGTTTTTTCGGTCAATCAACCATCCTAATTTGGCTCCGTTTTCCATATATTCTTTCATCTTGTCGCGCAAAGTTTCTATACTGTCGGAAGGCGATCGCAATTCAACGACAAAATCTGGACATATGGGTGCAAAACTTTCTTGTTCTTCTTTTGTCAGTTTTTCCCAGCGTTCTAATTTTATCCAAGCAGCATCAGGAGAGCGATCGGCCCCGTTTGGTAAATGAAATCCTGTAGAGGAGTCAAATACCACTCCTAGTTTAGTCTGACGGTTCCATAACCAAACTTGCCCTACAATATCTGTGTTTCGTTTTCCAGTATCGCTTCCTGTAGGGGGCATAAGTATTAATTCTCCTGTGGCTGTTCTTTCTAGTCTGAGTTCATGGTTAACGGCGGCGAGTTCCTTGAACTGTTCATGAGTGATTTTAAAGGCTTGGGGAATGGCAATAGTAAGGTTAACCATAGGGAAAGCCTCACGCTTCAAGTGATATATAGTAATCCTATTTTATTTGTGAAAGTTGGGTTTATATACACCTTATTCGATAAGTCCGGCTTCTAAGCTTTCACAAATGAGTCATCTTTAAACTGCGATCGCACTCACTTCCACAAAACAGCGATCGCTATTTTGCTTTGCTTAAATACTAGCGATTGCGTTACATCTCACGTCTATATTCTTCTAACAATTGCGGAATATAATCATACCCATCCACACCAATTACAGAAATAATTTTGGGGCGATTTTGCTGCAATGCGTTTTGAAAAGCTTCTACCCCAAGTTGACCTTGTAATATTGTTAGTAATCTTGCTACTTTTCGCCATTCCTGGGAAGCTATCTGGTTTAACAAATACATTCCTAAGCAACCTGTGTAAATTGCTCTGGCAAAGTTAGCTGAGTTATAATTCGCTTCACCTAAATTAGCTAAATTCAATCCTTGGAGATATAAATCACCGGATATTTGCGCTGTTTTAAAGCCTTCTTCTAAATTTTTAATGGCGTTTTGGGAATCGCCAATTACCAAATAAGCAACACCTAAACTACTTAAACACAAAGCTTTACTTTGGACATCACCTAATTGTTCTGATAGTTTTAAACCTTGTTGCAAATAATTAATTGGCATTTCATAGGTTTCTGGTTCTATTTGCTCTTGTTGTTGAGCCTGCATGACTTCGCTGTAACCCAAGTTTACCAAGGCATAGGCTTCTCCTATCCTATCTCCTGTTTGCCGACTCATGATTAATGCTCTTTGACTGTAATCTATTGCCTCTGCATACTTTTGCTCTTGCACACAAGTACGGCTAAGATGATTGAGATTAGCTATTTCACAGGGGCGATCGGCTGCATGACGAGCAATCTCCAAAGCCTGTTGATGAAAGTTGATGGAACTGTCGTATTGTCCCAACGCTCGTTGGGAATAGCCTAAAATTGTTAATATCCGGGCTTTTTCTTGGGTTCCTTCGACTCTTCGCAATGGTTCATCCAGGTAATTTAGGGTATCACGCAAGTAACTACCAGAAAAGGAAGCGAAGATGCCACCATACAAGGGAAAATACTGAGCTTGACTAAATAAACGTAAAATTTGTAACATCACCTGCAAAGCTGCATTACTGTAGGTGATATCTTGACTAAAACCAATTGCCAGCTGACTCCAAATAACTGCAAAGGTCAAATATGTAGAAATAGAAAGCTTGGAACCAGCTTTAACATTGTAAGGTTGTTGGTCAAACCAGTGAACTAATCCCCGTTGCAGGTATTGTAAGATGAGTGTAATTTCCACCCAGTCTCTCAGGCTGACTTGACGCTGCTGCCTAGCAAATTCAATCGCAGATTGTTCTTTTGCCAAGGCGCGAAACAGTGCATGGGGTAACTCACTCTGTACTTGTTTTGCCCAAGTTGCCCAAGGGCCACTTTCTTCTGGTATACCACCAAACCCCAAAGCTTCACGGTTTTGCTCGTACATCCAGCTAACTAAATGGTCTTGTAGTCGCTGCCAAGATGCAACACCACGGGTAATACCCTCGGAAATTTGCTGTAAATCAGAATCTGCTTGGGCAAACTGTTGTAAAGCTTTTGATAATTGCTGAAGCTGTTGTAAATTAAGGCGATATTTGCTGTTTGGATCAGTGACGCGTAAAAAGGTAGCTAGTCGTTCCTCGGATGAGGCTGTGGTAATTTCTTTAACTGCGGTAGCAGTGGCTTCTGTGGCTTTGTTTTGTTCCTGCACCCGTTGCCATTGACTTTGGATTGTTTTTATGGATCTCAGACTACGGGTAGCTTTAGCTTTTTTGAGTTCGTCTTTTTCGTTGTCTACTTGCTGCTGAATACTATTAAAGCGATCGCTCAATGCCAATTCAAAAATTTCCCCCGTTCCAGCCGTGACACCATGGAGCAACATTTGATACACTTGCTCCACAGAACTGATCTTGCCCTTGAGGGTAGTTTCAATAATTTCATCGACTAAAGCCAGGTAGCGATCGCGAACAGACACAGACTCAGACACCTTCCAAACCAAGACACACTACGTCAATTCTAATTGTTGTCTTAACCTGGATGCAGAACGAAAAAGGGTTAACAACACGAAACACATCGTTAAAATGTTAAAATATTAAGAAATATTAAACAATCCTACCAGTACACTCATGCAATGCGTTGTGAATCGCCGCGCTCAGTTTTCGGCCAGTCATCGCTATTGGTTGCCAGAACTGAGTAAAGCTGAGAATTTAAAAAAATTTGGTGCTTGCTCTCGCTTTCCGGGACATGGACACAACTATATCTTATTTGTCTCCCTGATTGGGGAACTAGATAAATATGGCATGGTGTTAAACTTGTCTGATGTCAAACACGTAATTAAGCAAGAAGTAACTAGCCAACTAGACTTTTCCTATCTCAACGATGTGTGGGCAGAATTTCAACAAACTCTACCTACCACAGAAAATATTGCAAGGGTGATTTGGCAACGGCTAGCACCCCATTTACCTCTAGTCCGTGTGCAGCTATTTGAAAATCCTGAACTTTGGGCAGACTATATGGGAAACGGAATGGAAGCTTATCTCAGTGTTAGTACTCACTTTAGCGCCGCTCATAGGCTAGCGCATCCAGATCTGAGTGATCAAGATAACTTCGAGATTTATGGTAAATGTGCCCGTCCTAATGGTCACGGACACAACTACCATTTAGAAGTGACAGTAAAAGGGGAAATAGATCCACGCACTGGCATGATTGTGGATTTAGGTGCATTGAATCAAGTCATAGAAAATTATGTGGTTGAGCCATTTGATCACACTTTCTTGAACAAAGATATCTCCTATTTTTCAGAAGTTGTGCCTACTGCTGAAAACATAGCACTTTACATTAGTAATTTATTGCGATCGCCTATTCAGAAATTGGGAGCAAAACTTTATAAAGTCAAACTAATTGAAAGTCCGAATAATTCTTGTGAAATTTACTGCACAGACACAGAATCCAACTCTGTTAATGTTGCAGCCAATCAGCCAGTTTTGGCACGTATTTAGCTTAATTTATGTTCATATTCAAGCCTTTAGTCTTTAAACAGCCCTTGCAAGGTGAGTAAAATCTAATTGTCTACTCCCGATTTCAAGCAAATCTTACTTTGTGTCTTTGTGTCTTGGTGGTGAAAAGAATTATTTTTGAAACACAAAGACACTAAGACACTAAGAAAACTTGTTTTTTGGATTGTATCACCAAAGGGCTAGTTCCTAAATACGCAAGCGCTAAAGCGCTTACTACGAACCTGATTTCGTAAGTAGCGATAAATTTTCCAGGCTATTAGTCCAAAAGTGAAATTGAGTAAGAGGCGACTAAATATAAACCAGAGAATCGTAGGCTCAAAAAGCTGTGCTGGAGTCGCAGAACTCAAATTTCTGAGCAACAGAAATAACCCAAAAATTGCATTACCACCCAATATAAGTGCAAACATCACCAAGCCCCTCTGCCAAAAACGGTGCTGTGGTGTATAACCACTAATTAAAGTAATGGGTGGAATTCTTTGTACTTTTCGCAGCAACTGTTCTAGTCGCCAAAACATCCACAACAAAAAGGGAAATAAACCATAGCTGAGGAAGGACAATGGTTGTGGATAACGCCAAGCGCTTGATAAAACATTAACTAGAGCATGACAAATCACAGAATTGAACCAAGCTTTAGCAACCCTGGGGTGATATCGAGGTAAAGATAATGCTAAGGCATAACCCCAAGGTGCAGAGAACATAGCGTGGACTGGTGTGCTGAGCGATCGCTCTAAAATTGATGCTGTATTATGGACAAAGTAAATCCAGTTTTCTTCGGCGGTGAATCCCAAAGCAAGGGCTATGGTAAAGAGAAAGACTGTGGTGGGGCGTAAGCGATATTGACGACGCTGAAAATACCAACTCAAAGCAACTACTACTATTAATTTACAACCTTCTTCTATTGGCCCTACCTCTAGTAACTGGCGCAAAGCAACACCCACAAGAGTAGTGCGAGTTTGTCGCCAGAATGGAAACGAGTTGACTTGTGTTTCTACAAGCCACTCTAAACTAAGGGCAACAAAACCAGATATTGCCCCAGCTACAAAAAATAACAGCAGTCGCAGCAGGGATGGGCTATTGGCAAAGCGCCAATAATAGTAAACCAGAAGCAACAGGGGAGGTACGACTGCCCACGGTACTAGAGATAAATCAACCACTCACCTGAGCAATAATAGTGCGATGACGAGGACTGTTGCGAGTGATGGTAGGAGTTTGGAAACCTGCTTCTACTATTGCTTGTTCAATATCCAAAGTGAAGTATTCATCTAAATACGGCTCAGTGCTTTTGAGCAGCGTCAGAATATAGGGAGGCATTTTTTTATAAGCTTCCGCTTGAGGATTCATATCCATGATTGCCAAATATCCACCGGGACGTAGTAAACGTCTTGCTTCAGCAAAAATCTGCCGAGTTGCTGACTGGGGTAATTCGTGACACACCAAGAAAATTGAGACTAAATCAAAAGAAGCGTCTGGTAAGTTGGTTGATTCAGCCGCTGCGTGAATCCAGTTGATGTGGCGTTGCTGCTGTTGGGAACGGTAGTTAGCAACAGCTAAAAAGTAGGGAGATAAGTCTACGCCAGTGATTTGGGCTTGGGGGTACAGTTCTTGTAGGGCAAAAGTACTCATACCCACACTACACCCTAAGTCGAGGATATCTTGCGGTGGGGTGGTAATTTGTTGTTTGAGGAGATCATGGTAACTCTGACGCAGCTGAGCATCACCTTTAGCTCCTGCACCAGCCCAGATAGTAGCGTGGACGGCGTAAGCAGCAACTTCTACTTCTAGGGCTGCATCCCAGCTGAGATTACCTTTGTCGTAGGCGTGAAATGAGGTGAGGTAGTAGTCTGGGTATTTGAGTTGGGGATTTTGTACTTTTGCTAGTTCGCTTTCCCAGTTGTGCGATCGCAGTGCCTGTACTTGTTTTCTCCAAGGCACTCCAATTTTCTCTGCCCGTTTTATCATCATTTGCCGGGCTTGATGTTTGGCAAGGTTGTACACTGGCTTGATTGCCAGTACTCCGTTTACCAAGCGCGTAGCAAGTCCTGGAGTGTTATTTACAGCCGTATTCATCAGTAATGTTGCTTAAGTTATCTGCTTTTTGTTGTAATCAGGAAGGAGCCTGTTTATTTGAAATGATAAACCCCAAGGTGAGTCAAACTCTTAATTGCAAAGAATTTTCTTATTCATGAAGTACAACAAGAAATATAAATCAGCCTTTATTTATAGCGATTTTAAATCGGATGCAATACATACCTCACCCCCAGCCCCTCTCCTTGCTAAGGAGAGGGGTGCCCGATAGGGCGGGGTGAGGTTCTGTAGTTGACGCAACTGAGAAGCACTACAGGCGTTGCACAATGTAGGGATGAAGTAATGTAGACGCGCAAGCGGCTTCCCGCAGGGTACCGCAAAGACGCAAAGTACGCGAAGAAATAAACTAGAAAGAAAATCATCCTGTAAATATGTGAAGCCTTTATTTAAATATTGGAAATATCTGATACGATAACCACCCCAACCCTATCTGTAAGATTTTCTCCCTGAATGTATTCCATCACCATGCACCATAGTTGCCCTTCCTGAAATACATCGTTAGCGATCGCACTGAGCTTGTTTACACTAAAAAATATTTGTGCAAGAGGTTTAATTCGTTAGCCGACATTTAAACTTCATCGCCGAGTATTTTAATTTCATTAGAGAGTCTTACAACCTCGTCGTTAAGTATTTAAAACTCGTCAACGAGTGTTTCCAATTGCGTCTTTGAGTATTTGAGCTTGATGAACGAGTCTGAGAATCTCACCTTTGAGTATTTGAGCTTCGTAAGCGAGGATGAGAAATTCATTAACGAGTCATTAATTCTCGTGAGTGAGTTTCCAAACTTCGTCGTTGAGTGTTAAAGCTTCATCAGTCAGTATCAAAACTTGCTCAACGAGTATTTAATTAGGACTTACGCATAATTTACGAACCCTTGGTGTTCTTGGCGTCTTGGCGGTTAGATAAATTAAGCTTTTTGGCTATTTTTGCGTAGTCCTGTTAATTTCAAAAACACCTAATCTGGAACTAGGGATAAACAATAAAAGTACAACCCATCTCAATTATTCACTCATATCATGTCCGACTAATTGCTTACGATATAAAGCTTGGGCATTGGGCATTGAGCGTGGGAAAATCGTCAGTATCTTAATTACCAATTACCAACAAGGACGGATAATATCAGTGTTCAAACGGAAATGATATCAAAGGCTTCACTGTCACCAGCTTCTCGCCTTCATCCACTGTCACCCTTGCTAAGCCAAACTGCTCAATTACCCAAGCATTCGTTGTCAAGTGGGTACTAACTTCTGCCACATGATACTCACTTTTTTCCGACGCCAAAGCAGCTGGTAACAATAATTGATCTGCAAGATGTTCATCCACAACTGCACCAGTTTGATGAAACTTCAGTAGTTCCTCACAAGCCATCTGAGCAACTTTTTCTGCTGGTAAACCCAAACGCCCCAAAGCACTAAACCCAGCCAAACTATTTTCATACTCCGCAGTCAAAAATAAACCTGTTCCAGGTGCAACGCCTTTTTCTCTTACAGGCTTGATTGCATGTTTAAATCCTGCTTCTGTTAATAAATTTTCGGCACGGCTAGCCATACGCTGAGGAATGTGAGAAGGTAATTCTGTGGCGATCGCTAACCCCCGTACCTGCTGCAAATCACCACGTTCTCCCAAATGTACCCCAGCAAGTTTTCTACCACCACTCACCAGTAACTCCACCACACCTCCGCCTTGGGGATACCAACCCCAAGAGTTTAACTTTACCTCTACTTCCACACCCATCTGTTTGAGTGTGGGCAGATACACTTGCTCAATGTACGTCATCGGTGGACTAAAGGGGACGTGCGTACCTCCTTTTAGTGTGACTTGCGAATCACCAGTTGCTAACGCCAGGGGTAACAAAATAGTCTGTAAAACCAAAGTGATAGCACCTGCGGAACCACCTTGGCGCGCTTGAGTGACGTCAAAGGTGTAATTTCCTGCTTTCACCGCCCCACCAGGAATAAATTCCAGCATCATCGAACCCAAAGTATCACCCCGTACTTCCGCATCACAAATTGTCGCAGTCGCACGAACTCCTGTTAAATGTTGCGCGGCTAACCCCGGATTTTTGCGTCCAGCGCGGATATTGTAAATGCTAATTGGATTACCTGTAATAGCGGCTAAACTTAGGGAGGTGCGAAGAACTTGTCCCCCACCTTCGCCGTAAGAACCATCTATGTGAATCATGATCAGGTGGTTAGTGGTTAGTTGTTAGTGGTTAGTTGTTCACTACTCCTCACACTTTCCCAATTTCTCTACTCTTACCAGGATTCATCAACCCATAGGGATCTACCATTTTCTTAAACTTCAACTGTTCTGGATCGATAACTTTTCTGCCACCATCTTCAATAATGTAGGTGTGGGGATTGGCAATAAATATCCCTTGTTCTTCGTGATGGCGGATGATTTCGTTCAGGCGTTCTTCGGTGGTGTAGCGTACAAGTTGTAAGGCGGCGGGAATTGCTGCACCGTTGACACGAATGAATTCCAAATGCATCATGACTTCATCCCCATAGTAACGATACATATACTCCACAAGTTCCAGGTTTTTGTCGGTGGGGAAGATACTTTGCAAATAGGTGATGGAACTATCAACGCTGCGGGCGTGGAGAGTGGTGTGATTCCAGGTGAATTCTAATAAATTCACACCTTTTCCGGGTTCTTGTACTTTTTGATAAGTAATCTTGCCACCATGTTGCTGCACTAATCCAGGCAATAACTCTAAGCTCGGTTCCGCAATTAATAATAAAGCGGCGTGAGTACCATCAGGAATGTATTGCCGCAACGGCGTAAAGTATTGGGGGATAGGGGATGCAAACACAGCAATTTCTTTTTTAATCATGCCATCAGCATCAGCGAGGGCTTGCCCAAATCTGGCTGCTGCCATAAATTCTGCAAAGGTAATAATTACTTCTGCCCAAGGATAAGCCGGACCAAGGGGGATTTCAACTTCAGTGATAATACCGTTAATACCCCAGGCATGATTGACTTTTTGTACATCGTCACCCCGTAGTTCAATAAAGCGCGGTTCATCTTCTAAGGTAACGACTTTCAGTGCTAAAAGATTACCGCGATCGCCTAAAAGTCCATATTGGATGGAACCAATTCCCCCACTACCACCAGCCACAAAACCGGCAATCGTGGCTGTGCGGTAGGTAGAGGGTACCATCCGCATTTCCCAACCAATTTCCCGTGCTTTTTTATCCAGTGCTGCTAATTTTACCCCTGCTTCAACCCGCGCTACTCCTGGTTTGATCCAGCAAATCTCCTGCATCCGCGTCATATCAAGGATGACGCCACCGTGTAGCGGTACGCATTGCCCATAATTTCCTGTTCCTGCACCCCGTACAGTTATAGGAACTCGGTATTTTACACAAGTAGCTGCTATTTTTAATACTTCTTGTTCGTTAGCTGGTCGTAAGACTATATCTCCAACTTTTCCCGCTAGTTTGGAAGCAAGAACCGGACTAAAACTATGATAATCCTGGGATAATTTTGCTACTTGAGAGGAATCTGTAATCACTTCGATTCCTGGTAGGGAATTAATTAGGGCTTCTATATCGTAGGGTTTTATATATGTTGTCATGGTTGCAATAAGGATACCAATGGCATAAAGTCAAAAGAATTATTTATAAATTTTATATATAGCAATCCTATCTGCAAAAGCGAAAATTGGGAAAGCTAGATCCCCGACTTGTTTGAGAAGTCGGGGATCTTGTTGTTTACGAATGATTTAGGAATGTTATGTATATTTATGTGTTTGCTAAAATAAATATATATTATCTAAAACACTACAGCACAAGAAAATAAGATATTACCATCTAAATTAATTAGCTTTTTATCAAGGTAGTAAAATTTTTTTACAGTAATTTCAAAGGGAACAAGGCACACCCCATGGATAAACTGGCTTTAAACATTTTTTCATGGCTACTGATTGTTATTGACACAAGTGAAGTTCCCACAGGTATCAATAACAAATAATCCATACTAAATATTATTTGCACCAATTAAGACTTTATATCAAGTCCAGTTAATTGCTTAGGAGATCGTGTTTTGTTGTTGGCAATTGGTTGGCAAGATTGTTTCAAATCTATTACCCTTCGGGTTCGCTACTTTGCCATCTCGGCATAAGCCAAGACGGCAAGTAGTCTCACCAATTACCAATTACCGACACCTAACACAAGTGTTTAAGCGGACATGATATTAAATATTATTTCTTGGTCTTGGGTTGCATTTCATACAAAATATTATTTTACTTTTGTGTTTTAGCTTAACCGAAATGTACATTCAAGAATTAATTTTTGATTTACCAGAGAGTAGGGTTGAATTTCTAAGGCACGATTAAAAGCTGCGATCGCTTTGGCGTACTCTCCTAAAGCTGCATAGCTTAAACCCATACCATGCAGTGCGCCAAAATGAACTGGGTTAATCTGAATAGCCATTAGACAATCAGCCAAAGATTTTTCATACTGACTAGTAGTGTAGTAAAGAAAAGCACGACGATTCCAAGCTTCAGCAAAGTCTGGTTGTTCATTAATTAACTCTGTCAAGACTGCTTCTGCTTTGGCAATTTGCCCCGAATCTAGTAACTTTTGACTGCGTTCAATCATTTCTAGTCCATAAATTCCCTTTTGCTGATACCAGATGCGCCAAAGTTTTTTTGTTGCCTGTTCGCGAACTGTTTCATCAGAATTTTTCAAGTCTTCAAGTAAGGAATTGACAAATAAAGAATCCATGAATTTGACGTGAGAGATAGTATCCTTGGATCAAATTTCGCACAAAATGTTCTCAAAATTAACTTCTTAATCGACTTTTAAAATTCACCTTATAAATTGCAAGTTAAAGCAATAAATGTTTTGTTTGTTGTAGCCTGTAATACGATCTAGTCTTTAATTCCGTATCAATGGATAACTATTTTACAGAACATGTGGTCATCAACTATTGACGTTTGCCTGTTAACTGGTGACTAATAAGAAATATCCCAAGACAAAATAAATGACTATGCCAAAACAAAACAGCGTTTCCAGGCATATAGTTCTAACTTCTCATCCTAGTCGCTTTGGTCCCAAACCAATTCCTATCAAGTGGGGAGCAAGCGATCCGATGGAACGGGGTCCGGTGATTGCCACTTTGACAAAGCAAGCACACCGTAATGTGATTGGCACTCATTCTGGCAGTTATGCGGTTTATCGTGCCTTAGCAGTGGCAAGTGGTGCATTACAGTCAGATCACAGGGCAGATCTCACCAATACTTCCCCTGTTGAGCATATCGGGCCGCATCTGAGTTGGTTTGACCCTGACAAAATTGTTTCCCTCGATCCTTTTGGGGCAATTGTGGGTGAAGTGTTTGCGCCTTACTACGAGCAAGGGTATGACATTCGCCCTACTATTGCCATCACCAAGGCTCACATCAACATGCCCGAATTATCAGAAGCTGTGGCAAAAGGGCGTTTGGCAATCGATGGCAAGATCATGAAACTAGGCGGCGATTTGGTTGTCACCAAAGCTGCGATTGAACCTGTTTGGTATTTACCAGGAATAGCCAAACGCTTTCAAATCAGTGAGGGTGAATTACGACGTGCTTTATTTGAACAAACTGGAGGCATGTTTCCGGAACTAGTCACACGGACTGATTTAGAGGTATTTTTACCACCAATTGGCGGTGTGACAGTTTATATTGTTGGGAATGTAGCAGCAATTACCGACCCCAATAAACCTTTAGCAGTACGGGTACATGATGAATGCAACGGTTCTGATGTCTTCGGCTCAGATATTTGCACCTGTCGCCCCTATCTGGTACATGGCATAGAAGTTTGTGTGCAAACCGCCCAGGAAGGTGGTGTTGGGATCATAGTTTACTGCCGCAAAGAAGGACGTGCTTTGGGAGAAGTAACAAAATTCTTGGTTTACAACGCCCGCAAACGGCAAGAAGGTGGCGATCGTGCTGATGCCTACTTTGCTCGTACCGAATGTGTCGCGGGTGTCCAGGACATGCGCTTTCAAGAATTAATGCCAGATGTTTTGCATTGGTTGGGAGTTACCCGCATTGATCGCATGGTGTCAATGAGCAACATGAAATACAACGCCATCACCGCAGCTGGAATCGAAATTGTGGAACGCATACCCCTTCCTGAAGAGTTGGTTCCCCAAGATGCCCGTGTCGAAATTGAAGCGAAAAAAGCTGCTGGTTATTACACTACAGGCAAGGTGTTGGAAGTCGATGATTTAGCGGAGGTTAAGGGTCGTTCTTTGACGGATTAATCAATGGTAATTGGTCATGATTAATGGGTAATGGGAAAACTATTACCAATTACCTATTACCCAATACCAAAATTTGGGGTGTATCGGCTGGAGGAAGTTAGGAACATGGAAATAACCGCCAAGGCGCAAAGAACGCCAAGGAGCGAAACTGAGGTGGTTGCTTATCTGCGATCGCCGATTGCGATTCGGGAGCGTTGTGAACAAATATTTACGATGGCTGTTGCAGGCAAGTCCCATCATTTTGCTTGCGATTTGGATCAATTGGGACAAGTGGCAGATTATGTGATTGCAGTCATGCGGCAGCAGTATCCCGATTTACAGATCCCGTTTCATAGCCGTTGGCGACATTTTGAAGCTGGAGGCGTACCACGTTTGGCTCTTTTGGATCAGAAGTTAGCCGAGATGACGCCAATCCAGAAAGCTGCTGCTAAGTTTGATTTAGCAATCATTAGTGTATTATTGGATGCTGGTGCTGGCGATCGCTGGCATTTTTATGAAAAAGAAACTCAAATGGGCTTTCAGCGTTCTGAAGGCTTGGCGGTAGCTAGTTACCATATGTTTTGTCAAGGGCTTTTTGCCAGCGATCCCCATCACCCTTTACAAGCAGATGCCCAAAAATTACAGCAGTTAACAGAAAAAGAATTGGCCGATGGATTTGGTGCAACCACAGAAAATCCGTTAGTGGGAATTGCAGGGCGATCGCAATTATTGCAAAAATTAGGTCACCTCCTGCTAGCTTCGCCCCAAATATTTGGAGAACAAAATCCCCGTCCTGGAAATCTGGTAAATTATCTTTTGAAGAAAGAAAAAAATAATCAGCTAGCAGCTGCAACTGTGTTAAGTGCTGTTTTAGAAGGACTAAGTGACATTTGGCCCGGACGCTTAGAAATTGCTGGATCAAACCTGGGAGATGTCTGGTTTCATCCAGTCGTCAGTGATGATGGTTTGGTTCCATTTCACAAACTATCTCAGTGGCTGAGTTATTCTCTGCTTGAACCTCTCCAAGAATTGGGTATAGAAATAATAAACTTAGATGCCCTGACTGGATTACCAGAATATCGCAATGGTGGCTTATGTCTAGACTTGGGATTGCTCAAGGCCAAACATCCAGATATTTTTTCTCGGACTCAGTCAGTAGCATCCGAAGTTATCGTTGAATGGCGCGCCTTGACTGTGATTCTTCTAGATCAAATCGCTGCTACAGTGCGAAAAAAGTTAGGCATGAGTAATGAAGAATTACCATTAGTGAAAATTTTGCAGGGAGGAACCTGGACAGCTGGGCGAAAAATAGCTGCCCAACTCCGGACAGGTGGTATCCCTCCCATACAGATAGAAAGTGATGGCACAGTATTTTAGCTAGTTGGTAGTTGGTGGTTAGTGGTTGGTGTTTTTATTTATTTACTTCTTACTCCTCACACTCCTCACACTCCCCCCACTGCCCCTAATCGCCAGAGGGAACCGGTGAGTTCCCCATTGCCCCCGATCCCCAATCCCCAATCCCCAATCCCCGATCACTAACATGGGAAATCAAGTAATACTAATTAAGCATCCATTAATTCAGCACAAACTGACGCTCATGCGTAAGGCTGAAACTAGTACGGCAAAGTTTCGCTTTCTCCTCAAAGAAATTAGTATGTTGTTGGCATATGAGGTAACGCGAGACTTACAGCTCAAATGTGAACTAATTCAAACACCCTTAGCACCGATGAATGCCCCTGTTCTGGCTTCAGACAAAAAGCTAGTAATTATTTCTATTCAACGGGCTGGACAGGGAATTTTGGACGGAATGCTAGAGCTGATACCATCAGCACGAGTGGGACATATTGGTTTATACCGCGATCCCAAAACTTTGATTCCTGTCGAGTATTATTTTAAAGTTCCCCACGACATCAACAAGCGAGATGTGGTGATAGTCGATCCCATGCTGGCAACTGGTAATTCTGCTGTCGCCGCCGTAGAAAGACTCAAATCAACTAATCCGCAATCAATCAAGTTTGTTTGCTTACTTGCTGCACCAGAAGGAATCGAACATTTCACTCAGATACACCCTGATGTACCTATATACACTGCGGCTATAGATGAAAAGTTGGATGAGCATGGCTACATCATTCCCGGATTAGGAGATGCTGGGGATAGATTATTTGGAACTAAGTGAGCTAGTAACTAGCAATTTTTGCCGTTTACTATTTTTACTAAGGCAGAAGGAAAAAAATCAGCACTAATCCTTCCTGCCTTATAATACCTACTTCGACAAGTTAATACGCATTTATCAACATCATTATGTATTCACTCTCTTTCCAAATACACGGGAGATTGCTGATTTAATATATTTATTTTTATACAAAAATACTGCATATATGCTTATTTTATGGTTCTTGTGATGAATATTTGGATACCATCGCAATCTATATATCACAAATGCTACGGTATTAAATGTTGTGCAATGTAAAACCACAGGGTGTTCACATTTACCAAAATTATTAATACTTCTTATGTATTTAAATATGAAAATCTTCCGAATGTTTTCCTGATTACAATTTCAGGAAAATTATTGACACTATAAAATCTCTCGCAAAACTTATACCATTTTGGATTTTGCGAAAAGTTTGTAGACCCTTTGCGGCTTTCCGTTAGGGTGCGCCAACTTCCAGCGTTAGCGTAAGCTCTGAAAGCGATCGCGAGGCTCAAAGCTTTTCAAGACAGATTTTGGATTGTGAAATATTTATTGAATAGCGTTTACGATTTCCATCTGTCATAATCATTTTTCAAACTGGTATCACTTTTGCAAGAGATTAATAAAAGTAAATATTTCAAGGGCAAGTTATCTGTCCTTTTGCTCCAGACTTGTGAAATAAATCTGAAGCAAAATAAATATTATCTACGCAAAATCTAGACAAAGATTTTGATATTTATTTTGGTGTTTGGGCTTTTCTAATATAGGAAATTAATATGTCTGCACCTACTATTGGACAATTAGAGAGAGAAATTTCCAATCGTATTCGTTCTCTGTATAATGTTGAACTTGGTTTACGTCCTACAAAAATTAATTGCCATTTTTTTCACGGAGAATTAGCAATTACCCTCGAAAATTCTGTAACTAAAGTTGAGCAAATTTTAATGAAATCTGGTTCTGATATTCTGGCTGAGCAAGTAAGAATCGATATAGACAGAATCATGGTTCCGCAGATTCAAGATTTGATTGAGGAAGTGATTGATAAACCTGTATTAGACTTAATTAGCCATACAAATTTAACAACTGGACGTACGGGAATAATTGTTTTTATCGAAAATTTACCTGAGGTTCGCAATCCTCAAGCTATTCCTAAAGCTCGTAAAAAAAAATGTCGCTGGTTGGAATAGCAGTGCATTTTAAAAATTACGAGCTTGCCAGCTTATTCATTGCCATTAGCCATTAGTCACATATTTAGTTAACTTAAATCTTGCACCTTACTCACCCTTACTCCGTGTCCGTATTGGAATAAATTCCAAGGCTAATAGCTAAAGTCAGCTAAAACTGACTCAAAGAACAATTTATTAAGCTTCAGCTTACTTCGGTTAAAAGCCCTTGAAATTTATTTCTTGGCGAGCTAACAAGCAGGTGCAAGATACTAGTTAAAAGAGTGTAATAGGCTAAGATGGCGACGAAGACAAAATTGTATTTGATGGAAATTAAAGGGTTTGGCAATGCAATCAACAGCTCCCGTCTGGAGAAGGGGATTGAAATCTTCTGCACTGCTTCCAGATGTTAGCCCAATAATTGGTATTTGATTGGTTTCTGGATTACGCTTGAGATAATAGATCACTTGGATACTGCTCAAGTCAGGCAGAACCATATCTAAAAATATTAAATCTGGTTTATGAGTTTGTGCCATGATTAAAGCTCTTACCCCTTGTTTGGCACACATGCATGAAAATTCTAGTTTCTTAAGATAACTATTGAGAATTTCTAATTCATGTAGATTTGGTTCTACAACCAAAATTAATGGCTTCCCATGCATAAACATTAAAAATCCTCACACATCTAGTCAGTATTTGGGAAAAATCTTCGGTAATGAGTGATTTTTCTCAACAGATGTACGAGGTTTCCTCCAGGCGGCTTATGCTACTATGTGCGGTCTGAAACGGATGAACTCGTGCGTGACTGACTAGGTTGGGTATCTGCGCTGCTATTCAGGATAGAACACCACAAGCTAGTGGCAACACCAAGCTGATATGTTGCTAGTAAATGTACGTATAGTCAAGAGCTTGTTGACAAATCTTTATCTTGGAAATCGGGAATTAGGGAAAAGGGAGTAATAAATAACTAATGTAGAGACGTGCCATGGCACGTCTGGTACAACCACTGACAATTGACTATTAGTTACGGTGCATATGCTTTTCTAACAGCATCTTGGCTCTTGGTTTGTAAATTAGATGAAACAACGACTCAGCGTAACGTAGTAACTCCTCGCGTTGTTCCTTGGAGATGTAGTTCCAGAAGCTGTAGATTTTTGCTAAAGATAGTAGGCGATTGGTATGGATTTTCCAAGTATAGTTGCTGTAGACACGCTCTTGGCTGCGCTGGGAAATTTCGTTCCAGTAGTTGGGGTTTTGGTCACACTTAGAAATGAATTTTAAAATGATCTCTGCCATTTCTGTGTGGTCGGTGGGGTTAATGTAGAATCCATTGATCTGATCTTGGATGATTTCCAAAGGGCCACCAAAGCGAGTCGCAAAGGTAGGTAGCCCACTAATCATTGCTTCTAGAATTGTTAAACCAAAAGCTTCAAATAAGGCTGGTTGGACAAAAATTCCTTGACGATCGCCTATCACCCGATAAACTTCACCAGAGTCATCCTTAGATAAACGCACGCCTAACCACCTAATTTTGCCGTGCAAATTGTACTGGTCGATGATTTGGTAAAGTTTCTCAATTTCGCTAATTTCTTCGTGATCAGTAGAATCTTCACTCTTGAGTTTACCTGCGATGAGGATGAGATTGCAGCGTTCTTGTAGTTCTTTGCTTTTACCAAAGCATTCTGCTAAACCAGTGAGATTTTTAATCCTGTCTAATCGCGCCATAGAAAATAGGGGGCGCTTGCTGGGATCTGCTAATTTACCAAAAACTTGGGTTGCATCTTCGAGGGTAAACAAGAGGTTTTCCAAACGTGAGCGATCGCTTAAATTTCGCTCCTCTATCCTAGAGTAAGGAAAATAGACATCTTCATTCACACCAGGGGGAACAATATTAAACTTGGGACTAAATAACTCAATGCCGCTCAGCACATGGTATAAATCCGGCATAGTAAAAGATTGATAAGACTCGTACTGACCAACACTATCTTGTGTGCCAACAATTTCTTGGTAAGTGCTGCTAACAATGAAATTTGCCCCATTCATAGCAATTAAATCTGCTGTGAATTGCAAAGAAAAGTGGTACTTATCCTCTAGGTCTTGCCAATAAAGATTACTGAAGAGATACTTAGATTTTTCTAGGGCGTGGGCAATAATACATTGGGTAACATTCATCCGTCGTGCTAGCAAAAATGCTACCAAATTGCCGTCAGAATAGTTGCCAACAATCAAATCAGGTTTACCTTGCAACTGTTCAAGTAACTCTTGTTCAGCATCAATGGCAAAGGTTTCTAAGTAAGGCCAAATTTCAAATCGAGAAATCCAATTTTGCGTCAGTTGGGGATTATATTCTCGAAAAGGTACGCGCAAAATCCAAGCATTATCAGTATCATAAATTTTCTCTAGCCTCTGATTACAGGTAGTATCCTCACTATTGGGGATCAAGCGTGTCAGGACAATTACTTTTGGTTCAATGTTAAGTACATCCAATCCTGATAGTTTGATGTTGTCTTGGATTTGTTTTTCTAGCCCTTTTACTTGGTCGAGAATATAAACTACCTGTCCACCTGTATCTGGTCTTCCTAGTACCCCTTCCTGTCCAAACCAACCGTGAGGAGAAACCAAAAGAATACGGAAAATCATCGGTATGCGAGAAATAAAATCTTCTAGTACTTGATGATCTGGTGAATCTATCAACTGATCCAACATTTCCAGAGTTTCCTGTACTCGATGGGCGGTGTTTCCCCAACCAGGTTCAAAACCAAGATTTTGTAATTCAGTGCAGAAATTTTTGTAAGCTGTATCAGCAGGATACTTTCCTAGTAAAATTAATGCCCGCTTCACACAGTTAGATAACTGCTGTTGTGTTTGGATACGTTCATTAATCAGCAGTTGAGCATCATTGTAGCGGTGCAGACGCAGAAAATTAAACAAAGCATCTTGCCACTGACGATCGTCATCAAACAGCTTGCTAGATAGGTAGCGATTGAGAAAAGCTACACCTTTGCCAATATTTTTAGGATCGCGGATTACAGGCGAATAGTCATAAAAGGGTTGAAAATCTATTTTCAGGACTTCACCCTCTTGGGGGTGATAGCGGTTAACTAAGCGATCGCGCAAATTTAATAGCTCTTGAATGCTAATCGGCTCTACCGTGAAATCTTCTAACAACCGATAAGCCTGTTGAGTGGCAATTTGAGGACGGACAACTAAACAAAGACTCTCGGTATCCAAAATTATTTCTTGAGTAAAATAAACCAATTTACTCAAATTAGAACTGTGGTAAAGATGGTCATAATTTTCCTGTTTTTGGCAGTAATCATGAAATGAATTTAAAATTTCATTGCGTAGCAAATACTTTTTTTCTAACTGACGCAACAAATTTACAAACTGCTCTAAATTATTTTTCTCATCACCTTTGAGAATCTCTTGGATTAAATCAAACATTTACGAACCTCCTCTTCACCTGGTCTGGAACTTAATGAGTTAATTTCGATTTTGGTAACAAAACTTGAGGTTAATAATGGAATACATTCCATCAGATTTAACCCCAATCTTGACTAACAGTAAAATTGTTTTTTCTAGCCTATGGGTAGCGTCTATTGTGTGGTGTGGTGCGCAGCTAAGCTGCCACATCAAAATAAACATTATTTACAGCAAAAACTAACCTTTTATGGGTAAAAAGGCTAAGCTTTTCCTTTGACTTTTGGCAGTAATGCTATATATCCCAAGTTAAATCCCTGCCTGAAAGTCATATCAACAGTAAGTTATTTTTTACTTCCTGTTTAGAAAATTGTCATCGAATCACCCAGGTTTTAACTGTAAATAAATAAGTAAGAAAAGAATGTTAAATGCACTCAAAAAAATAGAAAAAATTGTTTGTAGTAAAAAATTACTTTTTAGACGATTTTAAGGTTTTTTTAGCCTTCTACTACAAACTTTATTTGAATTTTACCAGCTAACTTAAGCTGATAATGAATTTTCAAACAACTAATGTTTTTAACCGAAATTTGTGACAATATTTTATTTGTCAACAAAATTTAACAATAACATTCGTATAGTCAACGGTTAATGGTTAGTAGTTAGTGGTTGATTGTTGATTGTTGATTGTTGATTGTTGATTGTTGTAGAGACGTGCCATGGCACGTCTCTACAATGGTTAGTAGTTGTTTACTACCCCTCACACTCCTCACACCCCACCCTTACGGGAAGCCCTCCGGGTACTCTTCGAGAAGCCGGGCTTCGCCCGTCTACGGGGGTTCGCAATCGTGACGGGAAGCGGAGCCAGTGCGGTGGACGGGTCTCCCGGCATAAAGCACCTGGCGTCCAAGACTGCGACCCCCTCACCGCTACCGCGTCTACACACTCCTCACACCCCTCACACCCTCCCTCATGATCAAAAAGGATTGGCAATAATGGAAAAGTGCAAACCGTTTTCCTGCCATGAATCCTTATCCTCAAAACCAATTGAGATTAAAGGAAGGCCCCAATCAAGGCGAGCGGTAAGATTGTCTTGGAGTTGTAAGCGTAGACCTAATCCTACAGATACTAAAGTATTGCTATCGAGTTCAACTTGAAAGTCCGATCTGCCGGAATCATTCCAACCATTGGCAAAATCCACAAAAGGAGCTATCTGCAAAAAGTTGTTGCGCCCTGAGAAGCGAATGATCGGTACTCGCACTTCCGCAGATAGAAAAATGCCGTTATCTGTCAATAAAGCATCCTGACGATAGCCCCGGACGCTATCTAAACCCCCAATACCAATTTGTTCAAAAGGAATGAGTGGTCTATCTGCTAGTTGTAGATCACCGCGTAGCAGCAACAAAGTGTCGCGAGCTAATAAGCGCACCCACTGAGCTTGTCCTCTCCAAGCGACAAAACGAGTATCAGGGAAGGTTTCGTTGATAGTGGCATCAAAAAGATCAAGTCCGACACTGAATTGAGAACGCATCGCAAATACCTGCTGGCTATCACGAGAAACCCACTCTTGAAAAAAGCGCACAGCAGTTACCCGTGTTCTTCCCTCTGCGTCTGTACCTGTCCCAGGAAAAGGAACTTCCCCATCCAAAAAGGTGGCTTTGCTGCGGCGGTGACTTGTTGTGATACCTAAAGCAAATTCTTGAGTCGGTTTTTGTAGTAGAGGCTGACGCAGCGTTAGTTCGTAGTAACTGGAGTTGGACTGAATATCAAGGACATCAAAGGGTCTTTCTATAACAGTGTTGTTAGAGAAACCGTAGCTCAGCGACAAAGTACGATTGCGGGGGTTGAGGGGCAGAGTATAATTTATATCAAAGGCATTACTACCATCGGTATTGGCGTATACGGCGCTAATGCTATCGCCCCATCCAGACAGATTAGCTTCGCTTATTTGTATTTGTCGACGAAAACTGCCGACAGCAGGCGATCGCCCATTATCCAAAATCAACTGTACGTTAAAACTATCGGCTTCCTTGACTTGTACTTCTAGTAAGCTTTGTTCAGGGCGAGTTCCTGCTGACAGTTCTGCTGATAAGTTTGCAATTAAGGGATTGAGTTGCAATAATTGCAATGCTTCTAATAAGCGATCGCGGTTTAGGGGTGGCTTTGTGGCAATGGCAAGGCGACTTTGCAAATATTTAGGGTTAAGTCTGTAGGTACCTGTTACTTTTATCTCTTCTAGTCCCCCCTCAACTACCCTAATTTCCACTACACCATTCTGCAATTTTTGTGGCGGGATATAAGCTCCAGATGTAATGTATCCTTGATCTACATAAAATTGAGTAATTTTTGAACGAAGCTGAAATAGTTCTGCAAAGGTAATTGGACGATTAGCGTAAGGTTCAGTAATTTTATCAAAGTCTTCAGGACTAAAAACAGTACTGCCTGTGACTTGAAATTTTTTCACAACGATAGTTTGAGGAACTTCACCGCTTGGGGTTGCTTCTGGAGTCGGAGTTGTCGTACCTGGAGGTTGCAGTAATTCTTCTGGAGGCGGTAGAGGTTGTGGTGGTGACGGTTCCGGTAATGGCTGAGTTGAGGGCGGCTTGTTATTCAAAGGAGGAATGTTTGACAGGGCTGGTGCTTGAACAATCCTTATTGCCTTGGATAAAAGGCTAAAGCTTGGGGTTTCAAAATCCAACTCCGCATCGGTAGATTTTGTTTTTTTAACCTCATCTTGAAAGGTGACAGATGTATTGAGGCTTGGAACTGCTTGCAGGTTGGATGTTTGCGTTTTTTTTATTTCTTCTGCTTTCAATGGTTCGATTGTCGTTGTAATCATTATTACAACCAGGCTCAACCAATGCCAGTATTCGCAGATATTCGTTTTGAAGTAAAGTTTACCGGACATGGTAAGAGCCAGATGACAACCTTGAGCAGAGTAATTAAACGTAGATACTTGGATAACTAGAAAACATTAATTTTTGACTAGCTGTTTTCCCTAGATATCGACGGTTAATCCTTGCCTTATAAAAATAAGAAAACATTTTGAGTGCCAAAACACAACTATTTATTTCAGTTTTGTATTTATGGTATTGTTTGCTTGATATTGATTTTATTGGGGTTGATTATTATTCTTTTCTGATTAACTTGGGTATTTGTATAAATAAATACTTTAATTTTAATAAAACTTTGGTGAAAACAATGATCGCCTGATTTTGATTCAACAAAACAGACAGGCGATCGCTAGAAAGAACTAATTTTCGGTAGCTATATACTAGTAGTTAGCTACCAAGATAGTGACAAACCAAAGCTTTTTAGTCTATTAAACCTGCTTCTCTGGCGCGAATTTGAGTTATTATTCTGATATTTTTACCTTGATTTTTTAATTCATGACAATCAATGCCTAAAGCTTCTTGAAGTTTATCCCAGTAGTGACGCACCATGCGTTCTGATACACGGATATTTTCAGCAATAGCTTTATCTTGTAACCCTTCTTGAAAAGCTAGATTTAATAGTCTTAAGCACTCTGGTTTGATGTCTAATTCCGAGTAGATAGACTGAATATCTTTAATATGAGTTAATCCTTGCAATGCCCAACTAACTCTCATGAGCATTTCTTGACTGGAGAGACTTTTATCAGCAATTGTAAAGCCTCCTTGGTGTGTATCGATTGCAGATTTGATCCGCACTAGTTTTTTTACGTGTTCACTTTGAACTACGATATTAAGCTTAGGATAGTTATCGAGTAATTCCCTGAGTAATTGTATACCCGTACAAACTCGTGCTGTTACTCCCTGTTTTTCTGGCAGAAAAATATCCATGATAACTAAATCAGGTTCTAGCAACGAAATTTGATTTAAAACATTTTCGGTAGTGTTAGCAGTAACTATTTTTGCATCTGGATATTGGGAGTATAGTAACCTAAGTACTCCACTCAAGCATATTTCATGACCATCAATTAAAAATATTTTCAGTGTAGCGTGTGTTAAATTTTTATTCATGCTGTATTACTCACATTTCAGTACTTTTCGGAATTGAATTCTTTTCTGCTACATCACCGCAGAAATTATGAAATCAGTAATTACTGGAGTATAAACAAGCAAAAAGTTTGATAGCTCTCATTAAGTCGAAAAACCAAAACAGCAAAAATTAAGCTCAGTTTTTGAGCAACAGGATGAACCTAGACTTTCAAAACACGTCTAGTTGCTGTCTGCGTACTAATACTTCTCTATTCCATGAGTATTTTACGGATTTTGTTACAAAGTGTAACATTTATATCTATTAAAGAATATTCAATATATTAAACCGAAAAATATGAAAGCGATTGCACCTCCTAGTCAAAAATTTAATATCTGTTACTAGGTAAAAATATTAAATCTACTGTTTCACCTACTACTAAACCCAAGCCAGCTAATAAAGTTAATAACAATAATGCATCTCGTTTGCTAAACCCAGCAAAACGTAGCTCTATTTCTGCTAGAACAGTAGTTGCTAGTGGCGTAATTATAAAAGTAAAAAATATCGGTAAAAATGCTACTAAAATCACCGACGAACCTAAAGCAAGGACAACAATTAAAACTTGAGAACCATAATTCAATAAGCGGTTCAACCAAGATATACTCCGCCCCACTAAAGTTAATACCAAAGCAACCACTAATACTCCTACGAGCCAAACAATATGATGAACAGATAAGTACCATCCTAAAAAAGCATAAGCCAGCCAATGTAAAACTAAAGGTGTCCAAGGAAACTGATTAAAAGTTTCAATATTCATAACCTAATTGTTCATATAAATTTACCTTTCTCATATAGGTGGGTAAAGTGTCGTTAGAAGATGAACAACAAATTAAATGTTATACATAATATTTATACTAATGCATATTCCATCAGAGAGATGCTGATTAAATATTTAAGCAATTTAGAAAAATTATTGTCTAAGTAACTTTTAAAATCGAGTATCAAAATAACCTAGTTTTTGTTGCTGAGATATCATTGTAACAAGTTTCGCAGTATATCTCTTTCTGTAAAGAATATCTAAGTAATTCAGTTGACTGATATTATTAATAGACACAATTATAAATTGACCAAAAATTGTGGCGGCTTGAATCGAATAGCTCGTTCGATAGCTGCCTGCGATCGCTGCTGAAATATATGTCGTCATTTATTCAAAAAAAAACGAATTCGCCCACAAGTACTGACACCTCTCCTATTCAAGAAACACATCATTACCAAATAGTCATTGTTGGTGGTGGTGCTGCCGGCATTACTGTAGCATCTCAGTTGTGTGCCAAAAATAGTAAACTCGACATTGCTATCCTGGAGCCTAAAGCTCAACACTATTATCAACCTGCTTGGACTTTGGTTGGAGGAGGTGAATACAGCATAAACGATACAGTCAAGCCACAAGCAAGTTGTATTCCCAAAGGTGTAACTTGGATTCAAGACTACGCTACCGAACTAAACCCTGACGAAAATGCCGTAATTACCCGTTCTGGTAAACAAATTTACTATGATTACTTGGTATTGTGTCCTGGTATTCAAATTGACTGGCATTTAATAGAAGGTTTGCAAGAAGCACTGGGTAAGGGAGGAGTGTGCAGTAATTATGCATTTGAATATGCTCCCTATACTTGGGAAGTGATCCGGAGTTTTCAGGGAGGAAATGCTTTGTTTACCTTCCCAGGGACACCAATTAAATGTGGTGGCGCTCCTCAAAAAATTATGTATATGGCTGATGATGCTTTTCAACGACAAGGCGTTAGCAAGAAAACAAACGTCATGTTTTGCTCTGCAGTGGGTGCAATTTTTCCTGTTCCTGCCTATGCAGAACGATTACTTAAGGTAGTTGATCGCCGCCATATTCAAGTTAAATTTAAACACAATCTCAAGGCAATTCGGGCAGCAGCCAAAGAAGCGGTATTTGATGTCACGACAGATGAAGGTACACAGCAAGTAACCATTCCCTATGACATGATCCATGTTACCCCGCCAATGAGCGCTCCAGATTTTATCAAAACTAGCAAACTGGCTGCAAGTACAGGTTGGGTAGATGTAGATAAACAGACATTGCAGCACAATCAATATCCTAATGTCTTTAGTTTAGGAGATGCGTCTTCCCTACCGACTTCTAAAACTGCTGCTGCTATTCGTCGCCAGGCTCCTGTTTTGGTTGAAAATCTTTTGGCATTGATCAACTCTACCTCAATGACAGGAAGCTACAACGGCTATACTTGCTGTCCATTAATTACTGGATATGGCAAAGTAATCATGGCAGAGTTTGACTACAATAACCAACCGATATCTACTTTCCCAATAGATCCCAGAGAGGAACGTTATAGTATGTGGTTGGTGAAGCGTCATGTTTTACCTTGGGTTTACTGGAATCGCATGTTAAAAGGTAAGCAGTTTGAAGGCGATGTGTTGAAGTTGAAGGGGTGGAAACAACCGACTAATGATCTGTCTCATTAGTTCTGATAGGTTGCAAGATCCCCGACTTTTTGAAAAAGTCGGGGAACTGACGATCATAAGTGTTTTTTAAACACAACTTAGTATAAGTCAAAATAAATTTCAATCTTCTTTAGCTATCAGGTGAAATGTCAAAATATTAAGTCAAAAACTGTTTAAAAACTAGCATAAAAACATTATTTATTATCTAATAAATTAATCTTGATATTGATGATAACTTTTCTATATAATCTTGTTAAGTTAATGAATAATCAGGTTGCATTTTCTTTAGAGAATTCTGTTTTGTACAGATATTTAATTGCACATCTGTACAGCAATTAGGAGATTTTTATTCAATTTTTATCTCCACATTCTCCTAGCAACCGCTACAGGGCAAGTTAAATGCATATCTTTACTTAAGAGGTAGCAAGATGCGTCGATTGTGGTTGATAAATTTAAGCATTGTAGTTACTTTTGTGGCTTTAGAAGTAATAGGTAAGAGTACTTTCAATCAGACAGCATTAGGTGTCAACAAAAATAACAAACCACTTTTAATTACACAAAATTATAGTCGTACGCGAATTATGCCTCTTGGCGACTCTATTACTGGAGGAGAGGGGGTTCAAAACAGCTATCGTCGCTTACTTTGGTTTTACTTACTCAATGCAGGTTATAGTATCGATTTTGTTGGCTCACTCCAAGTTAATTGTGGCAGACGTCCTTCTTTGCCTGATTTTGATTTAGACAATGAAGGTCATTGTGGTTGGCGGGCTGATCAGATACTTGCTAGGATTGACGAATGGGCAAGCAAAACTCGACCAGATGTAGTGCTAATTCATCTAGGCACAAATGATCTTGGCAGCGGAGAAACCCCAGAGAGTACAATCGAGGATATACGCGGAATCATTCAAAAGCTTCGATACTATAATCCATATGTAAAGATACTGTTGGCTGAAATTATTCCCTCCTGTGGTAGTCTGGAGCGCAAAGCATTATTTAATGCACAGATCCCAACTCTTGCCAACCAAACCAACACATATCAATCACCTGTTATGGTTGTGGATCAATATAGTGGTTTCAATCTCTCTGATACTTTCGATGGGTGTCATCCTAATGATACTGGTGAATGGAAAATAGCTAACCGTTGGTTAGAGGCTCTCAAAAAGGTGCTTTAGTTCACAAAAAGTCGGCGGGAAGTTACCGGAGTGTGGCTGGGATGGAAGTTATATAGCCCGCCAACTTGAATAATTGGTAATTGGTGATTGAGCTTTTTAATTATGTTTGACTCAAATATATAAATACCGTTTGAAATAAACCGACAATAAAACCTAAAATTCCACCTAAGGTAACAATTGCCTGTAATTCATTTTTGACAATTCCCTCAATAGCAGCTTCTAAATCAGCAGGTGATGTTGACTTAACACGGTCAATAATTACCTGATCAATTGATAAAATTGGAATTGCTTGAGCAACTATAGCTTCCAAATCTCTTTCCAAATATCGCTCTAAGATTAATGCTAATTCCAGACTTACAACTTCTAAAGAACTATTAACAACAGCAGAATTGCTCAGGCGATTAACTAATAATACAGCAATATTTTCCCAATTAACCGAGTCACTAAATCCTTGTAAAAATTCACTACCACGTGTTTGCAGGTATTGACGCACGCTATCGCGGGTAGTTTTTCTTAGTTGTCTGACTGTACCTACAGGTAAGTTTTGTAACATTATCTCTTGCAATAATTTTTTAATGCGATCGCGTACTTGTAATTCTTGAATCAACTCCTGCAAACGTTGATTGGTTGCTTCTTTTTCATCTAAACAGTAAGTCCGCAAGCGGGTTAAGCTATTACGTAAACCAAATAAATTTGCTACTACCCAATAAGTACCACTGGTTTTTTCTCGAAAGCTTTCATCTATAGTTTGAATTGTGCGATCGGTCAAAAAATTAATAATCGCTTGTCGGATGACATCCGGTGGTAAGACAACTTCTAATAACCAATCAGCCAGGCGAGAGGCTTGTTCTTCACTTAGTTGAAATTCTAGTAACACTTGATCAAAAATTTGATTAATCTGTGCTTCTAAAAAATCTTCCCGTCGTGCCAAAACCTTTAACAGACGAGGTAGCGATTCACCTAACAAATCCCGCAAAATATTTGCCACAATTTTGGCAGTTTTTTGCTCACGATCTGCTTTTACCTGATCAATTGCCATTTGCAGCAACCAGAAAATTGCTGATTGCACACGTTCTGTTTGTAGGAGTCGCCGCGCCAGATTCTGTAATTCTTCTGGTGTCAACAGCGACCTCATGATCGTATCAGAGATATTTTTGGCAAGACGTTCCTGGTTCCGGGGAATAAGTCCAGGAGTAAAGGGAATTCTCCGTCCACCTATGTAAATTGCTCGGTAAGGACGAAATAACATTTTGATGGCTATATCGTTGGTGAAATAGCCAATTACCCCACCCAAGATGGGGGGAGACACATACAGCCAAAGATGAGACCAATCCACAGGATTTCGTATTTGGTAATTGGTATTTGGTAATTGGTATTTGGTAATTAGTAATAGTCTTACCCATTACCCATTACCCATTACCCATTCTCCAATCTAATATCTAAAATTTGGTGACTACCAGCACTCCCATCATATCGTTCGCGATGGGGTAGTGTGTGGCAGTTGCAAAGCCAACTGCAAGAGCTGTGTCTACCTGCTTGTCTCCAGAGGGAAAGCGGTCTAAGCTGGGACTAATATAAGCATATTCTTCCTTTAAACCCATTTGCTCAGCCATTGGCACTACAAGATGATCTAGATACCATTGCTGAAAGCTGCGAGCAGTCGAATTTTTGGGACGATGAAAATCTAGAATTGCAGCTTTAGCGCCTTTTTTGAGGACACGGTGTACTTCTTTGAGGCTACGCTGAATATCTGTGACATTTCGTAAACCATAGCCCATCGTAGCAGCGTCAAATTTGTTGTCTTCAAAGGGTAAATTGAGTACGTCTGCTTCTATCCAGGTGATGGGGGGAGTTTGATACTGACTTTGAGAGCGTTCTTTGGCAATTTCTAACTGTGCAGACGAAAAATCTACTCCGTACACCTGTCCACTTTTACCCACACGCCTTGCTAACCGGAAAGCCAAATCACCACTACCGCAACACAAATCCAAACAAGTATCTCCGGCTTTGGCTTCACTCCATTTTACTGTCATTTCTTTCCATATCCGATGTTGTCCCAAGCTTAACCAATCATTGAGTTGGTCATAAATGGGAGCGATACGGTCAAAGATATTGCGAATTTCGTCAGACATTGGTCAAGGGTCAAACAATTTTAGATTTTAGATTTTAGATTTTGGATTGACCCTACTGATGAAATCTAGGGGCTTTTACCCTGGGAGAAATTATTTGGTCAAGGGTCAATAGTCAATGTTCAAGGGTCAAGGGTCAATAGTCAAGAGTTAGTGGTTGTTTGTTGATAGTTGTTTGTTGATGGTTGTTGGTTAGTGATTATGTAGTTGTTTAATACTGACTCCTCACACTCCTCATACCCCTCACACTTCCCCACCTCCCCTTTCCCCTATCCTGACTCTTGACAATTAAGCACTAGCGATTTGATGATAACGAGTACAACTGAGTACGGTGGCTACTAGCTGTGCTGATAGATGAATCAGTTTGAGTTCATCTTCTCGTAATGTGCAGGGTTTTTTCCACTGGAGAGACAACACCGCTAAAACTTTACCTGCATAGGTAATTGGGATAATTAAATGCGCTTCTACACCAGAGTCTGTATAGTGTGCTACACCAGCAAGTTTTTCGTCATTGGGGACATTAACTGAGACTTGCATTTGACCAGTGGCGATCGCTTCACTAGTCAATGGGTCAACAGCTAACCAGTTTTCTACAGAACCTTCACTGCTGTAACTGCCTTGAGTAGTCACCAGACTAAGATTTTCGACTAATTGTAAAATACAGCCATCGGCGCTAAAACTTTCACCAAAAGCTGTAGCAATGGGATTTAATATAGTTTCTAAACTAGATGCTTGTTGAGACACCTGCACTAAAACAGTCAACAGCGCCATTTGAGCATTAGCACGACGCAATTCTTCTGTGCGTTGCTTGAGTAAATCATAGGTTTCTGCCGCTCTTTGCACCACAGCTTTTAGTTCTGCTGGGTCCCAAGGTTTTGTGATATATTTATATACCTGACCAGCATTTATTGCTTCTACTAAATCTTCAATGTCAGTGAAACCTGTGAGAATAATCCTGACAGTGTTGGGAAACTGAGGTACTGTTTTACTCAGAAATTCAGTTCCCTTCATTTCTGGCATTCGCTGGTCGGAGATAATGACTGCTACTTCCCCTTCTGCTGCTAACACTTGCAAAGCGTTCATACCACTATCGGCTTTCAAGACTTGGAAATCTCGGCGGAAGGTACGATACAACAGATCCAGATTATCTGGCTCATCATCAACTACTAAGATTTTCTGCTTTTTTGGCTTTTCCAGAGTCATCAATTGACGACGTATTTTATCAAGTTCGGGAATGGAGTTATTCATAGATAATTCCTTTAACTGTTAATCACTTTGTTATATTCCATACAAAGCCTGATTGAGAATATAAAATCAGCATTTGTAACTGCTATTTGATGAAATTAATCATAAAGCAGCTTTCGGGAGGAAGCATTCTACTTTTGAAATCTACGTGTAATTACGTAATTATTCTTATCTATGTCTTATAATTTTTATTCATAATTCATACTTTTACTTACTGTTAGAGGTGTAAACAGGAACTAAGAGACTAGTATTCTGGCATACTAACTTTGCAATGTTTCTAGTAAGCAAAGACAGCACTTATTGAAGTACGCTTAGTACTTACTACAAAACTTGGAAACTTTGTGTGACAAACTACTAGTACCCTATATTTAGAGGGAATTGATAACAGTAACCTGTTAACACCATATTTCTTCTATAGAGAAACTACGACATCAGCCTTAAAATAGATACTTGGCATAAAAATTTTAAAATTACGTTGATCAACTTGCCGTGAAACTGCTGAAATATGCAAATCATCACTGATTTAATTTGTGTTCCAGTGGATGACAAGCATATTTACGAATAAGGATTTTTACGGTTTTTAATTTTTCATTTTTAATTGCTTATGACTGACCAACCACCCTACGCTCAAAATCTCAACAACAACGATCACAATGACATCGCTCAAGAATTGCTAATAAAACTGCGACAAAAACAAGGTTGCTGGGTGGAATGGGGACAAGCTTGTGCTTATCTACAAAAAGCAGGTTACAGTCCACAAGCGATTTTTGAAGCCACAGGTTTTGAGCCAGTGCAACAGAATCAGGTGATTGTCGGCGCACAAGTCTACAACTCTATAGAAAAAGCAGGAACCTCGCAAGATGTGATCTCTCATTATCAACAGCGCGGTAGCGATATCTTGTACGAGTTACGCTTGCTGACTCAAGAAGAACGAGCCGCCGCCGCTACGCTTACCTTTCAACACAAAATTGATGCTGACGAAGCACGGGAAATAGCTAGAGCAATCAAAGATTTCTCTCGTTTTCGTAATCCTCCAGAGGGCTTTTCTCACCATCCCGGAGATGCAGTTGCTTATCAATGTTGGAAACTTGCCCGTCAAAATTCAGATTTTCAAACGCGATCGCGTTTAATCGCCAAAGGCTTAAAGTTTGCCCATACGCAAACTGCTAGGCAGCAAATAGAACAGTTACTCACAGATTTTACAGTCGTACCCAAAAAAACAGCACCAATTCTACCCTATTACAGACCACAGTCAGCCGAAGAAACACCTCGTCTTGTACCAGTAGTAGGTGAGTTACCATTAACACCAAAAGACCTGCAAGCAGTTCCCCTAGTAGAAGAAATGGAACCTTTCCGCATCGTTAAGTTTGCTGGAGAACAAGCTTGGGTTCCCTTACCGGGTTGGCAAACAATATTAGGTGCAGAAGATCCTGTGGTGATTTTATGTAATAGCGATCGCCTTCCCAGCCAAACAAAAAGTAACCCAGAACCAGTCATGGTAGTTATTGATCGCGCGCAACGGGAATGGAACTCAGGTAGTTACTTTGTAGTAGACAACTCTGGAGAATTAGATTTTCAATGGTTTGAAACTGCACCGGAAGTACCTCTGTTGGGACGAGTAATTGTGATTGTTCTACCTAAGAAAATTTTGGATGAGGAACTGACAAAGGATTCTTGGCAAATAGATGAGTAGTTGTTGGGGAGCGGGGAAGCGGGGAGCAAAGAGTGTGAGGAGTGTGGGGAGTGTGAGGAGGTGGGGTGGTGGGGAGATGGGGTGATAGGGAGTAGAGGAAACTAACCACTAACAAATAACAAATGACCACCATCAACCACCAACCACCAACCAACAACCAAACTGATCCTCGCTTGCCCTTATCTTCTCTGAGAGAAAGTGCGATTTTAAAAATTCGCAATAGTCTGCGTCCCGGACAGCAACAAATGGCTGATTGGTACTCTGGACCATTGGCTGTCTCTGCGGTTCCTGGTGCTGGTAAATCTACGGGAATGGCGGCGGCGGCGGCGATTGCGATCGCTCGTCAATATCAGCGTTCAAATTCTTCGCGTTCGTCGGAACGCCGACAGTTGGTAGTTGTAACATTTACTCGTTCTGCTGTTGCTAATATCAAAGCGAAAATCCGCAAATACTTGCGTGACGATTTATCTTTACCTCAAACTGGTTTTGCTGTACATACTCTGCATGGTCTGGCTTTGAACATTGCCAGTCGTCATCCAAATTTGTCAGGCTTACAATTAGATAATGTCACATTAATTACACCAACCCAAAGTCACCGCTTCATCCGTACTGCTCTCGAACAATGGATTGCTAGCCATCCAGGACATTATTTTCGCTTACTAGAAGGTATACAATTTGACGGCGAAGAAACAGAAAGATTGCGTCGCCAGTCAGTATTGCGAACAGAAGTATTGCCAGACTTGGCAACAACCGTGATTCATGAGGCTAAAAGTTCGGGAATGTTGCCAGAAGATTTACGACGCTTCAGCGAACAAACTATAGATAATTATGAAATTTTAACTGTTGCTGCCGGATTGTACGAACAGTATCAAAATTTAATGCGATCGCGCGACTTTATTGACTACGACGACATGATTTTAGCTGCACTGCGAGTACTAGAAAATCCTAGCGCCCGTAGAATCGAACAAAACCAAGTGTTTGCGGTTTTTGAAGACGAAGCCCAAGACTCTAGTCCACTACAAACCAAACTACTACAAATTCTGGCCACCGACCCCAACAACCCCGACCAACCCAACTTGATTCGTGTCGGCGATCCCAACCAAGCGATTAACTCCACCTTTACCCCCGCAGACCCAATTTATTTCCGTGAGTTTTGCGAAGATTGCAACCCGAAAAACCGCTTGGCAACAATGGATCAAGCAGGACGCAGCACCAAAATCATCATTGATGCTGCCAATTTCGTCTTGCAGTGGGTCAATAGTGCCTATCAAGCCAAGAGTCAAAATTTCCCTACCCCCTTCCGTCCTCAAACCATTCGCCTTGTTGATCCAGATGATCCGCAAACCGATGCGAATCCTCAACCAGTCGGGCGGGGACTAGAACTGTATACTCCGCGTGATATTCATCACACAGTACAATTACTTTCACAAAGAGTAATTGAGTTGTTTGCTCAAGCGCCAAATTCTTTTAGTGCAGCAATATTAGTTAGAGAAAACCGTCAAGGTAGATGGTTGGCAGAGGCACTTGCACCTGTATGTAAAGAGCATCAAATTACACTTTATGATGTGGGAGAACGTGAACGCCATTCCCATGTACCGCAAGAAATTTTAGCATTACTGCAATTTTGCGATCGCCCCCATTCACCCGACTATTTGAAAGCAGCTTTAGAGGTATTTGTAGAACGGCAGTTAATTCCTACTCAAGACCTCAACGCCCCTGCTTCTGTACCTGAAGAATTCTTGTATCCAGGCCCCTTGTCTCCACCCCAACCGGAATCAGTACAAAAAGCCGCGCACTTGTGTCGGAGTTTACTACGCGCTCGGATGGAACTACCTCTGTATCAACTAATTTCCTTCCTGGCTTTAGCATTAAATTACGACCAAGCAGAACTAGCAACTGCTGACAAACTTGCAGAAAGGGTTAATTTGCAAATAGCTAGTCATGCTTCCATGACAAACATGCTGGGTATCCTGAGTGAAATTGTCAGTTCCGAAAGATTTGAACCCGTAGAAACAGAAGATTTAGAAGCTCGTTATACCCGTCGCGGTCAATTAACAATTATCACCATGCATAAAGCCAAAGGGCTGGACTGGGACTACGTATTTATTCCCTTTCTGCATGAAAATTTGATACCCGGTCGCTTCTGGGTTCCTCCCCAAAGCCAATTTTTAGGAGACTTTACCCTATCAGAAGTTGCGCGCGCCCAAATTCGTGCTGCACTTCACAATCAAGCGAGTTTACCAGATGTTACCCAAGCTTGGGAGCAAGCGAAATACCTGAAAACAGCTGAAGAGTATCGTTTGCTTTACGTCGCCATGACACGGGCAAAACGCTTGTTGTGGATGTCTGCTGCTCAAAAAGCGCCTTTTACTTGGAGTAAACCAGAGAATTTGCAAGCTTCAGCCCCTTGTCCAGTGTTCCCAGCCTTGAAGCGGCAATTTCCTGAGTGTGTAGTCTAGCTATCTGATTAACTAGTACAGTTACCAAGAGGCAATGTAAAGACGTTCCATGGCACGTCTCTACATAATTTAAATGTATCGTGATTATTGTTGGTGTAACTAGTGCCAACATTTCTTGAGTTAATCGCTCTTATCCGTGTTCATCCGTGTTCATCCGTGTTCGTTTTTTTCTCTACTAGACTTAACCGCAAGCCACTATATTTTGGAGAAATCGAACACCGATACACACCGATGCACACAGATAGATGCTGTGTTGGTGTCAATCTGTGTTCTATGAGTGTTTGTTTCTAAAAGCTAAAAGCTTGATTTTTGTTATAATCTCAGTCCACGCCAGATGTTAATTGGCAGCTAGAGTTTATACAATAATAGGAAAATCTTTAAATTTTAGTGCTTAAGTGTAATTGCTCATGACCACTTCACGCCGCCATTATCACATAACTACTTTCGGTTGCCAAATGAATAAAGCTGACTCAGAGCGTATGGCTGGCATTTTAGAAGACATGGGCTTTGAGTGGTCAGAAGATCCAAATCAGGCAGATGTAATACTCTATAACACCTGCACTATCCGGGATAATGCAGAGCAAAAAGTATATTCTTATCTAGGTAGGCAAGCAAAGCGCAAGCACGAACAACCGGATTTAACATTAATTGTTGCAGGCTGTGTTGCTCAACAGGAAGGAGAAGCCCTACTGCGCCGAGTACCAGAATTAGATTTAGTCATGGGGCCACAACATGCTAACCGTCTGCAAGATTTATTGCAACAGGTATTTGATGGCAACCAGGTTGTAGCCACAGAACCAATTCATATTATTGAGGATATTACCAAGCCACGCCGGGATAGTAAGGTTACGGCTTGGGTGAATGTGATTTACGGTTGCAACGAACGCTGCACTTATTGCGTAGTACCAAATGTCCGGGGTGTGGAACAGTCTCGGACACCAGAGGCGATTCGCGCTGAAATGGAGGAACTAGGGCGTCAGGGTTACAAGGAAGTTACACTCTTGGGTCAAAATATTGACGCCTACGGGCGGGATTTACCAGGAGTAACACCGGAAGGTCGTCACCAGCATACATTGACAGATTTGCTGTACTATGTGCATGATGTTCCGGGAGTGGAAAGAATTAGATTTGCTACTAGTCACCCCCGTTATTTTACTGAGCGCTTGATTCGCGCTTGTGCAGAATTGCCGAAGGTATGCGAACACTTCCACATTCCATTTCAATCTGGGGATAACGAAGTTTTAAAACGTATGGCACGGGGTTATACCCATGAAAAATATCGCCGGATTATCAAGACAATCCGTGAGTATATGCCAGATGCGGCGATTAGTGCTGATGCAATTGTTGGTTTCCCAACAGAAACAGAAGAACAGTTTGAGAATACACTCAAGTTAGTCGAGGATATTGGTTTTGACCAATTGAATACTGCTGCTTATTCTCCCCGCCCAGGAACACCCGCCGCAGTTTGGGAAAATCAACTGAGTGAAGAGGTGAAAAGCGATCGCCTCCAAAGATTAAACCATTTAGTGGCGACAATCGCAGCCGAGCGATCGCAACGTTATATGGGACGCTTAGAAGAAGTGCTAGTAGAAGACCAAAACCCTAAAGACAAAACCCAAGTCATGGGACGTACCCGCACTAACCGTCTGACTTTCTTTACTGGTGACATCAACGAACTCAAAGGTAAGTTAGTCAAGGTAAGAATCAGCGAAGTTCGCGCTTTTAGTTTGACGGGTGAACCAGTGGAGGTAAGGGAAGTGGTATCAGTTTGAATTGTCTGATTTTTCTGTGTCATTACTATTTCCCTGCAACCTCATGGAACCAAAAGCATAGCCAACAGCTACTTTGGCGATATCAAAATATGCAGGACGATTTTCTTTATCAAGGATTGCCAAGGACAGTGATCCTGTCACTAAAATGATTAATATTGGTGGAAGCACCCCTCCCCAAAGGGTGCTATTTTTTTTATTTGACATATTTTTCCTCTCCAAAGTGATGATGATTTAGTAATAAATGGTTCTCCCAAGAAGTGTTTTGAAACGCAGAGGGGCGCAGAGTCAACGCAGAGGGACGCGGAGTTTTGGGTTATGAATGGAACAAACAAGTCAAATCCTCTTCCCTTCTGCCTTCTTCAAATAACCTAACGTAATGATTCAAAGACGACGGTTGTTGCTACTAAACACAATAGAACAATTGCTGCTCGCCAAACCAGTCCTGTAAATAATGGCAAGATCATAATTAGAAGATGTTGTGCGCCGACACTCATTGACATTACATAAGCGATCGCAAAACCAACTAAAGTCAGCAAAAAGTATTTCAGGAATTTGGTGACGAACCTAAATAAAGCACTGTATTGATGTTTTTTCATAGCCATATAATTTCTCTCCTACATGACAAAATTTGGCTAAAAAATAAGACAGGGAAGTATACTAGTACTTCTTCCTGCCTCGTAAAAAATCACAATTTATCAGGGCGAGGTGATCACTTTTGAGCATTTCCTTGTTCAAGCTGCTAGTCATCGCAACTATGCAATCGCTTTGGAGAGTTAGATATTCAATTATTCAATTAGTCGTTATTCAGTTGTTCTTGATTCAATTGTGTTCTGATTCAGCTTTTCGCCCACTCTCCACCACTTTTTTAAATCTTCATCGCTGATGACATACCGATCGGTCATGTTTAATTTTCTCACTCTGGATTTCAATACGACCAAAACCAGTTTCTTGCCAACTGCCAATGAGAATTACTAGTAGCTGAACCAGTAATTTGTCAACTTCGTTAAGTTCGTTGCTCTCTTTGGGCATAGATTGAACCATTTACTAAGCTTTCGCTGTATTCTTAGTCAAAAGTGGTAAAGGTTATAACTATCCCAAAAGAGACAGATGTTCTACCTGTGTGACTAAGAATTAGACCGAATTACTCGCCTTTTGTGACTCTATGAAAAGTGACTGCGGAAACTATCTGTCGTATTTGGTGACAAGTATTGCACGGCTGATATCTGGATGTCAATAGCTTTTGAGATAAAATATGACTATTAGTAACTGCTATACAGCGAATAATAAGTATAAGTGACAGGTGTCACAGATGTTTTTACGATGTAAGCTAATAATCGGTCACTAAAAACGTATGTAAAGTTGGCAAAATGCCAAACAACATGAACCAACAACAGTTAGATGATGTTTTGAAACAGCTAACACCACGACGACAAGAGGTATTACGTTTAATCTTGGCAGGAGAATCTAATGAAGCGATCGCTGATGCCTTGAATATTAAACCTGTGACAGTGAGAAAATATTTAGAACGGCTCTATCAAACATTTGGTATTAGCAAACGAGTAGAGTTAGTGACTTTGTTTGCGATCCACAAACCAGATTTGATCGGGAATCATCCTTATGTTCAAAAATCACAGGAATTGTCTGTTGAGCAAGGCGACAATTCCCGGCCTGAAAGCAAACTAGATTTAGGAGATGCACCCGACACAATTATTTTCTATGGGCGTACAAATGAACTAAATACCCTAGAGCAATGGATTATTGGCGATCGCTGTCGTGTAGTTGCCCTTTTGGGTATGGGAGGATTAGGGAAAACAGCTCTTTCTGTGAAGCTGGTGCAGCAGTTACAGTCGGAATTTGACTACATTATCTGGCGTAGTTTGCGTGAGACTCCGAAGTTGGAAACAATATTGGATGACGTAATCAAGTTTTTCTCAGACCAGCAACTAGTTGATGTTAAAGGTAGTATCAGTGATAAAGTTTCACACTTACTTGATTACCTACGTTCTGCACGTTGCTTGTTGATATTAGATAACTTTGAATCGATTCTCGCTGATGGCGTCCATGCAGATGAATATCGAGAAGGATACGAAGATTACAGTATCTTAATACAGCGTATTGGACAATCATCTCATCAAAGTTGTCTGCTGTTGACTAGTCGCACCAAACCCAAGGAAATTGCTCTTCAGGGTGGGGAAAATTTACCGATCCGTTCCCTATTGTTGCAAGGTCTACAACAGCCAGAAGCCGTGAGAGTTTTGGCAGATAAAGGGCTTTCTGGTTCAGTAGATGAAATGCGCCAACTAGTAGAACTCTACAGTGGTAATCCCTTGGCACTCAAAATCTTATCTACGTTTATTAAAGATTTATTTAATGGCAATGTTTCCGAATTTATCGCCCAAGAAATCACCCAATTTGTGGGAATTGAAACTTTATTAGATAACCAGTTTGAGCGGTTAACAGAACTGGAACAAGAAATTATGTACTGGTTAGCAATTAACCGCGAACCAGTCTATGTCAAAGATTTATCTGAAGACATGGTCGAAAAATCCATGTTTTCACAAATCATTGAAAGTCTAGAGAATTTAAAAAGGCGATCGCTCATTGAAACCGTAGACGGCAAATTTACTCTACAAAATGTCGTCATGGAATACATGATTGCGCTATTAGTACGTCAAGTTAGCGAGGAAATTAACTCTGGAGATTGGCAAATATTTAATAGCTATCCCCTGATTAAAGCAACCGCTAAAGACTATGTCCGCCATTGTCAAACAGAATTAGTTCTTAAACCTGTAGCCAAAAACATCACGGATATTGAAAGCAAACTAGTTCATCCCCTGCGGCGTCGAGATCAGAAATTACACAGAAAAGGATATGCAGTCGGCAACATCTTAAACTTACTGCGTTACTTTGACTATAGTTTATCGGGGCTTGATTTATCTGGTTTGAAAGTTTGGCAAGCCTATCTGCGGGGTGCTGATTTACGCGGTGTCAAATTTATTGGTGCTGATTTAGATAAATCCCGCTTTACTGAAGCCTTTGGCACGGTTTTAGCAGTAGCATCTAGTTCTCGCAAATCTCTCATTGCGATGGGCGATACCAAAAGCAAAATTCGCCTCGGAAATGCAGATGGTCATCAATTTCTCACCCTCGAAGGCCATACAAATTGGGTTCGCTCAGTTTACTTTAGCTTTGATGGTGAAATTTTAGCCAGTGCCAGCGATGACAAAACTTTAATGCTGTGGAACACCACGACAGGTCAGCGTCTCAAAACTCTTACCGGACACAGAGAAAGAGTTTGGTCAGTAGCTTTTAGTCCTAATGGTAACACTTTAGCCAGTGCGAGTGAAGATCGAACAGTCCGACTGTGGGATATTCACACTGGCGAATGTACCAAAATCTTGGAAAGACACACAAGCTGGGTGCGGTCAGTCGCCTTTAGCCTTGATGGCAGTTTTTTAGCCAGTGGCAGCAGTGACAAAACTGTGATTTTATGGAATGCAAATACTGGCGAATATTTGACAACTCTCAAGGGACACACTGCTAGGGTACGCGCAGTCACCTTCAGTCCAGATAGCAAGACCTTAGCCAGTGGTAGTGATGATTATACAATCAGACTTTGGGATATCCCTAGTGGACAACACTTGAGAACTTTAGAGGGACATACAGGTTGGGTACGTTCAGTCGCCTTTAGTCCTGATGGTAGTATCTTAGCTAGTGCCAGCGAAGACCATCGGATCATTCTCTGGAATACTCGCACTGGTCAGCGTCAACAGACACTATCAGAACATACTGCAAGGGTTTGGTCAGTCACCTTTATTGATGAAAACGTATTGATCAGTAGTAGTGATGACAAAATTGTCAAGCTGTGGGATGTTCATACTGGTCAATGTCTGAAAACTTTGCAAGGACATACTGATTGGGCTTGGTCGATAGTTTTCCATCCTGAAGGTAATATCTTGTTCAGTGGTAATGACGATAAAAGCCTCAAGTTCTGGCACATTGAGACTGGCGAAGCCTACAAATTTCTATCGGGTCATACCAACCGGATACGCACAATTGCCATGAGTCAGGATGGTAGCACGATCGCCAGTGGTAGTGATGACCAAAGTATTAAGTTATGGGATGTGCAAACAGGTCAACTCCTGAAAACATTGGTGGATCACACCGATCGAGTACTCTGTGTTGCTTTTAGTCCCGATGGCGATCGCCTCGTCAGTGGTGGCGATGACAAAGTTTTACGAATTTGGGATATCAACACGGGAGAATACCGCCAAACTCAAGAAAGTCATAAAAATTGGGTCTGGTCAGTTACTTTTAGTCCAGATGGTAGTGCGATCGCCAGCGGTAGCGAAGACCGGACTGTGAAACTCTGGGATGCAAATAGTGGTGAGTGCTTCCAAACTTTGAGAGGACACAATGGTTGGGTGCGATCGGTTCGCTTTAGTCCTGATGGCAAGTTTTTAGCTAGTGGTAGCGAAGATGAAACCGTCAAAATTTGGGATGTAAACACTGGTGAGTGCTGGAAAACCCTGAAGGGACAAACTTGCTGGGTAAGGGCGGTAGCCTTTAGTAGCGATGGTCGTTTCCTCGCTGTTGGTGGTGAAAAACCGATTGTCGAGGTCTGGGATATTAATACTGGTCAAATCTTTACCACGTTCAGAGGACATCAGGAACGGATTTGGTCAGTAAACTTTAGTCCAAATTGTAACATTTTAGCTAGCAGCAGTGAAGATGGAACAATTAGACTTTGGAATGTGGAAACGGGCGAACTCCACGAATTATTAAGAGCGCCGAGACTTTACGAAGGCATGGATATTACAGGTGTAGTTAATCTCACCAAAGCCCAAATAAACACTCTCAAAACTCTAGGAGCAACTAAAAACGATGAGTAGAAAGTCTAGACCAGCCTTGATCGGTATTACAACTTATGGTCGTCAAGAAGCATTACCCTTTTCTTTACCTGCTGCTTACCTAGATGCAGTACGAGCAGCAGGCGGTACACCAATTCTATTACCTCCTGGAGAAACTGATCCGGCGATTCTTTTAGAACCTCTCGATGGTTTGATTATTCCCGGTGGTGGAGACATCAACCCCAAGTGTTACAACGGGTCGCACCATCCCAGCATTTATTCGGTAGATTGCGATCGCGATGCTTTTGAACTCAAATTAGCTGAGTTTGCCTTAAAAAATCATCTACCAGTATTAGGTATATGCCGAGGTTTACAGATATTAATAGTGTCTAGTGGTGGTAGTTTGATTCCCCATGTACCAGATGTGTACGGTACTTCCGTTTTACATCGTCTTGACCCCGAACCAGGTAAGCGCTTCCCTACCGAACATCAAGTCAAAATCCATAAAGATAGCCGCCTAGCAAATTTTATCCAACAAACTCACATATCTGTAGTTTCTTGGCATCATCAAGCAGTACACAAATTACCTTCTGGTTGGCGTGCTGTGGCTCATGCAGTGGAAGATGGGTTAATTGAAGCCGTAGAACACGAAGATCATCCTTGGGCGATCGGCGTACAATGGCATCCAGAGTTATCTCAAGATGATCCCTACCATCAACGTATTTTTCAAGGTTTTGTAGAAGCCACCCAAAATAAAACTAAAAAAGGTCTAATAGAAAGTATGAATTTCTGTTGATTATGATATAAAACTTTCTCTTTTTAAGATGCTTTTACTGACTATCTCTTAATAACTTTTCTAAACCAAACCAAAACCTATCTAGCCCAGTAGCCATCATCTTTGCACCTTCCATAGTTGGTGTTAGTAATTCTGGCGATCGCATCAAAATAAACTTGGTGAGTTCTCGCGCTTCCTGGGCATGTCTTTCTTCCACACCTTGGGAAAAACATTCCGCAAAATATGGTTCTTCTTTAATAAGAGGAAAAGAATGAGAAAGACTATTCATTAAAGCCCGCATCCAATCATCTGCAAACATTTCGATTACACACCAAGGCCCTAAAGACTTGGGGTATATATTCTGCACTAAAGAAACGAAATCAGCAGTCATGGGATCGAGTTTTTTTTGCAAATCATCTAAACTACCAAAATCTTCATCTGCAATCAACAATTCTGCCCCCATATTCCTAAAGGCCCGACTCAATTGATAATGATGGGTATCACTATCTTTGAGACTATCATCATCACTAATAATTCTCAGCTTCCGCACCCGTAAAGCTGGACTATCAAGGTGTGGAACAAAATAAACCATCACCCTAGTAGCATGGCAAGCTGCTTGATATCTTATATATAAATTTCCTAACAAATTGGGAGAACAGAGTTTTTCTGGTGAGAATTTTGCTAGACAAGCAAAAAAAGAATGTTTGGATGGTAAATGCATTTGATAAATTTCATCTAAGAAACGAGAAAATTTCATTCCTATATCCTGATTTTGCATAACTTGTTTTAATTTTAATTTAATACTTCTCATAAAATCCATATGATAACTAATAAGAATTTTTGGTAGTGGAAATTTATAATTATTTAAGAAAATTCTCTGATAATTTTTAAAGTCTAGTTGGGAAACAATATTTTTGTTAAACATACCGATCATATAAAGTAAAAAGCACCAAGATGCAGAGTACACAGAGGCAGAGGAATTTGAGAGTTTTTGCGTAGCTTTAGAAAGCAAAATATATTTCAATTAATTATTTGTCAATTTTATTTCCTTTCTGACTCTGCGCTCTTTTTACCTGGTGCGGTTTAATATCCTCTCAATTTCTATATCAAATAGTAGTTAAGCTTGTGTTACGCTATCTGCATTTGAAGTGTGGAGGTATCTGCAAATGACAAAGTTGCGGGTAGGGTTGTTGTTTGGTGGTTGTTCCGGCGAACATGAGGTATCGATCACCTCAGCAAGGGCGATCGCAAAAGCATTGAGTTCAGGACAAAATACCAGTAAATATGAAATTTTGCCTTTTTACATTCAAAAAGATGGACACTGGTTGGCAGGAGATACACCGCAACAAGTCTTAGCTTCAGGAAAACCACTGTCATTGCCTAACTCTGAAACTGCAAGTTCCCAATCTCTCAGTCGTTGGGAATTTCCTCCACAAGTTGGGGAAGTCGATGTTTGGTTTCCCATTCTGCATGGCCCTAACGGGGAAGATGGTACAGTGCAGGGTTTACTAACTTTAATGCAAGTGCCCTTTGTGGGTTCTGGAGTGTTAGGTTCAGCACTGGGAATGGATAAAATAGCCATGAAAATGGTTTTTGCCCAAGCTGGATTACCACAAGTTAAATACAAAGCAGTGAACCGTTCCCAAATTTGGTCAAATCCTTGTGTTTTTCCCAAACTTTGTGATGACATTGAATTAACTTTGGGTTATCCCTGTTTCATCAAACCTGCAAATTTAGGTTCATCGGTGGGAATTGCCAAGGTGCGATCGCGTCAAGAATTAGAAGCAGCATTGGATAATGCAGCCAGTTATGATCGCCGCATCATTGTAGAAGCAGCAGTCGTTGCCAGAGAATTAGAATGTGCTGTTTTAGGAAACGATCAACCCAAAGCTTCAGTGGTAGGTGAAATTACCTATAAAAGTGAATTTTACGATTATGAAACTAAATATACAGAAGGTAAAGCAGATTTAGTCATTCCCGCAGCAGTGCCAAATGCAGTTACTCAGCAAATCCAGGAAATGGCCTTACAAGCTTTTGCGGCTGTTGATGCTGCCGGGTTGGCGAGAGTAGACTTTTTCTATGTAGAAGCAACAGGCGAAGTATTGATTAACGAGATTAACACCCTACCCGGCTTTACAGCCACAAGTATGTATCCCCTACTTTGGCAACACAGTGGTGTTTCTTTCCCAGAACTGGTTGATCAATTAATTCAACTAGCTGTTGCAAGGTACTCTTCTGTGGAAGTAGCAGCATCAGATTAGTGATTTTCTTGGTAATACTTAAGTAGTAAATAATACTAAAAAGTGAGAATAATTCGGTTTGGGTAGTCTTATTCTTTATAAAAAGGCTACTTCAATCCGAAATTCTGTTACGGATACGTGATCGCTGACTCCTCCAGTACAATTATTGACAAGAGGGGTATACATTTGAAAGTAGTCATGAAAAATACTCAAGATGTACAGCAGCCATTGGAGGCAAAAGCACCCGTAACTGAGGCTGTAAAAAGTGGATCTGAACTACAAACAAGCAAAAACTCTCTACTATATCTGTTAGTCCAACACCCTTGGTTACTATTTGTTGGAGCGTTACTGGCTTTGCTCAGTACTACTGCTATAGCAGTGTACAGTCTTGGTTACGTAGGAAGTGCAGAGCGTGAAGAACCAGAATTTGTACAACTAGAAGCAGAATCACCGATCAATACAACCCCTCAAACCACCAGAGCGTCCAATAATCCTATTTCCTTACAGATGATAGCAGCGATCGCTCTGAGTTGCGCCAGTGGATGCTTTGTCGTTTTTCTCTTGCTCAACCGTCCGAAACAGCAAAAAGTTCAAAAACATCTTCATCGCCCTCAATTACGCTGGAAACAATGCCGTCAAAAGCCCCAAGAACCACTTCCTACCAATAATTTAGCAGTGTTTGTACCACCAGTACCCGAATCTTCTCAGACACCTCCAGAAGCAAAAAAACCCATAGTTACTGTTTTGCCGCCAGAAGCAGAATTTAATAAAGATGGCAAAGACTCTTTAGCAAGTATGATGGATATTCGTAAACAGACTTCTTTGTCTGCATTGTTGCGTGAGTAAATTCTTAGAATAGTCTTTAAAAAGTAAAAAGAAATGTATAGAGTCCCCATAAACATATTTAGGGGATTTTATAGGGGAGTATTTTATCTTGCAGCAGCTTTTCACTTCGCCAAGAAATGAATTTTAAAAACTCATAGATAGGTAGGTTAGGTTTCACTGTGTTCAACCCAATAAATATAAGAAAAAGTAAACCTTAAATTTTAGTAGCGTGACACAGTTAAATTTGTGCATTAATAAAGCGCACCAGTCACAAAGAACACAAAGTCCTATGAAATATTAAAGAGGAAGTTTCAATCATTTTCCTCTATGGAAATTATGTGCATTTTCCATAAGATACTAGTGATTTGAACTAAATAATTGCCATTCTGCCAAAATCAAATCCTCAGATCAAAAAATTATATTTACCTACTACAAATACCAACCATTATAGATAGGGGCTATAGCTCATGAAGGGTCATACCACCCACTCTAGATATTAGCTAAAACTTACAAAATCTAGGTAATTATCTAAACGATATAAAATTAACAAATGTCTTTCTTAGCCTTTATATAGATAATCATAAACAGTGTTCAAGACGCTACAAAATTTTGGTAAAATTATAATTTTCTGTGAATAATAGGTATTTTTTTCAATTTTTTTTGATGAAAAATACTTGCCAATCTGGCAACTCAGCTCCGATTTATTCAGCTAAATTAAATCCAAGATAAACGACTTCAAGGGTGTTGTTATCAGGGTGTACCACAATAGAATATCTCTTATGTGGTATACCTCTACTGAATTATTTAAAGGCAATTTCAAAATATATCTAAATATGATATGTACAAAAATTGCCTATTGAAATAAAAATAGTTTACACAAAATTAAACATTATTATAGAGGGTATTGATGATGACTTATTAGCTGTTAAATGTTGATTTTTCCTAATAACAAGCAACAAAAAATAAATACGCAATTAAATTTGACATTTACCACACCAGGAAATTACATATGTATTGGCGTTGTTGTTCCACACTTAGCCCCCTAAACAAATAACAACGCTTGTGCATATTCCTGTTCTCTTCAGTGGTAAATGTTTGGGTGGGAGTCAAAAGCGACTGGTATGCTGACTCCCACTCTTTTTTTGGCGTTGCAGAGAAAGCGGGATGCTTTTGAATTGTTATAAACGAAAAAATCTAACTTCTTCGCGCACTTCGCGTCTTCGCGGTTCAAGAATCCATCCCAATTTTATGCAACGCCCTTTTTTTATAGGAAGGTGGGGAGATGGGGAGTGTGAGGGGTAGTAAGCCATCAACAACCAACCACTAATGTACAGACGCGATGTTCCTCGCGTCTCTACCCACCATCAACAACCATCAACAACCAACAACCAACAACTAACTAACAGAATTGTGTATCCTGCAAAAATTCTAAGATTGCTGCATTTAGGACTTTGGAAGCACCAGTGGAAGCATCATGACAGCAGTTAGGCAGAATTTCTAACCTAGAATTAGGCAGGTGTTGATGCAATTTTTCTCCATGAGTAGCAGGAAACCAACTATCTTGTTTTCCCCACAATACTAATGTCGGACAGTGGATAGAACTAAGATGATTTTGGATTTTGCTCAACAAATTGGGTTTATTTGCTTTTAGGTTCTCAATTTCCCGTACTGCTATCTGTACCTCTTCGGCTACTTTGGTGAGAGTACCCCTGAGTTCTGTGTATGGATAAGTTATCCAGTAAACATCTTCCTGTGTTAAAACAGATGGATCAAATAGCACCCGACGCCGTTCTATTGCCATTACTTCTCTTACCAATGGAGCTAGTAAATTTGCTAAGGCTAATGTATCTATTGCTTGTATCACTTCTAACGGAATTTGAGCAAGCAGTGACATGCCCCAATGGGGAAGACTTTCGGCAAAAATTGGTACATTTACTACTACTAACCGTGCTATTAGTTGGGGATATTCTTGAGCTAGAGCCAGAGCAATTAATCCACCTAAAGATTCTGCCACAATTGCCACAGGCTCATCAGTTAGTGATTGAATAATTCGCTCGAATTCTATAACTTGATGACCACTGTGTTCTCTGCGTAACAATGGTTTTTCGGAAAATCCATACCCTTTGGCATCAAAACAAATTACGCGAAAATGTTTGGATAAAGGCTGAATACTGTGACGCCAATTATAACTCCAGCTACCCATGCCATGTAAAAAAAATATAGGTCTACCAGTACCTATTTCTCCATAAGCGATTTGTACAGGATAACCATGAGCATCAGAAATTGTAATACTTTGTCGTCCTTTAGGAAAAGTAACTTGCCACCAATCTTTCATTCTTTTTGTGAAAACTCATTTAACTACCAGTTAAGGCTCCCCACAGCAGTCTCATTATTATCACAGGCAATGCTACTAATACAATGGCAACAAATAGTAATCCAATTAAAACTGCGAATACAAACCACTTATTGGCACTTTGATTTTGACTAGGAAACCTTAAATATTCTTCTAGCAGTCTGACATTACGCTCATTTGCTGTCCAAGCAAAGTCAAACAAATCTCCTAATACTGGTGCAGTACCCGCCAAACCATCAATGATGATATTAAACACCATTCTCCCTAAGGTTCTTGCTGGCACACCCAGGCGCGCTGCTTCTAGGATAATGTAAGCAGAAAGCATGACACCTAAAAAATCACCACCAACGGGTATAAGTCCCAAAATTGGATCTAAACCAATGCCAACACGTGTTCCAGGAATAACAATGGCTTTATCTAGCAGGCGGCTAAGCTGACGTAGACGCTTGAGGGTAGGTGCTTTAGCTTCAGGATCAATAGTGGAAAAGCGACGAGATGGCTGAGACATGGAAGCGATCGCGTGTCTGTGATGAAATCCTAAACATTCTACTCCTATGCTGGGAGTTTGCAAGTATTTTTTGCTATAAGTAACAATATTTACAAAAAAATTTGGTAGTCGGTAGTTGGTAATTGGTAATTGGTATTTTTCTTCTCCATTACCCATTACCCATTACCTATTACCCATTACATTATTATGAGTCAAGAATTAACACAGCAGTGGTTAAATGAAATCCAAGCGTTGAAACAGCAAGTGGCACATTTGCAAAAAGAACGGGATGCTGCTTGGGAAAGTGCAGAAAAATGGCGAAAACTCTATAACACTGAAGCAGAACAACGCCGTACAGATGCTCAACTCTCCAAACAGGCGATCGCATCATTGCAAGTACAAATTCAACGTTTACAAGGTATTGAAGTAGCACAACTCAATGATGGTGCAGCGACAGCAGCTATTCAGCAAGAAATAGCCCAAATTCAATCAATAGAGGAATTAAAAGCTAAACTAGTTGCTACCATCAAAGAACGCGATCGCTTACAACAGGCATTGAAAAATGAACAAGATGAACATGCCCAAACTCGTAAAAGCCTAACTACCGCCTTGGGCGATGCTATTGATAGTCTAACGCGCCAGCGCACACAAACAGGGAAAGAAACAGAGAAGATTTAACTGTTTCGGCGTAAGTTTTCCAATAAAACTCTGATTTCTAGATAGAGGCAATTGCTGAATTGCCTCTACAGCGTGTAGTTTGGCAAGTCCTAAAAAAAGAATTGCATAAATACAAACAAGGAATTGAAAATCCCACCTCTTAATTTTAAAAATGGGAGTTAACCCAGTTCTTCCCCAGATGGCGAAAGTTCACCTGCACTGGCACTTTTGAGCGAAGCAGGTAAGGATTGAGAATTGCCAGCGTATGGCTGAGCTAGTTTAGAACGCAACTGACGCATGAGGCTACCCATTTCCAAGGCTGACATAGCATAGTCCCAGCCATGATTACTTTTGATACCAGCCCGTTCTAAAGCTTGTTGCATGGTATCAGTCGTCAAGATGCCAAAAACTACTGGTACACCAGTTTGAAAGGAAGCAGCAGCAATACCTTTTGCCACCTCAGAGGAAACATAATCAAAATGAGGTGTTTGTCCTCGGATGACAGCACCCATACAAATGATGGCGTCGTAGCGTCCAGAAAGAGCAAGTTGGCGCGCTACTACTGGAACTTCAAAACTCCCTGGAACCCAAACATAATCTACTTGAGAACCATGAGGATCAACATCGACACCGTGGCGTTTCAAGCAATCTTGACACCCCTCTAGTAGCTTTGTGGTAACTAGATCATTGAATCGTCCAATTACCAATGCAAACCGCAAAGGTTCTGTCTGCGTAAAAGTTCCCTCGAAAACTGCCATGACCGCCTCTAAATCAACTATACTCTTGCCACTATATACATTTCTTCTGTTAAGACAACAGGAGCAAAGAAGATGGGGGGATGGGGAACTCACCGACTCGTGGAGGGGATTAGGGAGAGTGGGGAGGTGGGAGGAGTGGAGATGTTCTGTTTGTCTTCCTTTTCCCCTGTGTCCCCCATGTCCTCCTTGTCTCCCTTGTCCTCTGTTTCCTCCTGTTCTCCTTTTCCCCCGTATCCTTTGATTGCTCCTGTTGCCCCTGTTGTTTTTATGCTATTAACTAGTTGTGTGTGGCGGCAGTTGCTTAAACTACGAAAAAGCTCAAGAGTGCAACTAAAATTACTAAGCCAATCCAAGCACCAGAACCAAGCCACAGCAATTTTTTCGACTCATTCCAGTTTTGCGGAGTGGCATAAGCAACAGGAACGCCAATCACCATCGCAAAAGACACAAGTACCAGAGCTAGCAAAGCAATTTGGAATATAATACTCATTTTCCCTTCTCCCAAGACAGCGAAGATTCTTAAAGATAGAATATTTACAGGGTTAAACCAATGTTCTTCCTTATTGTTAAGCTAGCAGAAATTGCAACATTTTAGTCATTTGTCCTTTGTCATTTGTCATTAGTTCAATGACTAACAGAGCATCCCAATTTTTCCAAAACACAAAACGAAGTAGCTCAGATTAAGGCTCTGTGTTCCTTTGCGTTAGCCTCTGCGTTTAAATATGCTCCCATGACCAATGATTAATGACCAAATCACTAATGACTAATGACTAAACTATGGATTTAATTCTTTGTCATACAACAGCTGATTTTGATGCCTTGGGGGCGGCGATAGGGCTGACACGTTTGCTCCCAGGTAGCAAGTTAGTGTTAACTGGCGGCGCTCACCCACCAGTGCGTGATTTTTTGGCATTATATCGGGATGAATATCAGTTGATTGAACGGCGTTCTGTTAATGGGAAAAAAATTCGTTCTCTGACTGTAGTAGATACTCAATATCGCGATCGCCTGGGTAAAGCAGCAGAATGGTTAGATTTACCCCATATTGAAGAAATCATAGTTTATGACCATCACCTCGAGCAACATGGTGATATCCCCGCAACAAAATTACACATTGCCCCTGTAGGTGCTACCACAACTCTGATAGTGGAAGAATTGCAAAAACAGCAAATTTCCCTATCGACAGCAGAAGCAACGGCTATGGCGCTGGGTATCCATGTTGATACAGGTTCGCTGACCTATGACCACACTACACCACGAGATGCCCTCGCCTTAGCTTGGTTGATGCAGCAAGGAGCAAATTTATCAGTTGTTGCTGAGTATGTAGAACCTGGCTTATCTCCCCAATTACAGCAGCTATTATCAGAAGCACTTGACAATTTGCAATATTTATGTATAAGAGGTTGTACTATCGCTTGGGTAACACTGGTAACAGATGGTTATGTACCAGGTTTATCGAGTCTAGCCTCCGAATTAATGGAGTTGACAGAAATAGATGCTTTATTGTTAGCGAACAAATATTCTGTCGGCGAGGATGACTCACGCTTAACAGTAATTGGGCGATCGCGAATTCCTGATGTCAACCTCAACCAAATCTTTCAACCATTTGGTGGCGGTGGACATTCGCAAGCAACATCACTAAATCTGCGGGGTGTAAATTGTCAAGAAATACTCAATCAGCTATTGGAAGGATTAAAAGCGCAAATACCCCATCCACCTATAGCACGAGATTTGATGTCATCCCCGGTTCGTACGATTCGCCCGGATACCACAATTGAGGAAGCACAGCGAATTTTATTACGCTACGGACACTCTGGTTTATCTGTAGTCGATGCCCAAGGCCAATTATTAGGTATTATCTCGCGTCGGGATATAGATATTGCTCTGCACCACGGTTTTAGTCATGCACCCGTCAAAGGTTACATGACGATCAACCTGAAAACAATTAGTCCTGATACTACCTTGCCAGAAATTGAGTCATTAATGGTGACTTATGATATCGGAAGATTGCCTGTATTAGAACACGGGCAATTAGTAGGTATAGTCACCCGCACTGATGTGTTGCGGGAGTTGCATCAGCAAAATGATAGCGAGAGAGGGAGAGAAAGGGAAGGGGGAAGACAAGGAGAAGAGGATGTTGAGATTCCGACATTGGGAGAATTGCGCGATCGCCTGAATCCCAAACTCTGGGAATTACTCACCAAAGCATCTGCTCAAGCTAAGCAACGGGGTTGGCATTTATATTTAGTGGGGGGAGCAGTACGCGACTTACTTCTGGCTAAAGAAGCATCTGGCAGCTTGTTAATTCAAGATATCGATTTAGTAGTCGATGGGTTTCACAAAGCCGCAGATGTCGGTGCTGGTGTAGAGTTAGCTAAGGCACTCCAGCAACTTTACCCAGCAGCACGGCTAGAGATTCACGGTGCTTTTCAAACTGCTGCTTTACTTTGGCACAAAGATCCAGAATTAGATTCTTTATGGGTAGATATTGCTACTGCTAGAACAGAGTTTTATCCTTATCCAGCGGCAAACCCCGAAGTCGAAGCTAGTTCTATTCGCCAAGATTTGTATCGGCGTGACTTTACCATTAATGCCTTAGCACTGAGACTTACGCCTCCTCGGGCTGGCAAACTTCTGGATTTTTTTGGTGGTTTGCTAGATTTACAAGCAAAGCAAATTCGTGTTTTACACGCCAACAGTTTTATTGAAGATCCCACCCGCATTTATCGGGGTGTACGCTTTGCCGTGCGTTTTGGATTTAAAATTGAACAGCAAACAGAAGAATATATCCGTTATGCGATCAACAGTGGTGTTTACGATCGCACTACCAAAGAAAATCATAAAACCCCTGCACTGCAAACCCGCCTGAAAGCAGAAATTAAACACATCCTGGAAGCAACCTATTGGCAAGCTGCTTTAGAGTTACTCGGAGATTTGGGGGCGTTACAGTGTATTCATCCGAGTCTGAAAACACTAGATGAAGAGTTATTGCGGCAATTACGTTTGCTAGAACGCTGTTTACGCAAATTTGATCCTGAACAAACTCTGCTGACTCACTGGCAGATGCGCCTAGAAGCCATGATCGCTTATCTCGCCCCAGCATATCGTGCAAAGGTGGCAAAGAATCTGCAATTACAAGAAGATAGCATTGAGCGCTTGCAAAAATTAGCTCAAGCACAAATTGAGATCACAAATGCTCTACCCACTTGTCAGCTTACTAGCCAAGTGGTGAAGTTATTAAGAGCCTACGATTTACCAATGCTGATTTTAGTGGCTTTACACAGTTCCCGCCCTATTAGAAAGCTCCTGTGGCATTATTTAACAGTTTGGGCGAATATTGAGCCTATTTTAAATGGTAATGATTTGAAGAAACTTGGTTACAAACCGGGGCCACAGTATCGGCAAATGCTCGATGAGCTACTGGCTGCAACCTTGGATGGAGAGATTCGCGATCGCACTCAAGCAGAGAAATTTTTGGCACAACACTATCCACAGTAGTTTATTGGGTTGAAGTTGGTTCCACTCGTTGTTAGCTTGCGATTCTCAACTGATGAGTAGCTGTTTGCTTGGTCTGTGCCATAAACTGAAAAAGCAGAAGTGCACTCGTCAAAATATACCCTCTGCCCTCTGCCACGCCACGTGCTACAACGGAGGGAACCTCCAAGGGCGCAGTGGCTCCTCTGCCTTCTGCCCTCCTTCAAAAATCGTAGCTATATATAACTTAAAGCAGCTTTGCGTTTGCTCTCAGTCTGATAGAATATCTAGGTTGTTTAATCTGATTCCGTCCGTCTTTGAGTCAGTCAATAGACCTTATCAACATCGATACATTAGCCCAAGAACTGGCGACCATCCAGCAAACTGGTTCTAAACGAATCGCCTTATTGGGTTCCCGTCATGTCCCGATTACACATCAAAATCTGATTGAGATGATGACTTACGCCCTGGTTTTGTCAGGCAACCAGATCATCACCTCTGGTGCAACGGGTACAAATTCAGCTGCGATCAAGGGAGCAATGCGGGCCGATCCCAAATTGTTAACTGTGATTCTGCCCCAAAGCTTGGAACGCCAACCCTATGAATCCCGCCTGCAACTCGAACAAGTTATGCATTTGGTGGAAAATCCTAGTAACGATCATTTGTCCCTCGCAGAGGCTAGTTACCTGTGCAATAAGGAGATTGTCTCCCGTTGCCAGCAATTAATTTGCTTTGCGTTTCATGACAGTGGTACTCTGTTGCAAACTTGTCAAGAAGCAGAAGAAAATAGAAAATTGGTGACGCTGTTTTACTTCGATTAGTCATTAGTTCTCATGCCAGCGGTACATTCCCTCCAAAACTTATTAGGAGTGAGTTTTGTCAACTGTAAGACTAGTGACTCTTAAGTAATGGCTAAGCGTAAACATGATGGACACATTGTAAGTCAGGAAAACTGTCTTGCAAGTGTCCTTGGGTTGGTTTAGCTGTTAACAAGATAAGCAGCTAATTTAAATTTTGGATTTTGGACTGGGAATTTAATTTTTTACAAATAAATATTATAAATTTTATTTATGTTGATGCAATTATTGCCGTCTCCTGTTTCTGCAATTTTTCTGTATGCGATCGCTGCTGCGGCTGTGCTGATTTATCTACCCTTTATATTGGTAAGCTATGCCCGTGCGCGTGTAGGCTATGATCTATATGCTCCCCGTGCTATGTTTGATAAACTGCCACCCTATGCTCAAAGGGCAACCTGGGCCCATCAGAACTCTTTTGAAACATTTATGATATTTGTTGCCGCAGCATTAATGGCATACATCACAGATGTAAATTCTCCTACAGCAGTAAGAGCAGCCATTGCCTTTTTAGTAGCACGATTTTTGTACTCAGTTTTTTATATTTTAAATATTCCCATTTTGCGATCTCTCATGTTTGCTATCGGTTGCCTGAGTACTGCTACGATTTTTGTACTAAGTATAACCAAAGCTACAAGTTAGTTATTTTTTTGTTGTTTGTTGTTTGGAAAAATCATTAACAACGAACAAGTAACTAGCAGCTACCAATTCTTAAAAACCAACCATCTACTACTTTTTTCCTATGGCTTCTACATATTCCTTTGATATTGTGAGTGATTTTGACAGACAAGAATTAGTTAATGCTGTCGATCAAACTGCGCGAGATATTAAAAGCCGTTACGACCTCAAAGATACTCAAACTACAATAGAGTTGGGTGAACAAAGCATTATTGTTAACACTGATAGCGAATTCACCTTAGAATCCGTACACAATATCTTGCGAGAAAAAGCCGCCAAGCGCAACCTTTCTCAAAAAATCTTTGACTTTGGTAAAATTGAATCAGCTAGTGGCAACCGTGTTCGTCAAGAAATCAAATTGAAAAAAGGCATTAGTCAAGAAATTGCCAAGCAAATTTCTAAGTTAATTCGTGACGAATTTAAGAAGGTGCAAGCCTCGATTCAAGGTGATGCTGTGCGTGTCAGTGCAAAAAGTAAAGACGAGTTGCAAAGTGTCATTCAACGTATAAAACAAGAGGACTTTCCTGTAGCTTTGCAATTCATAAATTACCGTTAAATTCGGTGAGTTGTGATTTGTTAGGTGCTACTTGTGAGTTGTTAGTTGTTAGTTATTAGTTGTTAGATAAACAATCAACAACCAACAACCAACCAAATATTTATCTACGAGAACCGATAGTTGCTTGAAAAGCAGGGCGTTCAGACAGCCGTTTCATATAGGTGAATACAGCGGGGTAGGAACTCAAGTCTATCTTTAACATAATGGGAATAAAAGATAAAACTGACCCTACAGCAATATCAGCAACAGTAAATTTTCCACCTACCAAAAATAGTTGACGTTGGAGAATTTCGTTGAGGGGAGTCATCAGACGAGGCATTTCTCGCTCACGATTGGTTTCTACAAATATGCCTGTAGCCAAGGTGGAATTAGCAAACAAAACCCACTGAGTTATTTTTGCTCTTTCTTCTGGCGAGTGCTGGAATTTACCATACTTTTCATCCAGATAAAGTAAAATTGCTCCTGATTCCCAAAGTTGCAAGTAACCATCAACAATTGCTGGCACTTTCCCCATTGGGTTAATTGCTAAGTATGCTGGTTGACGATGTTCTCCAGCTTGCATGTCTAGCTTGACAAATTCGTAGGGGATTCCCAATTCTTCGAGATACCATTGCACAATTGAGGCACGACTACGAGCGGCACCGTAAAGTTTCAGCATAGATGTATTGTTGGTTGTTGGTTTTTTGTTAGTGGTTAATAGTTAGCGGTTAGTGGTTGGTTGTTGGTGGTTGTTTGGTGCTTGTTAGTTGTTAGTGGCTAATGACTTACTACTCCCTATCACTCCATCTCCCCATTCCCCCTAATCCCCACCAGGGGTCGGTGAGTTCCCCACCTCCACTAAAGAACCTTATGAGTGTGGGAATGCTGTTTGACGTTGTCTTCTTTGGTGACAACTCGAGTTGCGTTCAGTACACGTTTGCGTTCGGTGGAATATTGAAAATCTGTATAGGTAGTGCCAATAGGGACTAAGGATTTTGCCTTTTCCTTGCGCTTGTAGGTGCGTGCAGCTGCAAAAGTGCGTTGCACAAATTCATCACTAAACTGAGCTGTCTCCGGAAAAAGGGATGGCTTTTGCAGTCTATCACCTTCTACAACAGTTCCTAAAGTTGTGGCACAAGCAAATTTGTAGGAAGTAGGAATTCCTTTGACAAGTGCTTCTAAAGCAGCCGAGGGAATAGGTTCTATAACTTCGACTTGATGAACTTCTCCGTCTTCTTTGATGAAGCAGGTAGCTAAACCGATGACTACGTAATCTTCGCTTGTGAGATCAGGTGCATTGGGGTAAGAAACTGCTGTTGCCATAAGAATTTGTTTTCAAAACTATAAGTTCAACCAAATACAGTCTGAATGGTTTGTTGGCATTCACTCTAGTACTTTATCCCTTTTACCAATTCTTTGAACAACAATTTAACAGCTTTGGCAGCGACCTCAAGGGGCGACAAGCAAGTTAAAGTGCTTGCTGTATCAGCTTCATAGCCCTTAAACCTCGCTAATAATATGCCTACTTGTTGCAAATGGAACCGACTAGTTCATTCTCAATAAGCACCTAATTTTCAGGGGTTTGTCTCTCCTAAACCTTTAGCTAGTAGCTAGCTTGGTTTAGAGGCGGTTTAGAGGCGATTATCGCCCCTTGAACAAAAAAATAACAAAAGCCCCGTCTGTTGTTTAGCAAGCAGAGGGGGCTTTTTGATGATTAAAACCTGGCATCGAGCTATTTTTGCAGGAGGTGTCCCTCCAACTATCGTCGCCGCAGC
>NZ_MRCA01000014.1:0-133585 GCF_001904645.1 Fischerella major NIES-592 | reverse complement strand
TTTTTACCAGGCGCAAGGAATATTGCGTCTCCATATTCAATTCACATCAGGCGTTAATTTCTTACTAAGCTAGTTTTTTTGTCAAAAAATTTACTTTTATGTCTGACTCTAATTGGAAAAAGCTTTAAATTGTAAGTTAATTGCCCTTGAGCAAAGTAAAATCAAGATTCTGCAAAAATTATGGGTGATGCTTACCCTGGAACTAGTGGTTAGTATTTCACGTTTACAAGTATGAGTAGAAAAACTTGGGAATGAGTTTTTGTCAGAGCTACACTAGAGTGAGAAAAGGTTATTTCTACTCTTTGTAAAAATAAAGCCATACAAAACCAGCGCTCAGCTCGTGGCAGCGGATAAAGGGTAATTCTTATGAGAAGTTTTGAGAAAAAGGTGTCCAAAAAACAGCGACCGACAAAACGTGCAGCTTTAGCAGGGGCGTTGGTAGCTGGTTTAATCATGTTACCAGGATTTGTGGAGGGAACTCCTCCTGCTTTGGCACAAAAAGCAGAACAGCAGCAGGACAACAACACTCTTACCTATGGTAGACTGCTCCAAAAAATTGAAGATGGAGAAGTCGCCAGGGTAGACTTGGATGAAACCGAAAAGGTAGCAGATGTGTATTTAAAGGGGACAGAGAATACCCAACCTCTGCGTGTAAAGCTTTTGGATCAAAACCCAGAGTTGATTGCCCTACTTAAAGCAAAAAGAGTTGAGTTTGACGAGGTTTCCTCTGCTAACAGTAGAGCTGCTGTTGGTCTTTTGCTCAACCTCATGTGGATTTTGCCACTGGTTGCTTTGATGTTATTGTTCCTACGCCGCTCTACGAATGCTTCAAGCCAAGCCATGAATTTTGGTAAATCCAGAGCCCGCTTTCAAATGGAAGCCAAAACTGGTATCAAATTCGATGATGTCGCTGGTATTGAAGAAGCGAAAGAAGAACTGCAAGAAGTTGTTACCTTCCTCAAACAGCCAGAAAAATTTACTGCTGTTGGCGCACGTATTCCCAAAGGAGTGCTGTTAGTAGGTCCTCCAGGTACTGGTAAAACCTTATTAGCAAAAGCTATTGCTGGTGAAGCAGCCGTTCCCTTCTTTAGCATTTCCGGTTCAGAATTTGTGGAAATGTTTGTTGGTGTGGGTGCGTCTCGCGTCCGTGACTTATTCAAAAAAGCCAAAGATAACGCCCCTTGTTTAATATTTATCGATGAAATTGATGCCGTTGGTAGACAACGAGGTGCTGGTATCGGTGGTGGTAACGACGAACGAGAGCAAACCCTCAACCAACTACTGACTGAGATGGATGGTTTTGAGGGTAATACTGGTATTATTATTATCGCTGCTACTAACCGCCCAGATGTTTTGGATGCAGCATTACTCAGACCGGGAAGATTTGACCGCCAGGTAATTGTTGATGCACCAGATAGGAAAGGGCGGTTGGAAATTTTAAAAGTCCACGCTCGTAATAAAAAGGTTGATCCGGCAGTTTCCTTAGAAGTGGTTGCACGCCGCACTCCTGGTTTTACAGGGGCAGATTTAGCCAACTTGCTAAATGAAGCAGCAATTTTGACAGCACGTAGACGCAAAGATTCCATTACACAGATAGAAATTGATGATGCTATTGATAGGCTGACAATTGGGTTAACTCTCAACCCATTGTTAGATAGCAACAAAAAGCGATTAATTGCCTACCACGAGGTGGGACATGCTTTGTTGGCTACACTTTTGCCCCACGCCGACCCCTTAAATAAAGTCACAATTATTCCCCGTTCTGGTGGAGTAGGTGGTTTCTCTCAGCAAATTCTCAATGAAGAGATGATAGATAGCGGTCTTTACACTCGTGCTTGGATACAAGACAACATTACTATGACACTGGGAGGCAAAGCCGCAGAAGCAGAAGTGTTTGGAGAGTCTGAAGTTACAGGTGGTGCTAGTAACGATTTAAAAATGGTTACTAATCTAGCCCGAAAGATGGTGACTATGTATGGGATGTCTGACCTGGGACTAGTAGCTTTGGAAACTCAAAATAGTGATGTCTTCTTGGGTAGAGATTGGGTCAACCGCAACGAATATTCAGAAGAGATGGCTACCAAGATTGATAGACAAGTGCGGGAGATGGCTATTTCTTGTTACCAACAAGCCCGCAAAATTATCCGTGAAAACCGAGCGCTAGTAGACCGTCTAGTAGACTTGTTGGTAGAACAAGAGACTATAGAAGGAGAGCAATTCCGCAAAATTGTTGCTGAGTATACTCAGTTACCTGAAAAACAACAATTGGTGGTTAGTGGTTAGTTGTTGGTTGTTGGTTGTTGGTTGTTGGTTGATTGTTGGTGGGGTAATAAGTCAAAAGTCAAAACTTTGAATATTTTTAACTTTTGGCTTGTTTTCCCTTTGTTTCCCTTGTCTTGCTTCCTTTATTTCATAAATAATTGCAAAATATCTCTGCTGAAAGCACATTAAGTTATCGATCTGGATATATTTAGCTTTACCCAATGCCGATGACATAATTGTGACAGTTTTGGAAATGCTGTTTTGGCAGCGTGACTCAGGTAGTTTGGCATTTGCTGCCAAGAGTGTTGTGATCGCATTTTCAATATTCTCCCCTCGTGCAAAGGGTTTTCTGGTTGTGCTGCTATCTGAAATATTGTCCGTCTTCTTGCCATAAACCTAGTTGGAATTAAGTAGCTAGACATAATTAAATGTAAAATTTTGAGGAAGTTGTGAGAGTATACCCGGAAATGATAGAACTCTTGCAAAAGTAAATTTTGCAAGAGTTTGAGTAAAGGGAAAAACTTGATGGTGGGAGATTTATGAATACAGTCTCCCATCATCCTATCTATCTGGTGAACGTCCCTTATACCATCTCAACTTTACCCGAATTTTACAATCCAAAATCGTATTACCTAACAAACTTCAAACTTTCCATCTTCTTGGTAAACAGATCAGTAAAAATACTAGCAACGTTGCGTTTGCGAAGTTTGATATTGGTACTTACCGACATCCCTGATTGCAGATTAACTTTGCGATCGTTAATCATTAAATGTTGACGTTCAAGAACAACTTTGGCGGGAAATCTGTAGAAGGGATAAATATTATCAGGGGGTAGAGCGTCGGAACCAACCCAGACTAGCTTACCCTTGATATCCCCAAATTCACTGTAAGGAAAGGAATCAATTCTCACATCAACATTCATGCCTTCTTTGACAAAGCCGATATCGCGGTTAGTAATAAAGACTTTGGCAACCAGGGATTGATTGGGAACTATTTTGAGAATTGGCGCTGAAGAGTTAGTTACATAGCCAGGATTACGGGCTTGTAAGTCGAACACTGTACCCGAAACAGGAGCTTTGAGTTCTTGGTAACGTAGGTTTTGCTGGGTTTTGCTGATTTGACTATCAATTTGGGCAATTTGCTGCTCATTGTCAACAATTGCTTTAGTTAATTGACTATCAATTTCTGCAATCCGTTTTTGATTGTCAGCAATTTTAGTTAGTAACTCATTTTTATTCAGGGCGATCGCATTTTCTACCTTTTCTTGTGCTTGTGTAATTGCATACTGGAGTCGTTTTTCTTCTTCTAAAAGTCGATCTACCTCTGCTTGTCGACTCAGGAATTGCTGCTGCTGCTTGTAATACTGATTCCTAGCAATTCCTCCCTCATTGGCCAACACAGTCAAATCTGTGAGAATAGTTTTTTCGACAGCCAGTAATTCTTTGGCACTAACCAACTGGACTTGAGTTTGTTTCAACTGCTTTTGCAATTGATCAACTTCTAACTTAGCAGCACTAATGCGCGATCGCACCTCTGATTGGGCAGACTGCAACCGTTGGAGTTGTTCTGGGGTTAATCCTGCACCAGTTTCAGCACCTTGTAATTGCAGGCGATACAGTTGATTTTCGGCAACCAATTCTGCCCTATGTTGTGTCAAAAAAACTCGTTGAGGAGGTAACGATGTCAGCAGTTGCGTATTTGGGGAAGTTTTACCACCCATTTGCATTTGGTAATACTGATTTTCTGCCATCAAAGCAGCGCGAATTTTTTGCAGTGATGTTTGTTCAGCATGATCAACCGTTGGATCAAGAGCCAGCAATAAGTCACCTTGTTTGACTTGTTGCCCATCTTTGACCAAAATCCTTTTGGCTACACCCGCAACAGGTGCTTGCACTTCCGTAACAGATCCTTCTGGTTCGAGTTTACCTTGAGCAGGAATCGCCTCTTCAAATTGTGCCACAGAAGCCCAGATTACCCCAGCAGTAGTCATGCTGATTAAAGTCCAAACTACCGCCCTGGGTAAAATCGACGACTGTCGTAACACCACAGGCTGATCAAATCGTTTGAGTGTCGGTGATAAATCAAGGCAAGGAGTTGCTAAGGATGTACCGCCCTGAGTCGAAACAGCGGTTTTACCGTTGTTTCCATGACCATTAGAGTGAGAATGGGAAGCGTTGGAGTTATTCATAGGGAGGTTGGGGAGTGTGGGGAACTCGGGGCCCCCTCTGGGGATTAGGGGCGGTGGGGAGTGTGGGGAGTGTGGGGAGTGTGGGGAGTCAATAATAAATTAACTGCTAACTAGTAACAACTAACCACTAACAACCAACAAATAACAACCAATAACTAACTACTAACTACTAACCCATCCTGTTGTTGATACAGGTGGTAGTAAAGACCGCGTTTGTGCATAAGTTGAGTATGGGTACCGCGTTCTGCTACTTTGCCTTGGTGCATGAGTACAATTTCATCTGCTTGTTGAATTGTGCTGAGGCGGTGGGTGATGATGAACATTGTTCGTCCTCGGAAAGCTTGGATTAAGTTAGTACATACTTGCCGTTCGGTGTCGTAGTCGAGGGCGCTAGTTGCTTCGTCCAAAATTAATAATTGGGGATTTTGCAGAATAGTACGGGCGATCGCGATCCGTTGTCTTTGTCCTCCCGACAGTGCGGAACCGCGTTCACCAACGCGTGTTTTGTAACCGTTGGGTAAGTTCATGATGAAGTCGTGGGCGACTGCAAGTTTAGCAGCAGTGATCACTTCTTCGCTGGTAGCATCAGGGTTGGTGAGGGCAATATTTTCCAGAACTGTGCCGTCAAATAACAACGTGTCTTGGGGGATAATGCCAATTTGCGATCGCAGTGAATACAATTCGACTTTACTAATGTCGTAACCATCGATGAGAATTCGACCTGCGTTTGGTTCATACAGACGCGGTAGCAATTTCATCAACGTACTTTTACCAGAACCACTCATCCCGACAATTCCTACCACCCTTTGAGCCGGAAACGCTAAATTAATATTGTCTAATTGCAGTGAACCGCTTGTAGAAAACCGGAAAGAGACGTTTTCGTAGGTAACAGCGCCCTGAATGAGGGGCATGGGAATATTATCTTGGTCGGCTTGTGTGACTTCCTGGGGCGTATCGACAATATCACTCAGACGTTCCAAAGACAGGGCTGTTTGTTGGAAATTTTGCCATAATTGTAGTAACCGCAACAATGGACTAGTAACATACCCCGCAATAATACGGAAAGCAATTAATTGACCTAGTGAGAGTTCGCCCTTGAGTACTAAGTATGCACCTACCCACAGCACCAGTAGCCCAGAAAGTTGATTGAGAAAATTACTGGCCGAACCAGCAGCAGTAGAAGTCACTACAGTTTTAAAGCCAGATGAAACATAGCGGGCATAGTGTTCTTGCCATTGCCAACGGGTACGTAACTCTATATTTTGGGCTTTAACAGTCTGAATACCAGAAAGAACTTCTACTAAATAAGATTGGGTTTCGGCATTGCGTTCGGCTTTTTCCCGCAGTTGTCGCCTAACTATTGGTGCTGCTATGAAGCTAAGCAGGGCAAACAAAGGAATGGTAGATAAAGATACCAGTGTCAACACCCAGCTATAGATAAACATGACAATGATGTAGATCACCGAAAAGACAGAATCTAACACCACAGTCAAAGCTGTACCCGTGAGAAAAGAGCGGATGTTTTCTAATTCATTTACTCTAGTTGCTAATTCTCCCACCGGATGGCGATCAAAGTAACGCAGAGGTAAACGCAACAAGTGATCAATAATTTCTGAACCCAAGGCTAAGTCAATTCTATTGGTAGCTTCTGCAAATAAGTAAGTCCGCAAAGTACCAAGAACTGCCTCAAAAATCGCTGCTAACAGTAAAAATATACCCAACACTTGCAAAGTGTCGATACTGTTTTGCACCAAAACCTTATCGATGATCACTTGAATCATCAACGGGTTGGCAAGTCCAAACAACTGCACAAAAAACGAAGCTACCAGAACCTCCAATAAAACTGTGCGGTGACGGTTAAGCGAAGGTAAAAACCAACTCAACCCGAATTTTTGTTGCGGCGTCGCTGCGGTTTTTGTGAGTAAAAGAACCTGCCCTTGTTCACCCCAATTTTTGAGGAACTCAACCATTTTTTGACGAACAATACCGCCTTCTGGTACACCCAACACCACTTTTGCATCGCTCGTTTCATAGATCACCGCCATGCTATCTTGCCAGTGAATCAAAGCTGGTGTCGGTAAACGATTCATCGCCTTAGCTGGGACACTCACCAATTGTGCCTTCAATCCCATGAAATCAGCAATTGCTCCACACAATTGCAGAGAAGCTGGTTTAGTTGAATCTTTGTGATTATTGGCGATCGCTTTGCGAATAACCTCCCGGCGAAATGGCATCCCGAAATACTGACTCACCATCTGTAAACAGGCTAGGGTAGCATTGCGGGAAGATTCGCGGATGTGGGGGTATTTTTTGGTGGGGAGGTGGGGAGGTGAGGTAGTAGGGGGAGTAACTTTTGAGTCTTGACTATTGACAACAGTTGACTCCATGAAATAAGCTTTTAGCGCTGGTTCTTCTTCTATCAGAGTCAAGAATTCCTGATGTGGAAGCACAAGACAGAGAGTTTCCTCCTCACAAGCCATGACTTTTTCACAGGGAACACCCCGTAACAAGCTTTTCCACCCTACAACTTCTCCCGGTTGTAATCGTTGCAATGTCACGGGTATATTGTTTTGGGAATCATGGCCGATCAGTCTCGCCTGTCCTGTATAGATGATTGCTACATCAGGTGGTAACTCTTGCAGTGGTAGGATAGCTTGTCCCATCCTATAACGCCGCACTTCCAATCTCTTGCATAATTGCTGCAATTTGACAAGAGATAACTTTTCAAAGGGCGGGATACCTAATAAGAAGGTTTCGATTGCACTGGGAGTTTGGGTCATAAAGCGAGGAGCAATTATCAAAATGCGAACAACAATGAATTACAATCACCAATCACCCACCAACGAAAAATCTATCTGTGTCTATCTGTGTGCATCGGTGTGCATCGGTGGTCGATTTTCAAAAAAAAGACTTTTTCATCACTGAATTACATTGGCAGTAAATTTCCATCCTCTTGACAGTTATTCATCGGGTTTAATTCTGCAACTTGTTGTCCCAACCACTTGAGAAACAATTCATGGCGCAACTGCCAACGAGTGACATCATTTAACTCAGCAGGAAGTATCTTTTCTAACCTGAGGATGACAAACCACTGGTCTATGGGTGTGGGTGGTAAAAGCTGTCCTGGCTGGGTGACACTTAGCAATTTTGCCAAGGTGGGGTGGAGTTTACCTAGTTCTACTGGCCCAACAATACCTTTAGTGCGGGCTTCTTGCCCTGTAGAATATTTGGGAGCAAGTTCCGCAAAAGATTGCTCCCCTGCTTGCAAACGGAAGTAAAGTTCTTGGGCAATACCACTATCTTTGGTACGAATAACGGAATAAATTACCCGATCAAGTTGGGGTTTACGCTTCTCGAAGTAAGCATTGATCTGAGTTTCCCAAGTAGCTTGCTTAAACTTTTCTAACCGTAGTGCCCGTGTTACTAATTTGCGGACTTGTTCAGGAGTCATAGCACGACGGCGTAACCAAGCTTGACGTTCTGCATCTGTTTTTAAGCTTTGCTGTAAGTAAAATGCTTGACAGGCTTTTTCTGCTTCTTCTGGTGTGCAATCAAATGGTGCGATCGCCTGATCTATGATCATTTCTCGCAACAGTTGTGGCAATAACTGGTAGTTTGCCAGCAAAGGCACAATTTCTTCAGCCGTAACTTTTTGTTCACGAACTTGTAAAACAACGCTCATATCAAAATAAATTATTAACTACTTTGACCTTCGTGTTCTTAGCGTCTACCCTACGGGAAGCCACTTCGTGTCTACGTGGTTAAAAATAATTGTTAAACCGCGAAGACACGAAGGACGCGAAGGATTTTGATTCTTGCCTTAAGCAAAAGCAAAGTTTGCTTGAGTCAGATTATTAGCTTGAATTCCCAGTAACACAGCCACATCTTGTCCATAAACATCCACGATGGTGTTATCACCTTCTTGGCGAGTTTTCCAATCGCTACCGAGAGAGTCATAGTTAAAACTGACGTTAGCAAAGCCAATTACATCTTGTTGTCCACTGTTGAAGTCCGTGATTGTATTCGGCTTTGCTGGCAAGTCTGTTTCATCGGTAACAATCCAAAACTGATCGGCTCCTTTACCGCCAGTCACGATGTTGTCGCCTCCGCCGATACCAAGATATAACTCATCGTTACCGGAACCGGTGTTTATGCTATTTTTTGTACCAGCTAATACGATGTCATCACCGTTACCAGTATTAATTTGGTTGCCTCTACCAAATCCACTGACATCAACGATGTCATCACCATCTCCGGTAAAGAGGATTTGATTATCTCCAAAGAATAGGTCTGGATAAAGATCAGCATTATCGCAATAGGGATCGTAGAGATAATCATCGAAATAATCATCTTCTGATGTACCGTAGATGATTGATTTAGGTGTTCCTAGCCGAGAATCGAGGTTGAGGGGAGTGGACAATTCAACCTTGATAAATTCATTGTTATCTGGTTCTGAAGGATTGCGGATGGCGTTGAATGGATAGTTGTTGTCGTTGGCAAGCAAGACGGTATTTTCATCCAGAATCAGGATATCTTCAATGGTGAGGAAGGGGAAAGTAAAGGTGTTACTACCATCGCCGTTGAGGTCGTTAGGATCGGCAATGTTGAGTAAATCAATGACTTCCTCTTTGTAGAGATAGCCTTGTTCATTGGTTCGGGAAATATCGACTTTGAAGACTTTTTTGAATTCTGCTTCTGCTCCCGATTTTTCATCTCGTTCGATGATCAAGAATTCGGTGTCGTTGATCGGAGTTGCATCGCCGATCGCATGACTTGGATCATCTACTTGATAGTAACCAACTAAATCATCGCTAAAGGATTTAGTCGCAACGTCAAATTCATAAACACGTCGGGAGTCGGTAGGATCACCAGCAACATATCCTTCTAATATCGGGTAGAGGGTTTGGCGATCTGGGCTGTAACTGATGGCTTCAAAACCACGGGATCTAGCCAGATTCGCGATCGCTTCGTCTTCTTCTACTCCTGGGTTTTGGGGAGAAGCAACATCATCGGCGGTGATTTTGTCTCTTGCTGCTATCCCATCATCGACAAAATCGCTGAAGTAGCCGTCTACTCCTAAGCGGATAAACTGCTCGTACTCTAGTTCTGGGTTGCCGTTATAGTCGGGTGAAAGGTAAAATTTATCACTGCGGAAAGTGTAGGGATGCACCAACAAGCCTGCTTGGTGAGCATCGTACACTAGGGTAGTTGGTTCCTGTAGGTAGCGATCTGCATCACTGATTTGACCATCGCCGTTGATGTCGTCTGGTTGACCGTCACCATTCTCATCGACGGTCTTTGCTGGTACAATCAGCCTTTTGCTGGGGCCGATTCCCGTAGCATAGCTGGCAATTTCTGTCAATCCTTCGGGAGTAATTAGGTCGGCGTAGGTTTTATCAATTCCCTCATACACATAATCGTAGGGAGCGCCGCTACTATCTATTAACTGCACTAAGGGAATATCCACCCCAGCATTGGGCATGATTTCGTTTTTGAGTTCTTTGAGATTGGAGACTTCAAAGGACTGAATGAAAATGCGATCAGGATCGATGAAATTGTTGGCAACTAGGGTATCAATTAAAATTTGTGAGGTATTGTAGTTGATGGGAGTGCCATCTAAAAATTTACCTTCCTTAGCAAAGTAGGTGGGGTGTTTGGTTTCAGGATATATACCAAGTTTTACGCCTGTTGCGGCTTCGTAGTCTTTGATGAAGTTAATGTATTCTTCCAGTGTGGGGATTTGGAAGTAACCATCATACTTCGCACTCTCAGGGCGGATATCTGGAATACGCTCAACTGCCCGCAGTTCTTTAATTTCAGCTAAGGTGAAGTCTTCGGCAAACCAGCCTGTGATACTGTCTCCATCTAAAACTTTGGTAGTCAGGCGATCAGCAAACTTCGCAAAATTCGCGACGTTAGTTGTCGCTTCACTGATAACGGGTTTGCCGTTTTCGTCGTAAACAATATTGCCGTTTTCATCGGTCTCTACTGCTGCTAATACAGGTTCGTGACGGACGATTAAAACTCCATCTTTGGTGACAACTAGGTCTGGTTCTAGGAAATCTGCTCCCAATTCCGCACCCAAGTTGTTAGAGGCAATCAAATCTCCGCCTAAATCACCAATTGTATGTTCTGGACGAATGCCAGGCGTACCACCCCGATGACCAATGACGATTGGGTCTTGGCCGTTGAGGGTATTGAGCGGGAAAATATTTGGGGTGGAAATAGGGGCATCTACGAGGACGCCGTTACTGTCAAAATGCAATAGATAGGGCCCGAATTCTTCACCAATCCAAATTGTACCGTCTTTCCCCAGAACAATAGATTCAGGGTCGAAGTCAGCCCCTGTCAAGAAGCGGTCTGTTGTGGTTTCGTTGACAATTTGCCAAGGAATTAGGTTGTGAGGGTCGGATAGTTGGATGTAATCAGTCCATTCGGCGTCACCACTGCCATTGTCTGCGGTTTTAAAATCTGGATCGATTTTATAGATCCGCAGTAGATAATCAGCACTATTGGTCTGACTACCAAAGCCGTTATCTGACAAAAACCAGTAGCTATCTGAATCGGCAAACTGCACACCGCTGAAACCTTGTACAGGTTGTCCTGGAAATGGCCCTGTACGCCCGTTACTAGAAATGGGTTTGCCATTGCCATCATTTTGACCAGATGGCGGACCTTCGGCATAGGTATCAGCAGGTAAGGAAGAAAATCCAACTAAAGAGGGTTGTTTCATAGTCACATCCGTCCATACTAAACTGTGATCTGAAGAAGGTGTGGTAGTTGCATCCTGGCGATCGCTTACTAGTGAATACAGTGGATCTTTTGTGGTAGGCCAGAATACTTGAGAGGAGTGAATTTTTAAGTTCTGAGACGGTAGAACATAGTCCACGCGGAGATTTCCTGGATTATTATCATTGAAATCTGCTGTGTCATAGGCTGGATCGCTGATATGAGTGATGTTCTTGCCACCATCCAAAAGAGCTTGTTCAGAACCACCCTCACTACTTGGTGTGACACTGGTATTCACACGGGGATTTTCTAATATCTGCCGAATTGCATATTTGTAACTGTCCCCATCATTAGGATCAGCGTTTTGGTCGCCCAGAATTACGAAGGCTGCTTGTTCTGTCAGTCCACCGTGGTTACCGTTGTCATCATAGATATAATCCCCTGCTCCAGGAGTGATATAGTCTGACCAAAAGCGAATCTCGTCATGATTGCGCTTGCCATTGCGGTCTTCTGCACCATCGAATACAGGAGGTGTAGGATGACTTACCAACGTGTGAATTATTTGCCCATTCACCTCGATTGGCACATCCCAATGACTTTTGGAAGATAGCCGTAAAACTTCTTGCTCTTGTTGAGAATACCAGGGAGTATCAGAATTAGGGAGAGCGATCGTTGACAATAAAGAATCGGGCATATCCTTCCACAGAAAATTCTGGAAAGTACGCACATTCTCTGTGTCAATTGGATATTTGGACAGTAATAGCATTCCAAACTGTCCAGGAAAATTGCCGAAACCAAAAGCATCGTCCCCGTATCCACTTTCTCCTGGTGTGGTTACAATCTTGCCATCATTGTTGAGGTCATAGCCAGAACTAATACCTGTATTGGAAGGAGCAATGTAGAAGTATGGATAGTCAATGGGATCTGCTCCATTTTGACTGACTTTTAGGTAGTTCTGCCGGAATAAATCAACTGCTTTGGTTGGGTCATCTGCATAATAATCAAATTCTTGGATACTGATGACATCTGGATTCGTGCGTTGAATGATCTCAGCAATGGCTTTGGCTTGAGAATTGTCTGGCGTAGATAAATCTTCAATTAGCTGCCCTTCCGTACCCCGGTTTAAGGAAGCGTTGAATTGGGCAAAGCGAATTGTGTCTTGTGTCATGGTAAATGCATCCGTAACTTTAATATGACCAAGTAATCGCGTATTTCTCAAATAAAAGTGAGGTATGGGAAAAGTTAAAGTGGGAGTTGCTGACAATCAATTTATAGTATCTATTTCCTCACTTTGCGAAGTAGCCATTGTTTGTGTACTTTGCATCTTTCGTCTACAAGTTAATCAATATTTTCTAAGCAAAAAATCACTACTTATTCAAATTAGAAGACACAAACACAATTAAATACTTTCTCAGCAATCGTGCAAATCAGATAGTTATAAAATTTCCTCCCTTTTTCTATATTTTGTGTCTATTTTTTAATAAAAATAGCTCTACAAAAACAAACAGACATATAACTATATCTTGCTTACATATTCAACCAAAATTATCTATTGCCAACTAAACAAAAAATAGAAAATAGATAATTTTCACTCTAAAGCTGTTCCTCTTAAAGAGCATAAATAAAAAGAGAGAACAAATGAGGAAAATTTGTTTAATAACACTTAATGGCTTATTGTAGTTTAAAATCGCAGACTTAAAGGATGATATATTTACAGGTTAAGCTTTGGCAAAAATTTAGTTAACCTTTTGTTAATAACTGCTAATTAAATGATCAAGTACGTAAAGAGCGATCGCTTCTGTAAAAAAGCTAATACTTAAAATAGTATAATTCATTACTCAATATCTTCATAGAAGCCATATCTACTAGTTGCATTTTTATGGCAAAATCAGCTAGCTATGACCTAGGCGATCGCTAACTTACTGTATCTTAACTGCCAAAGTCACGTGGAGACGGCAAATATCCTCAGGTTATATTGCAGAATTGGATCAGCAAAAACTGAGCAAGAAGTGAGTCCATTTTGTACTCAAAAGTGATCAATAAAGTTCAGTCAAGCAAAACTGATGTGTTGATTAAAAGATTGTTTTGGTTTTGACAACATCAATGTAGATTAACATCATACTTACAGCATCGAACTATATCGTGTCGCTTGAACACTTGTATGATTCGTTGAGGTCGGTAATGGGTAATCAGTAATTGATAATGGAAAAAAACAACTGAACTTTAGTTTACGACTTGATGCTGAAAAATTATTATTTATTTTTGATATTTATATACATAATAAGTAATAGCTTGGCGTAGAAATTTAGCCAAGCATATGACATCAATAATTATCAGCTGGGAGATGTAATTATTTATTAATATATTTCTTTCTTATCAGAAAAATCTGTTCATCAAGAACAAAATAGATTTTAGTTATTTTTATAAAGTTATTGCTATTTTTACTACAGCCCAAGACTGAGTATTTATACTTAAATTTGTAATTACCTGCATAATTCTTCAGCAAATTCAAGATAACTTTGTAAGTCCCAAAGTCATGGGCAATGAATGCGTTAAAAACTAGTCCAGTCATACTATTTTTAGCTCTATTTATTGTTGAGCGAGTAGCTGGTTTCCTGGGTGTGTTTCTATCGATTCCCATTGCGGGAATGATTGCTGCTTGGTTAAGATTAGAAAACTTAGAAGAACAGCAATCTCTTCCAGAAAAGTGCAAAAATTAATACATAAAGATACTTGAAATTTATAATGATTCCTTCTAAATTAACCTCTTACATATTTTCAGTAATTATCTTTGTGATTTGCAGCAGTTTCCTAACAACATTCCAAGCAAAACCCGCCATCAGCGCAGAGAATATTTATTTTCCTGTCGGCTCTACTAAATTACGTTTATCAGTTAAATCTTTAGAAGTTTTTGCAAAAGAAGGTCGAATTACACGAGAATTTGAGTTTTTTGCTAAACGGCTCAAACCAGAAAAACTAGAGCGTCTTCGTAAATTATTACTGTATAAATTTAATACTACTCCTGTAGCAGTTTCTCAACTTACGTATTCTCCAATTGGAGAAGAATATATACGCCAATACGGTGCTATGATCAAAACACGCACAGGTAAAAATGGTTTTTATGCCATCCGCTCAGCCTTGGTACTAGCAGCAGCAGATCCAGAAGGATTAACTGGGTTAAGTTTTATACGCCACTTTCCCACAGATATTCAAATCAGTGTCAAAGATTTCTTAGAACTGTTGGATGAATTAAGTTATATTGCAAGCTAAAAACAGTTAGAAAAATTAGCGATCACTATTAATATCTGGTTGCAAACACTACTTTACTAACTTTTTGAACGAACTTACTTAACTGGCTTATCTGCTATTGCAACAATCACTTAAACGTGAAAAACTAGCACATATTGGTATTGATGCTCAACAAATCAGCGATCACGAAGGTTCGATTCTCAAAAAATTGGAGTAAACGTTACCATTAAAGGCTTAAAATACTAAAAAGTGATCAAAAATGGTTTCAAGACTAGTAATATAATCAAGTCGCTCACAGAACAATTGTGTTGATTTGCGTCCCTTCAATTGCATCATGGGGATTGACTAGATAACTGTTGTTAATTCAATTGTGTGCTGAGGTGTATCAATGGCTGGTTTTATTATTTCTGTTGTGGTAATTGCAATCAGTTTGTTAATTATCTCCAAACTACCTACTGGCGTTGAGATAGATAGTCCTTGGATTGCTCTGATTGCAGGAGCAATTATCGGTGCTTTCAATGGCTTTTGGAGTCTTTTCCCTAGTTGGTTTAGAACAACTAGCGCCGTCATCAGTCTGGGCTTAATTCCTTTGATTGGTAGCATAATTGTATTTGGTTTAGCAGCTTGGTTAGTAGAAGGATTCAGACTGCGATGGGGAATTGCTAGCGCGATTATTGGAGCGATCGCCCTGAGCATTATCAACTCCATTTTGTTTTTTATTCTGCGTCAGGTTGGTGTAGTGGCAGCCTTTTAAGTTAAAATCCAAAATTTAAAAGTTAAAAGAAATATCTAGAGTAGGTTTTTCTTTTTGCTTGAAAGCAACTCATGGGCGGCGTTGCAACCTACTACGAAGGAAACAAGTATAATCCTTTTCCCTTCTACCATCTCCCTTCTGCCTTATTCTCAACCACCACTAACAGGAGGAATTAACACTACCTCATCGCCGTCTTGCAAAATAGTATTTGGTTCAACAAATATCAAGTTAATTCCAAACCGGGTTACATCCCGCCATTGGCTTAGTTCAGGATGTTCGGCGATCAAGCGATCGCGCACTGCAACAACTGGTGTATTCTCGGGAAATTCCAGCACCAGTTCTGGCACTCCATAAGCCTCTTGGTAAGCAGCAAATAACTTGACAGTAATTTTAATTGTAGGTTTATACATAAAAGCGTAGCCAAAACAGTCTTTTGAAACTGGTCTTAACATTATCTCTTTTTATAGGGAGTACTGAAATAACGGCTAATTTTGACGATATGCTACGCGCAGTCCAACGCGACTGTAAGGTTTTTGCATAACTACTACTAAACAACAATCAACGACTAGCCATTAACTAAAAAAATTTCAGTATGGATAATGAGATTCCTGGGTAATATCTGGGAATCCTTATTTTATAAATGTTTAGTTAGTGGGTGTGAATAAATAGCAATGCCAACAGCAGTATTACCGAAACTGGTGTCTGATAAATCTACTTATGCTCAAGATAGCGATACTCAACAGCCTAATCATAGACTTATGGTGGAATTGCGCTCAACTGCAAAAACATATCTCAATGGTCATAATGCTCTGTTAAATGTGAATTTGGCAGTAAAACAAGGTGAATTTCTATTTATTACAGGTCCTAGTGGTTCTGGTAAATCTACGCTGTTGAAACTACTGTATGGCGAAGAGTTACCAACACAAGGAGAGGTAATGGTTGATGGCTGTGATGTCGCTTGTTTACGAGGCGATCGCTTATCATTGTTTCGGCGGCGGATTGGTATTGTGTTTCAAGACTATAAACTCATCCCTCAAAGAACAGTGGCAGAAAATGTAACTGTTGTACTGCAAGCACAAGGATATACCCGTAAGGAAATTCAACGGCGTTTAGAACCGACATTAAAGTTAGTAGGTTTGTTGAATAAAGCTGACTGTTTCCCAGAAAAACTATCTGGGGGAGAACAACAACGGGTAAGTATTGCTCGAGCAATTATCGCAACCCCACCATTGCTTTTAGCTGATGAACCAACCGGTAATCTTGATCCTGATAACTCCTGGCAAATAATGCAAATTTTTCAGAAGTTAAATTCCTTTGGAGCAACAGTAATTGTTACTACTCATGATGAGCAGCTAGTCCGACGGTGTGGTCATCGTGTGGTACAAGTCCATAACGGCAGACTACATCAAATTACAGAATAATGAGTGGTTGATTTTTCCAAACAACTAACAACTAACAATTAATCCGATTTTTGACTTTTGCTTTGGTAGGTATTTTAATTGCCATAGGACTTGATGAAAGTGTTTGCATTCGCTCCAATGCTTGCAAGCTATCAAAAGCTGCTTCTCGGATTGCTGTTTCTTCCTCATGACAAAGTAGGAGTCGCAAACATTCACCAATACTTTGTAAATCGGCAGTATTGATTCGATTGTTAGTGATTAATTTGGTGAGGACACGTATAGCAATTAAACGCTTGAGGGGATCTTTTTCAGTGAGATTACTTAACAAATTATCTAACTGATTTTCATCTCGATTTCCGTAAGAGTTGAGTATTTGCCATGTTAGTAAAAATAAAGTCAATAGTGTGGCTAAACCTTGCAAAATCACACCAGCAGCAAGCCAATGACTATTGGAGTCTAACCAAATTACAACTGCCATGTACGTACTGAAACAGGTTATACCACCGCTCATTACAGCTAGAGCTAATCGCCGGTTAGGACTGTTTAAAAATTTTTTAATTTCAGACCATTGCAACTGCCAACGCCATGTTTGCATGGAATAAACAAACATCATTGTCCCAACACCCGCACTGCTGGCTAACAGCAGTTTCCAGTTCCACAACAGCATTGCAACCACTACAGTCAGGAACCCAAGAACGCCTCCTGGTCCTCGAAAACGTTCTAGAGCTAACTTTTTTGTGGCTCCTGACTTGAACTCTGGAAGCATCCAATCGAGGATCTGGTCAATCAATTGCTGCCAAGAAGACGAAGCCTGTGCCACGGTACTACCTACTTGATTGTGAAAGTTTAATAAATAAGTAATAATACCAATTGGAAACAAGATTGCGACAGATGGATAGCTAAAAAGCTTACCCAGTAAATATTTCACAATCTAAAATCCAATTTAGGGTATAACCTCTATCAGAATACCTGAATTAGAGGTCTTGGCACAGATTTTATCACCGAGTTTTTATAGATTTGCTCTGAAAACAGAAACAGAAGTTATCAATGGTGAATTGACCATCAAAAGCGCAAAAAGTGACACTGTAAATATCATTAGCCGTTACAGAAAGTAAGGTATTGGGGGGAACGGCAGAATCGGAATTAGCTAGATTAGCTCCTGGTAGTACTGTTTGAGTCAACAGTTGGCGATCGCGATCATATGCGGAAAGTACCAAACGCTGTGAACTGGTGACAAAAGCACTCACAAATTGGACTGGTTGCAAAAAAGTCGCTTCTAAATATCCACCTTTTGGCGCTCCCATCATTACCATCAAACTAGAGTCAGTGGGAAATGCAGGATTTGAAGGCTGTATGGCTATACAATTGTCAAAAACTATACCCCATTTTTGATACTGATGCTTGATAACTTCAAAGCATTTTAAATCTTCTAAATTTAAATAAATACAGTTAGGTATAGCCATCTTTTCGGTGTCAAGTGCTGTATGCATTTGACAGTGGAAAGATGAATCTACCATTTGATTGTGAATATTTTGGATATCAAAGTTATCAAGCATTAATTTGTGGTCTTCAAACTTTAGTTGTTGATTAGATTGAAGACAAGCTTGCTTTAACATGACACCCCACCTAACCATTTTCTATAAAATCATCAAATTACTAACTATATAGACAAAAATTACCCTGACTAGACTGTACAAAGTCTTACTTTGATAACTAATTAATTGCACAGTTAAGCAGAAATTAAAGTTAATAGTTAGTTGCGATTTTGTTTACAAGTTTAACTGACACTCAAAACTATCAGTATTGTTTCTGATAGATTACCATAAATAAGGGTTGAGGGTCTCACCCTTCAGTAATACCTGTTACTAGTATAAGTATCGTAATTATGATATTTTCAAGCAACAAAACCAGAAAAACCAGAAAAAAATTACTGAATCTTCACAACTTAGGCAGTATTTTTACATCTACTTCACCCGAAGCGTTGATCAGGAAAATTAATGATTGAATCTGTCTTTGGAGGTAGGTAGGGAGAGTGGGAGAGTGGGAGAGTGGGAGGTGGGGGGCTAGGGGTCCCCACTTTGTGGGGTTGGGGGGCAATGGGGAACTCGGGGCCCCCAAGACCGACAGGGAGTGGGGATTAGGGGAGGTGGGGGGAGTAAGTAGTTTAAAGAATAGGTAACAACTAACCACTAACCACTAAACACGAACCACCAACCACCAATCAACAATCAACAACCAACAACTAATGACTCCTGAGTAAAAATCTATGTTTATACCAATAGGATTTGAACAACGCTCTGTGACTACCTCTTTAGGCAGGATGGTTTACTACACTGCTACTGGTTTACCTTGGCAGGAGAATAAAGTTGCTAGCGAGGGATTAGAGACTCTAGTCTTCTTGCATGGATTTGGTGGAGGTTCTTCTGCATACGAGTGGTCAAAAGTTTATCCAGCATTTGCCAGTGAGTATCGCATTTTAGCCCCAGACTTGATAGGTTGGGGTCGATCTGAGCATCCCGCACGGAATTTCACAATTGAAGACTACTTGACAACGATTCGAGAGTTTTTGCAGCAGACTTGCACTCTCCCTGTGAAAGTAATTGCTTCATCTCTGACAGCAGCGTTTACTATTCGAGTTGCGATCGCTCATCCAGAATTATTCAAGTCTTTAATTCTTACCGTACCTTCCGGAATTTCTGACTTTGGACAAGATTACTCTCGCACTTTTTTTGCTCAACTCATCAGTATTCCTGTTGTTGATAGAATACTTTACACTACTGGAGTGGCGACAGAAAATGGTATTCGTAGCTTTTTAGAACAACGACAATTTGCTCGTCCTAACCGGATATATGAAGAAATTGTCCAAGCTTATCTGGAATCAGCCAAGCAACCCAATGCTGAATACGCTGCCCTATCTTTCGTACGCGGTGACTTGAGTTTTGATTTGTCACTTTACATTCAACAATTAACTATTCCGACCGCAATTATTTGGGGAAGAAAATCACAATTTACTAGTCCAGAAATTGGGTATCGTCTTGCTCAAATGAATCCGCAAGCAATTAAATTTTTCCAAGAATTGGAAGATGTGGGATTGACACCACAGTTAGAGCTGCCAGCAGTAACAATTGGTTTAATAAGAAAATTCTTACCTCTTTTAACTGAATCACCAACAGCAGTAACTTATTAAGAGTAACAATCTATAGTTAACTGCAAAATCCCCAACTTTTTTAAAAAAGTCGGGGATCTGCCCTTTGGCAATTCTTCAAAACTAATGAAACGGATCACTAGCCGTAAACGTAGTATCGGCACTAGGATTTATCTTTAATCCGCACATCAATCACGCTGGCATTGAAGTTGTAATTAAAGCCTTCCAACTCAAATGGCATTCCAATTTTGACTTTGCTGTTACCTAAAACAGGGCCATTTTCAGTGATTTGTGCTTTGCCTTCCAAAGTCAATAACATGTCTGTACTAAAACTGTTTGATTTGGGATCTGGCAATTCTTTCACAGTACCGTCTGGCTGGGGAACAAGTACAGTTCTGGGCAATGTTTGAATAGATTTGATATCTATTTTACCGTGAGGTTGATTACGAATAATCACGTTTGTCTTACCGCCTTTTTTAAATCCTTGGCTATATAACTGTTCGGGGTCACGCACATTTAATCCCCGAACAATCAAATCTACTTCAATAGGTACTGTTTTAGTTCCCACCTGGGCAATAGAACCAGTACTACCAGGGAAGAAAAAGATGCCAAATATAACTAGCAAAATTACCAGTCCAGCACCAATATCAAGGACATTAAATTTACCAAATAAACGACCTTTGGAATCTAAAATAGCCATAACTGCAATTTTCCTAAATCTAGTTTTTGACTTTTGAACACCAGGTGCTACAACAGAGAAAACTCTCCGAATTTGAAGTTACGTCATCCCCTCTCCTTAATAAGAAGAAGGGAAAGGGGTTGGGTCTTTTCATGCTTGAGGATGAAATTTTCTCATTGGATTACCTCCTTATGTTTTGACATGCGACAGTTTATCATGACCGCTGTTTTTAGTTGCTGTTGCCAAAAAACATCGGTTAAAACTGAATTATAGTCAAGTCTGTAGTGAAATCTGCATTAGAAATTTTTTATGCAACTTGTTGTATCCTGCTTGCGTCTGTTAGTTTTACGTTCTTCCTAAAGTCTTTTCAGACCGAATTATGAATAATAGGAAAAGCTTATCTATCTATTACAGTTTTTTTCGGCATCATTTGTTTTATCCGTTGATTTCGGTGCTAGTGGCACTGAGTATTTGTTTGAGTAGTGCCTTACCATCCCAAGCTTTTGATTGGGTTCCTCTGATTTTTCAAGGAGTCCAAGCACTTCAGCTTTCTAACATGTCCGATCGCCAGGAAGTTGAAATTGGTAAACAAATCAATCAACAACTGCTAAACACTGATGTTCGATTGTACCGCGATGCCAATATTAACCGTTATGTGCAACAAATAGGTCAGCGATTGGTAGCCAATAGCGATCGCCCCAAACTTCCTTTTACTTTCCAAGTAATTGACGATGATAGTATTAATGCTTTTGCCACTCTTGGCGGATTTGTATATTTAAATACTGGCTTAATAGAAGCTGCCGAAAATGAAGCGGAATTAGCAAGCGTCATGGCCCATGAAATTGGTCATATTGGCGGTAGACACCTCATCAAACAGATGCGCCAAAAGGCGATTGACGAAGGTTTGTTAACAGCAGCCGGGTTAGACCGCAGTAAAGTAGTACAAATTGGTTATCAGTTAGCCCGCAATCTGCCTGGTAGTCGTAAACACGAATTTGATGCTGATAAAAGAGGATTAGCAACTTTGACACGTACTGGTTACAGTCAAACAGCAATGGTTTCCTTTATGCAAAAACTAGTCAAAAAAGGTTCTGTACCAGCATTTTTGAGTACTCACCCAGCGATAGGCGATCGCATTGATGCGATAAAAAAAGCAATCAATACTCAACCCAACAATGGTAACTATGGTTTAGACAGTTCTACATACAAGACTAATATCCAAGCTTTGCTTAGGTCTTGAAGTAATTTCAGATTTTTGGATTGTGGATTGGGGTTTTCTACCTCATCCAAATCTCACACCAATTTTTGGGTTTTAGATTTTGGATTTTGGATTAAAACCATAGCTTTACTCAATATCAGGCCAAACACTTGCTACGGCGATTAACATGAAATTGTTTTGGGTTGACGGTGGTCACTATTTCTTCTAAAGGTGAGATACGAATGCAATTTTTGAGAACGTTTGCTTGATAAACTAAATTATTTGTAACATCCAATCCCGTTAACCAACCACTACGGGGATGATAAGCTCCAGTGTCTATATCTAACCATCCTGATCCTTGAGCTAATTGTCCAGGGGGAACACCTGGTAGAGTAAAAGTAATAGTATGACCGATAATCATTAACTTATCGCAGAAGTATGGTTCCTCAATACTATGAAATTCATCTCGCACCCAACAAAGTTGATTGGCGGTTTGTTCTGTTAGGGGAATGAAAGGGTTAACACCAGCATGAACTAACCAAATATCCCCTAAATCAATATATGTAGGCAAATTATCAAACCATTCCAGATGATCGTGGGGAATTGTAGCTTCTTCATAACTAGCTACTGTTGCCTGACCACCACTATATAGCCATGCTTGTACAGTAGGAGTAGGGATGCGTTTAGTAAGAATATTTAATAGCATTTGCTCGTGATTCCCTAACAAACATTGATAGGGACTATCTTTGACAAAATTAACTACTTGGGCGCTTTGTGGACCACGATCTATTAAGTCTCCTAAAAAGTAGACTTGATCGTCAGATGTGGGGGCGATCGCATCCAACAATCTCATTAAACCTTCGTAGTGACCATGCACATCCCCAATTACTATTCTTCGGTAACTAGTTACGCTCATCGGCTTGTTGTTTGACTAATTTTGCCTTTTGTTTTGCTGCTACAGTATAAACTGCATAAATTTCGTAAATTTAGTAAAAAACTTACATATATGTGATTTATTCCATTATTCCCACTTGTACTGGCGATATTTAAATTAGATGTAATAATCTTCCTTTAAGACTTTGTACAAAGAACCTCATCCTATGTGCAGATTCTACAAAGAAATTTAAATTTTAAATGAATGTATATGATAATCGCTTCAATTTAATGGTTGACTAGGGGGTAAAACCCCTTATCATACCGTTTCACTATAAGTTTGATTTAGGAGACAAGAAGGACAAGGAAGACAAGGGGGACAATTTGTATCAAGAATTTTGTAAAATGGTAAAGCCTGTTTCAGCCATTCATTTAGAAACTTTCAGAACTTTGCTATTTCCAACACAGCGTTACCTTTCGGCTTTCCTACAAAAGTTTACTAACCCCATAGGGAAATTTTCTTTAGTATGTGTAGATATGCGCCACAAAAGGTCTGTGCAATTAGAAGCATCTCTTATATTAGCTGACATCAGCTGGTCTCGTTGATGCCAAACTGCAAATATCCTCTCTCTACCATCATTGATGCTTGCTGAATTGATCTGGTAATTTTGACCAACTCGCTGTAACTTCAAACCTAGTAAATTCAATAATCTGTTCAAGATTTTGATTGCCGAAACGCGTTCTTTACCCTTCACTAAGTTGATACCAAGTGTTCTTTTAATATGTTGACTACACTGCACAGCAGTATTTTGCAACAACATTAAATCAGCATCGTGTTCACTAAATACTCGTTCTGGCTCTAAAAACTGTAGCATTCCTAAGGCTCTCATGGCTTCAACTTTGAGGGTGTATATTTTTAAATCTGGTAGAAAAACCTTGCCTTCACCCCAAAATAATTGTTGTTGCCATTCTTGCTGATCTCGTCGCCAAAAATATTCACTTTCATGAGTGAGATAATAGTGAGTTAACAATTGTCCATAATACCCTTGGTCATCTAGTAATTTAAGTTGGGGAGTAACTGCTATGCCGTATTTTTGCCTGAGAATATATTTATTAATTTGGTTGCGTTCCTCATCTGTTAGTGAATGTTTAGCTATTAGCTGCTCATACTCCACGTAATCAATATCTTTGGCATTGGCAACAGCCGTTGCTGCTAATAATTGATTTTGTTGCTTAATTTCTTTAATTTTGCGTTTAATTTCTTTTGCTTTTTGACGACTTTGTGACCAGTCTTTTTGGACTTTGACAATTTCTATAATCAATCTTCTGCGAGTTGCCAAATCCTTAGGGTCAGTAGCTAAAAAGGCCAAACGTAAATCACGAATAATATTATTTTGGACAGCATTACTCCGGATATGTATTTGATGACCATCGGCAATTAAACCATCTTTCATTGATTGACGGTAAAGGTTAATAGAAGCATTTACTCTTGCTGCTAACTTAGACCAAGTTCTTAAATGAATGGGGTCGTAAACTAATGGTAAATCTACATCAATTTTATGTAGAGGACTCAGTAAAGCTAAGTTTTCTTTTTGATTTTCTTGATACCAAGAAGATAGCAAGCGATAATTTGTACTACCACTACCAATTAGACCAATACCTCGCTTCGCACACCAAATAACTCGTGGGACATCATCTCTTACCCTGGCTAATGCTTGTCGTGCTTCTGAATCAGGAATTACCCCTTGAAAAATGCCATAAACACAGTCGAAATGCTGAACATCAATACTAATTCCAGTCCCCAAGCTGGGAGTGACAAAAACAGTATCGTATTCTGACACTTTTTGATTAATAGATGTGATAAAATCAGCTGCTTCATGACCAGGAGTATTTGTTGTTAAGCTACTAACTACAAGAGTTTTAGCAAATCGCTTTTGCAGTTTTTGCAGTCGTTCTTTCAAGTAATCGGCGATTGTTTCACAACTGTAACGCCCGGAGCGACTATCAGTAGTGACATAGCATTTACGTCCCGCCATTAAATCTAATTCTAATTGGTGAATTAGTGGAGTTGGGTTAGGAGAATCATAAAAAGTAACGTCCCACCCCCGTTGCGGTTTCCATTGATTCACTACTACCCACGGTGTTAATTTAATTCCTGCTAATACTTGTAAATATTCTAAAGAAATATCAGATAAATCAGCATCTTGAGCAATGACTAATCCACCTGTTGTTAATATATTAGCAACTAATTGCTGAAATGATTTTAATAATTTAACTCGTTTTTCTTGACAAGTGTTACTGTTAAGCAGATGCCATAGTGATTGTTCTACTTCATCTAAAATTAAGATAGCCCCCTGCCAATCTTCAGGATGCAGCTTCCATAAAGAATCTATACATAATCCTAGAGATGGGGTAGATTTATAGTGAGCATAAAAGCGATCGCTACTAACTAAGCTATCATTATTAACTCCCCAACTAATACCGATTTTTTCACATAAAAACCGACCAAGTTGAATTCTATGAGTAATCAATAAAACTGGTTGATTTCTAGTTTTTGCTTGTTGCACAATTGTCTGAAGTGCCGTGGTTTTACCTGTGCCTTTAGCAGATTTTATACCCACTAATCCAGAAGTGGGAAAAGGTATTTCTCCTAAATAGCGACTGTTTAGAGTCAGTGCTGGAGGAATAGTTAATTCGGTGTGGGGTTTTGTTTGAGCAAGATAAATTTCTAAATCAACGCTTTGGCGATATATTTTCTCAAAGGCGCTTGCACCTTTAGCAACGATAAACTCATCAACTCCTTTTTCTCTCCCTGGTAGTTCAATCACTTTTACGGGACAATCTTTGGTTTGCAATAAAAAACCAAGTTGAGAGATAGCGTTATTTACTGCGGCAATTTTATTAGGTTGAGTTTCAAAGTCAAAGCAAATATAAAATGTGCGTTTAGCGATCGCGATCGCCTTTAAGTCCGGTATCATTTGACGGCTGATAACTTTGCCAAATTCATCTTTAGTGACGCGATAACCGCTAGTAATTCCGGGGATACCGATAGCTGCATATCCTTGGGTTAACAGTGCAGCAGCTTTTTTGACGCCTTCACAGATAATGATTGGTAGATTTCTTGCCATCACCCACGGCCAAAAACCCACAGCTTCACCATTTTCGGCGATGCTGATATCTTCAGGCATGGGTTGATTATAACGTTGAGCGACTTGCTGCCACACACGAAGACTGACTCGCAAACAAAACACCCGCGTCGGTGTGCAGGGAGGATGTTCGTACTTAATACATTTGCCTTTTTCATTTAGTCGCGGTTGATTTGGCTTGAAGCATCCCCATTCCATCGCTTTCCAGTTATTGAGAGGATCAAGCCCAGCACACCACCATCCACCAGCAGTCACATGGGCATATCGTTGTAACCAACTACTCTTCACCATCCCAATGTTCGTGCGTGGTATGTGTTCAGAAATTAACAGATAGTTATAGGCGGTTTCATCTTGCAGAGACTGAAAATTCAAAGTAGCTAAGTGTAAATCAATACCGCTGCTTTTGACTAATTCTTCTAGATGTTGGGGTTGTAGATAGTGCAAATGCATTAGTCAGGGCAAAATGGGAGACAATGGATTTAAAACCTTACCACGCTCCTACTAGATTTAATAGAAGTAAACTTGACCATTTACAGCTGCTTTTTTTTACCAAGTTACGGGAGACACATCGGTAAAATATTCCGCAGGCTATGGAGTCTTTTTTATTGCCTAACTAATAAGTATGTATTGTGATATTTGTTGATATATATATATTATTTATACGTAATTTCATGTAGCGAATGTCAGTACCTAGTTGCGTGTAAGATGCGACCGCGGCTGAAACTATCATCAGATCATCATTTAATTTGGTATAAAGATAAATAATTCCAAGGTGCTGCGATGCAATATCCCGATGCAAACAACCCACATCCCATGGAGGGTTTCCCACAGGTTTGTTTTATCAAAAACACTGTCACAAACCCCAATATCATTATTGGTGATTATACATATTATGATGACCTGGAAGACTCGGAAAACTTTGAACGCAATGTGCTTTACCACTACCCATTTATTGGCGACAAGCTGATCATTGGCAAGTTTTGTGCTTTAGCCACAGGCGTAAAATTCATCATGAATGGTGCAAATCATCAGATGTCTGGCTTTTCAACCTATCCATTTAACATTTTTGGTAGTGGTTGGGAACGCGTCACGCCGAAACCTGAAGAATTACCTTTCAAAGGTGATACCGTGATTGGTAACGATGTGTGGATTGGATACGAAGCAGTGATTATGCCTGGAGTTAAGATTGGTGATGGTGCGATCGTGGCTGCAAAATCGGTAGTTGTCAAAGATGTACCTCCTTACGCAGTTGTCGGAGGTAATCCAGCTAGTTTATTGCGCCAACGTTTTCCAGACGAAATCATTAATGCTCTTTTAGAAGTTGCTTGGTGGAAGTGGGATATTGAAAAAATTACGAGAAATTTAGAAAAAATTGTGGGTGCAGATATTGAAGCATTAAAAAATTGTGTATGATTTCTGCAATTATTATTGTGATGCTAGCAATTACCAAGGACAAACGAAAACCCTCACGATTTAACTTTATTTATACCAACTTACTTATCTTTTCCCTTATTTTCTTCCTCAATACTCTTGCGGAGTTCAATATATTGCTTCCCTAATGCTGTGATTTTGACATAATTAGATAAATTATTGCCTTCATAAGGGATATCACGAATTTCCTTTGTATCTTCGATGTAACCTATATCTCGTAAGTGATACAGTTCTCTTTCTAATTTAGCTGTCAAATCGTAATTGCCATAGTTGCCAGAATTAATTTTTTGCAATGTCTTATACATTGATTCCGGTATTGTTAAGAGAAATATTTTATCTGCTCTGTTTTTCGTAGTACTTAGTTTTTTGTTAAGAGAATTGATTTTGTTGTCAATTTTATCTCTGTCAAATGTCAGCGCAACAACATCATCTGCTCGTGGAATAAATACCATTAAGATCGCAATGAAAAGTAATGCTGCTATAGTTAATACAGAACTACGTCCAGAGAACAACATCACCAGTAAAACGCCTTCTATAAAAGCAAGGCATGAAAAAGCCGCCCACCATTTTGTGGTATAGTCTTGAGTCATACTTCACTCTCCCAAAAAGTGACTTGAGAAATTATTATTCTTTTATTTAAATTTAATTATAGTTTTGATTTTCCTACCTGATTCAGTTTAATATTATGATGCCTTGATAATATCAAAACTTGATTTTCAAGGAGTAGAAATACTTAATATATTTAGATTTTCAAAATAAGTAATGAGAATACTGGTGTGAGTTATCAAATGGTTTCTACGCAACAAGTAACATAGATCGCACTACATTGGTCTTTTCACCTTTGTGTCTTAGTGCCTTGGTGAGTCTACTTACCGCTCTTGAGGTTCCCGTCATGTAGACGCGTAGGCAAAGCGGCTTCAAGGTAGAGTAGTGGCTTAAGGTAAGGGTAGGGTGGTTCAAAATTTAATTTTTTTAACCACAAAGACACTAAGACACCAAGAAAGATACGTTATACCCCCAAAGGGCTACTCCTAAAGCTATTCAACCCGCTTTAAGTGGGTTTTGGCTATTAGCCCGCACTTTAGTTGCGGGCCAAATATCATACCTAGATTGAATAACTATGCCCCGACAGCTTCCTTAGCAGCGTACAGTACTTCAACTGTGATATCTTTGATACCTCGCTCACGAGCAAATTTTTCGGTGTTGCGTTTCACTTTACCACGGACAAAACCGGGAATCTTGTTCAATTCTGCTAAACCATCTTTAGTCCAGTTGAGGTCAGATTCAGCAGATATACCCTTGGTAATTACTTCTTTAGTATCGTGTCCACCGAAGATTTCGAGCAAGTGGTCTTCCATTCCCAGTGTAAAGGAATTGTACACCAAGTCGGCAATTTGGTTAGTACCTTCGTAACCCATGAATGGTTTGTAACCAATGGGGAAGTTCTGGATGTGGATGGGTGCAGCAATCACACCGCAGGGGATATTCAGACGCTTACCAACGTGGCGTTCCATTTGTGTACCGAAAATGGCAGCAGGTTCGACCCGAGCGATCGCATCCCCAATTTGACCATGATCGTCGGTAATAATGACTTGATCACAGTATTCGCTGACTTGTTCCCGGAACCAGTCAGCATCATATTTGCAGTAAGTTCCAGCCCAGACAACGTGAATACCCATTTCCCGCGCCAAAATTTTGGTCATAGCGGCGGCGTGGGTGTTATCACCAAAGACGACTGCTTTTTTACCTGTTAAGTTTTGACAGTCAATTGAGCGGGAGAACCAAGCAGCCTGGGATACATGTAGGGTTTGTTCGTTGATGAAGTCTTCGTAATCAACGTTAGCACCTTGGGCGTTAACTATCTGCTGAATTTTGCGGATGCAACGAGCAGTTTCCACTACTCCCATCGGGGTAATGTCTACATAAGGCATCCCAAATTCTGCTTCTAGGTAACGAGCTGCCATTAAGCCGAGTTCACGGTAAGGACAGAGGTTGAACCACGCACGAGGCAAGTTTTTCAACTCGTGAACCGAAGCACCTTCTGGAATCACTGCATTTACCTCTATCCCTAAATCTGCCATCAACCGTTTCAACTCGGTGCAGTCGTGTTGGTTATGGAAGCCGAGAGTCGAAATACCGATGATGTTGACAGAGGGTTTGGCGGTTTTGCCTTCAGGAAGTTCGCCTTTGTTACGAGCTTTTTCGATGTAGAACTGGACAATTTGATGGAGAGTGCGATCGGCTGCTTGCAACTCGTTGACGCGATAGTGGTTCACATCCGCCAGCATCACATCACCTTTGGCTTCCAACTGCGCCCGTTCCACAAAGTTTTGCAAGTCTTCTTGCAGAATACTGGAAGTACAGGTGGGAGTAAGAACGATGAGATCTGGATGTTCTTCGGCGTCTTTACGGGTAATATTGTTTACTACCTTTTCTTGGGAACCACGTGCTAAAACGTTGCGGTCGACAACACTGGCAGTTACTGGGGTAAAGTCCCGCTCTCGTTCCAGCATCGAGCGCATGACGTTAAAGTAGTCATCGCCCAGAGGTGCGTGCATAATGGCATGAACATTTTTGAAAGAACTGGCGATCCGCAGAGTGCCAATATGGGCAGGGCCTGCATACATCCAGTAAGCCAATTTCATGATAGTGTTCTCCCTTGAAATTAAACCAAGTGTGCCTGAATAAGAGGTGGACTTTTAGCGTTTAATTATTAAATCGTTTTTGATTCTCTCAAATGTTCTACCCTGGCAGTAATTGGCTTCTTGTAAGTTTACATCCCCTAACAATGCTTGAAATGTCGTTGCTGACAAGGATTGGAGACTCAATTAAAACAACATTTATGTTGCTAAAGTTCAATAAAAATTAACGTTTTGGTAAATTCCTTAGCATTTGAGAACTTGCAAGGTGATGACGGCGGGTTGTTGGTACGGATGCCAAAGTCTTTACATTGTCGCTTGATTGAGAAAGCAGAAGTAGAATGTGTGAGTTTGAATCAATATATTGTTTATTTGTTGGGAAAATCGGCGTAGTTTTATTGATGAGGAGAATGGTTTTATTGAGGTGGGGGTTATTGGCGATCGCTTTTTTGAAAATTTTGGGTAAGTCAACCCGAGAAACGTAAAATATCCTGTAAGTAATTTTACTGATACCACTAATAGAAAACCCCATCCCTAAGCAATTATTCGCTTGCGGAAGGGGTTATAAATTAGGCAGTCACTAAACGCCGTAAAGATTCAGCACGACGTTTAGCAGTAGAGTTTTTCGGATCGTATTTGAGCGCTTCTTCATAAGCTTGTAGTGCTTGAGCAGTTAAATTTTTGCGCTCGTATGCATGAGCAAGATTATTTAATGCTGTGACATAATCCGGCTTTGTTTTTAGTGCGTCTTTGTACTGGCGAATTGCTAAATCATACTGTTCTTGGGCAAAGTAAGCGAAACCCAACCCATTGTATATCACAGCGATGTTTTCTTCTCCCTCTTCTTCTGCGGCTTTCAAAGCTTTTTGAAACAGACTTACGGCTTGAGAATAAACTTTTTTTTCTGAGTAAATACTAGCTAATTCGTAATACTCTTGAGTCGTTCCTTTTTCTTTTGAGAGCTTGTTTCGCAACCGGGAAAAGTTTCTTTCTATCTTGCGATTCTTGAAAATTTGCGGAACAACATTGACAAAGGTGAATAAGAGAATACCCACCAAAATTGCGAGATAAATAACCGCTAAATTGCTATCCATTTTCAATTGCCCAGAGTCAAGTGTCAATTGTTCAGAGTCAAGGGTCAATCGTCCAGAGTCAATAGTTTTTCCATTGACCAGAAGTATCGCAATTTTTCTAAACGCAAAACGACGTAGCTCGGTTAACACTCTGTGTTCCTTTGCGTCAACCTCTGCGACCCTTTGCGTTTAAAAATAAACTCAAACATTGTAGGATATTCCTCATTGACCAATGACTATTGACCATTGACCAATGACTATTTTACGGTAAACCCCAGTGTTGAGCGCGTTGCTGGAGCCAACCTGTTTCCAAATAACGCGCGATCGCTCCATTTACCCAGCGTCGCAAATCATCATACTGTAATCCCTTGGGCATGACTACAGATAAAGGTTCAGTTGATAGCTTTACTGGCAGTAGCCGATACTGAGGATATTGTTGCACCCAACCACTCAGGACACTAGTGTCGGCAGCAAAGGCTACTACTGTATTATTTTCTAAAAGCGATCTTCCCTCTTGATAAGAATTAACTCCTACCAAATCTGCATGTGGCAAATAATACCTAACGTCGGCTATAGTACTGGAGTTGTTGAGAACGGCTATTTTCTGTTTTTCTAAGTCGCCTAGCTTCTGAAGCAAGGTATTTTTGGTAATTAATCTTGTGCCATCAAAGTAGTAAGGTATACTTAGACTTACCAAGCGGGCGCGTGATTCGGTTGCTGTCACCCTAGCTATGGTGAGATCAACTTTGTTGTCTAATACTTGTGAGAGGCGATCGCGATTAGCTACGGGTTTGAGTTTGACGGCATTTGTTTTACCAAGTAAGTCTGCTGCTAATTGTTGGGCTAAATCAATCTCAAAACCTTGGAGATCACCTTTTACATTTCTAAATCCCAAAGGACGCAAATTATCTTTGACAGCTATATTTAAATAGCCCCGCCGCTGAATTTTTGTCAGTTCTGCGGCAGATGCTGATGATTGTGTACCTGAACTTACAAGCACAAATAACAGCAGAAAAAGAATTATTTTTTTACCGATAGTCCTAAAAATGTAATTGCAGGAGCTAAGTGTCTGGTGCTGGGGAGAAAAACCCAGCACCCTATCACTCCATCTCCCTATTATTACTTGTCTAGGACTACGCATGGTTTAACTTTTAGCTTGGCTTGCCAACTCTGCCACTTTCGCAAAACTAGTTGGATCGAGGACAGCCATTTGTGCCAACATTTTGCGGTTGAGTTGGATGTTAGCTTTTTTGAGATTACCGATAAACTGACTGTAGCTCATGCCATGTTGACGCACAGCAGCATTGATGCGGGTAATCCAGAGGCGACGGAAATCACGCTTGCGCCTTTTGCGATCGCGATAAGCACTCCGCAGCGCCTTCATTACTTGTTGATTTGCGGTTCTAAACAGGGTGGAGTGAGAACCACGAAAACCTTTGGCGAGTTTGAGAATTTTCTTGCGGCGTTTACGAGCAACGTTACCGCGTTTTACCCTTGTCATAGCTTAATTATTCCTGAACAAATTACAAATAGGGGAGCATCAAGCGCACGTTTTCGGCATCGCGCTCGTCAACAAGAACCATTTTGGAAAGCTTACGCTTTTTATTAGAGGTTTTGTGTTCAAGCAAGTGGTTTTTGAATGCCTTGCGACGTACGATTTTACCACTGCCGGTGGCGCGGAATCGTTTTGCCGCTGCTTTACGAGTTTTGAGTTTGGGCATGGGATGGCTATAATTCGACACAATCCATCATTATAAACTATGGAATTTAAAACTAACCGCTAAGGCGCGAAGAACGCAAAGAAATAAGAAGGAGAAGTAAAGATGGATGAGGTGGTGATTGTTGAATAGGATCCGCAGAAGCGACGCGTATTTGGCAAGTACTAGATAGTACAGCGATACCAGGACTTGCAGCCAGTAACAGTTGAGCACGAACATTTAAAATATGAGTTGGACAAAATATTGAGTTTTCCTACAATACATGGGTGTTTAACTGTTATCAGTGATTGATTATTGTTGCCTGTTCCCTATTCCCTAATTTAACAATTAACATTCTGCCAAACTGGAATTTCAATACAAAATTCTGTTCCCTCCCCTTCTTTGGAAGCGCAAGACAAAATACCTTTGTGACTTTCAACGATAATTTGATAACTGATAGATAATCCTAAGCCTGAACCACTACCTACAGGTTTGGTAGTAAAGAAGGGATCAAATACTCGTGCTTTGACTTTTTCATTTATCCCAGGCCCATTATCAGCAATTCGTACCCTTATATTATTAGCAATAAGTTCAGTGGCAATGCGAATAGTAGGTAATTGGTATTTGCAGCTTTCTTCCCGATTACTATCTTCTATGGCATCAATTGCATTATTCAAAATATTAAAAAATACTTGATTTAGTTTACCCGGGTAGCATTCAACAGCTGGTAATTCCCCATACTCTTTAATGATTTGAATTTGAGGATTGTGGTTTTTGAAATTAAGTCGGTGTTGTAATATTAATAGGGTGCTGTCGATGCCTTCGTGCAAATTGACACGTTTCATCTCGGCTTCATCAAGGCGTGAGAAGTTCCTTAAAGAAAGGACTATATCGCTAATACGTTTCGCGCCCGCTTGCATGGATTCTAAGATTTTGGGCAGATCCGTTAACAAAAAATCGAAATCTATTTCTTGCGATCGCTTGAAAATTTCTGCTCCTGGTTGAGGACAATATTCTTGATATAAGCGTAATATCTCTAGGAGTTCAGATGTGTATTGATTGGTGTATACTAAATTGCCAGCAATAAAACTAATCGGATTATTGATTTCATGGGCAATACCAGCAATCATTTGCCCTAGAGAAGACATTTTCTCGCTCTGGACAAGTTGGGTTTGGGCTTTTTTCAAGTTTTCTAAAGATACTTGCAGGGCGCGTTGAGCAGCAGAACGTTCGGCAATTTCTACTAATAATTGCTGATTGGCATCTTTTAAAGCTTTGGTTCGCTTATCTACTTGATTTTCTAATTCATCCTTAGCCTGAGACAGCGATTTTTCTGCTAATGCTCTTTCTTGATGGAGAGCAACTGCTGCTGCTGCTGCTGCTGCCAATAGATCCACTTCTAAGGAATCCCAGGGACGTGCTTCTTGACAATTATCAAAACCTATGAAGCCCCAAAATTCGCTGTTCACCATTAGGGGCAAAACTAGAATAGAGAGAATATGGTGAGTAGTCAGTATACCTTGTTCGGGCTGGGGAAATTCACTAGCAAGACCTGCAACAATATCACCTCTTGCTAATAATTTAATCCAATGGGGAAAGATCTCTGGTAAGGGTAAATTTGGTAAGGCTAGATTATGAATACCTCCAGCACACCATACACCACGTTGATAGGCAAACAACTGTCCTGAGTGATCTCGATAGTTCTCAAACAAGTAAACGCGACTACCACCAGAGGCTTGCCCTAATGGTTCTAAAATGTGTGTGTAACAACTCCCGTCTGTGTCATCAGCTAATAATCGTCGTTGTACTTCTACTAGTATGGCTAAATAGCGTTCTCGCTTTGCCAAAGCGGCTTCAGTTTGTTTGCGTTCTGTGATGTCCATTAACAACCCATCCCAGAGAATGTCGCCATTTGCTAGTTTCTCTAGACGAGAAGCGCCAGAAAGCCACTTCAACTTACCACTAGGACTAATAAAACGTCCTTCCCACACCCAAGGTTGTAAAGTTTCGGCCGAAATGGCGATCGACTCATCTAAACTGTAGCGATCGTCAGGATGAATCTGTGATAGAACCAGTTCCGCATTTTGTTGTATCTGTTCTGGCTCTAATTCAAACATTTCCCAACAATAGGAACTGACGTAGGGAAAATTCACTGCACCGTCAGGATGCAAGACAAACTGATAAATCATCCCTGGCATGTGAGTTGTAAGTTTGTGAAACTTGGCTTCACTTTGCCGTAGCGCCTCCTGTGCTTTTTGACGCTGGCTAGCTTCCATTGCCAAGGTAACTAAATCAGCTACACAACCCCCAAAATTTTGTTCTTCAATGGTCCAATGGCGCACACCCCCGGTAAACTCATGGCAAACTACACCAATCATTTCCCCTTCTAACCAAATGGGTGCATCTAACATAGATGTGACGCCAACCGCAGGCAGATATGCTGTACCAAATTCATAGGTACGCGGATCGTTATAAGCATCATCTGCGGCAATAGTACGTTCTGTTTGTAAAGCCTGAAAGTATGCTGGATAGTTCACTGCTGCTAGTTCTGCACCACTGCTGTGACGATTAGGGGTTTGTTCGTAGAGGTTAAGGCAATGAATTTTGGAGCGATCGCAATTGTACAGCCAAACACTGACACGTTCTACCCCCAAGGTGCTAGCAGCAGTTTCTGTAATTTCATCTAAAGCAGCATTAAAATCGCCTTGTGCCATAGTTTTACTCTTGGCCAGTGCTAACAAAACTTGATTTTGTTGCTCCAAGCGAGTGTGAGTATGACGTAGACTAAGTTGACTGCTTTGTTGCTCAGGGAGATGACTAAAAGTACAAATTGTTTGCTCTACATGATCTTGAGGTTGAGTATTTACCAGTAACCAAATGTAACTACCATTTTGCGGATTACTAATACCTAAAACTAAATTTTCTTGTTGCAAAAGCAGTAGTTGCGGATTAGTAAATGCTGTTTCCCCTGCTTGGACAACTTGCCAATTATCACCAAAAGCAGTTGTTCCCAAGAGTTCTTGCTCTGTGCGATGCAGCAGCTTACAACCTAGCGCATTGCAAAAGAGAATTTCTGCATTTGCACCCAGTAGCATTAAGCCAACTGGTATTTGCTGGACTAAAAAAGAAGAATCAAATGATAAATACACAGGAATCAACAGACGTCAAGACACGTAAGCATTAATAGGGATTTTAATTGTACTTTTGTTCCTAGTTCCTTATAAATAAGGATAGATAGAACAATACAAAACTATGCATATTTATACAGTTGTACGAAGAAAAAGACTATATTAAGTATTTTCAATTTCATAATACATTCTTTGTGATAAAAAAATAACCGAAATAATACGGTTATCAGTAACATTGAAATTTGCAAAAATCATTATTTCATAAATATATTGAAGCAAATGAATTTTAAAATAACTGGTATTTTATCTTACAATGCCACTGATCTCAAAAATTTATGCTCTGATTTTTATTTTTCTACGAAAATAGCAAAGTTTTTCAATGGTTTTTCCTTACATGAGTAATACATCCTCTCAGTCCTAGTGATATTCACTCAATTCATTAGCCATTGGTTTGTGATCAACCAACAACCAACAAACAACAAATTATTAAGTAATTTAAAGAGTGGGCTGAATTATCAACCCACTCTTGTAACTTGTTATAAGTGAAACAGTAAAAATTACTCAGGCTAGTTTTACTTTTGGCGAGCCTTCGTAAAAAGCAAATTTCATGCCACATATTTTGTTCTCCTCAATGAGCTACTCCTGAACTATGCCGCAGTTTCCAACCAGTCGTAGATTTGTTCCAACTGTTCGAGAGTTATCAACCCATACTGCCAGAGAATCATTGGCAAAGGTCCAGGATCTTGCTTGCTGTGACGAAGCGCAACGTCAATAGAGGCAGCAGAAATTGCCAAATCCTCTTGCAAAAAACGAATTAGTTGTGTGTAGTTAGATGGTAGCATTTGTAGTTCACCCCCTTACATATTGTGTATGCTGGTCCCTAAGACTACTGTTGTTCAGTAGGTTATAACTAGTCTTTGGTAAATCACTAAATTCACACAATCAACAGCCTAAGTACTGCTTGTGTGTATAGTGTTTTTCAATCAAAGCACCGTTGAAGTTACTAATTGTAGCGCTACTTTCACCTTTTAATATCCAGTAGCTGACTTAGCTAAATCGGATTTATCCTTTTTACCTCAGTTGCTTAGCTAAATACACCTGTAGTAAGAAGGATTCCTTAGCTAAATAATCCCTTATTGGCGAATCTTTACACGTACGCCAAAAGATAGATTTTAGTCACAGAATGCTAAAACATAGGCCCCAGCTTGAAGACGTCGGGGTCTATCTGTTTAAGACCGTATTAAATTTTAACGCCAATATTAAATTTTTTACCAGGTACTTAACTATTTTTTTATCAAAAATTTCTCAATTCTTATTTTATCAGGCTTTTAACATCATCATTAAAATTTTTATCTCCGCAAATTTCCGGTCTGTAAGAAATCAATTTTGACACGACTTCCTTTCTTTAACCCCAGTTGCTCGGCTCGTCCGGAACGCAGTTCAATTACCTGATCTACTTGGGTGTTAGGACCATAGGTAGGACAGGGGTCAGCTTTGCAAGGTGGAGCAGTAGTGACCATCTGCACAACGCCTTTTCGCAGAAAAACCATATCTAAAGGTACAGGCACGTTTTTCATCCAAAAGCCCACTGCCATTGGTCTAGGAAATTGAAACAACATCCCTCGATTTGGGCTTAAAGCAGGTCGATACATTAACCCCATAGCCTGTTGTTCTGGAGTTTTTGCCACTTCCAGATCGATTATAGTGCCATTGGGAACAACAGCCCGAGCAGAAATAGGTAACTGCTGACCCTTATTTGTATCAGGTGATAATTGTTCAGTTTTTACTGGTTGAATTTGAGAACTAGGTGCATCAGTAGAAGATTTTGCTGGTGTGGGAATTGAACAGCCTATTAGTAGCATACTCAGAAGTATGGAGAACATGATTTTAGTCATTGGTCAATAGTTATTCGTTAGTGGTTAGCGGTTATTCCGAATGACCCCTTCAGAATTCGTAATTGATAATTCCTCATGATTCTCTCAACACATAACCAACACCACGCACTGTTTGAATCAGGCGCTTTTGTCCTTCGTCTTCTATTTTCAAGCGTAGGTAACGAATATATACTTCTATCACATTTGATTCACCCATGAAGTCGTAACCCCAAACATTTTCCAAAATCTGTTCCCGAGTTAGTACTTCGCGGGGATGTTCCATGAGATATTTAAGTAATTCAAATTCTTTCATTGTTAAGTCGATCGCCCGTCCATTATAGATAGCGCGGCGGGTGGCGATGTCTAAAACTAAATCGGCAAAACGTAATTGTTCTGTGGTGTCTACATCAGGTTTTAAGTAGAGGCGGATTAAATTTAAAAAATCCTCGGAACGGTAGGGTTTAAGAAAGTAATCATCTGCTCCTGCTTCTAAGCAAGCTACGCGATCATCAACTGTATCTCGTGCCATTAAGACCAACACAGGCGATCGCACTCCGGTATTTCTCAGATTTTTACACAAAGAGAGTCCAGATTCTCCTGCTAGCATCCGGTCGATCACAACCAAAGCAGGTTGGCGATCGCGGCTTTGTTGCAAACCGTTTACCCCATCATGAGCCACAACAGAATCATAACCAGATTCTTTTAAGTCAAAAGCGATCTGATTAGCCAGAGTCTCATCGCTTTCAATCACCAAAACACAGGGGTTGTGAGCAAGCGTCATATGAATTTTAGATTTTAGATTTTAGACTTTAGATTTTAGACTTTAGACTTTAGATTTGTACAAATGTTCTCACAAACGCTTGTACATTCAGATCTAAGCGTAATTTAAAATTTTTTAGTGATAAATAATATCCTAAAGTTGACACGCTATCTCAAATGTTTTAGCACGTCAAACTATAGGTTTAGCAATAAAATACTCTACATGCAGAAAATTTAATCTCTTATTTAAGATTTAAGTAATAGGTAATGGGTAATGGGTAATAGGTAATTGGGTTGGTTTTCTCCCGTCTCCCCCTTGTCTCCCGTGTCTTCCTTGTCCCCGATCCCTGATCCCCAATCCCCTATCCCCTACTTACGGCAACTCCACTGATGTAGGTTTAGCAATATGTGGCAAACCCCAACCGAGTTTTTCTCTTAAAACTCGGAAGAATTCTGGCGGTTGCAGGCGAATAAATTTAGCACAATATTGCGATCGCTCTACATTGACGCGATCGTCCGGTAAAACATAACAGCCGCCATTGCCATCAACTACCATCACCAATCGAGGAGTATTAACTGGGTAAATATTGACTGGTTCTGTATCGGGAAACACCAATGCTCTTGATGCTAAGGAATGGGGACAAATAGGCACTAACTGTAATGCTGGTACACCCGGGGTTACAACCGGGCCACCCGCACTCAACGAATAAGCAGTAGAACCTGTTGGTGTAGAAATAATTACACCATCGGCGGCAATATCAACTGGCGCGTGACGACCCACTGCAATTTCAAAATGGCACATCGAGGTTAGTGGTTCTCGATGTAGCACCATTTCATTTAAGCAGAGGGCTTCCCACTGTATTGAATCTCCGCGAAACACTTTGACAGTGAGCATTGCTCGCTCTTCAACTTCATACTTATCCGCCATTAGTTGCTCTACTGCTTGGGGCAGTTGATTGAGATAAGTTTCGGTCAAAAATCCCATGTGACCTGTATTTACACTCAGCATGGGGATACCACAATGAGCAACTAAACGTGATGCTGCCAAAACTGTGCCATCTCCCCCTAGCACGATCGCAAATTTTGTTTCCGAGTCAAAACCAGGAGGTGTTAAACCCTCAATAGGTGTGTGGCATATAGGACTCTCTGGGGTAGAGTAACCCAACATACCACCGATGCCGGTTGTGATGCAGACATCCCAACCGTGGGCGGTGAACTTTTCTTTCAGTTCGCTAGCGACGCGACCTGCTATCGGTTTAACGTCGTTGTAGATAATGCCTACTTTCGGCACACTCAAATATCCAATCTTTAGGCACTGCTCTTTATTATGTTAATCGTGACACATTTTAGTCAATTTTGTTAGTTGTTAGTTGTTCGTTGTTAGTTATTTGTTGCAACCAACCACTAACCACTAACTATTAATTTTTTTAAAAGGAGTCTTTTTCTCTTTTTTCTTTTTATTTTTTTCGTAGTCTAGCTCTTTCAACTTCTTGAGAATGCGATTGAAGTACTCTTGCAAATAGCTTTCGAGGGTTGTGGTGTCTTTAACATCAAAGCCAAAGACTTGGTACACTTCCTCCATCGGAGAATTGAGAGGTTTACCACTCGCCAGTACTTCTGTAAATGCCAGCCTATCTGCTACATTCCATCCCCACTGGAAGAACCGCAGCATTTTGCGGACTGTACGTAGTAAATTAATTGGCATTCGCGTCACTCTTGCTTCTCTGCCTGATAGGCGTTCGCACAAGCTAATTATTTCTTCTGCACTCCAAGCACGAGTACCTACAACCGGAAAAGTCTGCTTTTCAGTTTCTGGTATACTTAAGGCCCGAATTGCAAATTTAGCTATGTCTTGAGTATCCATATAGGCAATGGGCGAAGATTCACCTGTTACCCAAACTGGCTGATTTTCTAAAATAGGGATGCCATATTGACCAATCAAGCCTTGCATAAAACCAGCTAGTTGCAAGATGGTGTAGTTTAAGCCCGATTCTGCCAAATAAATTTCTGTACACCGCTTAATTTCCATCAGTGGTACTTCTGGGTATTTGTCGGCATCCAGTATGGAAAAGAATATAAAACGCTCTATACCTGCTGCTAAACACGCTTGAATTAAGGATACCTTGCCCTCCCAGTCCACTTGTTTAATACTTAAGGAATCGGTGGGACGAGATGTAGCCGCATCTATGACTGCGGTAACACCTTCTAATGCAGTTGTTAATGTCTGGGGGTAGCACAGGTCTCCCGGTACAAGTTCCGCACCCCATTCTTTGAGAAATGCGGCTTTCTTAGCACTCCGGACAAGACAACGTACTTTATACCCCTCATCAATGGCACGACGGGCCACTTGTCTTCCCAAGGTGCCAGTGGCACCGACTATTAATAACGTCATGAGGGTTATTTGCGAAACTTAAACTTTTATGAATAAAATCTTAACAGAATCGCACTAACAAACAAAAGTTTACATTCTTTTAAAATGGTGGCACGAGCGAGAGACTACAGCAAAGCCTCTCGGTCTCAAAAGTTTTCAGGGCAAGAATTACTCTTCTTCTGCACCCTGAATTTTTAGTAACAAAGTACCTAAAGCCCAGCCTACGAAAATCAAGCCAAAGGATAGTAGAGCTGCATTAAACATTTCGCCGCCCATTTGTTGTAGTTCTCCTTTACGAATTGTTGAATTAAGTTAAGTCTACCAGAGCCTTTTCTAGCTGCTGTTAAGATTAAACTAATATGAAGTATTGTGACACAGATTCTCACATCATTTGAAATTTTGGATGGGAAATGGGTTTGGTGGATCTGAGTTTGGTCAATCCATCTGTAAGATTCTTCTTTAAAATCGATTTCAGATTAACCTATGAAAGATTAAGCAGAGTAATTAATTGTAAGATTTGAATTTATTCTTTTCTCGATCCCTGATCCCCTTTCCCGCAACAGTAGTGGACACTTAAGATTATCGCATCCAGGCACTTTTAATTAAGGAAAATTACAAGCTGTGTTGAGAAAATCGTTTATATGTCTCAGTCTCAATCGCATCAAAACAACTTCATATCACCACCGCAGCATCGTCCACGCCTAGCGCTTACTTTAGGAGATCCAGCTGGAATTGGACCAGAAGTAATTTTAAAAGCTTTGGCAGACCCACAAATAAGTAAGAATTTTGATGTGACGGTTGTAGGTAGCCAAGATTTACTTTTGGAAAATTACACCAAAGTTCTCGTTAGTGGGAATTTAGTACCTTTAGCTAATCCAGAAAACTTGTCAATTCTGGATGTAGCGTTAGAGGAACAAATTAAAAGCCAAATTTTGATTGGGATAGGTAATGCGGCGAGTGGTGCAGCCAGTTTTGCCTATTTGGAACGTGCGATCGCCCACACTCAAAAAGGTGAATTTGATGCAATAGTTACTGCTCCGATTGCCAAATCAGCTTGGAAAGCAGCAGGATACAATTATCCAGGGCAAACAGAACTCTTAGCTGAGAAATCAGGTACAGATAGATATGGCATGTTGTTTGTAGCGCGATCGCCCCACACTGATTGGACGCTACGATGTTTACTGACTACTACACATATACCTTTATGTCAAGTACCTGAAGTATTGACACCAGAATTACTGACAAAAAAACTTGATTTGCTGGTGGAGTGTTTAGAGAAAGACTTTGGTCTTGAGAGTGGCAAAATTGCGATCGCGGGTTTAAATCCTCACAGTGGTGAACAGGGACAAATCGGACGTGAAGAGCAAGAAAAAATTCTTCCTTGGTTAGAGCAAGAACGCCAAAAACGTCCGCAATGGCGTCTAGATGGTCCAATTCCACCCGACACAATGTGGGTTGATCCAGGTAAAGCCTGGTACAGTAGCGTTGATTCAACCAAAGCCGCAGACGCTTACCTGGCACTTTACCATGATCAAGGTCTAATTCCGGTCAAATTAATGGCATTTGACCGCGCCGTCAATACATCTATAGGTCTACCTTTTATTCGTACCTCCCCAGATCACGGTACAGCATTTAATATTGCTGGTCAGGGAATCGCCGATGCAACCAGTATGAAAGCAGCAATTAAGTTAGCAGGCGAACTGGCGAGGGTGAGAGTGCAAAGAAGAGGTGGGGTGATGGGGTGATGGGGAGTGTGGGAATAACAACCAACAACCAACCACTAACCAAACCAATGACCATTGACAATTGACTATTGACCCTTGACTATTAACTGTGATGTTTTTAACAATCACAATCAACGATGAATAATAACAAACTTCGTAACATACTCATCGGTACTGGAATTGCCGCTATTGGTGCTATTGGCACTAAAGCCGCAGTAGATTATTTTCGCAACCGTGGTAAGGAAGAAATTGTTGATGAAAATCAGGGTGACGCTGTTGCTACATCTCCCCAAGAAGTTGCTTATGCAACTGTAGAAACTAACTCTGTGCAAGATTTTCTAGATAAAAGTTTTGGTGAACCAGGACGTTATATTCCCAATCGTCCACCCAAGATATTTGATTATCAAGGTAATCAATATATGGTCATTTGGGCATACGACAATAAACAGCAAAAAAATCAAATGTTAGCTTTTCTCTACACTGATCAAGGTCGGAAGATGATCGCCAGTGTTGGGTATACCAATCAGAAAACTGACTACAATCTCAATTTAGATGGCACACCTTTTGCTGTAGAACTCAATGGTCAACAATTGCGTTCTGGTCAGTCAGAAACTGGTGGAACGAATGATGTTGATTTTGTATTGGCTTAAGATTTTTTGAATTGAAATTTTTTGGTTAAGGTGGTTGAAAAGCCACCTTTTTTTTATTTTCGCTCAATCACATCTCTTGTAGTTTTATATGCTTCCACAAAAGTTCTATTAATTATAAAAGATATTCATGTATTATATATTGCCAAAAATTAAGATCAGGTTAAGCGTTAAAAATTATCTACAAACGCACTAAAAATTACATAAATTCATAGCGAAATCCCTGTAGCAAAACTCTGCGTTCCTTTGCGTTATCCTTTGCGCTCCTCTGCGTTTAAAAACAGTACGAATAAACTTTAAAAAAAACAATATACCTTTAGATAGATAGGCATAAATTTATCAGCTTCATTCTCAGGAAAGAGAAATTTTAGTAGGTTTTTTAGGTACATTTTGGTCAGTCAATCAAATTCTGCATAAGTACTGGCTCAAATCCGGAGGAAGCTTCGTCTGTCCACGTCTTGGCGTTTTCAGGCTTTGGTAATCTGCTTAATCTAATGAACTAGGAAAAATTATGGATAACAAAATTTTAGAAAATATTATTCCTTCCCAACCCCCAATTGAATCACAGTCTGACGCTCATGTATTAAAGTCTCGTTTAGAGTGGGGAGAACCTGCTTTAACAATTCTAGATGTGCGCGATCGCCAAGTTCACAACCAAGGGCATATTACAGGTGCAATGCCAATGCCATTAAATGAATTGGTAGATCGGGCAACAGCAACCATTGCAAAAAGCCGTGATATCTACGTTTACGGTAGCAATGATGAAGAAACAGCCCAAGCCGCACAGCTGTTGAGAAACGCTGGCTTTGAACATGTATCTGAACTTAGAGGCGGTTTGGCTGCATGGAAAGCAATTGGTGGCGCAACTGAGGGTGTTGTAGAGGCAAAAGTTCCTCCCAGTGCTGGTGCATACAATGTTGTGGATCGGATGAAAGAACACACAGAACAAGCAGAAAAAGATGTATAGATATTAGTCAATGGTCAATGTAAATTGTCAATAGACTATTGACAATTGACTATTTTATTAATGTTCAAACACATCCTTGAATTGCAACAAATCCAGGGAAACAATAGTTGGTAAACACTGAAAGCATTCTTGAGCTAACTGCAAACGTTCTTCTCGTTCTAGCATCGCGATTAATTTCTGCTGAACTTTGAGTAAGTAGCGCACATCGTTAGCAGCATAACTCAGTTGAGCTTCCGTGAGTTGAGCAGCGTTTCCCCAATCCGAACTTTGGGAACTTTTATCTAATTCTACTTGCTCTAGTTCTAGTACCACATCTTTCAACCCATGACGTGGCGTGTAAGTACGGGCTAATTTACTAGCTATTTTGGTACAAAAAACTGGATTAACGTGAATACCAAGATTGTAACGTAAGGTAGCGATATCGAAACGGGCAAAGTGAAACACCTTAACGATATTGGTCGCTTCTAGCAATTTTTTCAGGTTAGGGGCTGTGGTTTGTCCTTTAGCAATCCGAATGGCAGTAACTTGTCCTTGGCTATTACACAGTTGTACCAAGCATAAGCGATCGCGCTGCGGTATTAATCCCATTGTTTCTGTATCAACAGCGATCACCTCAGCTTGTAAATAATGGGATAAAGTGGTTTCATCCAGATCGCGATCGCAAACTTGAAAATCTTGTAATTCCATGAATTGTTACAATCATAAATGCAGTGTCTGGTGGAGAAAAATCCTGTTAGACACTACATTATTGTAGTTGTTAATTAGTAGTTAGTAGCAATCAATTAACAAACAACAACCAACCATCTATCGATTCCGAATGAAAATTTGTGTCAAATAGACTTCACCTTTACTATTAGTCGCAACACCAATTCCAGTCATATTGTAATTGCCTTTAATATTGATCAGATGGTCAGGACTTTTAATCCAGCCATTAACAGCTTCTGCTGCTGGATCGCTATATCCTTGGTTATAAGCAACATTTTCGGCTGCACTTGTGTAGCGAATAGGAATTGCATTTACTCGTTTTTCAAATCCTTGATGACTAAATGGGACTTTACCTCTAGCCATATTTTGACTATGAATTCTTGCTTGTTTAGAGATATTCGCATTTAGAGTTAGTTTTTTTAGACCCAGAGAAATTCGATAGCGATTAATTTGATCAAAAACTGATTTTTCCAAATCAGTGGTTTTGAAAGTTACAGTAGATGCAACCTGAGATGATGGACTCAGTAACGCTTGACTTGCGAGCAATTTTTTTGTTGAAGTGTGGCCTAGTGAAGTGGTTGTTAATCCACCAGCAAGGACAAGCATACTTAAAGCAGTGCCAAAAGCAGATTGTCGGATCATGAACGATTACTTAAGTAGTGTAATAGAGTTATGAGACACGCACCCTGGATTTTTGTTTCTTGATATACTCGCATAGTTTTCAGTATTCAAGAATTTTCCACATGTTTGCCTATCCCGATTTTGGCGTTAATTACAGTTAATTACAATCCTATAACTGTGAAGTAATTCCGAATAAAAAATGAAAAATTCAAGAAGTTAAACAAATACATAATTTTATTCCAGTACTTGCACTTAATTAAATCTACTGATTTTTCTACATCCTTACACCCTTATACCTTTACACCTTTTTTAATGAAAATTAAATAACTCTTAAATCGTTGCAATGCCTACTTTTAAAAGCAAAAAAAATTGTTATCTTCCTGAGCAAATAAAGCTTTCAGCAGGTAGATTCCATTATTGAGCTAAATGAATGAGTCGAATTAATGGATTTGTTGGACGTCGTCATTTCCTGAAACTGGCAGGAGTGGGAAGTGTTGGTATGATGGCCAGTGTTGCTGGTTGTGACCTTTCTGCCAATGTCAAACAAGCGATCGCCCCCAAAAAAACTTTGGCTGATGCCATAGCAGCCAATCGCAACCCGGTTAATCCTGAACAAGCTTTAAAACGTCTACTTGCTGGAAACCAACGCTTTGTACAGCAAAAACGTCAATACCCCGATCAATCGCTAGAACGTATACGAATGATTGCTCAAGCCCAGTATCCCTTTGCTGCTATATTGGGCTGTGCAGATTCTCGAGTTCCGACAGAAATAATCTTCGATCAAGGATTGGGAGATTTATTCGTAGTGCGAGTAGCCGGTAATGTTGTCTGTGACACCGTTATAGGTAGCCTAGAGTATGCCACCGCAGTTTTGGGTTCCCAACTAATTGTAGTTTTGGGTCACAAAAGATGCGGTGCAGTCGCAAAAGCACTTCAAGATAAACCTATTTCTGGCAGAATGGGATTAATAGTTGAAGGTATCAAGCCAGCTGTAGAAACAGCAAAATTGACTACAAAAAATTTACAAGATCATGCAGTTATAGCCAACATCAAATACCAAGCAAACAAGTTACAAGAGAATTCAACAATTTTATCTAAACTTGTTCGTCAAAATAAGCTCAAAATTGTTGGCGCTCGTTATGACTTGGATAGTAGTAAAGTATCTATCGTTTATTCTTAATCTCTTCTCAGACTTTAAATAAAAATACCCATAGCCAATAACCAAAATCCTACAGACTAAGTAAAGCGTTTTATTAATTCTTAGTGAAAAATACTCAGCGTTTCTCTGCGCTAACTCAGCGCCCCTCTGCGTTTAAAAACACTATCATTTTACACCAAGCAGTACTATACTTTTTAGTTGCAACAGAAATATCAAGATTTTTGAATTTTGCAAAACCACCACAATTAAGCACAATAATAAAAGTCTGTTGCTTAGGAATGTCAAAATTGGTATAGACAAATGCGACTAATTTTATATAGTAAGCCAGGATGCCATTTATGTGAGGGATTACAGGAAAAGTTAGAACAAATTGTAGAGATGGGAAATTTTCCGTCTTTACAGCTAGAAGTTCGAGATATTACTACCCGTGACGATTGGTTTGGGGCTTACCAATACGAGGTTCCTGTCTTGTTTTTAGCCCATCGATCAAATAGCGCACAGGATGCCCATCCCACCAGCACAGAAGAGAGTATGCAACTCATACCCCGTCCTTCTCCCCGTGCATCAGTGCAGCAGTTGGAAAATTTACTCCGGAAGTATCTATAGCTCTTTGTATAAAAGGGAAAATAGTGCAGAATAAAGCGCAAGCTATGGGTGAGGAACTTGAAGCTAGAGGCTAGAAGCTAGCAATTTGGGATTTTGAATCCATTCAAAATCTAAGATTTCTTTCCTTAATCTGTAGTCCCTTTTTTGAAGAGGTTCACAACATGAAACTGCGGGAGTTATTAGAAACTGTAGAAGGGATTTTGCATTTACCTGAACATCCAGCAATGGATAGGGAGGTAACAGGATTAACAACAAATTCCCATGCTACCAGTCCAGGAGATTTGTTTATTGGTATGCCCGGAACTCGGGTTGACGGTGGGGACTTTTGGCAAAGCGCGATCGCAGCTGGCGCTGTAGCGGCAATTATATCTCCTCATGCAGCACAAAAACACCCTCCTACAGCAGAGGCTTGTGTGATTACCGCCACAGACATGATAAAAGCCTGCGCCCAAATCGCCCAAGTTTTTTATGACTATCCAGGGCAAAAACTTAAATTGGTGGGTGTCACAGGTACAAACGGTAAAACTACAACTACCCATTTGATCGAATATTTTCTGAATCAAGCAAATAAACCTACAGCTTTAATGGGTACTCTCTATACTCGTTGGGCGGGGTTTACCCAAACTGCTGTTCATACCACACCATTTGCAGTCGAACTACAACACCAGCTAGCAACAGCTATAGCCGCTGGTAATGAGTATGGTGTGATGGAGGTTAGTTCCCACGCCTTGGCCCAAGGGCGAGTCATGGGATGCCAGTTTGAAGTCGGGGTATTTAGTAACCTTACCCAAGACCATCTTGACTTCCACCGCGACATGGAAGATTACTTCGCGGCAAAAGCTTTACTATTTAATTCTGATTATCTCAAAGGGCGGGCAATAATTAACGCCGATGACGCCTACGGGCAGCGATTAATTGCATCTTTAGATGCAGATAAAGTTTGGAGTTATAGTGTTAGCAATTCCACTGCTGACTTATGGATGAGTGATTTAAGTTACGAACCAAATGGTGTTAGCGGGAAACTGCATACACCAAAAGGTGATGCTACTTTTCGTTCACCCCTAGTCGGTCAATATAATCTCGAAAATCTTTTGGCAGCGGTAGGAGCAATTTTACACTTAGGTTTGGATTTAGAATTGGTGGTATCTACAATACCAGAGTTCCCGGGGGTTCCCGGTCGCATGGAAAGAGTACAGGTGAATCCACAACAGGACATCAGCGTCATCGTAGATTATGCTCACACTCCTGATAGCTTAGAGAACTTGCTTAAAGCTTCGCGTCCATTTATTCCTGGTAAGATGATTTGTGTGTTTGGTTGCGGAGGAGACAGAGATAGGACTAAGCGCCCAAAAATGGGTAAAATAGCCGCTGAACTAGCTGATGTAGCAGTAGTGACATCTGATAATCCTCGTACTGAAGATCCAGAGCGGATCTTGCAGGACATCTTAGCAGGAATACCAGAAACAGTTCAGCCAATAGTAATCTGCGATCGCGCTACTGCCATTCGTAGTGCTATTTTAGAAGCACAACCCGGAGACGGTGTTTTGCTAGCTGGTAAAGGTCACGAAGATTACCAAATTCTCGGAACCGAAAAAATCCACTTTGATGACAGAGAACATGCACGCGACGCATTAGAAGAAAGGCTAAAGGCTAAAGCTTAAAAATAAGGGATCGGGGATAGGGAAGACAAGGGGGACACGGGAAGGAAGGAATTTTTCTCCCTTGTCTCCTGTGTGTTTTGTCTCATCCATAAAGACAATTTCTGAATACTGAATCAATGTTTTAGAATTTGGAAGTTAGCAGTATAAAATATCCCCCATCCCCCATCCCCTATCCCCTATCCCCTAGATTTTCTTTATCTGCTTTACTCATGAATGTTTCTCTGGTTCGGGAACTATCAATATATCAGCTGGCTTTGGATGTACAAACCCCTCCTCCAATTATGTCTGCTACTCCTGCTATTTTGCTATCACTGTTGAAGTCACAAATTGATTTACTAACAGAACAGCAAATTCCCGCAACTTTATGGGTAAAGCTGCCACCAGGAAAAATTTGGCATTCAGAAATTCAGCGTTACCAACAGCAATTAGGTAATTCTGGAGTTGTTTATCATTGCCATGTTGGGGAGGTAGGAATTGAGGGAATGGATAGAGAAAAAATCAAACCATTTTCCTCATCTCAAAAAGGTATGCAATTCTTGCCAAATCAGACGCGGCGAGAATATTTTTTAATAGTGTTATCAGCAAAATTTTGCAGCTTAATAGTGGCCGAACGATCAATTAAAAATCATAAAACTTTATTAACTATATCTACTTTTGAACCAAAAATCATCCAGCAGGTATTGGATGGTATTAAACAGGCAATAGTGCCAGAAGATTCGGCGATCGCACCAGATCATTTGATTTGTGCAGGTGTGTCTGAACCAGCATTGATGAGTCGATTGTTGACAAAGCAACTCCAACGCCAAGATGAAATTAACCGCCAAATTATTTCTAAACGGATTGCCAAGATAGAACAGCAAAAACAAGCACTACACAACAGTTTGCAACTCAAAGACGAATTCTTAAGCAATGTCTGTCATGAACTGCGTACACCTCTGACGCATATGAAGACTGCCTTAAGTCTGTTAAATTCGCCTAGTCTCAAAAATCCACAGCGCCAGCGCTATTCCCAAATGCTCAACACCCAATGCGATCGCCAAAATTCCCTCATTCATGGTGTATTGGAACTGGTACAAATCGAGCGCAATTTAGAAGCAATGAACTTAGAAGCAGTATGCTTAGCAGACATTGTACCTGGAGTAGTTAGTACCTACCAGCCTCTAGCACAAGAAAAAGGCATTATGCTAGCCTATACCGTACCTACAGAACTCCCTGCTGTTTGGTGTGTCAGTGGAGGACTGAGGCAAATTGTCATTCATCTACTTTCTAATAGCATCAAATACACTCCCAATGGAGGTCAAGTTTGGGTGTGGGGAAGGCTTCAGGGCGATTATGTTCAATTAGAATTTCGTGATAGTGGTATTGGTATTAGCGAAAGTGAAATTCCCAAAATTTTTGACCGCTTTTATCGTGTGCGTCCCCTACTATCAGAAGATCCTGGTGGTGCAGGCTTAGGTCTAACAATAGTACAGCAACTACTACGAGGCTGTGGAGGCTCTATTTCTGTAAAAAGCAAACCTTCCGAAGGTTCCACTTTTACAGTTCAGTTAGCGGCTGTCGTGGAAAAATATAGTAAGTAGAAGAGGGAGTGGGGAGTAGAGAAATAATTATTAACCACTAACCACTAACAATTAACAATTTTCACAGATGCATGTGTTGTGCGATCGCGCTAGTTTGGTTACTAGTCGATTTAAGAAACACCTTTTAATGAATCAAAATTTAATTGTTGTTCCTCATCAGGAGGATAGCACGACAACGAATCCTATTGTTAGCCAACAACAGCAATTGATCAAGCAACTCCAGATCCTGAGTGCAGAGCTACTTTTGGCTATACCCTTTGGTTTTGCTCTGTTTCACTTCAATTTTGGTGGCATTGCTTGGATCTTTGGCGGAATTATTTCCGGTGCAGCGATATTCCAGACATCCCGAATTTTTTATAATTATTTGCCCAAACCTAACCGGACTGCTAGAGAGATTGGAATGATATTAGTGGGCATAACTATCGGTGCTTCTAATGCCCATGCTAATTTAGCCAATATTAGTGCTAGTGCTCCAGTTTTTGTTTGCCTCACGTTGTTTTTACTACTCTGTGGAGGTTGTATTGGCTACATTTATTCCCGTTTGAGCAAAACCAATCTTTTGACAGCAATGCTAGCTACAGTTCCTGGTGGTGTGGGGGTAATGTCAGCTATCGCCGCAGATTACAATAAAAATGTCACTTTGGTGGCATTAGTACAAGCACTCCGGATAACAAGCGTAGTTTTTCTCATACCCTTAATTGCTAAAGTCACAAATAATACCTCAGTTCAACCACCAATATCTTCTGCTATTGAGCCATACTCTTTTGAGTTACTCTTATTGGTGTTGGTAATCAGCACCTTAGCAGTTCATATAGCGAAATTGCTGAAAGTTCCTGCTGCCCCTTTCTTTGCTTCATTATTAGTAGGAATGGCATTTAATCCAATTCTCAATTGGCTACCTTTTGTAGATGATATCTCTTTTACCCCACCACTTGTAATTAAATTACTAGGTCAAATGTTGCTGGGAATTACTATCGGTGAGTATTGGGGTGAAAAACCTACCTTCCAAAAACGAACTATAGGATGCGCCATCATTTCAGTTGCGATGACTCTTGCTGCTGGGGTAGCCGCTACTTTACTTGCCATGCAATTAACGTCTTGGGATTGGCTAACTTGTCTGTTGGTGACAGCACCTGGAGGATCTGCGGAAATTATCTTAGTTGCCTTGACATTAGATCATAATGTAGAAATCGTGACGGCAGGCCATGTTGTGCGGCTAATCGCTATTAATAGTTTTCTACCGATTGGGATTTTTCTGTTTCGTTATTTTGACAATAAAGAAGGCACGAGAGAAAGCGTATAAAACAAAGTATTTATTTGAACAACACCAACAGATAACACAACCACATCCCGGTAAATTTATTTGTATCTATCAGTGTGTATCTGTGTAAATCAGCGGTCATTTTTTAAAACATAATTACGCCAATGTGAACTGAAGAAGCAATATAAGGGTTTTTGGCAAGTGTCCAGAGTTTGATTTGATTAACGAACACAGATGAACACAGATACACACAGATAGATTATCGGTGTGTATCTGTGTTCTGTGTTCGATCTCGAATTTTACCCAAAAGTGTGCTGAAACAAAACCTTCACCTAAAAAGGTATTGTTTAATAAGTAGTCAGGAGCCACAAAATGGTTGCCCAAAATCAAGAATTAGAAGCCTCATACTGGGTGAAAACTCGCTCTTCACTTGATCCTGCTGAATCAAGCTTTTTAAGCTGGACAGGTAAGATATACGCTTTTATTCCAGGTGAAAAACGCACACTCTTATTTAAAATGGTTGGTATGAGTGTAAGCAGATGTATCCCCACTGAGGCGGGTTGCTGGGATTTTACCTCTAGAGAATTGACTTATTACCTCAACCCCGAAACAGAAGAGATTTTGCATAGATGGGATAATCCCTGGACAGGGGAAACAGTTCCAGTCATGCACGTTGCCAATAACCCAGTGCAAGGTCATTTTAAAGGCAAGTTTCCAGCCCAGGTAGATGATGAGAGTACAACTTTTGTATTTGATATCTTTCCTACTTATCCCAACCCCTTAGTAGAAAATACAAAATTAGCCGAATATAGTCCCCAACCCACTTATCAAGCCGCAGAGTTATTTAAAATTACTGTTCCCACTACAGATTTATTCAATTTGGAATTACCTTCAGTTTCTCAACTGAGGCTAAGTTGGGATAGGATTGGCCAATGGCTACCTTGGATGAAAATGGGCGATCGCTCTGGTTATCTTATCTACAGTGCTTATGGTAGAAAGGTAAAAAGCTTCGACGAATTACCGCAACTACTCAAAGACGAAATCAATACTCGTGTTCCTCTATACAAAAAAGCTCCGAAATCCTTTTTAGATGTCGAAGATATGACTTCTTGGCTTTACTTCCAACAAAATTTAGATGCATATTTAGCTGGTGAAAGATTCCCTCTACCAGCAGCAGAAGAAAACTAACACTAAATTTGATGTAGAGTTTTCCTTTGCATAAAACACAGGACTTTTACGAGGGCGCATAGTCGTGCGCCCCTAATTTAGGCATGTAATTTTTGAATTACTGCCTTTTGCCATTGGTGAGGACATTGATTGCTCCACCTGCGGCTGCACCATCAATTGCATCACCAAGAACATGTCTGGTGTTACCGCGAAGGATTGTACCAGTTACTGCACCCGCAGCTGCGCCTACTCCCACATCTTGAACCACATTACGGTTTTGACGGTTTTTGTACTGACGTCTAGTACCATGAACGGCGTTTACAGCAGCACCAGACGCCGCACCTTTGATAGCATTGTTGACGACAGAACCCCGTCCTCTAATAGCGCCAGAGACTACGCCAGCACCGGCTCCAATACCGATATCTTGTAGTATGTATTCATCAGCAGCAGCAGGTTTAGCTGGTACAAAGGTTGCACCAACTAAACTTGTAGCTAGTAAACCGGGTAAAACTGTGCGTTTAAAAATCTTGTTCATAGACCTACCTTCTCAACTAAACATCAATGATAAAAAACAGTCGAAGTTGAGACAGTTTTGTTTGACCACATTTTTAGTCTAGGCAATAGCAAATTTTTTTGCATGAGAAATCTTTCATGATAACCGTACAAAAAAATGAGGTAGTAGAAGAATTTTAGAGATAATTTGTTCCCCCAAGCTTCTGCATTTCTGGAAATACACCGCTGTCTACTACCTTTTGCCTTAATATTTAAAACGCCTGAATCCACTCTTTGATAGAGTATTCAGTCCAAATTCCGTTTTGCCAATAGGGGTCATTTTCTACTAATTGACGCACAATATCTTCGTTGTCGGCTTCGTAAATACCAAAAACTTTTGTTAAATCTTTGGTGGGGCCAATAGTAATTAGTACACCAGATTCTTTTTGTTTTGCTAATCCATCTAGATGAGCTTGACGATAAGAGGCGCGTTTTTCGAGGACATCTTCACAGTAAGTCCCCCACATGATGTATTTAGTCATATTTGTTGATAGTTGGTTGTTGATTGTTGATAGTTGGTTGTTGATTGTTGTTTGGATTTGACTGAGATGATCCAAACAACTAACATCTAACAACTAACAACTAATAATTAACTTCTCAGAGCAACACCAAATTTTTCGACCAATGTATCACGGACTTTTTGATGCACGGGTTCAACTTCTGCATCAGTGAGAGTGCGATCGCTGGCTCGATAAATGAGGCGGAATGCTAAACTCCGTTGTCCTTGCGGTACATGTTCGCCACGATATTCATCAAACAGTTCTACAGATTCGAGTAAATCTTTACCTGCTTTAGTAATTGCTTTTTCAATTTCGGCAACTGTCACCTTAATTGGTGCAAAGAAGGCAATGTCTCTATCTGTGGCTGGATAGGTAGAATAAGGCTTGAATGTGGGCACGATAATTTCATCTTGATCTAGTGCATCCAACAGCACATCTAAATCTAGTTGAAATACGTAAACTGCTTCTGGCAAGCTTCTTTCGTGTCGCAGTTGGGGATGTAACTGCCCAAAGATACCCAATCTGTTACCCCGAATCCACAAAGAGGCGGTTCTACCTGGATGCAAACGCTCGTCATGGCAATCTGGTTGATACTCCACCTCCAAACTCAGGCGCTGAAATACGCTATCCAAGGTGCCTTTGGCTTCGTACCAAGTCATGGGTTGCTCACGCCCACTACTTGTCCACTTGTTAGATCTGCGATCGCCTCCCAAAATCCCTGCTATGGCATCTGCTTCTTGCAAGCCGTTTTCTTCTTGCCAGAAAATTCGCCCAATTTCAAATCCATTGAGCGCCCCATTGCCTTGTTCTAAATTATACACAAAAGCATCAATCAACCCAGAAAGTAAATCTGTGCGTAGGGCTGAATACTCTACAAATAAAGGATTTGCCAGCAATATTTGTCTATTTTCCCCTGGCTTGACTAAGGAGTAGTGCATTAATTCTGTTAAACCTTCTGCCCGGAAACATGCGCGTAGCTGACGCAGCATGTCTACATCAAAAGGCAAATAACCTGCTCCTGACTTTTCTGGGAGAGTGTCGCAGAAACGATTATAGCCGTAGAGACGGGCAATTTCTTCGATTAAATCAATTTCCCGTTCTAGATCGCGGTAACGGTAGGGTGGTACTGTCACTGTCCATTTGCGATCGCCGATACTCTTGAGTTGACATCCCAAGGCAGTCAAGGTACGCTCTACATCTTCAGCTTGTAGTTCTCCGGGTTGTTCACCTAAATCAACAGGTCCCAACACCTGATTCACCCGATCTAAACGTAGTTCAATTGAACGTGTACAAGTTGATGGATCAGGGCGGCTGTCCGAAATTTCCTGAGTCACCAGACTTCCTTGGGCAAGTTCGGTAATTAGAGTCAAGGCGCGGCGTGTTGCTATTTCCAAGCCAGCACTATTTATACCCCGCTCGTATCGAGATGAAGATTCACTTCTTAACCCCACACTCCGGGAAGAACGGCGAATGACTACGGAATCAAATAAAGCTGCTTCTAATACCAGATTTTGCGTACCTTCATGGACTTCGCTTTCTTCACCACCCATCACACCAGCTAAAGCAACAGGTTGATCGTTGGCGGTAATCAGCAAGTTCTGGGTGGAGAGGGTGCGAGTTTGCCCATCTAAGGTTTTGAGGGTTTCTCCGGTGTTAGCAAAACGAACACCAATGGCTAGTTTTTCGCTACCGGCTATAGAAACAAGGCGATCGCGATCAAAAGCGTGTAGTGGCTGTCCCCATTCCAACAATACATAATTAGTAATGTCCACTACATTATTAATAGGCCTAACTCCCGCAGCTCGCAAACGCTGTTGTAACCAATCAGGAGAGGGAGCAATTTTTACCTGTTCGATTACTGTACCAATATAGGTAGGGCAAGCTTGGGTATCAGCTACTTTAATAGCTAAATTTCCTGCACCTTGGGGAACCGAAACTTCACCAGGCTCAGGAATCGTCAATTTTGCACCCGTCAGCGCTGCAACTTCCCGCGCTATACCCACCATACTTAAAGCATCAGCACGGTTAGCAGTCGCAGTCACATCTAAAATGACGTCATCCAAACCCAACAAAGGACGCACATCACTACCCAATTGCAGATTCTCTTGGGTAAAAACATGAATTCCATCTACATCACTTGGCAAACCCAGTTCTTTTAACGAACAGATCATGCCATTTGATGGGACACCACGCAGTTTTGCAGGTTTAATTTTTAAATCAATATTTGGTAGATAAGTGCCGACTGTAGCAACTGGTACATAAATATCTGCCCGGACATTGGGAGCGCCGCAGACAATGTTTAGAGTTTCTCCTGTACCTATATCAACTTGACAAACACTTAATTTATCAGCATTGGGATGGGGTTGGCGCTCAAGCACTCTCCCAATCACAACACCATCAGCCCAAGTGCGGCGATCTTCAATATCTTCTACCTCAAACCCTGCCATTGTCAGGGTTTCTGCTAATTCTTCGCTTGCTAGTTTTACCTCAACTAGTTCCCGCAGCCATTTAAGAGAAATACGCATGGAATGTGTGCTTGTGCGAAATCAGATCTGAAATTCAGAATGCAATCACTATTTTAGAATTAATCGACAGGATTCCTCAATTCCACGCAAATTCACCAGTCTATAATTTTGTGCATCAAGTCAAATGCATAAACACCATTTTGAGTAAATCTGCACGCGTAAATGGTTTTGTTAAATAACCCGATGCACCTACAAATCTAGCTCTAACTTTATCTATTATTCCCTTGCTACCTGTAACCATCACAATCGGAGTCTCTTTAAACATCGAGTTATTACGGATAATGCGACATAATTCATAACCATCAATTCCTTCCATGTTCAGATCCAATAAAATCAAGTCTGGTTTGTGTCTAATTACTGCCATGACTGCTTTGAGTGGATCGCTGATTGTCACTACAGAGAAATTTTCTTCTTCTAAAAAACGACTAATTTCTTTCAGAAACGTTGGACTATCATCTATAGAAACTATTTTATATTTTTTGCGAATATTTGCAGGAGCAGGAGTAGCTTGTTTGAGAGTAGGGTTGACGTTAATTGGGCTTGTGAGTTCTTGTAGCTTTTTTCTTCTCGCCTGAGTGATCTGTGCTAATTTTTGAGAATTTGTTTGAGATTTTGTATTACTGTTTTCTATTGATGATATGTCTATTAATTCTTTATTTTTTAATGTATTTGTATGATCATTTTCTATTACTTGCTCAAATGTTTTCGGTAATTTATCGAAAGGTGGGTCTGGTTCATGCAATAAAATTGAGCCATTTAAAATATAAGGATACAGAGTTTTCAGCACATGTATTTCATCTTGATTGATAATTACTGCCAGATGACGTAGGCTAAAACCCTTTATCCATTCAGTTATATTTTGCTGTATTTCTGGTAAATTGGTTTGTGAACTGAGGGTTTTCACCCGCAGATATGGACGCTGATAAGGTGATGAAATATGTGGTGCAAAAGACTGCCAATCTTGCAACCTCCCTTGACAACGTTCTATCAGTTTTCCAACATCTAGTCTACAAATGATTGGCATTCGCTCTGGATTTTCTTTTAATTCATAATTACCTTGTTTAATTAATAAAAAGGATTCAATTACTTCTTTTGCCAATTCTTGAATCAGTACAGCTGCTTGGGTAGGGTTAAGATGTTTTTGACTAAATAACCAGCAAATGGCTTGATATTCAGCAGGACGTTGATGACTGATAGATTCTTCAGAATTTAAACTATGGTATTCTATGGACTGATTATAGGAATCGGGTTCAAATAGCAGACGTAATTGGACACGAATTTCACTGGTCAGGGTAGGAATGCGATGACTGAGGCGACGCAAATGACGTTCCAGTCTATCGAAGGGTTCGATGGAATGGGTAGCAAATGTAATTTTGCCCTGGTCAATAAAAATAGACCAGGTAACTGAGTTACTCAAGGCTTGTAAACAAGTGCTGTCAGAACAGTTGGATAATTGTCTTAACAAACTTAGAGGATGTAGATTTGTGAATGTGCCGTAATTATTCATTTCCTTAGAGGATTTACGGGGAAATAGCAGTTTTCTTGTGCATTTGCATTCTGCGCAGAATGTTGCATCTTGTTATTTCTAATTTCTTTACAAAAAAATTTTTTTGACTTGTCATGTATATCTTACAAGCTAGAAAAGCTACTCTCAGGAGAGTTGTTAAATTTTGTATAAGTAATAGAGCAAGTGTTTTATATTTTTGTTTTGAGTGATTCTGTATTTTTATACAAATTCCCTCAATATTGATGAGAATGCTAATAATGCTTACTTACTTTTATCTAAACTATGAATTTTCTACATGAAATCTTTAAAATATCCCGTTAGCTCAGTTACGCAGTTATTGTATTCTGTAAATTATACGTATAAGTTATTTTAAATTAAGCTTCTAAAGACAATGCCAAACCTGAGAACTTCTCTTTTTCACCACTAACTCCAAGGGAGTACTTTTGAAAAAAAATTACGTAATTTGGCAGTTGCGAATTGTTTTATAACTAGTAAACTATCTAAAATCCAAACACATCTAGGTAGTCTTACCAACTCTATAAACTATATACTTTGAGATCCAGGAAAATAATAGCTCGAAGCTGAATATAACACAAAAAGTTATGACCGATACATTAAGACTTGATGAAGTCGTTGAGTTTGCTGAGAACCCAGAACCCCGTTGTCCTTGCGTGTTACTACTTGATACCTCTGGCTCAATGCAAGGTATGGCAATCAATGCCCTAAATGAAGGATTACTGAGTTTTAGAGATGAGTTAATTAAAAATTCCTTAGCTTCCAGAAGAGTAGAAGTAGCAATAGTTACTTTTGACAGTCATGTCAATGTAGTACAAGACTTCGTGACCGCCGACCAGTTTAATCCGCCTATACTAACAGCACAGGGATTGACAAATATGGGTGCTGGTATCCATAAAGCTTTGGACTTGATTCAAGAACGCAAAGCCCAGTATCGTGCTAATGGTATTGCTTACTATCGCCCTTGGGTATTCATGATTACTGATGGAGAACCACAAGGCGAAGCAGATAACCTAGTAGACCAAGCAGCAAAAAGACTGCAAGCCGATGAAGTGAATAAACGTGTTGCTTTTTTTACGGTAGGTGTGGAAAATGCTAATATGGCACGCTTAAGTCAAATTGCTGTGCGTACCCCCTTAAAGCTAACGGGATTAAACTTTGTTGAGCTGTTTGTCTGGTTATCCGCCAGCATGTCAGCGGTTTCTCATTCTAAAGTAGATGAGCAGGTGGCACTACCTCCGATTGGTTGGGGTTCTGTTTGATGTAAGATTGCATCTTTTGTACTTACACAGCTGTTAGAAGATTAGTTTATGAAAACTTCAACAAGGACACCTCAATGGCGGGTAGTTGCCGCATCAGTATGTGGTACAAGCCATACGAAAAACAAGCAGCTGTGTCAGGACGCTCACCACTTTGTAATATTGCCTGATAATGTCTTGGTGGTGTCAGCAGCTGATGGCGCGGGTTCAGCGATTTTAGGGAAAGTCGGGGCAATGGTTGCAGCAGAAACAGCAGTGGCAACCATCTGTGCTCATCAAGAAGTTTCCCGACGTACTTTGGTTGATGATGCTTTTGTGCGATCGCTTTTAATAGACGCCGTACTAGCCGCCAGAAAAGCTGTAGAAGCAGAAGCTATTGCCTGTAATAAACAACCCCAAGATTTAGCCAGCACTCTAATTGTTCTAGTCGCCACACCAGAAATTGTGGCAGTGGCACAAGTAGGCGACGGTGTGGCAGTAGCAAAGGATCGCATCGGCAACTTGATTGCCTTAACTATGCCTGACAACGGCGAATACATGAATGAAACCACTTTTTTGGTTTCCCCGGGCGCAATGGAAAAAGTCCAAGTCAAGGTGTGGCGTCAGTCAGTTGTCAACATTGGTGTCCTCACTGATGGATTGCAGTTGCTGGCAATGAATATGGCTATTAGTGCGCCTCACAAACCCTTCTTTCTTCCTTTGTTTGACTTTGTTGCCAGTGCCGAGGACAAAATTATCGCCAAAGAGCAACTTGTGAAGTTTTTGCGTTCAGACCGGATCACCCAACGCACAGACGATGATCTAACGTTGGTGATTGCGGCGTTAACCGATTAGCAATATTATTGCTGTTTAAAATTACATACATCTTCCCTATCATTAAATATATCATGCAGGTACTACGTTATCTTCCCAACCAAAAAATTGTTCATCTTAATCTCACTGTCAGTTTAGGACGTGGTGGTGAAGCTTGTATTTATACAGTGCCAACTGACGCCAATGCAGTGGCAAAGGTTTATCACAAACCATCTGAGGTGCAAGCACGGAAACTGGAGGTGATGCTCAACCACCCACCAGAAAACCCCACGGCTAGTCTCGGACACATCTCGATTGCTTGGCCGACAGAACTTTTACGAGCAGCAGATGGTAGCGATCGCATCGTCGGCTTTTTAATGCCCCGAATTCGGGGAATGCGTCCGATCATCGACTTTTACAACCCTAGAACCCGTCGCCAGCATTGTCCATTATTTAGCTATCAATACCTGCTCCGCACCGCTCGTAACTTAGCAGCAGCCTTTGCAGCCTTACACGCCAGCGGCTATTGTGTAGGTGATGTGAATGAGTCAAATATCCTCGTCAGTGACACAGCTTTAGTTACAGTTGTGGACACAGACTCATTCCAAGTTTACGACCCTGACAATGATTTCGTGCATCGTTGTCCCGTTGGTAAACCAGAATTTACCCCCCCAGAACTACAGAATAAAACCTTTGCCAAGTGCGATCGCGCTGTTCCCCATGACTTATTCGGTTTAGCAGTGCTAATCTTCCAACTTTTGATGGAAGGTACTCATCCATTTTCTGGGATTTACCAAGGCGCAGGTGAACCACCACCCTACGAAGCACGCATCGCAGCTGGTCATTTTACCTATAGCCAAAACCGCAGCGTACCCTACGTTCCCACCCCAATTGCACCTCCTTGGAAAATTCTCCACCCCAGCTTGCAAGAACTATTCTTGCGTTGTTTTGAAGATGGTCATAGCAACCCTCTGTTACGTCCCAGCGCTCAAAGTTGGGTATTAGCCTTAGCGGAAGCTGAAGATGCTTTGGTTAGTTGTAGCACTAACCCCCAACACCGTTATAGCAACCATCTAGAAATTTGTCCCTGGTGCGAACGTAGCCTGCGATTAGGTGGACGTGATCCCTTCCCATCTCCACAGGTAATTGCAACCAGAGAACACCTCAAACCCCGTATTACCACTAGAAGGCGTACTTCCGACACTCGTCGTTTTCCCCAAACAGCAACGTCTTCATTCCAGCAACATAACTATTACACTCCCATACCTCCACGTAAAGTGCGTGCGTATAAATCTTCTAATAAGGTTGGGTTGTATTCTGTGATTTTTGCTTTGCTTGGTATTGGTACGTTCTTCTATTTGGACTTAACCAATGATTTGACCAGTAGTTATCTACGTAAAGATTCTTTAGCTCAACAAAGTTTGATTGAGTCGCGTGACAATCATCTGAATCTAAGTTTTGCAGATTACTATAAGCAAGGCCATGCTGCTTACAAAGTCAAAAAATATGATCAAGCAATTGAAAACTTTACCCTAGCAATTAAAAAGCAACCTCAACACGCCAAAGCCTTTGTCAACCGGGGCAATTCTCATTACAATCTCAAAGATTACGACGCCGCGATCGCTGATTACAATCAAGCAATTAAAATTAACCCCAAAGAAGTAAAAGCTTATGTCAATCGTGGCAATGTCTATTACATGCAAGCTGAATATAGTACTGACCAAGATAAAAACTATAATTTAGCTCTTGCTGATTTTAATACTGCCCTGCGTTTAAATCCTAACGAAGTAGAAGCTTATATCAGAAGAGGTATTGTCCGCGCTCAAATGGCCAAATATAGCGGTGACTCACAGCTAGATTATCAAAAAGCGATCGCTGATTTTAACCAAGCAATCAGTCTCAATCCATCCAGAGCCGAAGCTCACTATCAGTTAGGTGTTGTCCGCTATCAAATTGCCCAATATAGTAGCAACTTTGAACAAGAATACACCAAAGCAATTGCTGATTTTAGCAGAGCAATACAAATCAATCCGCGATTATCAAAAGTTTATCTGAAGCGAGGCATTGTCTACCATGAACTTGCTCAGTATGGTGGTAACGAATCTCGCTCCCAGCAAAGCAAAGCAGTAGAAGATTTACAAATGGCTGCAAAAATTTCTCTGGAGCAAGATGACGAGGAAAGTTATCAACAAGCACTGAGCAGCATTTGCATAGTTGTTGAAAATAAATGTGACACCATGTTCCAGAACGCAACTTTTTCGCAAAAAGCTCGTTAATAAAGACTTCAGAAATAATATAAATATAACAGCCGATTTTGATATAGGAAAAGTAAGCTTTTTTCTATATAATCGGCAGCTATATTATTAAGCTAATAATCTCAAAAAGATAATTTTTTGTTAATTTGTATTAGATAATTACTACAACTAATCTAATGCTAATAAAAAGCATCAGTACAGAAAGCAAAAGCTTTTTATATTAGCTGATCTAGCTCGCCAAACCTAAACTTAATTTAGCTATTTTATACTAGGCATTGTATTTTTTATATAGTGATTTTAGTCAAAATATAATTTGTTCTGATCGCTACAAACTTTTCCATTTTTTTACACATATAAGCAGTTAATTTATCTGCTCTTCATACTTATCTAGCAAAATACGGTTAGATTGTATACTGAGAAAAACAGCAATAAATAATGCTTTGTCTTCACTGTTAAACGTTGGAATATTTCAATTCATCTACCTAAAACATTAGAGGCTATTGCATGAAAGCAGTAATTTTGGCTGGAGGACTTGGTACCCGCATTAGCGAAGAAACCAGCATCAAACCTAAGCCTATGGTGGAAATTGGTGGTAAGCCAATATTGTGGCATATCATGAAAATTTACTCTGCTCATGGTATTAATGATTTCATTATTTGCTGTGGTTATAAAGGATACGTAATTAAAGAATATTTTGCTAATTACTTTTTGCACATGTCAGATGTGACATTTGACATGCGGTTCAATCAAATGAATGTACATTTAGGTAATGCCGAACCTTGGCGTGTCACTTTGGTAAATACAGGTGATAACACCATGACAGGTGGTAGATTAAAGCGAGTCAGAGAACATATAGGCAATGAAACTTTTTGCTTTACCTACGGTGACGGCGTCAGCAATGTCAATATTACAGAATTAATTAAATTCCATAAGGAACAAAAAACTTTAGGAACACTCACTGCTGTACAACCACCTGGACGGTTTGGTGCAATTGTTTTGGGAAGCGAACAAACCAAAATCACCAGTTTTCATGAAAAACCAGAAGGAGATGGTGCTTGGATTAATGGCGGCTTTTTTGTCTTAGAACCAGAAGTCATTAATTTTATTGCTGATGATTCTACGGTTTGGGAAAAAGAACCATTAGAAAAGCTGGCTGAGATGGAACAGTTGTCTGCTTTTAAACATGATGGTTTTTGGCAGCCAATGGATACTCTCAGAGATAAAAATTATTTAGAAGATTTATGGAATAAGGGCAAAGCGCCTTGGAAAGTATGGTAGATGCTCTCAACTTATGAGTTATGAGTAAAAATCAATCCATAATTATTTCGTGGTGACAGGGGCGAGAATACCAATGTACGATTTTGCAATTATAGGTGGGGGCATTGTTGGTCTTTCCACCGGGATGGCCTTAGGTAAAACCTATCCCAATGCCAAGATTCTAGTATTGGAAAAAGAAAACCAATGGGCTTTTCATCAAACTGGTAATAACAGTGGTGTAATTCACTCTGGTATTTACTATAAACCAGGGAGTTTTAAAGCGAAATTTTGCCGTGATGGTTGTCAATCAATGGTGGAATTTTGTCAAGAGCATGGGATTGATTATGAAGTTTGTGGCAAGGTAATAGTTGCTACCGATGAAAGCGAATTACCAGGCTTAGAAAATCTATATAAGCGTGGTTTAGAAAACGGCATTAAAGTTAAGAGAATTAGCCCCGAGGAAGTCAAAGAATTTGAACCTCACGTTACCTCTGTAGGTGGAATTTACGTATATTCTACAGGTATTGCTAACTACAAACAAGTTTGTCTCAAGTATGCGGAAATCATTTCCCAACAAGGAGGAGAATTACGACTCAACACAAAAGTTGAAAAAATAGTTCCCAGTGGCAAAAATCAAGTACTAGAGACAAATAACGGTACTTTTGAAACTCGGTTTGTAATTAACTGTGCTGGTTTGCATAGCGATCGCGTTGCCAAACTAGGTAAAGTAGACCCACAAGCTAAAATAGTACCTTTCCGGGGTGAATATTACGAATTAGTACCGGAAAAACGCTATCTTGTCAAAGGTTTAATATATCCAGTTCCTAACCCCGACTTTCCTTTCTTAGGCGTTCATTTCACTCGGATGATTGACGGCACTGTCCACGCCGGGCCCAACGCCGTTTTAAGTCTCAAACGGGAAGGTTATAAAAAAACTGACTTTGACTTGCGTGACTTTGTTGAAGTCATGACCTATCCTGGTTTTTGGAAGCTAGCAGCTAAACACGCTGACGAAGGAATCAAAGAAATTATTCGTTCCTTTAGTAAAGCAGCCTTTACCAGAAGTTTGCAAAAACTAATTCCCGAAGTTCAATCAGAAGATTTAATTCCCACCCACGCTGGAGTTCGCGCCCAAGCGTTGATGAATGACGGTAAGTTAGTCGATGACTTTTTAATTATTCACGGACAAAACACCGCTCATGTATGCAATGCACCTTCCCCAGCAGCCACTTCTTCAATTGAAATTGGTAAAGCCATAGTTGCTCAAATTCCCCAACCACAGCATCTTCAAACCACAGTAGCCTAATCACATAAGTGCTTATTCCTGTAAGGGTAGGTTGGTGAAAAATCAACCACTAAGACTCTAAGACACAAAGAATTTTGGCATTGCATAATTGTGAGATGCGAGTTGGAATTTGCGCCAACACTCATCAGTGTGTCTGGGTGTCCCCGCATCAACCGCAATCATCCCATTATTTTCAGCAACGTCAAAATTCTCATTCATCTTGCTGTAACCGCCCAGGTTATTTCTAATCGTAATCAATTCATTAATCAACACATAAGGACTTTTCACAATGAAAATTCTCGTCACAGGAACAGAAGGTTATCTCGGCTCATTATTACCTCCTTTATTGATTCAAAAAGGGCATGAAGTCATCGGTGTAGATACTGGTTTTTATAAAGTAGGTTGGTTATATAACGGAACTGAACTAACAGCTAAAACCCTCAACAAAGATATTCGTCACATCACTTTAGAAGACTTGCAAGGTGTCGAAGCAGTAGTCCACATGGCGGAACTCTCTAACGATCCAACTGGACAGCTAGCACCTAATATTACCTATGATATTAATCACAAAGGTTCAGTTCGTCTGGCCAATCTGGCAAAAGAAGCAGGAGTGCGTCGGTTTGTCTACATGTCTTCTTGTAGTGTTTATGGTGTAGCAACAGAAGGAGATGTCACCGAAGAATCTCCTGTTAATCCTCAAACAGCCTACGCAGAATGTAAAACTTTAGTGGAACGAGATGTCAAACTACTTGCTGATGATGACTTCTCTCCTACCTTTATGCGAAATGCTACCGCCTTTGGTGCTTCCCCCAGAATGCGCTTTGATATTGTTTTAAATAATTTAGCAGGTCTAGCATGGACTACTAAGGAAATCAAAATGACTAGCGATGGTACACCTTGGCGTCCACTCGTTCATGCTTTAGATATTTGTAAAGCTATTGTTTGCACTCTGGAAGCCCCCCGCGATATTGTACACAACCAAATTTTCAACGTTGGAGATACTGCAAATAACTATCGAGTTAAAGAAATAGCTGAAATTATTGCTGATGTTTTCCCTGGCTGTCAATTAAGTTTTGGCTCTCAAGGAGCAGACAATCGCAGTTATCGAGTTTCTTTTGAGAAAATCAATAGCGTCTTACCTGGCTTTAAGTGTGATTGGAACGCCCAGCAGGGTGCGAAACAATTATTTGATTTGTTTAGCAAAATTGATATGACAGAGGAAGTTTTCTTATCTAGAGGTTTTACTCGCTTAAAGCAGCTAGAGTATCTGATTCGTACACAACAAATTGATCAAGATTTCTTCTGGACTAAATATTAACTAAATAATTTGATTGGTAAGATAAAATGCTTGCAGATTCTGAATCAAACAGCTTTTCTTGGGTCTGCAAATTTTACCAATCATTTTTTGTAAAAATTTTAGATTTGGTGTCAGAGAAATATAATTAGCAATAAAAAGTTACTAAAATATCATGATTAGTTGGTATTTAATCCACTAATCTACTTTATTCACTCTGGAGGTTACTCATGATTTTTACCAAAACTGAACTCAAAGATGCATACATTATTGATTTAGAAGAAAAACACGATCATCGTGGTTTTTTTGCACGTACTTTCTGTGCCAAAGAATTTGAAGCACATGGTTTAAAGCCAACAGTTGCCCAATGCAATCTTTCTTTCAACTACAAAAAAGGAACTTTGCGGGGAATGCATTATCAAGTTCCCCCAGCAGCAGAAACAAAGTTGATTCGTTGTACTAAAGGCGCTATCTATGACGTAATTATTGATATGCGTCCTGAATCTCCGACTTTTTTACAACATTTTGGTGTAGAACTAACCGCAGAAAATCATCGTGCTTTATATGTACCGGAGATGTTCGCTCACGGCTATCAAGCACTGACCGATGGAGCAGAAGTCACATATCAAGTTGGAGAGTTCTATACTCCAGGATATGAAAGAGGTCTGCGCTATGACGATCCTTTCTTTAACATTAAATGGCCTTTGGAAGTGACAGAAATTTCTGAAAAAGATTTGAATTGGCCTTTAATGTCAATGATGAGTGTTGGTGGTTCCAAGTAACAAAATTTATGTCTGATGGGAATTGAAGCTGGGAGAACAATCTTTTTTGATAAATCGACCACCGATAAACACCGATGCACACTGATAGACACAGATAGATTTTCTGTTTGCATTTAATGTTAGTTGTTGGTGATTGCTTTTTTAAATAGAATTGGTTTGTTTAGTTTTTCAGTGACATCAGACATAATTTTGTTCATTTTTTATTTCGCGAAATTAATACAAAAGAATTAGCATTTTTTCAGGTTATTTAGTTTTTTAGGTAAAACACAGGAGTTTAGTTAATGATTATTGTCGATCGCGCTTTAGCTGCTCGTGCAGAAGCTGGCAACCCTGTAAAAGTAGGTATGATCGGTGCAGGCTTCATGGGTCGAGGAATTGCTAATCAAATTGCTAACTCTGTTCCCGGTATGGAGTTGGTTGCTATCTCCAACCGCAATCTTGATGCAGCGAAGCGGGCTTATTCAGAAGCAGGGATTGAAAATTTGCAAGTCGCTAACACTGTGACGGAATTAGAAGATGCTATCGCGAATGGAGGCTATACAGTCACCGAAGATGCGATGTTACTTTGCCGTGCTGAAGGTATTGATGCTTTAATAGAGGTTACAGGCGCTGTAGAGTTTGGCGCTCATGTAATCATGGAAGCGATCGCCCATCGTAAGCATGTGATCATGATGAATGCTGAACTTGATGGTACGGTGGGCGCAATTCTGAAAGTGTACGCTGACAAAGCTGGTGTGATTCTCACCGCCTGCGATGGCGATCAGCCAGGGGTACAAATGAATCTCTACCGCTTTGTAAAAAGTATTGGTCTGACTCCTCTATTGTGTGGTAATATTAAGGGTTTACAAGACCCATATCGTAACCCCACCACCCAAGAAGCCTTTGCCAAGCGTTGGGGGCAAAAAGCCCACATGGTTACTAGCTTCGCCGATGGCACAAAAATTTCCTTCGAGCAGGCGATCGTTGCCAATGGCACAGGCATGAAGGTTGCCAAGCGGGGAATGCTGGGATACAACTTTGATGGCCACGTCGATGAAATGACCAAAATGTATGACGTTGACCAACTCAAGGAACTCGGCGGTATCGTTGATTATGTAGTTGGTGCTAAACCAGGACCAGGAGTATTTGTATTTGCTACTCATGATGATCCTAAGCAACGTCATTACCTCAACTTATACAAATTAGGTGAAGGACCTCTATATAGCTTCTATACTCCTTACCACCTCTGCCATTTTGAAGTGCCGTTATCTGTTGCTCGGGCTGTTCTGTTTCAAGATTATGTCTTAAGTCCCTTAGGCGCTCCCATTGTTGATGTTGTTACTACTGCCAAAATAGACTTGAAAGCAGGTGAAACCTTGGATGGTATTGGTTATTACATGACTTATGGGCAGTGTGAAAACTCTCATGTAGTTCAAGAGCAAAATCTTTTACCAATGGGTTTAGCTGAAGGATGTCGTCTCAAACGAGATATTCCTAAAGACCAAGTCCTGACCTACGATGATGTGGAACTGCCAGAAGGTAGACTTTGCGACAAACTCAGAGCTGAGCAAAATGCTTATTTCGCCTCGCCTAAAACCTTGACAGCTGTTGGGTAATTAGAGCAGCGCAAAATAAAAATATTGTTTTGTTTGTGTAAAGACGCGAAGTTTCGCGTCTTTGCTTTACAGATAAGAATATTGCGATCGCTATAACCCCCCTTAATTCCCCTCCGGAGTGCTGGTAAAAATCTTACTCCTTCCCCATCTCGGCGAGGGATAGAGGTCTGTTAAAGAAAGATATGCAAAAAGAATAAAAATTTATAATAAACGAATGTATTCTTAGTGAATATCCCCTCCTACATAGGGTAAATTGGGGTATCTCATTAGTAAGTCCCAAACAAAATTAAAGTTTTTGTAAATCAGATCATATAATACTAAACTTCTTCTCCGATTTCAAGGAAAATTTCGGTATGAACACTTTAAAAACACCAATCAAAAAATCACTGATGCCAATTATCAATAAATTACTACTAAGGCTACTTGACAAATTAGCAATAGACTCACTGCAAAATTTCTCGAATTGGTCAATGGGTAACAGTACAGGTAAGAAACATCATATATCCTTATTCTCTAGATAAGTACAATGGGTAGTTTGTCTAACTTGCAGTTGAAGTCCTAGAAATCTTTACCCAAGCGATCGCTTCTTGTTTGTACAGTCTAGGGAACTTCATCAAAAATTTATAAAAACCGGAATTTACAGGGAACTTATTTAAAACTTGAAAGTCATATCGGGATTTTCCTATGCACAGATTGTATGTAAAGATGTGTTAACAAAAAACTAAGCATGAGTATGGTATCAAGAATTAATTTTTCAGTTAATGCTGTTGTATAGATTCAACTTATAAATAATATGAAAGTAGCTTTAGTCCATGATTACTTAACCCAGCGAGGGGGCGCAGAAAGAGTCTTTGAATTACTTTGTAAACGCTATCCCGAAGCAGATATCTACACCTCTTTGTATGATCCCCAACAAACAATCGACTTGGGTGAACGGATTGTCAACACAACTTTTTTGCAAAATATTCCTGGCGCTGCTAAATATTTTCGCCTCATGGCTCCTTTTTATTTTCCAGCCTTTCGGGCTTTAGACTTACAGGAATATGATTTGATTATTAGCAGTAGCACCAGTTTTGCTAAAGCAGTACGCAAAAACCCTTCAGCAAAGCATATTTGCTTTTGTCATAACATTACTCGCTTTTTATGGGATACAGAAACATACTTACGGGAGTATGGAGATTATAGATACTTTGCTCCTTTAATCGAACAAGTTTTTCAAGTGATGAGAAAGGTGGATCTTGCATATGCACAAGAACCAGACCTCTACATAGCAAATTCCAGCGTTGTAGCTCGTCGTATTCAAACAACTTACGGCAAAAAAGCTATTGTTATTAATTATCCTATTGATACTAGTAAATTTGTTTTTACAAAGTCCAAAGAAGATTATTATCTAGCCTCAGCTCGGATGATCAGCTACAAACGTCTTGATATAATAGTCGAAGCTTTTAATTGGCTGGGATGGCGATTACTAATATCAGGAGATGGTCCAGAGCGAGAACGCTTACAATCGAAAGCTCTTAGCAATGTAGAGTTTTTAGGACATGTCCCAGATGCCCAACGTACACAATTGTTCGCTAAAGCTAGATCCATCATAGTAGCAGCTCTAGAAGACTATGGATTAGTTCCAGTAGAGGCAAATGCTAGTGGCACACCAGTAATTGCCTATGGTGCGGGTGGAGTATTGGATACTCAAATACCCGGTAAAACAGGTGTATTTTTTAAGAGGCAAACACCTGAATCTCTTCAAGCAGCTCTACTAGAAGCCAGGGAAATTGATTGGGATTACGAAGACATTCGTAATCATGCAGTGGCAAACTTTTCAGAGGAAGCCTTCTTTAGTAAAGTTGACCAAGTTGTTGATCAAGCTTGTAATTTAAACATTTCACTAGTTTGACTTGTTAGCTGAGGGATAGTAAACGTGATTCAATCCAGTCTGAGTCCCCATGTAAATCCAGTTAATGAAACAGAACCGGGTTATGGGCAAATTTTTGCGGTACTCATCCGCAGACTTCCTTGGTTTTTAGTAGTATTTATTACGTGTATTGCCGGTGCTGCTTTGCTCACCAAAAGAACACCGCCTACATACAAAAGCTCAATGCAGCTGTTGGTAAAACCCAACTATGAAGGTAATACAAAAGGAGCACCAACTACAGGAAGTACTTTCACTGATACTAATGTTGTAATTGATACTGCAACCCAGCTCAATATCATGCAAAGCTCAGTGCTGATTCAAAGAGCTGTTGATAAACTCAAGCCCGAGTACCCAGACATAACAGCAGAGCAAATTCAGGGCGCTTTGGTATTAAATCAATTAAGAACAAGAGAAGACAATCTTGCTACCAATATTTTTCAAGCGGATTATACCGATACAGATCCAGATAAAACACAAAGAGTTCTAAATGCAATTAGACAAGTATATTTGGAATATAACCAACAACAACAAGCTGAGCGTTTAAGAAAAGGTCTAAGAGTTGTCCAGCAACAATTAAGAGACACTGTAGAAGAAGTCAATAGAGCAGAAGCAAACTTACAGCGCTTCCGCAGAAATCAAAATTTAATTGACCCAGAATCACAGGCAAAATCTCTAGAAGATAATTTAAACGCTATTCTTCAGGATCGACGCACAACTCGTGCTGAATATGAAGAGGCAAAGGCTCGTTATGCATCTTTGCAACAACAGTTGCAAAGTACTCCACAAAATGCCCTTGTAGAGGCCCGTTTGAGTCAGTCTACACGCTACCAAGCATTACTCAACGAAATCCAAAAAACGCAATTAGCTTTGGCACAGGAACGCTTGCGCTTTACTGATCAGGCTCCTAGTGTGATCAAGCTAGTAGAACAACTGCAACAGCAGAAAGAATTGTTGCAACAAGAAGCAGGAAATACTTTAGGAGGACAACAGACTAATATCAACGCCTCAGGAGGTAATCTTCTTAAGCAAGGGCAGAAGAGCGAAATTGACCTGACTCTTGCTGGTCAGCTAGTAGAGACACAAACCAATTTACTCGCCTTGGCAGCTCGTGACCAAAGTTTAGCCCAAAAAGAACAGCAGGTACGTGATGAACTCAAAGGCTTCCCGGCTAAATTAGCTGAATACAGTCGCCTACAACCTCAAATTCAACTTGGTCGTGAAAGACTGCAAGAACTGTTAAAAGCACAACAACAGTTACAGCAGGAACTTGACAAAGGAGGATTTAACTGGGAAGTTGTAGAGCCACCACGCAAGGGTATGTTTATGGGCCCCAACCTCAAGCAAAATTTGATGTTGGGTGCAGTTGTTGGGCTAATGTTAGGAGGTGTGGCTGCCTTTATTCGTGATGCATCTGATGATTCTGTTCATACTACTGCTGAATTAGAAAGGCAAACTGCTTTGCCAGTATTGGGAACTACTCCCAAATTACCACCTGCTAAAACCAGAGAATCAGTCTTCAAGTTACCCTTTGGTAAGCCAGAGGTGCTTGCACCTTGGACAATTCAGGTTCTGCAATCTCCTCCACGCTGGGAATCGCTGGATTTAATTTATAAGAATATTGAACTTTTAAATTCAGTTTCCACCTTCAAATCTTTGATGGTAACTTCGGCATTACCTGATGAAGGTAAGTCAGGTTTGGCGTTGGGTTTAGCAATGAGTGCTGCTCGTTTACACAAACGAGTATTACTCATCGATGCTAATCTACGCGCTCCCAACTTACACAAACAACTCAATCTTCCCAACGAACAAGGACTTTCCACTTTACTGGTGAGTGAGTCTACTCTACCGAATCAAATTAGTATTCCTTCTGCTGGCTCATCATACATAGATATTTTGACAGCTGGTCCTGCACCCGCAGACCCAGCTAATTTGTTGAGTTCCCCTCGTATGGAAGAATTGATGGCTGCCTTTGAAGAGAACTATGATTTGGTAATTGTAGATGCTCCTCCGGTTCTCGGTTTAGTAGATGCCCTACTCACAGCCTCGGCTTGTCGTAGTGTGGTCATGGTAGCCAGCATCGGTAGAGTCACAAGAACTCAACTCGCACAAGCTACAGCTATGCTCAGTAGATTAAATCTCATTGGTGTTGTGGCAAATGGAGTTTCAGATGCTGGCAGCACCTACGTACCTTATGGAAAACAACACTCACTTGCATTACAAAGAGCGATAGAAGAATAGACAATCTAGATTAACGAACGGTTCACAGCTAGCGCTACCCGCAAGGGTAGCGCAAAGTTTTTATTAGATATCTCTAGAAATGAATTATAGCTTGTCCGTTTGAATACTCATACTTTCACCAAGGCTGGTAATTGTACATCTATATTTGAAAATAGGTATAGGGGTGTAGGAGGAGTTAAATATTGATTTCCTCGTTATAAGTATAATTACTCTTGGGCATAGTCAGCTTTTAGCCCCAAATTTATTTGACGGCGGGATATTGGGTAGGGGCAAGAACAGATGCAAGAAATACAATTTTTCTCCCACACTCTTAGACCCTCATATCCCCTTTTTAAGAATAGGCAGACTTACAGCGATCGCCTACAAACAAGCCAAATCTTCTTCCCTTTTGCCTCCTGCCACGCCAGGTGCTTTATGCATGCCGGGAAACCCGTCCACCGCACTGGCTCCTCTGCCTTCTTAAAAGTAACTAACCGTATTGCTCTCAAGCCTACTGTCCTCAGTACGCAAATAGTGACTTTAGGCTTTATGTATGTAATACGTGAACTGAAGCCTCCAAAGAAGTACTGCTTTCTCTGCCTAAAATTATATTTGTTCGTAATAATTAAAATTTTGTGAATTGCCAAATATTTTTAAATCAAAAATTATTTACGTAGTTTCATCACAGAAGAAATTCATAGTAACTTAATATTTTTTTGTGAAACACGCAAGCTCTTTAAAGAGTGAATAAAGAATTTATTTTTACGACTGCGATTCTTACTGAGTCTTATATCCTAGATATTGAAGCACATTGATTCCAAAATTGAAAGTACAAAATGAGAAAAAATTCAAGTTTAAAAACATAATTTTTTTAGATAAATCCAAAAGGTAACCAATATCTTTAACTTCTTATAAATATCTGGCTTATCAAACAGGAATTTAATAAACAAGATGTGTAGATGTCTATATGACAGTTCATTTTGTTTCGTACTTAAATAAATTCCCAGGTTTGATTCTAAGTAAAAGAGTGAGAAAAGATCAGATTCTTTGGCGCAAAAGCCCTTGATATCAGGTCAGTAATCTACCATAAGTATAACTTAAAACATTATGACTACTTCAATAATTTCACCTTTAGACACCTGCTATAGTGAAACTCAAACACAAAAAGGCGATCGCCACCCATACTGCACACTTGTCTGGCGACGGGATCAGTTGCTAGTAAAGCCTCTAGGAAACTTAAAGCAACCATATCTGCCTGTACTAGATGACGAGCAATTATTAGTAGAGTGCTTAAAACATTCTTCAGTTAAGTTAGTTCGTATAGATCCAAAACTAGGCGAAGCGAAGCTGAACCTTTGGGCTAATGCCTGTGAGCAAGCATCTAAGCCTATATACTTACGTATAAACTCTGGCAAAAATTACCGTATATCAGAAAATTCCCTATTGAAAACCTTTAAGCGATTAGGAGATAGGATTGTTGCCCTATTGTTTTTGCTAGTAATAAGTCCGATCACATTAGGATTAGCATTATTAATGCAACTGTCTTCCTCAGAACCGATTTTGGAGAGGGAGTGGCACGTTGGCGAACGGGGTAGGTTATTTCGGGGATTTAAGTTTCGCACCACAGCACTAAGTAAAAAAACTGGATTACACAATCTGCCATTGATATTAAATGTAGTGCGGGGTGAAATGAGCCTAACAGGTCCCCGCTGCTGGACATTAGCAGAAGCACTAGAACTAAGCGCCAAAGAACAACAACAGCTAAATCAACTACCAGGAGTTGTAGGTTCATGGCAAGTAGAGGAAGCAGAGTCCAATCAGTTGATTTTGGATTCCGTAAATAGCTTTGAACTGTAATATTCATATACTTGCTGGTCTATGTAGAGTAGGATGTAATCATCCTACTCATTACTACATCTAGAACTAAGTGAAAAATGATATAGACTTTGTCTGTATTCTTCGTCTGCTTGATAGTTGCTTCATGCTTAAGTGCTACAAACGTAATGTGTATGCACTACTATCCCGAACTTTTATAGAAAATTATGCCCCGACAAATATCTCTGTTAACCCGTAGGTTAGTTCAAGCTACCAGTTTTTGGAAAAATAATCGCTTCATTTTGCGAGAGTTTAAACATTTCCGACGGCTTGTAATTGCTGCTTTAGTTTTTTCGTTTTTGGCAGCAACTTTTGAAGGTTTTGGTTTGGGTTTTTTACTTGCTTTTCTACAAAGTTTAACAAGCCCAGATGCCGAGCCTGTAAGAACAGGTATTCAATGGTTTGATGTCTCTATTTTAGGAGTAAACGCTTCTGCAACAGAAAGACTGTATAGAATATCAGCATTAATAATCATTACTACTTTTATACGTATTTCTCTTAGCTACACTGCCCAGATTTTTAACCAGTTTTGTGAAGTTCATTTGGCAGATAACTTATGTAAGCGCATTTTTGAGCAATTACAAGCTCAAAGCTTAGTATATTTTGCTAAAAAGCGATCTGGTGAATTAATTGATGTTCTGACTACTGAAATTTTAAGAGTGAGACAGATTTTTGGAGGTCTAGCTTTTCTAACCACCAGAGCTTTAACTCTACTTATTTATTCTATATCGCTGTTTGTCTTATCGTGGCAATTAACAGTTGTTTCCTTTCTATTATTTAGTCTCATAGGAGTTGCTATTTCCACACTGAACAAACGAATTAGAGAAATTAGTTTTGGCATTTCTATTGCTAACAGTAAATTTACTTCAATTGCCTTAGAATTTATCAACGGTATCCGCACAGTTCAGGCATCTTCGACTCAAGACTTTGAGCGCAAGAGATATTATCAAGCTAGTGAAAACGTCGTCAAAGCGTGGAAAAAAAACTTTTTAATTTCTAATATTCCGAAACCAATAGCAGAAGCTTCATCGACAATCATCATGGTGAGCATGATTATTTTTGTCGTCACCAGTGGCTTCATGCAAATTGGTGAACTATTGACATTTTTCTTTGTGCTATTTCGGATTATCCCTATTATTCAAGATTTAAATGGAACGACAGCTTTTATCAGTAGTCAGGGAGGAGCAATAGATAATATTCAAAATTTGCTTAAACCTGATGATAAAGTTTATTTTCAAAATGGCAAAATTGAGTTTCGGGAGTTGCAAAGAGGGATAGATGTAGTCTCGGTAGATTTTGGCTACGATCGCGAGAATTTAGTCTTACATAACATCACACTTTCCATCGAAAAAGGCAAAATGACAGCACTGGTTGGATCTACTGGTGCAGGAAAATCAACTCTAGCTGATTTAATCCCTCGCTTCCACGATCCTACAGAAGGAAAGGTTTTGGTCGATGGAGTTGATGTACGAGAATTTGAAATTGATTCTTGGCGACGCAAAATGGCCGTAGTCAGTCAAGATACATTTATTTTTAATACCTCTATCCGCAACAATATTGCCTACGGTACACCAAGAGCAACCGAAGCAGAAATTCGAGAAGCCGCACGTTTAGCCAATGCACTTGAATTTATCGAAGAAATGCCCGAAGGTTTTGATACAGTGTTAGGCGATCGCGGTGTGCGGTTATCTGGAGGACAAAGACAACGAATTGCCATTGCTAGAGCTTTATTACGCAATCCCCAAATCCTTATTTTAGATGAAGCCACAAGCGCTTTAGATTCAGTAACAGAGAGGTTAATTCAAGAATCTCTGGAAAAACTTTCTGCGGGTCGAACAGTGATTGCGATCGCTCACCGCCTTTCTACAATTGCCAAAGCAGATAAAGTAGTCGTGCTAGAACATGGTCGAATTGTAGAACAAGGCAAGTATCAAGATTTACTCGAGCAACGTGGTAAACTCTGGAAATATCACCAGGCTCAGTACGAGTCTAATCAGGGTAGCTCTACAACTTAGTCTGAATTTAGTAAATCGCTGCTATTTATATGAATCCCTATATGGAGCAACTATCTACAACTCAAACTTCTCAATTAGAAAATCCTGGCTCCCAAACACAAACTCTCCTGCAAACCAGTATCGCTGCTGGACATTTGGGAGCAAATGCGATCGAATACAGCAAGGAGATGTCTGATGAGGAAGAACACGAACAATTTGAATGGGCTAGTCAAAAAATCTCCTTACTGATCGAAACACTCAAGCAAATACCCAACCGCAAACGGGTAGCAGACATTGGGTGTCGTACCGGCGGTCAAGCAGCCTACTACAAAGCCCAAGCTGGCGAGATTACCGAAATGCACGGCTTTGACATTTCCGAAGCACCCTTAGAGGTAGCGAAAAGAGCCGGTATCCTTACCCATGTTTGGGTGAGTGGAGAGTCTGCTTGTCCTGTAGAAGATAACTTCTTTGATGTGATCATTGCTGGTGACATTATTGAACACTTAATGGACACTGACGTATTTTTACAAGAATTGCGGCGTGTACTTCGTCCAGGTGGATATTTGTTGATTACTACTCCTAACATCGCTTGGTGGTGGAATCGTCTTCGTCTGTTATTTGGTAAAGTTCCTGCTAATATTGCTTCAGTTTCTTTTCGGACTTCTCTTGACCCAGCAGTAGACTGCAAGCATCTACGCGTCAGCGTGAATCGTGAATGGTTGTATCTATTCGCACAGCATAATTATGAGTGTGTATCAATCACTGGATACAACTATCCCAAATTATTGCGCTGGCCTTTTAACTTCTTTGATCATTTGCTTAAGCGCGTTCCCTCGCTAGCACACAGCAATCTTTTTGTGTTGAGAAAACCGCTTTCCCAAAGCTGCTAAAACAGGAGTTGCTCAAACCTCCTGTAAATTTTAGGAGGCTTGATGTAAAAAAGAAGTGCCTATATTGACATTTGCTCAAGAAAGTAGAGTTGGCTAGATACTGACTCTACTGATAAGTTAAAGCTTCACTGCTCCTGAAAATTTTGCTAACAAATTAACCCATCCATAAACTTTAAACCCTAAATTTATACAACTAAAATGTTAGTTTCCGTAATTATCTCTAACTACAACTATGCTCGTTACCTATCTGCGGCCATAGAATCGGTTTTGGCACAAACTTACACAAACTTTGAAATTATCGTGGTTGATGACGGTTCTCAAGATAATAGCCGTGATGTCATCAACCAATACGAACAGCGATCGCCACATCAAGTCAAAGGTATTTTTCAAGAAAACCAAGGACAAGGTGCTGCATTTAACACGGGATTTGCAGCAGCAAGAGGTGAGATCATTGCCTTTTTAGATGCTGACGATGTTTGGAAGCCCAACAAATTACAACGCATCGTCGAAGCATTCCAAGACTCAAATACAGTTGGTGTCATGCATCAATTGGAAAGTATCGATGCTCAAGACAAATTACTAGATACAAATTATACTAGAGGTCGAGTACCCAACATAGAATTAGCAAAATTGATCCTGGATACAGGTAATGCTTGGTTCTATCCTCCCACTTCTGCCTTAGCTTACCGCCGCAGTGCTTTAACAAAAGTAATGCCAATCGATACAAAAACTTGGCGATTGTGGGCTGATGGCTGTCTTGTTTATTGCACTGCTTTTTTGGGTAAAATTCAATACCTTAAAGAAGTATTGGGTAGTTACCGCCTACATGGTAAAAACTATCACGCCAGCCAGCAAAATCCGGTGTTAACTAGTGAAGAACAAGCAAGTTGGCAAGCGGCGATGGAGACCACAAACCAAGGGGTAAATGCCTTTTTAGAGCGTATAAATTACCCTGCTAGAGTAGACCTAATGCGGAATCTTGACTACCGACGTAGCCTCTATTACTGGCGAGGCAAATGGAGTACACAGGAAATGCTGGCAATTTCTGGTATAATAATACGCTATCCTTTCTACACTCCCACAGAGCGAGTGTACTTTCTTTTCAGATTTCTACTCAAAAGTATGGGCTTTTTAATGCGTCCGCAATCCCAGTTAGAAAATTTATCAGCTTAGTAGTTCAAGATACTGTATAAACAGCACAGGTAAAACTAACATCAGACTATTCACGAAACATACTTCAGTAATATTTACCAGGGACATCAGTAGTTCGTAGTTTGCTCACACACCACCCTTCAGCAAATCTTCACATTCTATGTCCAACGAACCAAATCCCTATCGTCCCAGAATCTTACCGCTCGCAACCAATCTCACACGCCCCCTCTGGTCAGTAATGGTTCCAACATACAAGTGATCGCTCAAATCAAAGCAGCCCTCACCTATAGTCACTCTTTTCGTGTTGTGCGATCGGCTTCTCGCTTATTCTTATTAAATAGCACACTTTTATTATTACGAAAAACCACACCTGATACTTAATTGCATACATAGTAAAAACAATGAATATCAATTCTCAATCACAAACTCCCTTGGTAAGCATTATTACCCCAACCTACAACCGTCCAGATTACTTAAAACAAGCTCTCAAAAGTGCTATCAGCCAAACCTATCAAAATATTGAAATCATTGTTTCTGACAATTGCAGTCCCGAAAATCCCCAAGCAATTGTGGAATCATTTAATGACCCACGCATTCGTTTCTCCCGCAATGAAACCAACTTAGGTATGCTCCCGAACACCATTAAAGCTTTTAAAATGGCACGGGGAAAGTATGTCGCAGCTTTGCTTGATGACGATTTATGGGAAGAAGATTTCTTAGCAAAACTTGTTCCTCCATTAGAAGCAAATCCTAATTTAGTCCTAGCTTTTTGCGACCATTATGTGATTAATGCTGATGGCACCATTGATTATGAACTGACAGAACATTGTTCGCAATTATTTAAACGGGCGGAGCTATCCGAAGGTATTTACCAACCTTTTTATAAACTTGGTTTAGTAGATCAAGCAGTAGCTTCAGCAATGGCTGCTGTCATTCGTAATGATGTCATAAATTGGGATAGTATTCCTCCAGAAGTAGGTGGCTCATGGGATGTTTATTTAACTTATTTGTGTTGCCGTACAGGTATGGGAGCCTATTATTATCCTCAAAAATTAACCAGATACCGCAGGCATGATCAAACAGAAACAATGCAAAGCGGTAGACTCAATTACCAAGCAAAAATCCGTAAATCTCAGGCAGACATGTTTTGCTTAGAGATATTTATGCAAGATGAAAATCTCCAAGAATTTAAAACCTATTTTCAACAGCAATGGGTAAAAGTCAGCACAAGTTTAGGAATTGGCTTAATGCGAGCTGAACAAACTAAACAAGCACGTCCATATCTTTGGCGTTCCTTGCGCCAACAGCTAAATTTACGGACTATAGCTGCATTAATGCTGAGTTTTACTCCTCCGAAAATAGCCGCTAAATTTTAAAATAATACGGAAATATATTCAGCTATTTGTATATCTAAAACATCCAGCTACTTACTATATATAGAGGTAAAATAAATGCGAGTTTCCGCTTGCGTCACAACTAGAAATCGCACAGAATCATTGGATATTTGCCTACAAGCACTGTGGAATTCTCAAATCAAACCCCATATAGTAGTCGTTTCTGACGATTCTACTGATCCTGAAGTACAACAGGCAAATTACCAAGTAGTGCAGAAATATCCAGGTACAACTTATATCCAAGGGCCTCGTCGTGGTGTCTGTGCCAACCGCAACAATGCAGTGAATGCCATTCCAGAATCGGAAACTGACTTTGTTGCTTTTGTTGATGATGATATTTTGGTACAACCAGACTTTTTTAGTTTGGCGATCGCAAGATATTCCCAAATGCCAACAGAAGAGAAAAATCTAGCTATCTTAACAGGTACTAGTAAAAACGAATACGTTCAATTTTTCCCAGCTAGACTCACATTCCAAGGGCATTTTTTACCCACCCATGATACTCCTCAAACCGTAGTTATTCACGCAACTTTATTCCCCAGACAATTTTTTACCCAAGAACAGTGGGATGAAAATATCTTTTTTGGTTACGAAGATGCTGAACTTGCTTTGCGAGCAATTAAGCGTGGTTACAAGATTTTATATTGTCCAGAGTTACAGGCAGATATTAATCCAGTAGAAAGCGTTTTAGCAAGCGGTACAATTGCTGCTGGTATTGGTGGAATTAACAATTATGATTTACATGTCGAAGCGGCTCGACTTTATATTGGCATCAAACGCTATAAAGATTTGTTCCCCAACCCTTTGAAATTAATAGCTTTTCTATTTATATACTTTTTACAAATGTCAAAGTACTTGTTAGAACATAAAGCTATTCATGCTTGGCCAGAAATTGTGCGTCGTTCTCATATCCAAAGATTATTACTACCGTCTGGAACTTAAAAATTATCAAGAAGGCAGTCCTAATGAACAAAATTTTATCGCCATCATGAAAAACCTCACCCCTTGCCCCTCTCCTTACTAAGGAGAGGGGTGGCGTAGCTGGGGTGAAGTGACTTTCAACTCATAAGGCATAAGGACAATCCTAAATATATTTCTGAGTTTCAAAAAAAGAAAAAATTGATGCATTGATATATTTTTCTAACTCAATTTTAGAGGATAGTTAAACATCGTGAAACTTTGCATTGTTACCCACAATGTTGTTAAAGGTAATGGTCAAGGTCGGGTCAACTATGAAGTTGTCTGGGAAGCAATTCGTCGGGGTTATCATGTGACTCTAGTAGCCAGTGAAGTGGCATCATCGTTACAGCAGCATAGCCAAGTGAGATGGATTTGTGTTCCAGTCAAAGGCTGGCCGACAGAAATTCTTCGCAATATGATTTTCTCTTGGCGGAGTGGTAATTGGCTGCGTCAACATCGGTCTGAGTTTGATTTAGTCAAAGCCAATGGTGCGATTACAACGGTTCCCGCTGATGTGAATGCAGTGCATTTTGTGCATAGTTCTTGGCTGAAATTCTCCAGTATGGGAACTATGCCTAAGTCTGCGAAGAATATATTAAATCCACGTTCAGTTGTATACGATTTTTACCAATGGCTATACACAGCGATGAATGCACGTTGGGAAAAATCAGCTTTCCAGCAAGCGCAGGTAGTTGTAGCAGTCTCTGATAAAGTCGGCAAGGATTTGTTGGAAATTGGTGTACCACCAGAACGCTTGCAAGTCATCGTCAATGGCGTTGATCTGCAAGAATTTTCACCCGGAGTAAGCGATCGCCAAAAATGGAACCTCCCCCAAGATGTGCCTTTGGCGCTGTTTGCTGGGGATATTAGAATTCCTCGTAAAAATCTGGATACGGTCTTACATGCCTTAGTCAAAGTACCAAATTTACATTTGGCCGTTGCGGGAATTACTGAAGGTAGCCCCTATTTGCAACTAGCGGCATCTCTGGGGTTAAATGAGCGAGTGCATTTTCTGGGACTTTGCCGTGATGTCCCGGAGTTGATGAGAGCAGTAGATTTTCTGGTCTTTCCTTCCCGCTATGATCCTTTTGGACTAGTAGTGATTGAGGCTATGGCTTGCGGTTTACCTGTAATTACTGCCGTGACTACAGGTGCAGCAGAATTGGTACAGCCAGAAGCGGGCATTGTACTATCAGACCCTAATGATACCGAAGCTTTAATACAGGCACTGTCATCTTTAACGAGCGATCGCACCTTGCGGAGTCAAATGGGTAAGGCAGCCCGGACTATTGCTGAACAACATAGTTGGCAGTTAATGGCAAAGAGTTACGTAGATTTATTTGAAGAGTTAGTTAAATCAATTTAAAGATCAAAAAAAGTAGTGCGAAATAGCACTGTTGAACATGAATATTAACTTGATATATTTCTAACAACAAGATATCTATATTAATGAACCATAAAAGGTACAAAAACGAAGGATTTAACAGTTGATTTTTGATTATTAAGGGGGTAGACAGTTATTTTCACCCTCTTTACTTTTAGCTAATACACTTCTACTTTTTAAAACATATTGCAATGCCAGAATTACCATCAGTTGCGATCTGTATACCTACCTATAACCAAGCTCAATATCTGCTAGAGTCTGTAGGTACTGCCGTAGCCCAAACCTATCCAAATGTAGAAGTTTGGGTTGCTGATAACGCTAGTACTGATAATACACCAGAGGTAATGGCACAGTTATGTCAACAATTTCCTCAAATTCGATATCATCGTCATTCAGAAAATCTGGGAATGACCCCGAACTGTAATTGGGTTTTGAGTCAGCCCAAAACTGATTATGTCATCCGCCTCGATTCCGATGACGCGATCGCACCTCGTTATGTAGAGACTTTAGTAGCTCTCATGCAGAAATATCCAGAAGCGGGCTGGGGTCATGTCGCCACTCAGGAAATTGACGAACGGGGACAGAAACGAACCATCCGCAGAGTCGCCAGAAAGCATGAATTTCAAAGTGCGGATGAAGCACTACAAGCATCAGTTTCGGGTCTGCGGACTGCTTCTAGCATTTTTATATTTAAAGCGCAAGCTTTGCGAGAAGTAGGGTTTTATGGCGATGGTAGCCTCAAGTACAGCGAAGACTATGATTTAGCCGTGAGAATGTCCGATGCTGGCTATGGTAATGTCTACTCGGATGATATCTTAGCTGAGTACCGCGTCTGGACAGATACCCAAAAAATACGTCCAAAGCGCAAAGGTGATCAACTACAAGCTTATATTTGGATTTACAACAAAAGCTTCATGCCTGCCTTTCAAAGAAGAGGTTGGGAGACCAAAGTTATTGATAAATGCCGGCAAAAGATGGCATTGATTCATGCTGCTGCTTGTTTTTCTCCAATTTTCACCACCGCAGAACGAGCAGAACTGATTGCTTTGTTAAAAGAATTGGGTGATTCACCAGCATTGCGGTTGCGTCTTTTAGCTTGCTCCTTTGGTCTTGGCCCGATGTTTGATTGGCAACATCACATGGAATTAAAGTTAAAAGGTATGATCAAAGGCTGGTTAAGTTGGCTCAAGAATTCTTCAAAAGTTAGCGCAGGTGTCAGCCCATGATGACAATCAGCGTCATGATTCCTACCTACCGTCGTCCCCAGGATTTGGCGCGGTGTCTGAAAGCACTAGAGCAACAAACTCGTAAACCCGAACAAGTTGTGGTAGTTGTGCGTGATACAGATACCGATAGTTGGTCTTTTCTCCAGGATTATCATCCCCAAGGCTTCAGCTTAGAAGCAGCAACAGTCAAAGTCCCTGGTGTAGTTGCCGCGATGAATGTAGGTTTAGATGCAGCCAGGGGAGATATAATCGCCATCACCGATGACGATGCTGCACCCCATCCAGATTGGTTGGCACGGATAGAAGCCCACTTTTTGTCTGATACTTGCATTGGTGGTGTTGGTGGTCGGGATTTAGTGTACGTAGGTAATGAACTCATCTACAAGGGCGAGTCAGAAGTAGTAGGGAAATTACAGTGGTATGGACGTGTAATCGGCGACCACCACAAAGGTATCGGTGCAGCGCGAGAAGTAGACGTACTCAAAGGTGTGAACATGGCCTATCGTCGTAGTGCGATCGCTCATTTACACTTTGATGAACGTATGCTTGGTACAGGAGCGCAGGTACACTTTGAATTAGCATTTAGCCTAGCATTGCGGAGTCAAGGCTGGAAACTCATCTACGACCCCCTAATCATCGTAGATCACTACCCAGCCCAGCGCTTTGATGAAGATCAGCGCAATAACTTTAATCACCTTGCCTGGAAAAACGCCGTCCACAATGAAACCCTAGCCCTATTAGAATACTTACCACCTTTGAGGCAAGTAGTATTCATACTTTGGGCTACACTTATTGGTACACGTAAGGCTTTTGGTTTGCTACAGCTATTGCGATTTTTGCCCAAAGAAAAAACCCTAGCATGGCAGAAATGGCTAGCATCTATGCAAGGACGCATCCAGGCTTGGCAGACTTGGCAGTCTCATCACAGCCTCACATCATCAGCTAAAACCCAGCAAGCTTCATGAAAGCAGAAGGCAGAAGGCAAAGAAGGCAGTGAAAAAACCTCACCCCCAGCCCCTCTCCTTAGCAAGGAGAGGGGGTGAGGTGCTTTCAACTCATAAAGCAGAAGGGAACCCCACCTTCCCCCTTTACCGACTTCTGTAAGAAGTCTATTATGTTGGAGAACCCCGGTGACTTACAGGCAGGCTAATTTGACTAGTTACGCAACAACAAGCTCAGAGCAACAACAACCACCACTACTGGGTTGGTTAGCAATTGTGGGGCTAGTGCTGGTTGTAGTAGTATCTACTTTCGCTGCTGGTGCGGCTGCTCGCCCAATTTATATTGTGGGTACTTTAGGTGTGGGGATTTTCCTGTATCTGCGGTATCCCCTCCTCTATATTGGCTTGGTTTGGTGGATGTGGTTTCTTACACCCTTTATTAGTCGCCTCATAGATTATCGCAGTGGTTTTGATGCTAGTCGCTTTATATTAGTATCACAATATTTAGTAACCCTCCTCACCTTACATACCACCTTAAAAAACCTGCCCCAATCTTCTCGTAAAGGTGGAATGCCCTTTGTACTAGCTTTTTTGGGTGTATTTTATGGCTTCTTAATCGGATTTGTTAAAACTACACCCTTCACCGCAGCTAGGGGTATGTTGGATTGGTTAACCCCGATTAGTTTTGCCTTCTTCATATTTATCAAGTGGCGAGAATATCCCCAGTATCGTCAAAGCATGATCCGTATATTTCTCTGGGGAGTTTTGGTGACAGGGATTTATGGCGTCTTCCAGTTTGTGACTGCTCCAGAGTGGGATCGATTTTGGCTAGAAAGCACAAAGCTGAAAAGTTTTGGAGATCCTGAACCTTTGAAAATTCGTGTTTGGAGTACGATGGCCTCGCCAGGGCCTTTTGCCAGCATGATGATGACAGGCTTGTTATTGCTATTTACTAGCACTGAATTTATGCGTATTCCAGCCGCAGCAGCTGGTTACTTGGCGTTTTTGCTGACAATGGTGCGGACTTTGTGGGGATGCTGGTTTGTAGGAGTCTTAACCCTGCTGTCTTCACTCAAACCAAAAATTCAAATGCGTCTGATGGTAACTGTTTTGGTTATGGCTATTTGTGTTGTGCCATTGACCACTATGGAACCATTCTCTGAAGCAATTGCTACCCGCTTAGAAACTCTTAGTAATCTCGAAAAAGACAACAGCGCTCAAGTCAGACAAGAGATTTATCGAGACGGTTTCACCAAAGCAATGACTAATATTCTGGGGAATGGCATCGGTAATACTTTCATTGTGAATGAAAAAGGTGTCTTAGAACCGATTGTCATTGATAGCGGTATTTTGGATATGTTTTTTACGCTGGGTTGGTTTGGCGCTATCTTTTATTTGGGTGGATTAATTTTGCTGTTGTTTCAGGTGTTTCAATTTACAGAACCAAGTTTTGATCCTTTTATGGCTGCTGCGCGTGCCATTGCTCTTGCTAGTTTTGCGAGTCTCCCACTTGGTAGTGCGATGCTCGGAGTTTCCGGTATGATGCTTTGGGGATTTTTAGCTATTGTCTTGGCAGGACACAAGTATTATGTGAAGCAACGAAATCCTCGGATAAATTAATCGCCTTTAACAGTGATTAGTGATCAGTTGGGAGCATCCCAAAATGTTTGAGTTTATTTGTAAACGCAGAGGGTCGCAGAGTGTTAATCGGAGCTACTTCGTTTTGTATTTGGAAAAATTTAGGATGCTCCCGATCAATGATCAATGACTGACAGGACTTACGCAAAATTGACAAAAAGCTTAATTTATTAAACCGCCAAGACGCCAAGAGCGCCAAGGGTTAGTAGACTGTGCGTAAGTCTTGACTGATCACTGATCATTGTTAACTGATAACTGATTGAAGCGGTTTACTTGTGGGCGATTTTTTGCCTACCACTATCATCGGTACACCACCAGCAGGTGTGGTAGCAACGCCACGACGAACGGGGTGTACAGGACGATGATCTACCAAATCTAGTTGCCAGTGTGACAAAATATTTGCCAAGACAAGCTTCATTTCAAACAGCGCAAAAGCCATACCTATACAGCGACGGCTACCACCCCCAAAAGGTAAATATTCGTAGGGTGAATATTGCCTTTCTAAAAAGCGTTCTGGTTGAAACTGCTTTGGTTGTGGATATATATCCTCACGATGATGGACTAAATAAATACAAGGCGCGAAACACGTACCAGGTTCAAAGTTGTAACCCATTAGCTGCAATGGTGATTTTAAAATGCGAGTAAAAGTAAACAGACCAATGGGATATATACGTAGTGTTTCTTGACAAACTGCTGTGAGATAGGGTAACTTAGCGACCTCGCTAGGATCTGGATGAGTACCGATGCTTTCCAGTTCTTGTAAAAGTTTTTCCTTGACTGTCGGTTGCTTGTGAATCCAATACAATGCCCATGCTAAAGCAGAAGCGGTAGTTTCATGACCTGCCAACAGCAGTGTCATCAATTCGTCGCGCAATTGTTGATCTGTCATTGTTTGTCCAGATGCATCATGCGCCGACATCATTAAACTCAAGATATCTTCACTAGATGAGTGGGATTGCTGGCGACGTTCTTGAATTTCTGCGTAGATAAGTTTGTCCACTTGCTCTCGCTGGCACAGAAAACGTCCCCAAGGACTCCAAGAACCCAAATCTTTTTGCAGTATCTTCAGAAACAAGAAACTCGATTTAATTGGTGAGTCAAAAGTATCGAGTATTTTGCTCACAAGTCGCCGCAACTCCTCGAAACGTTGTCCTTCATCCACACCAAAAACCGCGCGGAGAATAACTCGCAGGGAAATTTCTTGCAGGATGGAACGGGCGACGAAAGTCTTACCGATAGTCCAGTGATCAGTAACTTTCTCGGTGATGTCACAAATTAACTGACCGTAAGTTCGCATTCTCTCCCCATGAAAAGGGGGAGTCAATAAACGTCGCTGGCTTTGGTGGCGATCGCCATCCATTAATAACAGCGAGTAATCACCTACTAAAGGATGTAAAATCTGATTAGTTTGCCCAGCATCAAACAATTTAGAGTCAGCAGTCAAAATTTCTTGAATTGCCTGGGGATGACTCACAACAACTAATGGTGGAAATCCAGTTATCCTAGTTGTAAACCAGTCTCCATAAAGCTTGGCATTTTCTTCTAGAGTTTCTAAAGGACGAAGCAGTACATTGATGAGTTGTACTAGGGGTGGTATATGCGGGCCATCAGGGAGTTTCATAATAGCTTTTTAAAAAAGTTAAGATTTAGACAGTTTTACAACTGCCTAAACCTAAACTATCAAAGTTTATCCAGAAATAGCTTCTGGTATGCGAGACTCGACTTGACGCTGATTGCTCACAACCATTTGAATGGGGCGATCTGGCCCTGTTACCAAACCCCGACGCTTTGGTTTGACATCAGAGTTATCTAGCAATGCTAATTCTAAACGTGAAAGAATTGTTGCTAGTATTAATTTCATTTCAAATTGAGCAAAAGCCGCACCGATACAACGCTTTGCACCACCGCCAAATGGTAAAAATTCGTAGGGTGAAAACTGTCTCTCTAAAAAGCGTTCTGGTTTAAATTGCTTAGGTTGTGGGTATAAATCTTCACGTTGATGAGTGAGATAAATAGATCCCATCACTGCTGTACCTGGTTCTAATTCGTATCCACATAAAGATAGGGGTTGTTGAACTACACGGGCAAAAGTCAGCATTCCTACAGGGTAGATACGCAAGCTTTCGTTACACACAGCATTGAGATAGGGTAACTTTACAATACTACTAGAGTCAGAGCGATCGCTAACAGTATCAAGTTCTTGCAATAGCTTTTCACGTACCGCTGGCGATTTGTGAATCCAATATAAAGCCCAGGTCACCGCTGTAGCAGTAGTTTCGTGGCCTGCCACTAATAAAGTCATTAACTCATCACTCAACTCTGCATCGGTCATGGGTTGACCTGCTTCATCCCGTGCTGCAATCAATAAACTCAACACATCTGTGCGTGATGAGTCAGCTTGTTCTCGCCGTGCTTGAATTTCTTCCTGTAGAAGTTGATAAACTCGCGATCGCCGACGTAGGAACGTTCTCCACGGAGTTAATGGGCCTAAATCTTTTTGTAAAGCCGGAAAATAAATCATTAAAGCCCGTAAAGGCGAACTACCGGCGCGATTGAGCATTAAAGTCAAAAGTTCTTCTAATTCTTGGGCACGGGGACTATCATACAACCCGAATACTGCTTGCATGATGATCCGCATAGTGATCGCCTGCATGGCAGGATGGACAGTAAAAGGCAGACCTATTTGCCACTGGCTAATAATTTCTTCTGTAACCTTGGTAATTACCTGAGCATAGGTTCGCATTCTCTCACCATGAAAAGGAGGCATCAATAACTGACGTTGACGCCGATGCACTTCACCGCTGATAGTAATTACAGAATGTTTACCAAGAAAAGATTCAAATAACGGTTCACCAGGGGCTGCAAATTCTTTAGTATCGCTAGTCAACATCTGCTGTAGCGCTTGGGGATTGCTCACAAAAACTACAGGGCCTGTTAACTGTAATGTAAAAATATCGCCATAACGCTGAGTACAGTCTTCCATATACTTCATGGGACTACTAATCCACTGAAGCATTTGTACTAGCCGAGGGGTTTTTGGGCCATTTGGTAGTTTCATACGCTGTTTTTGCTGCATTGCTGCTTTATGCCACTGCTATCAAGTGTAGTAAATTCAGGGCTAATGCGAGTTTGGCAGATTCAGGTGTATGAGCAAGCGATCGCAAGCTAATAAAACATCACACTAGGCTTGATCGTGTAATGTAAATTTGCACTCAAATTAGACATTTTGCCACCCTAATGATTTCTAGAAAAAATACTTAAAACCGAGTGTAAATAGCTTCGTCATTCTCCCACCCAACCCCTTGACAAAAGCCATCTATCCAAGAAGTGAGCCTGGATTTTTGCTTAGCAGGTGCAGAATGGACATTATCTATAAGGTCTTGTTGTGGTATCTTTGCTAACTTGGGTTTGCTGTCCACCCTACTGGTAGCAATTGCTGTTCAACTATTAAAGGTACTTCACTGGGACGAACGCTACTGTACCAAACCATATCTGGCAATACCAACACCATTGGCCCATTGCCGCATTGTCCCAAACAACTGCTACCCATTACCGTTACATCAGAAGTAGATATAGCCTCAAAAGCCGCTAATACTTTGGCAGATCCTTGCTTACGACAAGTACGATTTTGGCAGACGCGAATACATTTCATTTTTAATAATTGGTTGTTGTTTGTTGATAGTTATTTGTTGATAGTTGGTTGTTGATTGTTCCAAACAACTACTGTAGGGTAGCTATCCTACCCACCAACAACCAACCACTACCTACTAACTATTCTGGTAAAAGTCCCTTTGATTGTAACCATTCACGGTTAAATATGCGTGACTGATAGCGGGAACCACTGTCACACAAAATGGTAACTATGGTATGTCCTGGCCCCATCTGTTTTGCTAAGGCCACAGCTGCGGCTACATTGATACCTGTAGAACCACCCATAAATAAACCATCTTTTCGTAGCAATTGATAAACAACCCGTAGGGCTTCTTGGTCATGGATTTGAATGGCATCATCAGCTGGTGCGCCTTCCATGTTAGCAGTGATGCGACTATTACCAATACCTTCTGTGATGGAATTGCCTTCCATCTTGATTTCGCCTGTTTTGATGTAGCTGTAAAGTCCGCTACCCATCGGATCAGCAACTACACATTTAATATCTGGATTTTTTTCCTTGAGAAACAGCGAGACACCTGCATAAGTGCCGCCAGTTCCAGTTGCTGCCACCCAGCCGTCTATTGTACCGTCTGTTTGTGTCCAAATTTCTGGACCTGTGGTTTCGTAATGGGCGCGACGGTTGGCTAAGTTATCAAACTGATTTGCCCAAATGGCATTTTCCATTTCACTGGCGACTCTACCAGATAATTTGACATAGTTATTAGGGTCTTTGTAAGGTACAGCAGGGACAGGACGAACTTCTGCACCTAACACCCTCAAAGCATCCATCTTTTCTTGTGACTGGGTATCAGGAATGATAATCAGGCATTTGTAGCCTTTGGCATTACATATGTGTGCCAATCCAATACCAGTATTGCCTGCTGTTCCTTCTACAACAGTACCACCGGGTTTCAGTAAGCCTTTTTCTTCGGCATCTTGAATAATATAAAGCGCAGCGCGGTCTTTCACAGAACCACCAGGATTGAGAAATTCGGCCTTACCAAGAATTTCACAGCCAGTTTCTTCACAAAAGCTATTCAGCCGAATCAGTGGTGTATTGCCAACAGTTCCTACAAAGCCGTTTTTAATATCCATATCTGAAATTTACCTGAGTTCTTCTTATAAAAATTTTTACTTATAGTGGTGCTGCTTCTAAGATACATTCTTCTTTTTGACTAAGTACTGTTGACTTTCTAATCCGGAATTTAAATACAAGCTGTTGAATCTACGTTCAGAAATAAACTGCAAGTACAAATAGTAATTGTACTGTTGACTTAGTTAATTTAGTAACTTAATTTACAATTAATCTACTGAAGAGAATCGACATAATGTTACTATTGTAAATGGAGTAAGTTAAGTGGAAAATCCAGAAGATAAATATAAACATCTTGAACGCATAGAGAGTCAACTTCAAGAAAAAGAAGTAAAACTACAACTCAGAAAATCAGATAACGAAGTTCATAATAGATAATTTGCTCAAACAAAAAGAAACTAGAGAAATTAATCGCGATGCAGAACTTAAGCGTTTGCAAACTCTAGAAGAAAATGTCTTTGAGCATTTGCAGAATGTTGAGTCTGCATTTAGTAATTTATTAACTTACTACAGCTAGGTTTAACCAATAATTTTACTTAGTGTCTTGGCGTCTTGGTGGTGAAGCAGTTATTTTTTAACCACAAAGACACTAAGACACTAAGGTAATAATTTATTTTCCTACTCAGCCAGGGAATGAGGAAAAGATAGATGAAAGATGATTATAAACTATTTGTAAACATTCTTAAATCTGCTGCTAAGTTATTAGATTTGCATCCAGGATCGCAACTAAATACTGATTAACGAAGCCTACAAAATCTTATTGGAAATTACGCCTAATGTGAATTAGTTTTTAAATTCGTAAACGCGCAAGCAACTTCCCACAGGGTACACAGTGCAAGGCGTAGACAACACAAACCCAACGCCAAAAACATCTATGTTCCATGAGTGTTCGTTAAACAAAATCAAAATCTGGACAATTGCCAAAAACCCGCGCCTTCTCAATGAAGGCGAGGTTCTTTCAATCAGTCCAATTATTTATTTGGTTGAGGAGTCATCCGCAGATAAGGCTTAATTTCCTGATAACCTTTGGGGAACTTTTCCTTCAAGACTTCTGGATCTTTAAGTGAAGGAACAATTACGCAATCATCACCATCTTTCCAGTCAGCTGGAGTAGCGACACTGTAGTTATCAGTTAGTTGCAGCGAATCAATCACTCGCAAAATTTCATCAAAATTGCGTCCGGTACTGGGAGGATAAGTCAGGGTAAGCCGCAACTTTTTGTTAGGGTCAATGATAAATACTGTCCTTACCGTCACGCTAGGGTTAGCGTTGGGGTGAATCATATCGTAAAGATCAGAAACCTTACGATCAGCATCTGCCAGGATTGGGTAGTTGAGTTTAGTGTTCTGTGTTTCTTCGATGTCTCCTACCCAGCCTTTATGGGACTCAACATCATCAACACTCAGGGCGATTACTTTCACATTGCGCCGATCAAACTCTGGTTTGAGTTTGGCAACGGTTCCTAATTCAGTGGTACAAACTGGTGTGTAGTCTGCGGGGTGGGAGAACAGCACTACCCAGCTGTCACCCGCCCACTCATAAAAGTCAATATCGCCATCTGTGGAGGCTTGGGTAAAGTTCGGTACTGTATCACCTAGACGGAGAGCCATGCTTGATTTCCTAGTGGATAAAAAAGGATACGTGTTCTATTTTGCCATGATGACATACAACACCGGTTCTCCGATAGGGCTATTGTTGTTCGCAACAAAATTTTAGGTAACTAAATAAAAATTTAGTCAAACTTTAAGTATAAATGTAAGTAATTTTAATATCCTTAATAGTCTCTGAGAAGATAAAATTTTAATTACCAAGTAATACCAATCTTTAAAAATCTTACTACACATCATTAATCCGCTTCACCGTGTCTAGTACTCTGTTAATCTAACTTTGAGGAATTAAATAAAAAACCACAGAGGCACACAGAGCCCAGAGTAAGAGAAAGCAGCTAGTTTAGCAATGTTTGCCAAGAAAAATGCTGATGGTAGCGATCGCACGCCAACCCTTGCTGAATAACAAGCTTCACTAAATAACGGTAATTTTGCTGATCCAAGAGATAAAACACCTACGCCTCCCAATACTACAACAGACCAGTGGAGGTAGATTTGATTTATCCACCAGACTCTACACCACCACAGGTATTGACGGTGAGAACACCGAATCAGTGAACAGTTACCAGTTATCAGTGATCACAACTTACTAATAACTGGTCACTGACTATCTACTACCTAGTTGATGTCATAATTTGAAATTGATTTACAATCAGGGCTAATGTCAACATACCTAAAACTGTCATCAACCCCGCAGGCATAAACTTACGTGTTTTAGCTAGTCTAAATGCAAAAACAACTATTAATATAGCTGTAACAATAGCTGCTAATGTCAAACCCCAGCTTTGACCTTGAAGTTGTACAAAAGCCGAAAAGATGAGTATTAGACCACTGATACTACCACTAAAAAGTGAAATATTACTACCAGCTGTTATGTAACCCAAAAAACCACCTAATATTGACAAGATGCCGTAAGCAAGGGCGGCAATAATACCTAAATTCATATACCTATGTAGATTTTGATTTTCCTACAAGCCTCGGCAGACAATTTAGCATAGCTGTTTAGCCAAATAACCCAATTGATTGATGGATAATCAAGTGATGTCTACGGCAAGCAATTCGTCTTACGCAAAGGTTCAATTTCTCCAACGTCAAGCAGCTTCTCTTTTACTCTACCAATCTGTCCTGCAAACAGAAGTAGGTGTAGCATTTGTTGATCTATTGCAAGCGATTCGTTACAGTGAAGCGGATGCTAGGAGTTGTCTGCAAGCTTACGGCATTTACTTTAGAGCCTTAGCGACAAAAAATCAAAACTGGGAAGAATATCTGATTACTCAAATTCTCAAAGCTGAGAATCCTTTTACCAAACAAGCTCAACAGCAAGAGTTTGAGAATTTACCGATTGCTTTGGTCGCAGCAGCAAAACATGATTTACTAGCACTACAACATTTGTACGAATGTAGCAGCGCTGTTTTGAGTGAATGGGTACAGAATATTGCTCATTTACCTGTCTCACCCGTAGTCTGGTATCTGGAAGAGGCTAGTACAGCAGCTGTAGAAACGCAATTTATTACTTATCTACAACAGTTAGAAAATTGGGCAGATGCTGTAGAAGATTTGGCGGCATACTATCGGCAGTATGGCACGGGATTATTCGCCCAGTACAAGGCCCTACGTTGGCAAAATGGGCAGTTTTTGGGAATACCTTATCCCGATCCAGTTAAATTAAGTGAACTTGTGGGCTATGAGTCGCAAAAAGAAGCTTTGTTGAAAAATACAGAATTTTTATTGTCAGGACAGTTAGCACTGCACGTATTACTATATGGTAGTCGTGGTTCTGGTAAATCCTCTTTAGTTAAAGCTTTACTGAATGAGTATGGAGAACGTAACCTGCGATTGGTGGAAGTGGCAAAATCTCAACTGCAAGATTTGCCAATGATCGTGGAACATTTACGAGGAGAACCACATAAATTTATTATCTTTGTTGATGATCTCTCTTTTGAAGAAGATGATGATGCTTTTAAGGCATTAAAAGTGGTGTTAGAAGGGAATTTAACGGCACGTCCCCAAAATATCGTGGTGTATGCGACTTCTAACCGCCGCCACTTAGTACGGGAGTTTTTCGCTGATCGACCTGCTCCGCGCGATCATGATGAAGTTCATGCCTGGGATACAATGCAGGAAAAACTTTCCTTTAGCGATCGCTTTGGTTTGACACTCACTTTTGAGGGAGCTGATCAGAAAACTTATTTAAAAATTATCCGGCATCTTGCCGATTTAGTAGGAATTAATATCAGTCAGTCAGATTTAGAATACAAAGCTTTACAATGGGCAACTCGTCATAATGGTCGTTCTGGAAGAACAGCACGACAATTTGTAGATTTTTTGAAAGCAGAGATGACTGTTAGCGCACTCCAAGTTAAAAATAAAAAAGAAAAATAAAGAAAAATGCTCAAAACCAGCAATATGCAATCAGCAATAGTAAGTAATCGACTTATTCTCGGTTTAGTTGCCTTTGGTGCGAGTTTTGGTCTTGGTTTAGTCTTTAGTTGGGATCTCAAAAACGCCTTTCTCACAGGCATCATCACCATATTTTCCACTTATCTCGCAGCTTTATTTATAGATAAGCGACGCCGAGCTAGTGAAATGTTAGTTCTAGATTCTCTCCACAGACGTATTAAAGAATTGGAGGGTTTGAAATCTCGTATCATTGCAGAGGTAAATCAACTAGAGTCTCATCACTCCTTATTGTATCAAGAATCTAATAAATTACAGAATCAAATAGTTGAACGCCGCAATCAAAGAGATAGTCTTAACCGAGAGTTAAGCAGTTGCGTGATCGAAAAAAAACAGTTGGAAGCACAAATCAGCCAATTGCATAATGAAATTCAAGAATTAGAAAAAGCAAAATTAGAACACAATAATTCTCTGTCCGCTATTAATGCCGAAAAACGTCGTTTGGAATTGATCTGTAGTGTATCTAAGGCTGAAATTAATCAGTTAAATAATCAACTGTGTGAACTTTTGCAGCAAAGGCAAGATTTAGAAAGTAATATCACTCTTCTAGAAAGGCTTAAACCCCAACTAGAAGAAAAATTATATGAGATGAGACTTCAAGTTCAAGAACTAGAAGCAGCAAATCAACAACAAAATCAATTGTTGATAGATAAAAAGCTAGAAGCAGAAAATATAGAAATTAATCTAAATTCCTTAAAAGCAGAAGTAACAGAACAGCAAAACCAAATTCAACAATTACAAAGTCAAATTTCCTTATTACAAGATGAGCGCGATCATTTACAAAGCCAAGTATGGCAATTATTACAACAAATAGAAAATTTAGATTCAAATAAAGTATTAGAAAAGAATCAAGAAGAAGATGTAGATGTATTTCCTTTTGCTGATTTACTGGACACAGTAAATGATATAGATGGGTCTAACATTTTAGAGGGATTATCATCAGAATGGACTAACTTTATAGCTCAAATGTCTGACTCTGAAATCCAGGCATTAAAAGCGATGATCGAAGATGAAAACCCTCACAGTGTTATTAAAAAAATAGCTGAAGCTAATATTACTATGCCAAATTTGTTAATTGATTCTATCAATGAAAAGGCTAATAATACGATTGGTGAATTAATCATTGATCCAAACGCGGCAACTCCAGAGATTTATCCAGAATATCAAAGTGATGTGAAAAGAGCGATCGCAACTTACAAAACCATTAACTAGGAGTGAAGTATTTGGGTGAGAATTATAGTGATTTTCTGAAAAAATTACTCAATAAAACCCTTACATAGCTGCTTTTTCCCAACACCCCTATTTCTTGACGTTACTCCAAATGAAAGCAAAGCTCACCTTCAAGCTAAAATACATGGAGGTGAGGTGAATTCACATGGCAAAGCTCAAAATCTCGAAAAAAGTCTCCACTGCTATCATCAATTCTCTTGGTGCGGGGGTTGTACCAAGGGTAGGACTAGAACATATAGCAGTAGGTCGGGAAAAAGAACTACAAAGCCTATTACAAAACCTCAATGACATTGCAGAAGGGGTAGCAGCTTTTCGCTTCATAATTGGGAACTATGGTTCAGGTAAAAGCTTCATGCTACAGTTACTTCGCAATCATGCTATGGAGCAAGGTTTTGTAGTTACTGATGCTGACTTGTGTTCAGAACGTCGGCTCGCAGGAACCAACAACGAAGGTTTAGCAACTTATCGAGAATTAATGAGTCGTCTCGCTACAAAAACTCGCCCTGATGGCGGTGCTTTAGTCGCAATTTTAGAAGGATGGATTAATAAAATTCAACAAGAAGTTGCCAAAGAAACTGGAATGCGTCCTAATGATCATGGTTTTGATGACCAAGTAGAAGAAAAAATTAGGGAAGTAATTAAGTATATAGAAGACTTAGTTCACGGTTTTGATTTTGGCAATGTGATCATTGCTTATTGGCGCAGTTATCGTCTAGATGATGATGATTTAAAAAATGCTGCATTGCGTTGGCTGCGAGGAGAATACAGCACTAAAACAGAAGCCAAAGCTGCTTTAGGAGTGCGAGTCATTATTGATGATGATAGTTGGTATGACTACATTAAGCTCATAGCTAAATTTACTGCTGAAATTGGCTATAAAGGACTTTTAGTAGTATTGGATGAAGCCGCAAATTTATATCAAATTCCGACAACTGTAACTCGCGAAAAAAATTACAACAGGTTGTTAGGAATATTCAACGACACCATGCAATGCAAAGCTGAACACTTAGGTATTTTTATAGGCGGAACAACAAAATTTTTAGAAGATCCAAATCGTGGACTGTTTGCAGATCCTGCTTGGCGAAGACGCACAAAAGAAAGTCGTTTTGTCACTCAAGCTGGCGTACAAGAATTTTTAGGTCCTGTGATGCGGCTCAATCCCTTAAGCCAAGAAGAAATTTTGTTGCTTTTGCAAAAAATAACAGAAATTCATGCCCTGAATTTTGGTTATACACAGAATTTAAAAAATGCTGATTTAAAAGCATTTGTACAAGAGATTGTCAGTCGCTTGGGTGCAGCAGCGTTACTAACTCCAGGCGAAATAGTTCGGGACTTTATCAGCGTATTGAATATTCTGTATCAAAATCCCGGCAAATCTTTCCATGAATTAATTCATGGTGCTGAATTTAAACCCACTGTTGTGGGTAAAGACTCCGATACAGATGATGACGTTGCAGAGTTTAGTCTCTAATGTAGAGATAGTGCGATCGCACTTTCAGTTTCAGCTGTCTGTGGGTTTGTTGGTTGGCGATCACCTACAACTTGAGTGATCTGCACTCATTGATTCAAAGGTTATGTAGACTACGTTTTTTATTTATAAATTATGCCAGAATATACAAGGTAAATAATAGTACACTATACACCCTATTGCTAAATTTAAAGTCTTGACGCCTCAATAGCTTTTAGTTTAGCCTTGATCCCTGAATGTTTTTAGCTAAGAACAAGCCTGAGTCAAGTTTTATTGCTGTGTATCACATTGTTAACAAAATAATTGAAAAAGATAACACGAAAATAAAAAAAATCTAAAGCAAAATCCTTCTTGGGGATCGCCATAACCTATATATAAATATGCTTTTTGGTACAAAACAGCATTGATATGTGTATGCAAAATTAGATCATGTGAATAAGCCTTAGAAGGCAACTATATATGAAAAACATTAAATACTTAACTTCTGCTTGTAAATATTGTCGGTATTACCAGCCTGAAGGACGTCGCGGTGGTATGTGTCAACAATTGGGAGCCCCAGTACAAGCTTCTTGGAAAGCTTGCTCTCTAGCATTACCACCCTTTGCTCCTTCTTGGGAGAGATTGGAAGATGTTTGGAGTTTACCAGATGCTACACCAGTCTTAATATCAGAAATAAATAAAACTGTGACTCTTGCAGAGGAAGTAGTTAATTGTACTTCTGAACAACCAAAAGTCAAGGTAATGATACATTAGCTTTTTGCGTTGAACTGGAAGTAGTCAAGTAGTAGAAGCACAACTTATTAATATATTCATCAAGGAAGAACAAAACTGAGACCCTTTCAAATTCGACTTTTCGGATTGTGGTGTAGAAAAAGTGAGTGGCTGCGGTGGAATTTTGGTAAGTCCAAATAAAATTTGCTTTTAATTGATTATGGGTCTAAAAATAACCTTGATATTGAAAAATCGCTCCTCTATCAAAGGAGCGATTTTGTGTAGTTTTAAAGAGTATATTTTGGGTTAGTGGTTGTTTGTTGATTGTTGATTGTTGATGGTTAGTAGTTAGTGGTCAGTGGTTATTCTATACTTCTCACACCCCCTAAACTCCCCATCACCCCATCACCCCACCTCCCCATCATTTACTGCTCCAGCTTTCTAATCTGAATGAGCGTATCCTCATAATAATTATTGTTGTTTTGTTGTCGATAAAGCTCTGCGGCTTGTTTAAAATCAGCCAGAGCGCCTTTTTTATCTCCTAAATCACGACGCGTCAGCGCTCTATTGTAGTAAGCATTGGCATACTTAGAATTAATTTTGATAGCTTGATTGAAATCGGCAAGAGCTTGTTGCAAATTCTTCAAGTCAAAGTAGGCTATACCCCGGTTATAATAAGCTTTGTCATAGTCGGGTTTATATTTGAGTGCCTGGTTGTAGTCAGCGATCGCTCCTTGTCTATCTCCCAAGTCAGCGCGAGTTAAACCCCGGTTGAGGTAGGCGTTGGCATATTTCGGATTAATCTTAAGTGCTTGATTGTAATCAGTTATAGCTCCTTGCTTGTCTCCTAATTCATAGCGGGTTAATCCCCGATTGTAGTAAGCTTTATCATAATTAGGACTAAGCTTAATCGCCTGGTTAAAGTCATTGAATGCCCCTTGTTTATTCCCCAAATCATAAAGGGTTAAACCCCGGTAAATATAGGCATCAGTGTAATCAGGTCTAAGCTTAATAGTTTGATTGAAATCATCTAGCGCCTTTTGCGTGTCTCCTTTTTCAGAAAGGGCTATTCCCCGATTGTAGTAAGCAAGGGCATAATTGGGATTAATCTTAATAGCTTGGTTGTAATCATCTATTTCTCCTTGTTTATCTCCTAATTCGTAGCGAATTAACCCCCGATTGTAATAGGCTTTGTCATAATTGGGATTGAACTTGATAGCTTGGTTATAATCAGCGAGCGCCCCTTGTTTATCACCTAATGCAGAGCGTGCCAATCCCCGATTATAGTAACCTTTGTCATAGTTGGGATTGATCTTAAGGGCTTGATTATAATCCGTCATTGCGCCCTGTCTGTCTTTTAATTCGTAGCGTGCTAAACCTCGGTTGAGGTAAGCATCTTCAGCGTTAGGATTAATTTTGAGTGACTCGTTATAATCAGCGATCGCTGCTTGGTAGTTTTTTAATTCATAGTAGACTAAGCCCCGGTTGTAGTACGCATCGTCATGTCTGGGGTTAATCTTGACTGTTTGAGTATAGTCAGCGATCGCCCCTTGTTTATCTCCAATATCAGAGCGGGCTATACCGCGGTTATAGTAGGCATTAGCATATCTAGGATTGAGACGAATTGCTTGAGTATAGTTTGTGATCGCTCCTTGATAATCTTTATTGCGATAACTATCGTAAGCTTTGATAAAGAAATCATCAGCTTTTGGCGCAGTGGGAAGAGTACTATTTCTGGTGTATGAACGCCCTCCTACATCTACCCCAACTGCTACCATTTTTTGCAAAGCCACGTTGATGGTTGTACCTATACCAATTTCTTGTTCGTCAGCCCTACCGTGAACACCTACCAATTCCCCTTTCTCATTTAGTACAGGACCACCACTCATACCATTGAGAGTCTTGTTTTCATAAATCAAGTTATAACCATCACGCTGGGCTGCACCGTTAGCGTTTACCTGTCCTTTGTTGAAAGAAAAGTAAGGGTTAGAAATAGCTGCTGTTTTGGCTGGAAACCCACCTACATATACAGTTGTGGTTGCTGTAGCTAAATCAGAGTCACCGATTTTGGCAACATTGTAAGGCTTGCTACTACTAAACTCGACTAGTGCTAAATCTAATCCTTGTAGGTGTTTGACGTTATTAACTGTATAACTTTGTTGATCAGGTGTAATTACTTGGTATTTTTTACCCTCCTTGACCACATGATAAGCAGTCAGGACTGTGTAACTGTTACCAGAACGTCTAATAATCACTCCTGAACCAGTAGCAGGGGGAGTTTGATCATCCACAATCTGCACTGTAATCTCTTTGCCTATCCTTTCTATTTCTTGAGAAGATTGGGCGGCTGCAATGTGTGGCTGCATCAACACGATAGATGCACCAATTAACATGGACGGAACTGTGTAAAAATACTTAAGATTCATAACCTAATGAATTTAAAGGTCTTTTTATTTACATATTCGCATTAAATAAAATTCTCGTGGTATAGGCAAGATATCTGTCTATAGTCAGTAGAAAATTCAAAATCTAAAACTGCGATCGCTTATTGATTCCTGTAGGTGCGATCCAAGAACCTCAAATCAATTTAATCTGAGTCTCAACTGCTCTTTAGCTTTAGCATTTATCGTAGCGATAAGTGACGCAATCTCTATCGAAGCTAGACGGTTTGCCTCATTGTTAAATTAATAAAACTTCATAAATAATAGAAGATGAAAAGAAGACTGCTTTTAGAAACAGGTGGCGTCATCATTGGGGCGCTGTGGTTGTCAAATTATTTAACCAGGAGACCAGAATTTATGGCTACTTCAAATAGTGAAAAATTTGAAATCAATAAAACCGAGGAAGAATGGCGCAAAACCTTAACACCGGAACAGTTTCGTGTGCTGCGTAAGCACGGTACAGAAAGGGCTGGTACAAGTCCCCTAGATAAAAATTATGCTGATGGCACATATGTATGTGCTGGTTGCGGACAGCCACTATTTACATCAGAAACCAAATTCAATAGCGGTACTGGCTGGCCAAGTTTTTACGCACCTATTGAAGGCGCAATTAGCACAACCGTAGACAGGTCATTTTTTATGACTAGGATAGAAGTGCATTGTAGCCGTTGTGGTGGACATTTGGGTCACGTGTTTGAAGATGGTCCTGCACCAACTGGTCTGCGCTACTGTATAAATGGTGTGGCGATGGAATTTGTTCCAGAAGCCTAAAATCTTGGTGTTTTTAAACGCAGAGTCACGCAGAATAGGCGCAGAGGCACGCAGAGTTTTTTGAAGTTCTGCAATTACACTTCAGCGCCCATGAATAATCTATCTGCGTCCATCGGTGTTCATCTGTGTACCTTGCGGGAAGCCGCCCTTAAGGGCGTCTACATCGGTGTTCGACATATAAAAACGATTTTTGTCACAGCTTTGCTTGTAGTAAGAATACTTATTACAAGCATTTTTTGCTCAAAGCTAATTCCAGATTAAGTTTTGAAAAACTTGCTTTTTCTTACAATTTTCATCGTTTTAAAGTTATATAAAAATTAAGTTGCAAAACTAAATCATGATTAATGGTTTAGTCAGCAAATTATCTCAGAGGGGAAAAAGAACGCGATTATGCAATTCATGTATCAATTCCAACTTGTAATTAATGATTGCCAAAGCAATTTAATTTGGTTGTCATCTGTCAAAAATAAGGAGGCAGATTATGCGGATTATGATGATTCAACCCAACTATCACTCTGGTGGTGCTGAAATTGCGGGAAACTGGCCACCTAGTTGGGTTCCGTATGTTGGTGGGGCGTTAAAGACAGCCGGCTTTAGCGATATTCGTTTTGTGGATGCTATGACAGATTACATTGCTGATGATGCTTTAGCTGAAATCATCGCCCAGCACCAGCCGGATGTTGTCCTAGCAACGGCGATTACACCGATGATTTACCAATCCCAAAAAACCCTGAAGATAGTTAAAGAAGTTTGTCCCCAAGCTAAGACAATCATGGGTGGGGTTCACCCTACCTATATGTACAATGAAGTTCTCAACGAAGCACCTTGGGTAGATTATATCATCCGAGGAGAAGGGGAAGAGATTACAGTTAACCTGCTGCAAGCCATAGCTAATGGTACAGATGAGCGCGATCGCCGTAATATCTTAGGTATTGCTTTCCTCGAAAATGGGCAAGTCGTCGCCACACCAGCCCATCCCCCCATCGCCGATTTGGATAGCCTCACCCCAGATTGGAATTTATTAGATTGGAGTAAATATATTTATACCCCTCTCAACGTACGGGTTGCTGTTCCTAACTATGCCAGAGGATGTCCCTTCACCTGCCGTTTTTGTTCTCAATGGAAATTCTGGCGTAAATATCGTTCCGCGACTCCCAAGAGATTCGTCGATGAAATTGAAACCTTGGTGAAAAAACACAAAGTCGGCTTTTTCATTCTTGCGGATGAAGAACCAACCATCAACAAGTCGAAATTTATCGCTTTGTGTAACGAACTAATAGAACGCAACTTAGGCGTTTACTGGGGAATCAATACACGGGTGACAGATATTTTGCGGGATGAGCAAGAACTACCACTGTACCGCAAAGCCGGACTGGTGCATGTTTCCTTAGGGACAGAAGCCGCAGCACAGTTAAAGTTGAATTTGTTCCGCAAAGAAACAACCATTGAACAAAACAAGCGTGCCATCAAACTGTTAAATCAAAACGGCATCGTTACAGAAGCTCAATTTATCATGGGTTTGGAAAACGAAACCCCAGAAACAATCGAACAAACCTATCAAATGGCCTTAGATTGGAAAGCAGACATGGTGAACTGGAATATGTTTACACCTTGGCCATTTTCCGAATTATTTCAAGATTTAGGCGATCGCGTTGAAGTTCGTGACTATTCTCAATATAACTTTGTCACCCCGATTATGAAACCAGAGGCAATGGAACGGGAGGATGTCCTCAAAGGAGTACTGCAGAACTACGCCCGTTTTTACCTACGCAAAACCTTTGAATACTGGTTTGTCAAAGATCCATTTAAACGCAAGTATCTTTTAGGTTGCTTAAAGGCATTTGTGCAAACAACTCTCAACAAACGCTTCTACAACCTCAAGCGAGTCAAGTATAATGGACTACAAACCAAGATAGAACTAGGCTTTGATGAGTCGAAAATACTCACCCGCGAACAAATTGCTCAGCGTCAGCAACAACATCCAGAACTGATGGCGGATGTCAATTTCACAGGTAACATTTCCGCGTGCGGCGCACCCAACGACCTGCCGAAGTATGATGAGTAATACCACTTAGCTACCAACGCATAATCCATCTGTGTCCATCGGTGTGTATCGGTGTTCGACTACTAAAAAATCTAGCGGTTGGCGATGTCATAAAGTAAAGGAAAAAAACGAACACAGATGAACACAGATGAACACCGATTCATTGCTAACGCATAATCCATCTGTGTGTATCTGTGTGTATCGGTGTTCGATTACTAAAAACGACTGTTGTCAAGACCATAACTCACATCAAAACCTAATTTGTAAAGGACTTGATTGTTTGTTTAATTGAGTTTCTGTGGCTGTGGAAGGGAGCGATCGCCTGCCACGATGGTATAGTGCACACCAGGATCGGGATTTTGGGTTAGTTGTTTGAGAATTTCCGAGTCTGGATGCATTTGCTCAAGAGAATGATTGTTGGTTTCGAGATATTCCAATAAATTCGCTACTACTTTTGCAGGCCAAGCGATCGCTGCTAGTTGATTTAAGCCAAACACCAAAATTGTGAACACTAAATCTTGTACGGCGGGCCAAGGAGAACCTGGGTTGGGTGTAACTACAATTTCCATACCTCCCCATCTCCCCAACTAACATCCAATTAAATTCCAAAAATACCCATCTGGTGCAACAAAGGAAAAACTAGGTTCTCCAAATTCGTTTTCGGCAATATTTGTAAATTTTTGTACATCACTAGCTTTAATGCGATCGCAAAACTGATGAAGTTCTCGTACTCTGTAGGTGTACAAACACATTCCCAAACTGCCTGGTTGTGCTGCTTCATAGCGAGAATCTAGATTTATAGAACCAGGAAAGCGAATAATATAAAGTCTGCCACTACGCGCTGCCATCATGTTAGTTATGGAAGAGCGCGGATCATCAAAGGCGGTGACAAAAAACCTTTCACCTGGCTGGAGATCAAAAATTTCTCGACTAGCTAGGGATGATTCATAGCTAGTCTCGACATCATCACGCACCCGCAACAAACCCAAAACTTCCTCATAAAACTTCAATGTTTCTTTGCTGTCATCTTGAATTACCATTCCCATGTGGGTAAACTGACTGGTCTTGAGAGGAGAATTGAGATCAATGCTGCCGTAATCAGGGAGTGTATAACCAAACCTTTGAAAAAAAACTTGTCGTGTGAATGGTTGTAGCAGCAGCATTTCTCGTACTCCCACCATCGTGTCAACAAAAGGACGGGTTTTCCTTTCCTTGTGATAAATAACTTCCCAATGGGGACGGGTGAACCAGAGCGGCCAACCAGCTGCTTTTGCCTCTTCTACGTGATTTAAGATATTTATAATGTCGGCGGTTAAAGTTGTTGCCCAACGATTACCCTTCACTTTCATTGATCCCATCTTTAACCCGTTATTTGTAGGGTTTTGCCAAATCATCAGACGAATCAAACCATGATCTGCATTCTGGTGGTAAAGGCGAATTGATCGTAAAGCTGAGTCAACACCATACAATTGCTGAGCTATCGTTGCTGATAATTTACCTTCTTCACCAATGCGATAACCAAATTGCTGCCAATACTGAATCGCCGAGATGGGTTCTGGGACGCCAATACATACTTCATAGATGCCTTCGATTATATTTTGTTGTCCCTGATTCATATTTTTATATACGTATGCAACAAATAGTTAAGTTGAATCAACCTTGAGCAAAGATACCTAGGTTTTTTTTAAAAGTTGGGCTATTTTGAGCTTTGAGGTGTCATTCTGATTGTCGCTGTTATCGACCACCAGCGAATTTTGAGGCAATGTGTTTTCCTTAGTTTCTCCATTTTCCCTTAGTATCTTCAACCTACGATTGTAAACATTAAATTTTTCTTATGCTAACTACTGGATTTTCCCTAAAGAAAAGGTTAAAAAAATTACAGATATGTTTTTCACAAGGATAAAATTTACGCATCTACCCTAAGAATGATGTTTTGGCTACTGAGTTCTCAACTATTTTTCTAACTATTATGAAAAAAGGTGGTTGCGGTGTATCAGGAATGTGGACATTACTATCTATGTCAACTAAAACTGGCCTGGCTGGATGCTACATCCAACTCTGCGATCGCCTTTGCGTATAACTTGATTCCGATCATAGTTGTTTATTCTGCTCGTAAGCGGCAAGATTTACCCTTTCAGTGGATATACCGTTTAATTACAACACTAGCTGTAATTGGTAGTACCATTTATCTGATAGAGGCTTGGATGTTCTGGCGCTCGCAGTATTGGTTGCTGGGATTACTCAAAGCGATCACGGCTTTTGGTTTATTGTGTGCAATGATCCTACTAGTGCGATCGCTTCCCAAAGTTCTGACTATTCCTAATTTAACAGAACTAAAGCAAGCCAATCACCAGCTTGAGTTGGAAATCAAAGAACGCCATTTTGCAGAAGAAGCGTTACGGGAAAGTAAAGAGCGCTTTCATAACGCCTTTGACCATGCAGCTATTGGCATGGCATTGGTAGGGTTAAATGGTAGTTGGCTACAAGTTAATCATTCTTTGTGTGAAATTGTTGGTTATTCAGAAGCAGAATTACTTTCTAAGACTTGCCAAGAAATCACCCATCCAGACGATTTAGATACTGACTTTGAATACGTGCGTCAACTACTGACTGGTGAAATTCGCTGTTACCACATGTCCAAGCGGTACATACACAAGCTTGGACACGTGGTATGGATTATGTTAAGTGTATCGCTAGTGTGCGACATCCATGGTCAACCCCTATACTTTATCACTCAGATTCAAGATATCACTGAGCGCAAACGGGTTGAACAAACTTTACAGCAGCAGGCTTATATTTTTGAAAATATCTCTGATGGCGTGATTGTAACTGATTTATCGGGTCGCGTGATAGACTGGAACCGAGCTGCCGAAAAGATGTTTGGCTACAGCAAAGCAGAAGTATTAGGTAAAAACCTCGGCATATTGCATAAACCAGAAGAGTCGGCTGTACTCACACAAAAAATCATAGACGAGTTGCACACTGCCAATCGTTGGGCTGGCGAAATAAATTTTGTTCGCAAGGATGGAACACAAGGGGTATGCGAAACAGTATTTGTACCACTGTATAACGCACATGGTCAGCCTACTGCCACCATTGGCGTCAACCACAACATTACAGAACGCAAACAAGCAGAAGCCGCTTTGCAACAAGCTAATGAGCAACTTACCTCTTGGGTACAGCAACTTGAACAACGCAACCATGAAATTGCTCTACTCAGTCAAATGAGTGATATTCTCCAAGCTTGTCTCACAGTTGAGGAAGCATATAAAGTAATTGCTCAGTTAATCCAGCCTTTGTTTCCCGAGACATCAGGTGGAGTGTTTATTATCAGTTCCTCCAAACACTTAGTCGAAGCTGTGACTACTTGGGGAGACTCAACTCTTGCGAGTAAAAAAGTATTTTCACCCAAGAACTGTTGGGCTTTACGACGGGGGCGATCGCATTTTGCCACAGCTGACGATCACAGTTTACACTGTAGCCACATTGAAGAAGACTTATTTGGAGGCGAAGCTCTTTGTGTACCAATGATGGCTCAGGGTGAGGCTTTAGGTATGCTACATTTCCATTCCCCACAAACAGGACAACTAACAGCAGCCAAACAACAATTAGCCTCTGCGGTTGCTGAACGTATCGCCTTAGCTTTAGCTAACTTAAGACTCACTGAAGCTCTACAACAGCAAAGTATCCGTGATCCTCTTACAGGTTTATTTAATCGCCGCTACTTAGAAGAATCTTTAGAACGAGAAATCAGCCGAGCCGAACGCAGCCAGAAACGAGTAGGCATCATTATGATGGATGTCGATCATTTTAAAAGCTTCAATGACAGATTTGGTCATGAAGCCGGTGATATCGTATTGCGCGAACTGGGTGGATTTTTAAGAAAACAAATTCGCAAAGCAGACATTGCTTGCCGCTACGGCGGCGAAGAAATTATGTTGATTTTACCAGAAACTTGTTTAGATGTTTGTCAAGAAAGAGCCGAGCGAATTCGGCAAACAGTGAAACATTTAGACATACAATATCAACGTCAGAAACTTGGCTGCATTAGTTTGTCATTGGGAGTAGCCATGTATCCAGAACATGGTTTAACAGGTACAGCAGTCATTGAAGCTGCCGATGCTGCTTTATATATCGCCAAAAAAACCGGACGCGATCGCGTCGTTATGGCTCAATCTCAGGTGAGTGTGTATTGAGTTCGTTCTTCCCAAAAACATCAAACTCACGAGTAAACCCCCACTCATCTAGATTCAATAAATCGAACACCGATAAACCATCCGTGTTCATCTGTGTGCATCTGTGTTCGTTCTTCCCAAAAACATCAAACTCACGAGTAAACCCCCACTCATCTAGATTCAATAAATCGAACACCGATAAACACCGATGCACACCGATAAACCATCTGCCGAGTTATCAATTTTTCATTGTTCACTGATAATTGATAACTATTTACTGATTTAAACCACCTCAAAAAGAATCTATTCAACAGAGAGTTTCTCTTGCAGTTTAAATTGTACTTAACCTCAGCGATGAGAAATTAAACAAACTCTGCGCCTTTTGGTGTTCCTGGAGGATAGGCTTTCCATTTGAGCTAAAAGTTTAGGATTGGTGGTGATACCCTTTACCCAACCCCTACGCTTGACAAAATGCCGTGACTTACACACCTACACCCTTTTTCTGTAATTGCAACTCTATGCGATCGCCTGATTTGGGTTCTATTACTTGGGTGGAAAGATTGTTTTTTGCTAGTAAAGAACGGAATTCTTCGATGCTTCCCTTGGTTTGCAAGAATTTTGTTAGGAATCCTATAAACTTCACATCACCTCCAGCTGCTGTAGGTAGCATAACTTGGGGTTGCAACCATTGAGCTAATTCTAAAGCGTTTTTACCACCCCTAATAAATGGCCCGACTATGGGCAAAGTTAAGTCAACAAGTGGAGTAATAACAACATCAATGGGGGCTACTGCTTTCAGCGAAGGGGAATGATATCCGTGTGGTTCGTAGTAAATAGTCAAGTTACTTGCTAATTCTTTGAGGAGATAACCATTTTCTACTAAAGTGGGGCCGATGGGCGAACCAGGAAATGCTTTGATTTCTACACTTGTATTTAAAGTAAAGGTTTCCCCATGAGTAAGCACTGTGATTTGGGTGTAACCTAGCTGCTGTACTATCTTGGCAGCGTTAGGAGAAGCTACCACTGGAATATTATGATCAAGTTGCTTAAGCGTTGGGGGATGGGCATGATCTTCTAGCCCCTGAGACAGCAATATTAGGTCTATATTCTCTGGTATGGGGTGATCTTGAGTTCGATAACCTTTAAAAAACCAATCTTGATTAGCGAAAGTTAACGTATCTACTAGCCAAGGATCAAGTAGTATCCGTTGTCCTCCAATTTCGATCAGCCAGCTGTTACTGTCTAAGTATGTCAATAGCATGTTAATTGCACGACTTCTATGAGATTAATACTTGTCTTTAATCTATTATGAATCGTGTTAACTGATTTAATTAACCTTAGGGTCATGGCACCTAGGTGACGAGTAAAAACGAGAAAATTTACTTAAAGAATATAAAAATTTCATTTGCCTACTTAATTTTGGCTGCAAACTATAATACTATTCAGAAAGTGCCAGGGTAGTACTACTATTATTGAAAGGAGCTACCAAAATGAGGATTGGATTTGAGAAATTTTTAGGTATTTGTTTGTTTTTGTTTGTTTAGTTATAGTGATATCTACTTATTTTCACTATTCCATCGGATTAGCATATCGTATATGAAACCTAGTATTTCAACGATGATTCAGTGAGCTTGAAACTCCTTGAATATTCAGCACTAAATATTTCTAAACATTGTAGACACCAGGCAACTATATCTGAAAAACTAGAATTTAAATCGGTTCAAAATATATGCTGAAATATGCTGATGAATTAAAGTTGAACATAGACTCAACTTTGCAAGAGTTACCCTTGTGGGAAGTAGAGGTTGATCTGAATTGTTTCGGCAGTGATTTAATGAAACCGTTTAAAGATGAGCCTCTATTACCAGGAGTAATGATAACTGATAATTATCGATATATTGGCATGATTTCGCGACGCAAATTATTTGAATATATTAGTCGTCCTTTTAGTTCAGAACTATTTTATAATCGCCCAATAGCAATGTCTCTAAAAATTGTTCAAATAGAACAGGGATTTGTGATATCTGAGACAACTTCTGTAATGGAAGCGACTTATTTATCTTTGCAGCGATCGCCCGAACTTGTCTACGAACCAATAATAGTCAAAGCAGCATCAGAAAAGAATCGGTTACTTGACTTTCACCAGTTACTGTTAGCCTATTCTCAAATTCATGTTATTACACTTGCTAATTTAGCACAAACACAAGAAAAAACAAAAATACCGGACAAAGATTTTCATGAACTTCAGCACCTCCAGATTCAATTATTACATCAAGAAAAAATCAAAGCCTTAAGGCAAATAGTTTCTAGCATAGCCAATGAAATCAACAACCCTGCTAATTTACTTGCCGGTAAATTAATTCACGCCAGCCGCTATATCCAACAATTACTCGAGGTAATTAAACTCTACCAACAGTACTATCCCCAACCAACAACCGAAATTCAACGAGTAATTAATCAATTTGAATTAGACAATCTTACTACCGAACTTTCTAATCTGACATATTCAATGAAAGCAGGTATAGATCGCATCAGACAATTTATCCATGCTCTACAAAACTTTTCGACAGAGGAATCCGAAAAAAAATCAGTCGATATTCATGAGACCATTGATAGTACATTAATTCTGTTGCAAAGTCGTTTCAAATCTAATGTACACGGTCAAAATATAACCCTGATTAAAGAATATGCAAAACTACCTTTGATAAAGTGCTATCCACAGGAACTGAACATAGCTTTTATGAATATTATTAGTTATGTGATTGATGCGTTGGAAGAAGTTAATGATTCATGGGTAAAAGCTAACAAGCAGGACAACACTAATTATTTATCCCCAACCATTCGTATTTGTACTCATCTATTGAACTCAAATATAGTAGTAGTTCATATTGCAAATAACGCTGTCGGTATCACAGAAAAAGTTAGTAAAAAGTTTTTTGATCCCTTGTTTTACACTAAATCTACTGGTAAATTAACCGAATTAGAATTATCTACGAGCTATGAAATAATAGTTGAAAAACATGGTGGTCAAATAGAATGTATTTCTGGCTTGGAACAAAGCACTGAATTTATCATTAAGCTGCCAATTTAAAACTTGACTTTGACATTGAGCATTTTAGGGATTAAAATCCAATCCGATATGATAATCTGAGATTTATTTTCTCTGTAGTTACTATGAATCGTGTGTTTCGGCGATATCATCGCCAAATTGCGATCGCTTTGTGTTTGCCTTTATTTTTGACAATGCTTACAGGTGTAGGCTATACCATTGTTGATGAATGGTTCGGTCAAGGGCTATTAGGTGCATTTCTCCTCAGTCTACACACTCTGGAAATTATTCATTTAGAAAAAATTTATCCTCTTTTGAATGGTTTAGGATTACTAGGATTATTAATTACCGGTTTAAGTATGACAGGTTTATTTCGCAAAAGTTCAGATAGGTGAGGGGAGATGGGGAGTGTGGAGAGTGTGGGGAGTGTGGGGAGTGTGGGGAGTAATGTAGAGACGCGATTTATCGCGTCTGGAAATGTGAGGAGTGTGAAGAGTAAAATAACTAACCACCAACCATCAACAACTAACCATCAACAACCAACCACTAACCAATGACAAATGACAAATGACAAATGACTATTAATTATGTCTTCTGGCATCTACGCGATCGCACATATCGGTGATTTTAAACTTTTTGTTGGGGAAGCCAGCAAACTCAGCCAAAAATGGCCGCCTATGCTTGTTCAACTCAATAGCGGTACATTTCCTCATGCAATGTTGCAGCAGGTATGGAACATAGAAGGTGGTAAGCGCCACTTTTCGTTTCACACAAAAGCAGAGATTATCAGTGATCAGGATATTTTGGGTGTAGAAGAATTTTTGGCAGAAGCTGCGAAATAGCTAACAGGAATTGTGTACAGCAGAACAATCCTTGATTTTGGATAAGTTGATGTGTCCAGGGAGGGGTTCCCGAGAGGGATTTTGACTGCGCCAGCATCCGAGTGCAGAGGTTGGCAGAGAATAGACATGACCAACTATAAATAATACTTAGTTTCTCAAAAATCTAATTGTAAAGGGATAGCGGTAATGCTGACCTTTATAAGCTTTAATGGAAGCAAAAATTACTAAAATTAATTGGACTAATAATAATATTGATACCAGTATAATTAACACTATTAATAAAGTATTTAAAGTAGATTCTAGTTGTTGAGAAGGCACATTGTTTGTGAGGGCAACACCACAGGTTGTAAAAACTAGAAATAAGGAAACTATGATTACAACTAAGGTATAAACTGTCAGCGATAGTTGAAAGTTTAATGATTCCTTGCCTTGAAAATCTATCCACGGGTCTTGTGATTTTTTCCATTGCCAAACTACCAGTGGTCCAAGGATATTCAACAAAGGCAGATATACGGGTATGCCAATAAATACTAAAAAAATTAGTGGAATCCACAACAAAGCCGAAAGATGACACAGCATCGCCCAAATACGTATTTGCTTGTTGCTGTTTTCTCTCATGGTTATTGACTTGATGTGGATTTATATAGACAACTTATCGGTGTATATATGTGTTCGCTTTTCTACAACTAAATATCTTGCTTTACAGAATGAATCCACATTAGAGGTTATATGTAAAAAAAGTCAAGACTCTAATCTAAGGATTTCTAGTTTATAGCTGCGGAAATCGCAATTTACTAGTATATATAGTAACCAACACAAAATGCTTATTGTCCTAGCAGGAGTGCGCTTTCATTAACCAGAGTGGTTGTTTTCCAAAGCTTTGCTTGAGGTGCAAAATCTTCTTGTAACCACAGCAAAACTGCACTCAGGCAAAGTTGATTTAGATAAGACTACTGAAAAGCCAAGCTTGGTTGGGGTTGAAGGCTGTGCAGAATTTCTCTATTTGTGCGATCGCAATTTGAAAACTGTCTGCTAGCTGCTACTGGCTACTAGCAAAGCTTTCCAAGTTTTTTGCACTGTGCGATCGCAAGTTTCTTTCTAACTATGTCTAATAATTTGAAATCAGGATGTTGCTATTAAAAAACTTAACAAACCAAGGCTTTATGTAGAAAGCCAAGATACTAGGAATATAAAGTTAGCAGACTATTTTTATACTGTTGATATCATGATATCAACTTCACAACGTTTAATTAGAACATTATATAATTTTTTCCGAAAATTACCATTGAACTCTTGTAGTATTAGCATAAACTTAGAGTTACCAGGTAAGTCTTATGTTCCCTCAAAGATTTCCTGCCTTAACTGGCAAAAAATGGTTTGTCAAATTGGCTTGGGTGATGGGGATTATTGGTGTCACAACCATGATTAGTTCTCCTGTGTTAGCTAGAAGATTCTATGGCTTTGCCTTTCTGCAACCTTCTGCTTATCGCAACTATCCTTATCGCAACTCCAACAGTACCATTGCTGATACTCTTGCTAAGGATGGGAAATATACCAATCTGGTTGATGAATTGAAAGAAGCTGGTCTTTTCGACACACTGAAAAAGCCAGGTTATTTCACAATTTTTGCTCCGACTGATAATGCCTTTTATTCTTTAGATAGTAATGTCTTTAAGCAATATAGCCAGCCGGAAAACCGTGTTAAAGTTTTGAAATATCACGTGATTGTTGGCGAAATCACTCCTGAGCAAATCAAAACTGGAGTACTCAAAACTCTAGAAGGTACAGAACTTAGAATTACCGAAGATGCTAATGGCGAAGTCAAGGTAAATAACGCTAAAGTCTACCAACCTGCCACACGTACCACAAATGGCGTGATTGTACAAATTAGCGGACTACTCATGCCCTCTGATGTTAACTTCTAAGCTTTAGCAAATTTTGCTTTATATTATTAGATCGTCCCCCAGCTTAGTTTTTCGTAAAGCTGGGGGATTTTTACATTTACTGCCAGTTGCCTACAACAACAAATGGTGCCCAGTAATGAGGATTGCTGTATTGCTGATCATTGAGCAAAGCAAGTTGTGCTTGTTGGAGTGCTTGCGCTTTGTTGATTTTCGTCTTTTTAGCTTGTTCTAACTGACTATACAAATGACCCATGAATTTGGCAGTACTGTCATCTTGCACTGACCATAATGTTGCCATTGTACTGCGCGCACCAGACCGTACTGCTACCCCTGCTAGTCCTAAAGTAGCGCGTTGATCACCAATTGCTGTTTCACAAGCACTGAGAACTAATAATTCTATTGGTCTACGGGAAGTTAGTGTGTTATTTCGTAGGAGATTACCTAACTGTTTAACGTTCATGCGTTGATCCCAAAATAGAATAAACGTATCGTCAGCGATCGAACTAAATTGAGCATGAGTTGCTAAGTGAATGATCGAAACATCAGAATTGAGAATTTGGTTTTGAACCTCTTTGGTAGTAAATTTTTCATTAAGGAGTAACTTTGTTGCTACTCCTAAATCTTCAATTTGTTTAAGCTCTTGTTTTACTTGAGGTAATCCTTCAAAACCTTCACGTGGTTCACTTATTCCCGCTGTGATGGCTTTGATATTAATGTCTGTTAGCGGTTTGGGGTTAATTAGCTGCAAACCAGGAGTTAAGGCGATCGCATATTTTTGTAATAAATATTGTTTGCCATCGTGCAGTACAGACATGGGAATATTTCTTAATTTTTCATCCAAAACAAACACCAAGGTTTTAATTTTGTTAGTTTCTAAGTCTTGCTGGAGAGGCCGAATAAGCCAATCGTATACTTTTTGGTAATAAGGCAGGGACTGTTCAAGGGTAGGTTCAGGAGATTTAAGAAAGGACTGTATTTGTTCTACAGTTTCTTCTAATTCTTGCTTTTTAAGTGTAGTACTGTAAAGACGTGGCGCTTGTTTTGGCAGGCTGAGAATTACTTCTAATCTTTCTACATTTGCATCTGATTGTTGTTGGTTGGATAAAATAATTGGATAAACAACTGCGGCGCTCGTGTCTAATTGATCGATTTGTTGGGGATTTGCTTCTACACAAGCTTCACGGAAAAAGTTATTGAGTTCAGCCAATTGTAGAGATTCCAGCACATTTCTCGCTTGAGTTAATCGTTTTTGGCTTTCCTGTTCTTTTTTATCTGCTTTTAAGGATTGAGCATACTCCAATTCTAGTTCGACTAGTTGGCGATAAACCGGTTCTACGCTAGATCGAAAAGAAAACTGGACTTCTGGATTAACTGCTACTAAATCGCTACGTAATGATTGCAGAGCATTGTAAGCTTTGGTGTAAGCAGCGATCGCATCTGGTATATCCCCTTGGGCTTTACGTATCCTGCCCAGTTGCCAGAAATACTGGTAGGATATGTAGGGTGATTCTAGGCTAGAAACTACATTCAAAGCTTGTCTAGTAAATTTTTCGGCTTGAGATAAATCCTCTTTACTACCTCTTTGCTCATACAGCGCACCACGATTTCCTAGTGCATAGGCTTCAGCTTGTTTGTCTCCTAAAATTTTGGCTTGGGTGGCGGCTTCGGCTAAAATCTTATCAATTTCGTCAAAACTTGGTAATTGCGAGTCTTGCTTTTGTTGGGAGTTTTCGAGTTGAATTAGTTCTGCTAAGCTTTGAGCATAGTTTATTTGCTCGTACACTCCTGTCCGACTAGGAGAAAATTTTAAGTCTTGAGGATTTAGAGATAACCAAAAAGCTTTTGCTTGTTGATATTTTTCGGGATCATATTTTGCCTGTTTTAACAAGAGGCTAAGCTGATTTAGTTGTGCTTGTTGTCGCGTAGTTGGTAAAGTGGTCAGCTTTGCTGCTTGGCTATAAGCATCTACTGCTTGTTGATAATAATTTTCTCTTCTGCGCCGCACCCTTTCATTTTCAGCTAAGGTTTTAGCTGTGTTACCTATACTGACATAAGTGGCTGCTTGCTCTTGAGGAGAATTTAATTTTTGGGCTAGGATTAAACTGCTGTCTAGGACAAGTTGAGACTGTTCTGGCTGACCAATAAAACGTAGTAATTCACCCAGACCTCTCAAGCCTATAACTTTGGTTACAGAAGGGGATTCACTGGTAATTTTTTGGAGTTTTGCTGTTAATTCTTCTGATGATAATTGGCTAAACTCTTGACAATCGCTAACTCCAAGTTCTTGATTAAATACTTCTAATAAAGTCTTGCAAGCACGGGGAAAAAGACCCATATCTTGCATAACTTGACTTTGGTTGATTTGATTTTGTGCTAACTTTGCAGGTTCTTTAATCTGACTGTAGATTTTGGCAGCTTCTTGCCAACTTTCAAGGCTTTGTGTAAATTGTCCGACTTCTTTTTGCAAATAGCCTTGAATATCTAAAGCCTGCGCCAAAATTTTCTGTTTGTCCTGACTTTGGGGCTGAGTTTGTAGCAACACTAAACTTTGTTGATTGGCTTTTGTAGCTTTCTCCCATTGTCCAAGTTGTTGATAAGTCAATGAGAGATTGCTCAAAGCCATTGCTTGATTTAAATTATCTTTTTGGGCAGAAAACACAGACACTGCTTTTTCCCACACAACTGCTGCTTCTTGCAATTGACCAGAACGGTATAACTGAGTAGCTTGCTTAACTAGCTGTTGTGCATCTGATTGAGTCTGCACAATTTGAGTTGTTTGTGAAACCTTAGCTATCACAGGTGGTGCTGTAGACGCAAAGATAAATAATAAAACCGCCAGAAATAGCGATCGCTTATGATAAATTCTTTTGACTTGATTAGTTAAATTACGGTTAAATACGCCTTTATTTGGTTTCATATTATACTCCCAATAACATTGTTAGTTGTTGGTTGTTGGTTAGTGGTTAGTAGTTAGTTGTTGGTTGTTGTAGAGACGTGCCATGGCACGTCTCTACAGTGGTTAGTAGTTGTTCACTACCCCTCACACTCCCCATCACCCCATCACCCCACCTTCTTCAAAATGGTGCAGGACAAGACGCACTTACTTGGTTTGTGCGCTGAGGATTAGAGGCATTAGGATCATAGGCTGTGAGAACCACCTGGCCTTTTTCATTAAATACCCATCCTTGGGCAGGAACAATTTGCTTACTTGTAGATTGGTTCGTAGGTTGATTAATAGTTGCACTCTGGGAATTGCTACTACTGTTAACAGGCTGTAGCAAATCAACGCGAATGTTGTCACTGCTCAAGTCATTGTTTGGGCTGGATGGCAAACCACCCCGTCCAGTGATGATAAATGAACTGCCAGAACCTTTCTGACAAGGATTCTGGGCGATTTGATTGCTTGGATCTGTGAGGTTTTCTGGTAATTCTACTAATCCTTGACTGGGGTCTACATCTGCGGTGTCGATTTGGACTGTACCACTGAACTGTGGTCCCAAGTCAGAAGAGGCTGTGATATCACTTTCTGGTGTGAGATTTTCCCGGAATTGAGTCCCAAAGATAGCATCAGCATTAATAATTACCCTCCCCCCAAAGCTTTCTTCAGCATTAGCACTGATATCACTATTTTCTAAGGCGACGAGGTTGCCGGTATCAATGGTGATATTTCCACCTGTGGCTGTACCTGTGGCATCAGTTCTGATGTTACTATTGCGACGCATAATTAAGTCGCGGGAGTTGAGGATAATATTACCTTGACCGCCTTTGGTGGTAGCGCTAATTAATGCCTGATTGTCTAGCCGGATGTCTTTAGCTGTCGTAATTTCTATGTTACCTGCTTGGCGATTGTCTACTTCACTATTGGTAATCAATTGACCACGGTTCACAAACAGAGACTTAGCATCGATTTTGATGCTACCTGCATTGCCATCGCCAGAGGTGCTGGCAGTAATTTGACCGCCATCACTTACAAACAGTGAACCTTTATAAATTTCAATGTTGCCGCCGTTACCTGTTCCTCCAGCAAGCACATTGCTAAAAATACCACTATCAACTCCGGTGATATTAATCCTATCTCTAATATTTAACTTTACGTTTCCAGCATTACCCTTGCCACCACTACGGATAAAGGTATTCAGTTCACCGCTGTTAGTCAAAAATAGTGATCTAGCGGTGATGTTGATGTCTCCGCCTTTACCTATGCCTCCTACTTCCACAGTGCTAAAAGCTGCACTGGGGAATCCTACAATGTTATCTTTGCCATTAAAAGAGACAGTATCTCTAGCTGTGATTGTGATATTACCTGCATCTCCTCTACCAGCAGTACCAGCAAAAATTTGTCCGCCATCGGTTACAAATAGTGAACCTGTGGTGATATCTATATTGCCAGCGTTACCTATTGCTCCTTTTTCCACACTGCTAAAAATCCCGCTACGGCTATAGACACCGTTGATGTCAAGTATGTCACTCACTCCCGAAATATCAATTCTATCGCTGACATTTAGTTTGACATCTCCAGCTTTAATAACCCTATCAGGTTGAGTACTAAGATTATTACGAACTGATGTATTGAGTTGGGCACCATTGGTCAATGATAGCGAATTCGCATTGATAATGATATCTCCACCTGTGCCTGTACTTCCTGCTTCCACACTACTGAAAGCTGCACTGGGAAATCCGAAAATTTTATCTGTACCATCAAAGGAGACAGTACCGTTGGGAGCATTAATGATTATATTCCCTGCATTTCCTGTGCTATAGGTGTTGGAATTTAGTTGTCCACCACCACTGATAAAAAGTGAACCTGTGGTGATATCTATATTGCCGGCATTGCCTGTGGAACCAGTCTCTACGTTGCTAAAGATAGCACTGCGAATGCCAAAGTTACCGATTCCTGCAATATCAATCCGATCGCTAATATTTAATTTCACATTCCCAGCATCACCTATACCACCAAGATTTATGCCATCTGTACCCCGAACCAAGGTATTCAGTTGACCTCCGTTAGTCAATGAGAGTGATCTGGCAGTAATATTAATATCTCCCCCCTTGCCTTGGCCTCCTGTTTCTACGGTACTGAAGGCGGCACTGGTGGTTAATCCCCGTTTTTCTGTACCATCAAAAGAGACAATACCATTTGGAGCATTAATTGTGATATTGCCTGCATCTCCTTTGCCAAAGGTGCTAGCAGACAATACTCCTCCATTCCTGACAAAAAGTGATCCTGTGGTGATTTCAATATCACCAGCATTACCTGTTGACCCAGGTTCTACACTACTAAAAATACCACTTTTGGCGTAACGACCATTGGAGGCAAGTATGTCACTTGCTCCAGAAATCTCGATCGCATCACTGATATTTAGCTTTATATTTCCGGCGTTAGGTATCTCAGTGGGATTGGTATTAATTCCATTACGGATAAAGGTATTTAGTTCACCCCCACCTATTAAGAAAAGCGATTTAGCAGTAATGTCGATGTCTCCACCATCACCAGTGCTACCAGTTTCTACGTTGCTAAAAATTGCACTTGGTAATCCTTGATTATCTGTACCGTTAAAAGAGACTGTACCATTTGGAGCATTAATAATTACATCTCCTGCATCTCCTTTGCCAAAGGTACTTGAACTTAATTGCGAACCGTCAGTTGCAAAAAGTGAGCCTGTTGTAATGTTGATGTTGCCAGCGTTGCCTTCTCCGAAAGTGCGAGACAAAAGATAAGAAGTACCTTGAAGGGTTATAGAATCAGAGATATTTAGTTCAATGTTGCCAGCATTAGGCAAACCTTTATCTCCTACAATTCCAGCAGTATTGGTAAATACTTGAGTACCATTTTGCAAGGAAAGCGATCGCGCATTAATGACAATATCGCCTCCCAATCCTGTACCAATTAAATCAACGCCGAAGTCATCTGAGCGACCAGCAACAGAAGTACTGATTCTAGCAGCATTAAATACAACATCTGCGTTGGCCGCATCAATGATGATGTCTCCTGCATTCCCAGATGCATAAGTAGCAGCTTGCATGATGGAACCGCTGTTTATAGAAACAGATTCAGAAGCTTTAATACGGATATTACCAGCATTTCCTGACCCAGTTGTGGAAGTAGCTATTTGTGCAAAATTTTCTAAAGTCAGTGATGGCGTATTGATAACAACATCATTGGCACTTCCAATCGCAAAAGGCCCCACTACACTACCAAAGCCGCTACCTAATTCTGGCAATCCTTGCAAGAATATTTTATCTGTAGCTGTAACATTTACTCTTCCGGCATTTCCTTGCCCAAAAGTTGCAGAACCGATTGCAAACCTACCAATACCTTCTAAGGTATTGGTGTTAATGATGACATTTCCTGCATTGCCAATTGCTGAGTTTTGGACTAAATTGCTGATTTCCGTAGAGGAGTCAGCATTACCCGTGATTGTAAACTTGTCTGTAGTATTAATGACAATGTCACCCGCTTGAGCATTAGGATTGCCAAAACCCGATAAGATGCCAGCAAACAGATTACTACCCCCAGAAATATCGAAATTACGGGCATTGATGGCTATGCTACCTCCTCCGTCACCAAGTACAGCTACTGTACTACCGTTGTTAATTGTGACATCTGCTCTAGTCACACCATTAGGAAAGCTGAAGCTGCCATCAGGATTCAATGCAACTGTTCCGGCTTGTCTGAGTCCCCCTAATTCAACTCTTCCTCCTGGTGTTAAGACTGTGCCGTTGTTGAAAATCACATCCCCACCAACCAAAGCAAAAGTTTCTCCTGGTTCTACTATCAAACCAAAAAAATCACCGTTGATATTTTGAACTACAGATTGATTAGTAATACTGCCAGGATTATCCCGAAATCGCAAGCCGATGGGAATATTGATCGTTAACTGGGGAACTGGTTGTGGGTTGCTAGCACTGAATTCAAAGTTGTCAAATAATACACTATCGGCTGTACTGCCAAAAAATGAACCACCACGCAAATCCAGAGTTGCATTCGGACCAAAATCAATCCCATTTGGATTAATTAAAAATAGATTGGCGTTACCTAAAACACCAAGAATACCTTGAATATTAGAGCGATTACCACCTGTGACTCTGGTAAGAATATCGGTAATCCCAGTCGGATTGGAAAAATAAGCTCCCCTACCTGCATCAACGTTAAAATCTTGGAAAGAATGAAATAAATTTGACCCGCGAGTTGCACCACCAGTAATTAAATCAATTCCATCAACAACATTAGGATTCACAACAGAACTTTCAGCACCTAAGCTGGTATCTGGGGTAAGTTGGGCTGTAGCTTTGTTTATAGGTGCAAAACTGCCCAAAGTAATTAAGGGCAAGGCGAACCAAATCAGCGATCGCCAATTATATTTTGTTTGATATTTTTGATTACAGACGAGCGATCGCTTTTGATTTTTTAGGTAGAAACTATCTAAAATCGGTAGCATTGAAACACCTTAATGATAATACTCTGGGCAATTTTTAACTTCCAACAAAAACTTATCAATTCACAACTGATAACTGATAACTGATTTAAAAAAGCGCAGGACAGGCTACAGTTGTTGTGGTATTGCGTTGAGGAATATTACCTGTAGGGTCATAGGCTGTCAGAACCACCTCACCTTTTTTGTTAAATATCCATCCTTGCGCAGGCATCATATCATGCCCACCAATGGGAAAAGTTTTTGGTTGATTAATGTTTGCACTCTGAGAATTTTCTCCAGAAGTAACAGGCTTGACTAAATCAACCTGGATGTTGTTACCAGTCAGAGTTTCATTAGGACTAGGTGGGAAACCACCCCGTCCTGTGACGATAAATTCACTACCTATACCTCTTTGACAAGGATTTTGGGCAATTTGATCTCTGGGGTCTGGTAAATTATTTGGTAATTCGACTAATGCTTGACTAGGATCAACATCTATGGTGTTTAACTGCACAGTACCACTCAAGCTGGCATTTTGTCGGGAAATAGCTGTGATATCACTCGTAGGTTGCTTTCTTGGGTCTAAATCTTGAGGACGTAACCTCTCCCAATCTTGACGAGTGCGTACAAATAGCCCAAAGATACCATTAGAGTTAATGACAACTTTTCCTCCCTGACCTTGGTCAGCATTAGCTATGATGTCGTTGTTACCAAAAGGTTGGGCAACTATAAAGCCTCGGTTCTTCGTGAGAGTGTTAATGTAAATATTGCCACCATTGCCATTAATAGCCTCAGTAGAAATCACACTTTCACCACTCATCAGTAAATAATCTTGCACATCAAGATAGATATCACCACCATTACCAGAACTGGCTTGTGCTGTTATACCTCCTTGATTTTCCAGACGAATAGTATCAGATGTGACTCTGACTTCACCTGCATTCCCAGTACCTTGACCATCAACGTTGATTTTCGCCTGATCTCGAATAGTTAACTTGGGAGTTTTCAGGATCACAGTGCCACCGTTACCTGTTGCCCCATCGCCAACAACACTAGAGATAGCACTGCCTTCTCCACTCAATTCTGTAGATTCAGAGGCTGTAATATCTAATGTCCCTGCTTGACTTTGGCTAAACGTACCTGTAACTAGCTGTCCTCCATCTGTGATTTTTAGCCGTCGTGTTTCCAGGGTTAACTTCGTACCTGGGCCTGTACTACTAGCTTGGGCGATCGTACCAATGGCAGTGGGAACAGGTGGTAGTGTTTCATCTATAACTACACTGCCTTGTATTTCTACCAAATCAGATGCTTTTGCCACAACATTCCCAGCAGCGCCTGCGCCATAGGTGTCAGCACCAATTTGCGCTCCACCACTAGCGATGATGCGTTTGGCTTGAATGCTTAAATTGCTACCAGTACCAGAACTTTCAGGCGAGACAGCAGTGTATATGGTACTGGGAACTGAATCATTGGTCGAGATGCCACTTACTTCCAAGGTGTCAGCAGCATTAACGTTGACGGTTCCTCCCGGTTGAGAACCCGTGAAAGCAAAAATAGCAGATCCATCGGTAAGTTTGATATTTCTCCCTTGTACTTGAATCTCTCCAGCACCTGCATCACTACTACTATCTATTGATGCTTTTTTAGTTAGGGAAATGTCTCGGAAGCCTGACACATTTGTGTATCCTAGTTGCCAGCCTTTATCTATAGGAGTGATACTGACAAAACTGGAACTATCGACACTTCCAACTTCAATTCTGCCGCCATCTGCGAGGAGATTTCCTCCTTCTAAATTGACATCACCCCCCACAAGGGCAAGAGTTTTACCGGGTTGCACTGCTAAACCTGGAGGAGTTGGGTTTCTGGTAAATTCTAAAAATTCTGGATTGAACTGGAGATTATTACCTGTTCCTTGAACAGTCATAGTTCCCGGATTATCCCGAAAGCGCAAGCCGATGGGAATGTTGACAGTCAACTGTGGTGGTGGTTGTGGGTTGCTGGCGCTAAATTCAAAGTTATTGTCAAACACAAAACTATCAGCAGTAGTTGCCAAAAATGAACCACCCAAATCCAGAGTTGCATTTGCCCCAAAGAAAATTCCCTTGGGATTAAGCAAGAAAAGATTAGCGTTACCTAAAACACCAAGTTTCCCCAGAATATTTGAGGGATTACCACCTGTGACTCTGGTGAGGATATTGGTAATCCCGTTGGGATTGGAAAAATAAGCTCCCCTACCTTCACCAACGTTAAAATCTTGGAAAGAATGAAATAAATTAGAGCCACGAGTTGTACCACCTGAGATGCGATCGCTTGGTAGATTATTAATCACATCTGGATTGACTACAGAAGTTTCCGCACCTAAACTATTATCTGGAATGATTTGTGCTGTAGCTTCACCTACAAACGACAAAATAATGAAAGTAGGCAAAAATAAAGCTACGTAATTTCCGAATAAATAATATTTTGTACATAGCATAGTAGAAGCCTTCTTATTTCAGGATATTGATAAATGTGTTATTGGTGATTATTGCTAATCAATTAGGTAATTGATAACTGATAACTGATAACTGATGACTGTTCACTGAAGAACAAGCCCCAGTCGCTTGAGAAGTACGTCCCAAACTAGAAGCCGTAGGATCATAGGCTGTCAAAACGACTTCACCTTTTTTGTTAAATACCCATCCTTGAGCGGGGACAATATTTCTGGTGGTAGGCTGAATCAGCTGCGATTGTTTGATAGTCAGATTTGGGGAATTACTATTACTAGCAACAGGTTCCACCAAATCAACGTGAATATTATCACCGCTCAAGTCATTGTTCGGGCTGGATGGCAAGCCACCCCGTCCAGTGACAATAAATGAACTACCCGAACCTTTCTGACAAGGATTTTCGGCAATTTGATCTGTAGGATCTGTAAAATTTTCTGGTAATTCAACTAATCCCTGACTGGGGTCTACATCTGCGGTGTCGATTTCAACAGTACCACTGAAATCAGGCCCTAAATCAGAAGAGGCAGTAATATCGCTTTCTGGTGTGCGTTGCGATCGAAACTTAGTACCAAAAATGCTTGCGGCTTTAATAATTACTCTGCCTCCAAAGCTTTCTTCAGCATTAGCACTGATATCACTATTTTCTAGGGCAACTAAATTACCAGTTTGAATGTTGATATTACCACCTGTCGCTGTACCTGTGGCGTTTGTTGTGATGTTGCTGTTGCGGCGTAAGAATAAATCGCGGGAGCGAAGGTTAATATTACCTTGACCACCTTTAGTCTCGGCTGTAATTAATGCACCATTGTCTAACTCAATATCTTTGGCGGTTGTAACTTCTATGTTACCTGCTTGCTGATTTTCAACATCACTTCTGGTACTTAGTCGAGCGCCATCAAGCACCAATGAATTAGCATTGACTTTAATGTTGCCTGCATCTCCCTGTCCAAAAGTACTGGAACTAAGCTCAGAGCCTTTAGCTAGAGAAAGCAATCCTGTAGTAATATTGATATCTCCTGCATTTCCCTGACCGTAAGTAGAAGAGTTTATAATTGTCCCCTCTTTGAGCAAAAGCAACCCCGCAGAGATACTAATATCTCCTCCCTCTCCTACCGCTTTCGGTTCGACTGTGGTAGTAATTTGACTGGGAACTTTACGACCATGACCAATAGAACGTTCACCTTCAAGAATTACAGAATCACGAGCTTCAATGATAATATTGCCTGCATTCCCTCGGTTTTCTGTATCAGCAATTAGTGCTGCGCCATCCTTAAGTATGAGGGAGCCTGTTGTAATTTTTATATCGCCACTATTACCTACACCCCTTCCCTCAGAGACTTTGCTGTTAATAAAAGAATTTGATAAATAAACTTGATTTTGAGCGTTTATAAATATATTCCCTGCATTTCCTCTTCCCCTTGTGTTGCTGTCTAGTTCAGCACCATTAGTAAGGAATAGAGAGCCAGTGGTAACATCAATTCCACCACTATTACCTCTACCTCTATCTAGTACAGTAGTCAGGATACTACTAGGAAATCTACCTTCACTACGTCCATCGAAAGAAACGGTATCACGAGCTACAATCTTTACCGTTCCAGAATTTCCCCGCCCTTCTACACCAGATTGTATTTGAGCGCCATTGGTGACAAAAAGGGAACCTGTGTTAATATTTATGCCCGCAGTATCACCAACAGCACCGAAAAATACGTTGCTGGATATAAGACTATCTTTACCATCCAACGAAACAGTATCATTGGCATTGATATTCACACCACCTCCGTTTCCCCTGCCAAAAGTGCCGGAATCTATTCGGGCCTTATTATTTATAGATAGCGAGCCTGTTGTAATATTTATATTGCTTGCATTTGCTGTTGCTGTTGGGTAGACTTGACTGAACAATCCACTGGGAAAAAATAAACCATCTGAGGAAATGTGATACCCACTCAACTCTAGGGACTCTGAAGCGTTCACCACCAAGTTACCTCCGGATTTCGACCTCAGAGTACTTGCTTCAATCTGGGAACCATCGGTAAGGGTGACGCGCTTACCCCTCACCTGTATATCACCGCCACCTTCCCCACTAGCATCAACTGCTGTTTTTCGCGATAGTTGAATATTGCCAAAGTTTGGCACACCATCATACTCCAAAGAAAATCCTTTATTGGTTGGAGTAAATTTGACGAATCCATCTCCAGCAACACTACCTAATTCTATTTGTCCACCAGCAGTTTTTAATGTTGCCCCTTCTAAATTAACATCACCACCTATCAAAGCTAAGCTTTGATCTGATTGCACTCGTAGCCCATCTGTTGTATCAATTAAATCGGATGTTCGCCTAGTTCCTTGACCTTTTCCTTGAACAGTAATAGTTCCCGGATTATCCCGAAAGCGCAGGCCAATGGGAATTTTGACAGTCAACTGTGGTGGTGCTTGCAGATTACTGGCACTAAATTCAAAGTTATTATCAAACACAAAACTATCGGCGGTAGTTGCCAAAAATGAACCATTCAGATCCAGACTGGCATTTGGCCCGAAGAAAATTCCCTTTGGGTTGAGTAGAAATAGATTGGCGTTACCTAGAACACCAAGTCTCCCTAGAATATTCGAGGGATTACCACCTGTGACTCTGGTGAGGATATTGGCAATACCATTAGGATTGGAAAAATAAGCTCCCCTACCTTCCAACACATTGAATTCTTGAAAAGAGTGAAACAGATTTGACCCACGAATTGCACCACCTGAGATGCGATCGCTCGGTATACCATTAATCACATCTGGATTCACAACAGAATTTTCTGTTCCACCCAGATTGCCATCGGGAACAATCTGTGCTGTGCTTCTACTTAAAGGTGCAAGACTGCTGCAAGTGACTAAGGATAGGCTGAGTACCAGTATCGAAATTGATTTCATGATCAGCCCCACAAATAAATGACTTTTGACTAACTTGAAAGTCACCTCACCCCGGCTACGCCACCCCTCTCCTTACGAAGGAGAGGGGCTTGGGGTGAGGTTTGTCGTACCTGGCGGTGAAACCTTTGTTTTGACCTTTAAAACGGACTGTAATTAATCGAGAAATACAATCCTTGTTCCTGTAATGTCCGGTCTCTGTCATCTACATCGATGAGAGGAAAAGCGTAGTCAATACGGGCGCTGAGTGTGTCACCCATCTGCCATTGCAAACCTAAGCCTGTACCAATCAAGGTATTGGGATCGGGGGTGGAAGTTGAGTTTTCAGAGTTATTCCAGCCAACACCAAAATTGATAAAGGGTACAATTTGCAAAAGTCCTTGAATTTGTCTGGCGCGCAGGATGGGAAATCTCACTTCGGCTGAGGCAAACACGCCGTTATCTGTTAAAAACTCATCTTGTCGATAACCCTTGACAGTTTGCAAGCCTCCCAAGCGAATTTGTTCGATGGGTACAAGAGGTCTAGTTGCTAATTGCATTTCTGAACGCAACACCAGCAAGGTATCTGGGGCTAATAAGCGCACATACTGTCCTTGTCCTCGCCAAGCAAGATAGCGGCTATCTGGGGGATCGCTGTTGACAGTAGCACCAAGCCACCCTACACCAAGGCTAAATTGCGATCGCAATGCAAAGACTTGTTGTGAGTTGCGTTGTGTGTATTCCTGGAAAAACCGGACTGTGGAAAGGCGTGTTCTACCTTCCTCATCTGCACCCGCTGATAAGGGAAATCTTTCTCCCAATAATCTGCTTTCACTTTGCTGTCGGGAAAAAGTTAAACCTAGTGCCAATTCTTGACTGGGATTTTGAATGATTGGCTGCCGTAAATTCAAATCAAAGTAATAATAATCACCTGTGATATCAATCCGATCAAAGGGTGGTTCAACTACCCCTACAGCCGTTCTGCCTGTTGCAAAACCAATGGTACCATTGCGAGGATTAATCGGGAATGTATAACCCACGTCAAAAGCGTTACTACCTTCGCTGTTGATAAATTCAAAGGAAAAGCGATCGCCAAAGCCTAATAAATTACCTTCGCTGAGGCTAACACCCCGACGAAAAGTGCCAACACTCGGATCACCAGCATTATCTGCAAAGATATCTATTCTAAAAGAATCTGCCTCTACAACTCTAACTTCTAATAAGCTTTGATCTGGACGTGAACCTGTAGATAATTCCGCAGAAATATTGGCTATCAAAGGGTCAAGCTGTAATAATTGCAGTGCTTCTAAGAGTTTTTCTCTATTTAAAGGTTTAGAGGTTGCTAGAGCAATGCGACTACGCACATACCCTGGTTTTAACCGCCTCGTACCTGTGACTCTAATATCTTCTACTCCACCTTCAACAATCCGAACCTTAACAACAGCACCTTCTGGTGACAAAGTTTGTTCGGCTGGGATCACCGCGCCGGAATTAATGTATCCCTCCTTGATATATAAGTTAGTAATGTTGTTTTCAACCTGTAAAAGTTCAGCAAAGGTTATCGGTCGGTTAAGAAATTCGGCTGTTTCTTTGCTTAATTGTTCATCACTAAATGCTGTGTTTCCTTCAAACTCGAATCTCTTAATAGTAATAGTTCCGGGAATTTCTGGACGCTGTGGAGATTCGGGTGGTGGAGATGGAGTTTCTTCTAAAGGAGGCGTAGGTGATGGTTGCGGCGTTGGAATTGGCTTTGGTGGTGGTGCAGGAGGAATAGGAGCAGTGGGACTAGGAAGTTGCGATAAGATTAAAATTTTATCCAACTCTCTGTTTTTCTCACTTCCGACTAGTTCATATGAATTAGAAGCATCGGGAGGATATAATTTGAACCCAAAATCAGGATTGAAAGAATAACCTTCGTTGCCAATTTCTGTTTCATGATCCTGCCTGATTTGGCTTTTCACAGCAGCTGTGGTATTTTCTAGCTGGAGTGTGTTGACCTGTGTTTCGTGATTTTCTAAAGAAAAGCGCTCAGGATTGGGAGGCTTAAATGGTAAGTTTCCAGCCGAAGCTTTGACAGCGGAGAAAGCTATTAAAACTTCCAACAAGAAACAAACAGTTAAATTCAGTTTCAAAGTGTGGTGGTGCATTAAAACTTGATTAACTTTTATTAATTAAACTTAAATACCATAGAACATGGTTTGTAGCATAGAGAATTATAATAAAATTTAACGAGGTAGTTTAGGAAGCTAAAAGGAAATATAGGTAGTTATAAGATATTGCTTTAAATGAAGGAATATATATTAAGATGACGGAAGGCAACAACAAGCTATTATGTGGCCGCTACCAAATCATCCAAGAATTAGGCAGGGGAGGCTTTGGAGTAACCTATCTGGCTACAGATACATTCTCTAATGTATTATGTGCAATCAAGAAACTCGACCCTCTCAATGCCGATCTCGAAACAGCTAAAAGATTCTTTCACCGAGAAGTTAATATTTTAAATACTTTACAAACTAACCAGCAAGTTCCTAAGTTTTTTGACTATCTCGAAGAAAACAACAATTATTATATTGTTGAAGAATATATAGAAGGTACATCCCTAGCTGACCTAGTTGGTCAAAAATGGTCAGAACAGACAGTAGTTAATTTCTTGCAACAAATCTTATCAGTATTAGCATATTTACATGCAAAGAATATTATTCATCGTGATGTCAAACCCTCTAATTTGATTATTAGAAAGGGAGATAAGAGATTTGTCTTAATTGATTTTGGCTCTGTCAAAAAACTAGAGAAACAATATCCATCGTTGCAATCCTCAGTCACACAAACAATGATTGGAACTCCTGGATATGCTCCTTCAGAACAAATGGCAGGTAGACCACGTTTTAATAGTGATATCTATGCTTTAGGCTTAACGGCAATTCAACTATTAACTGGGATGCACCCAAGAGAATTAAGATGGGACGAAAAAGATTATATTCTTTTACCTAGCGATATTAAAATTGATGATTCTCTTGCTGTTATTTTAACCAAAATGGTTCATAATAACCCAGATCAGCGCTATCAAACAGTAGATGCTGTGATTGAAGATTTAAATAAGACGAAAATTAGTTCACCACCAACTCAACCACCAACTTACTACTCATCCAATCGTCGAGGGGTGCTTGCCAATACACGATTGATAAAAATTTGGCAAATTCCTATTGTCTTAATATTATTAGCAGGAATAATAGCTTGCATAGAATTTATTCATCCATTTATAAGACCTGTATACTATTTACATGAAGCTAATAATTTGCTTGATGAACGCAAAGGAGATGCAGCTCTAGATAAATTTAATTACCTCAAAGAAATCCAGCCCAACTCCGCTGAAGTTTGGAAAGGACGAGGGGATGCTTTATTTATTTTAGGACGAGATTTCGCGGCATTACAATCTTATAATAAAGCTATTTCTCTCCAGCCAAAAGACCAAAAACTTTTAGTTAAAATTTTAATTAATAAAGGAAAAGTTTTATATAAACAACGAAATTATCAAGAAGCATTAAATATTTATGAAAAAGCACTAAAAATTGATAATAATCCAGAAGCTTTGAGCGGAAAAAGTTTATCTTTATTAGCATTGGGTCAAAAACAAGAAGCTTTGCAGTATTTGGATCAGCTAAAGCAAATTAGACCTGATGATCCGAGAATTTGGCAAGAAATAGGTTTTGCAATCGAACAATCGCAAGGACGACAAGCTGCTAAGGAATACTTTCAAGAAGCTCTTTCATCTTATGATGATATCCTCAGGGTTAAAAAAAATAATCCAATATATTGGACTGATAGAGGTTCAATATTACTTAAACTAAGTCGTCCCCAGGATGCTCTTGATTCTTATGAACAGGCACTCAAACTAGATAATAATTTTTATGAAGCGTTAATTGGTAAAGGTAACGCTTTAAATTTATTAGGAAAACCTAGTGAAGCTCTCTTTGCTTTTAGACAGGCTAGTAAAGTTCGTCCACAAGATTATTTAGTTTGGTTTAATCAAGCAATTTTACTCACACAAACCTTAAGAAATCACGAAGAAGCTATTAAAGCTTTTGATCAAACAATTGCATTGAAAGACGATTTTCATCCAGCATGGGTGGGTAAAGCACTAGCATTATTAGAATTAAAACGCTCTCAAGAAGCTTTAGAAGCTATTGAAAAAGCTAAAGATTTGCAACCAAAAGACCCAGATATTTGGGATATTCGAGGAGAAATTTTAAAGGAGTTAGGAAAACAACAAGAAGCAAATAATTCTTATTTCCAAGCTGAAAGACTTAGGGGTGGGATGCGTTAACTAAAACCTAATCTTAAAGTAAGCGATCGCAATCTCTGCAATAATTCTAGAGAAGAAATATGACGTTGCTGAAATTGGTCATGAATTGTGTTTGTCTACATTTTGTAGTAGCAATGCTACGTCTGGTCACACCCGTAAATTGTAAATTCATATTTTGATTCAGCAACGCCAGAAATATATTATGGATTTGCAGATAATCCAGAGGTAGTTCCCTGTTCCCTCTTCCTCGTTCCCTTTCAAGGGTATGATGCGTAATGAAAGTATGATCTGGCCCAATAGAAATAATGACGCAGACAGTATCAATCAATAATAACCAGCGGTTGCAACTAGAGCCTCTTTCCACACCAGAACGCTTGCTGTTAGGCCCTGGCCCTTCAAATGCTCATCCTGCAGTTCTGCAAGCGATGAACACTCCTCCACTCGGACATCTCGATCCAGCTTTTCTTGCAGTCATGGATGAGATTCAATCGTTGCTGCGTTACGTATGGCAAACAGAAAACCCCCTTACCATCGCTGTTAGTGGTACGGGGACAGCAGCAATGGAAGCAACTATTGCTAATGTCGTAGAACCAGGCGATGTAGTGTTAGTAGGTGTAATTGGTTACTTTGGTAATCGACTTGCAGATATGGCTGGACGCTATGGTGCTGATGTGCGAACCATTACCAAGCCTTGGGGACAAGTCTTTTCCTTGGATGAATTGCACACTGCTGTACAAACTCATCGCCCAACTATTTTGGCTTTAGTTCATGCTGAAACCTCCACCGGCGCGTGTCAACCTCTCGAAGGTGTCGGAGAGTTGTGTCGTGAGTTTGGCTGTTTGCTGCTCATAGATACAGTTACAAGTTTGGGTGGTGTTCCCATCTTTTTGGATGAGTGGGGAGTTGACCTAGCTTATAGCTGTAGCCAAAAAGGCTTGGGTTGTCCACCTGGTGCTTCTCCTTTTACGATGAGTCCCCGCGCAGTTGAGAAATTGCAACAGCGGCGAACAAAAGTGGCTAATTGGTATTTGGATATGACGCTGTTGCATAAATATTGGGGTAGTCAGCGAGTTTATCATCACACCGCACCCATCAATATGTATTATGCACTCCGGGAAGCACTGCGTCTCATTGCCGAAGAGGGAGTGGAAAACAGCTGGCGACGTCATCAAGAAAACGTAGAATATCTCTGGCAGTCATTAGAAGATATTGGATTGTCCTTACATGTACAGCGAGAGTACCGTCTACCCACTCTTACAACAGTCCGCATTCCCGAAGGAGTCGATGGTAAAGCGATCGCACGCCAGTTACTCTTAGAACATAACATTGAGATTGGTGGCGGTCTTGGCGAATTAGCAGGTCAAGTCTGGCGCGTTGGACTGATGGGTTTCAACAGCCGTAAAGAAAATGTAGACCGACTCATAGAAGCTCTGCAACAAGTTTTGCCTAAATAGAATAGGCAGATATGACGAATTTTTGGGGAAAGGGTAAAGGTTTGAAATTTGCTATATCTTCCTTGCCTTACCTTTCCCCTGAGTTAGACTGAAATTAGCAGTGTATCCAGACAGCAAGATAATGGACTGAACACAGCTGCACAGTTACATCAAGATTGCTGAGCCAATAAATCCGAGTATTGATTCATGTTGCATCGCTTCTCAAAACAGGGAATGATTTGTATTACTCAACCAAATCACGCTTGGCTTTCAGGTCAATTAGCGCAAATCTGGGGTAATGAACAGTTTGATGATTTTGTCCACAGAAAAGAAGTTTGTTTTGGTGCAGAACAACATGATATCGGTTGGGTAGTTTGGGAACAATCTCCTACACTTAATCCTCAAACTGGTTATCCCCATCATTTCACGGAACTTCCTACTCAAGAACATAATTAGAAAGTAGTGGTTACAGTTTTTTACATATCTAGCCTCTTTTGCGTTGTTTGATTGGTTTTTTTGCAGTTTTTGATTTACCACGTGTTACCTTCAACTCAGTCTTTGACTGAGGCTGTGGAGGATGATGTTTTGGTGGCCGACATCGTTCACAAAACAAAGGTCTAGAAGGATAGCAAGTGCGTTCAACTACCAGGTTGCATCCTTTACATACAAAACGATAGACTCTTTGCCTAATGATGCGAGTGTGGGCTTTCACAAAAACTTCTTTGCTGTCCACCTGTCTATATCCTTTCAAAAAGAACGAAACTACTATGGCTGATTTATCTGAGATTCTTAGATTACTAGAAGCAGAACGCGATCGCTACATTTTAGAAACTGCTGATTTAGAGCGTCGCCTATCTTTTATTCGCAACCAGATGAATGTTCTAGAAGCTCTTATTTCAGGGTACGCCCTAGAAGAGAAAATGAGTCATCTCCAAAAGAGTTTACCTGAATCATCTACACAAGCATATTTGGAGGGTAACCTTCATTCCCTTGAGGAAGAGGGAGAACCCAAGGCGCTTGAGCAAGAACAAGAATTAGATAATAAGACAAATTCACTCGTAACCACATTGTCATTGTCATCTACCTCAACGTTAAATTCCAAAAATTCTAAATCTACTACTCCCATAACGGAACAACCAGACATTTCCGATATTCCCAAACTGACGACTCCCAGAAAACCTGGAACTTTACCTTTACTACCTGAATTTCAAGAATACTCCATACAAAATGCAATCTTGATTTTGATGCGCCGTCGACCAAACCTACATTTTCATATTGATGCTATTGTACGGGACTTATATGGCGATAAATTAACACCAGAACAGTTAAAAACAGCAAAAACAAATGTTGGTAAAATGCTTTCCACTGGTGTGCAGTCTGGTATGTGGTATCGGGTGTTACAAGGACACGGCGTTTATACATTGAAATATGAAAAAGGAGTTACCAGCAAACCGCTACATAAAAAAAGATGATTTAGTATTAACTCATGCAGCTACTCCAGGTTAGTGCGTAAGCAATGGGCGCTGAATTAAAATAAGAATTTACAATTTACGGGGTGACCAGACGTAGCAATGCTAAGTCTGGTCAAGGATTTGGCATATAACTACAAAATATATACAAACACAATTCATAACCAAATTTAGCAACACCACTTTTTTTATCAAGTTTGCGATCGCTTTAAATGCCTCAAGAGGATCACCTACTGGAACTCCAGTAAATGCA
>NZ_MRCA01000013.1:0-136478 GCF_001904645.1 Fischerella major NIES-592 | reverse complement strand
ATCTGTGTTTATCGGTGTGTATCGGTGGTCGATTTCTAAAAAAACGTTTTTTACGAGGCGCAAGGAATATTGCGTCTCCATATTCAATTCACATCAGGCGTAATTTCTATTTGAAGTAGATGCACAAGGGCTGGCTAAAATATACCACAAAGCAAACACAGATAAGCTAGCAGCTGACCGCAGGATGGAACACAAAGAATCTCATAGCTAATCTTGATTGGAGAAGAAACTAGTGAATTCAGTTATGAATTCTATAAACTCATATTTCATAAATTTTGTGGGCTAGGCAATGCTCATCAACTTATTGATAACAAAAATAATTATCTATCGTACTAATGAGTAAAGATTTTAATATTGATATTGCGTAATTTTTGTGTTTTGGGATGTAGAACCTAATGTTTATTTTTAAGTTAGTTGTTTATTAATAGAAAATATGGTTCATATCTGGAATGCTGTAATCTGATTTTGTAGTTTCTATTATTCCTGCAAAAAGCGAGAGCTGCTCAAAATGCTAAAGAATCTGAAGTTAAGACAAAAATTTACAATCTTGCTAGTCCTTATTCTTGTATTTGGTTTGAGTTTGAGTGGGTTAAGTCTATCTTCTTTACTCAGGCAGAATGCTAAACAAGAAATTGCTACGAATGCTTTATCACTGATTGAAACGATGAGTTCTTTGCGTGAGTATACAGTTACTCAAGTAACGCCGGAACTGGTAGATAAATTGGAAACGAAGTTCTTGCCACAAACTGTATCTGCCTATTCAGCGCGGGAAGTATTTGAAATTTTACGAAAAAAACCAGAGTATAAAGACTTTTTCTATAAAGAAGCTGCACTCAATCCTACAAGTCTTAGGGATAAAGCTGATAGTTTTGAGGCAGATATTATCAAGCGTTTTACTGATGAGAAAGATTTAAAAGAGTTGAGCGGTTTTCGTTCCTTGCCTAGTGGGGATATTTTCTATATTGCTCGTCCACTCAAGCTGACTCAGCCAGCGTGCTTGCAGTGTCACAGCACTCCTGATGTTGCACCTAAAACAATGATTGAGCGTTACGGTGCAGAGAATGGATTTGGATGGCAGTTGAATAGTATTATTGCTACACAGATAATTTCTTTGCCAGCTAGTAAAGTTATTGAAAAAGCACATAAATCTTCTTTTTTAATAATTTTAATTGTGTCTGCTGTTTTTATTTCTGTTCTGCTTTTAGTCAATATTTTCTTGGAACGTCAAATTATTCGCCCTCTTAAGCGTTTAACTCGTGTAGCTGAGGAAGTTAGCACGGGACACATGGATGTTGAATTTAAACAGACAACCAATGATGAAATTGGTAATCTTGCTAAGGCTTTTAAAAGGATGAAGTTTAGTTTAGAAATGGCAATGAAAAGACTGAAAAGAAATACAGGGACTACAGAAACTTAAACAATTCCAAATTAAAAATTAAAGATATATTATTTCTCTCAATTTTGGTAACATAATTAACTCTTAGGTAATTAGAATTGAGAAAATACAGTATTACGTATTTTTTACCATAATATTAAATGGTTAAAATTATGTTAAAAAATTTGCGATTGAAACAAAAAGTTACGATTTTATTACTTGTAATTCTGACATTTGGTTTAAGCTTGAGCGGTTTAGCTTTATCTTCTGTGTTGAGGCAAAATGCTAAACAGGAAATTACTTCCACAGCTTTGATGTTGATGGAAACTATGATTGCTGTGCGGCAGTACACTAGCACTCAAGTTAATCCGGAACTAGTTGATAAATTGGAAGCTGAGTTTTTACCGCAATCAGTACCTGGTTACTCAGCACGAGAAGTATTTGAAAATTTGCGGCAAAAACAAGATTACCGAGAGTTTTTTTATAAAGAAGCAACCTTAAACCCGACTAATTTGCGGGATAAAGCTGATAGCTTTGAGACGCAAGTTGTGAATCGCTTCCGAGGTAACAAAAACTTAAAAGAAGAAAGTGGATTTCGATCGCTTCCTAGTGGAGATATCTATTATATTGCTCGTCCGCTCGCAGTTTCTGAGGCAAAATGCTTAGAGTGCCACAGTACACCAGATCAAGCACCAAAAAGTATGATCGATCGCTATGGTACGGCTAACGGTTTTAACTGGCAATTGGGTGAAATTGTTGGCGCGCAAATGATTTCTGTACCAGCTAGCAGAGTCATTAACAAAGCAAATCAGTCTTCTTTGTTAATTGTTGGACTTGTATCTATTGTTTTCATTATTGTTATTGTTCTAGTTAACATCTTTTTGACTCAACAAGTAGTTCTTCCTCTCAAACGCATCACTCGTGTGGCGGAAGAAGTTAGTACAGGACATATGGATGTGGAATTTGAGCAGTTAACTAATGACGAAATTGGTCATCTCGCCAAAGCTTTTAAACGCATGAAGTTAAGTTTAGAAATGGCAATGAAACGGCTCAAACGTCCTCCTGGAAATACACATGGTACAGGAGGAATGGGGGGTACTGGAAGTAGTAGTGACTATCCCCAACACTGAATGTTAGGAGGTTAGTGGTTAGTGGTTAGTGGGTAGAGACGCGAGGAACATCGCGTCTGTACAATAGTAGTTAGTGGTTAGTGGTTGTTCACTACCCCTCAAACTCCTCACACTCCTCACACTCCACCCTTACGGGAAGCCTATGAGCGCGTCTACACACCCCTCATACTCCTCCCACTCCCCCACCACCCCATCTCCCCATCTCCCAATCTCCCAATCTCCCAATCCCCCTTCCCTCTCAATATCAAGAAAATAGGCGTCTTGTAAATTCCAATGCTGCTTCTGATTCTGGGATTTCTCTTGCTAAGAGTTCGACAAATTGGTAAGGTGTGACTTGCGGATTGTCGGCTAAAGTATCTTCTACAATTAGGCTAGCCATAGGACCAATGTAGAACGCTAAGGCATCTTGACAACGCTGAACAAATGCAGCATTGAGCGAGGTAATTTGTTGTTGGTTTTGATTGGTCGGTTGATTTTGGTAACTAGACCGATCTTGATAAGTTTGGGGATGACGAGAAGTTTGTGGATTTTGATTAGTCTGTTGAGTCTGTTGATTTTGATGAATTTGGGGATGGCGAGAGGTTTGTGGATGAGGAAAAGCTTGTTGACCTAGTGGTTTACTTAGCACTGTTTCATCTAAATCTGAATTAGGAGACTGAGCTATTGTCACTGTTGTTTGAGAGTCAGGAGTGAGTATAGTAGGAGGAACATCAAACATTGTTGATGATGATGCTGTTTGAGGTCGTCCTAAAAGCTCAAGGTCTCTTAAAACTTCTTGAGATGTTTGATATCTATGCCTGGGTGTATCTGAGAGCATTTTATCTAGGATTTGAGCAAATCCATCACTGACATAGGTGTAAAAACGCCATTTCCACTCCAAGCTGTACTGATCCATGAGGAATGATGGATCTTTACCTGTAAGTAGTACAACAGCTGTGACCCCTAAAGCATAAAGGTCACTACTAGGAGAACATAACCCTAAGCTGATTTGTTCGCGAGGAGCGTATCCTACTTTTCCCACCAAAGACATTTTGCCGACAAAAGTTGCTTGATTGGAACTAGTAACATCATTGAGATCAGCTATTTGTTTGCCAACTCCAAAATCAATTAATACAGGCAAAATGTTACCTTCTGGTAACATGATATTGTCGGGCGAAATGTCTCGATGAATAATATGATGCTGGTGAATATACTCTAAAACAGGTAATAAATATTTCAGCCACTGAATAACTTCTTGTTCTGTAAAAGTTTGTCCTTGAAGTTGGCGATCGCGTAATAAGGCTGAGTAGGTTTTTCCATTGACATATTCTTGTACCAGAAACAGGCGACCATCTCCTTCAAAGCAAGCCAAAAAACGAGGTATCTGTGGATGCTCTAGCTGGTGAAGGATTTTGGCTTCTCTTTTGAATAAATTCCGACATTTTTCTAATCCTCCTCCCCCGGTACCAATGGGAGCAAATTCCTTGAGGACACAAGCCTCATTGAAACGCCGAGTATCAAACGCCAAGTAGGTTCGCCCCAAACCCCCCTGTCCTAGCAGTTGTTGGATGATATAACGATTATCAATTAATGTTCCCGAAGGTATTTCTGGTTTGATTAAGGGGGGCTGAGACATATCATGATACTCCTAATTATTTTCCATACATAATTTGGTCATTTATAACTTCAACTCCTAGCCTGTTTATTTTCGTATAAAATATCCAGAATATCTATGAATTTTTAGTTGATAAGCAGCTTCAGCTATATATAGCGTTTCTGGCTCTGGCGATTTTCAAGCTTAAGCTTTTTGAGCTTTACTCTTGATGAACACACGTAGAGGTTTTTACCTGAAATGACGCTTGGAGAAGAAAATTAGTTTCTGTTTAATTGAAGTTTATTTGTGGTAAAAATGGCTCTAAGCCTAACTATTTATTCGGTGTAACTCTCAGAAAATATGCAGATAAATTATTAAATTTTATTAACTAGTATTAATTGCTTGCTTGTTAACTTGATTTTTGCTGAGCAGATGTTTCTGGGAGGAGAACAGCGGGTTTCTGCTTTACCCTTGCCTCTATCGGCTGAACTTTTTCGACCAATTTAATAAACTCCTGGTAACTAGGTATTTTAGCAGCAGGAACGTAACCTGCATCAGCAGCAATATCGGCAGGTGCATCGTTCATTGCTTTTTGGATTTGCTGCTGTTGATTGCGATCTACTGTAGGCGAAAGTAGCATCACACCAGAGGGAATCCAGCGACTGGTGTGTAAAGTTCTAAACTTGGTTTCCCTAAAACTGCGGCGATGAAGCTCAAAATCTTGCTCTGATATAGCGCCAGCATCAACTGTTCCGTCACTAATCCACTCAAGTACTGTTTTGGGAGTGGGAGCAAAACGAATTTCAGCCAAGGTTAAACCGTAGAGATCGTACAAAGGAACATAATAACCAGCAGCAGAACCAATTTCTCCTAAAGCAACAGTCTTATTCGCCAAATCTGATATTTTTGTGATTGGTTTATCTTCTCTAACAATCAATAAAGAACGTTGTCTATTACTGACTCCTTCCATCGAAAATAGAGGGATGTAAAGTTCTTTGCCGATCGCGATCGCAGCTAAACCAGGAGGTGCAAATACTAATTCCCATTCTTTATTGCGAATTTGGTCAATAGCTTGCAGTTCGTTGTAAGCTGGTTCCAGATCTACCATTGCCCGAGTTTGTGATGCTATGTAATCTTTAAAGCGCTCATACTTATCGAGCGATGTTTTTCCTTCGCCGTAGCTAATCACGCCAATTGTCAGCTGATCTGGTATATTGTTTATTTTTGGTTGGGAGTTACACCCTAACCCAAATATTCCTATTAATGCTACTAGTGGAAATAGTAAAAAACGTGGCGGAATAAAAATAGTAGTTTTCATAATTTAGTTACAAGATGATGATCAAGGCGCGAATGTATTTTGATTATCTCTACTTCATCTGCTGGTCAAAGGCAAGTGCATCAAAAAGTTAACCTTTCTTACAATAAATGTTGCTATTTGAAAATATATGTTGACTAATGTAGTTTGGTTTTGCTCATGATGGAATAAAGAAATTTTGTTGATTGTTGGTAGTTGGTTGTTACAAACAACAAACAACCATCAACTACCAACTACGAACTACTAACTACCCCAACAATTATCCTTATTCCGCTCAATTAACGATGCAAATTTATATACCCATCCGGAAAATCACCTATAAATCCTGTAGGATACGGGTGTGGCTTTAACCAGAGAATAGGTCTAATAAATCTCATGACAGGGAGCTTTGAGCAAGCGACGCTTGTTAGTCCTCAACCTTTTTTGGAACTGAATAATAAAGGTCAGACCCTACGGCTTTATCTCCAAAAAGATGAGCATCGCTTGGGGCGTGGTCGTGAATGGGCAGATTTAGAAGTACCAATCGGCTGGGAAGTCTTCTCCAGAAAACAGGCTACTCTACGCAAAGAAGGAGGAGATTATCGAATTTACGATGGTGATGGCATCAATCCTAGCCGTAATGGTATCTTTTTAAACCAAGTTCCTATTGATGCTAAGGGTTATTTGTTAAAAAATGGAGTGGAGCTAGAAATCGGACAATCTCCTCACAACAGAATTCAGCTGACTTACTACAACCCTGTTGATGCTCCTGCTGCAATTCCCACAAACCGCCGCCTGACGTTAAAAGGCTTGAAGGACTGGCCTGTACAATTAGGACGAGCGCCCAAACCGGATCGCTATTCTTCCATGCAGTTGGATGCGCCTACGGTCTCCCGCCTGCACGCTACAATTTATCCTGATGGGCAAGGAGGACACATTCTCCAAGACTTAAGTACAAACGGTACTTTTGTCAATGGTCAACGAGTTTCAAAACGTATCCAGTTAGTAGATCAAAGCAGAATTCAAATCGGGCCATTTAGTCTGCTTTATCGCCCGGATTCCCTGGAATTATTAGATAGTGGTAGTCAAATCCGCCTTGATGTCAACCGCTTGCAGCGTAAGGTCAAAGACAAAGAGGGACGGGAAAAAATAATTCTCAACGATGTGTCTTTGGTGATTGAACCAGGACAATTAGTCGCGTTAGTAGGTGGTAGCGGTGCTGGTAAGTCCACCTTGATGAAATCTCTCTTGGGAATTGAACCAGTTTCTTCCGGTACAGTCTATCTCAATGGTGACAACTTGCGACAAAATTGGCCGATGTATCGTTCACAACTAGGTTATGTTCCCCAAGATGATATTGTACACCCCGACCTCCGGGTAGAGGAAGTACTCGGCTATGCCTGCAAACTGAGGCTTCCACCCGACACAAATGTCCAGCAAGTAGTAGATACTACTTTAGAACAAATTAAACTAACCCACGTACGGACAAATTTTATACGTAACCTCAGTGGTGGACAACGCAAACGCGTCAGTATTGGAGTGGAACTGTTAGCCGACCCGAAACTCTTCTTCTTAGATGAACCGACTTCTGGTCTTGACCCTGGTTTAGATAAAGAAATGATGCGTCTGCTGCGAGAATTAGCAGATCAAGGACGGACAGTAGTTTTAGTTACCCATGCTACAGCCAATATTGAAGTGTGCGATCGCATTGTCTTCATGGGTAGGGGTGGCAAACTCTGTTACTTTGGCCCTCCCAAGGAAGCACTGGGCTTTTTTGAAATGCCTTCAGAAGACTTAAAGTATTTTTCCGATATTTACATCAAACTTGATCAAGGCGGTAATGGCAAAGACGTTGCATCAACAGTTGATTATTGGTCGCAAAAATACGAAAGATCCCCAGAATGTCATAAATACGTAAAATCACAGTTAAAGTCTGGTAAAGATAGCACATCAAAAGCAGATGATAGTATCCACACAGGGATATCTCCACTCAAGCAACTACTGTTGTTGAGTCAGCGATATCTGCAATTAGTGCTGCGCGATCGCACAAGTATAATTTTCTCATTAGTATCAGGACCGATTGCGATCGCTTTAACTGCTTGGATATTGCGAGACGAAACACCCCTGAAAAAACTCAACCCGCTAGAAATCACCCAAGGGCCTTTAGCGCTCAAAGTACTGTTCATATTTAGTTGTATAGGAATTTGGGTAGGGCTTTCCAGTTCCGTACGAGAAATAGTCAAAGAAGCAGCTATTTATGCGCGAGAAAGATTAATTAACTTGGGTTTATTTCCTTACTTGGGTTCTAAAGTTGCTATTCGTTCTGGTTTAGTGCTGTTGCAAACTCTGTTAATTGTTGCAGCTGTATTAATCGGTTTTAAATCCCCAGAATATAATCTCTTACCTTGGTTATTGGGCTTGGGAATTACTACCTTTTTAACTCTGCTAGCGAGTGTCAGTCTGAGTTTAATGGTATCTGCTTTAGTGAAAACAGAAAACGAAGCAAATAGTATTTTGCCTTTGATTATGATTCCCCAAATCATTCTCTCAGGGGTACTATTTGAAATGACAGGCTTAGCAGCTAAACTGGGTTGGTTAACAATTAGCAGATGGTCAATTGGTGCTTATGGAATTTTAGTAAATGTGAATGCAATGGTTCCAGAAAATACGCCAGGTTTGCCATCCCTAGCTGATATTTTTGAAAAGTCTGATGTGTACAATGCAACTTGGAAGAATTTAGGTTTAAATTGGGGAATTTTAGGTGTACATACGTTGGTTTATTTGCTTGTGGCGCTGTTGTTACAAAAGCGGAAAGATATTGTTTGAAATTAACGTTTTTGTTTTCCACCTACTAACAACTAACTTAATCTATCTCATCAGGATTCACACCTAATTGGCGCAATCGTTCTGCTAATTGTTCTGCTTTTCTTTTTGCTTGAGCAGCTTCTTGTTCAGCAATCATAGCTCGTTCGGTAGCAGCCGCAGCTTCTTCTGTGGGTGCAGGAATTAATTTTCCTTCTAAAGTAAACCACCTTAACCACAACCTTTCAATATCTCGAAATGAACCTTGCCATAATCCTAAACTTAAACTCAACTCTGGCATTTGTAAGCGTCCTTCCGTGAAATTCATCGGTTCATAATGTCCACCTACTAACTGAAATGCTCGAATTTCATTTGTATAGCGGCTAAAAACAATATAGTAGGGAACCCGCAAGATTCTTTCATACACTTCCCATTTTGTCGGAGGTTTACCTATTTCTATTTTTTTTGTCCCTAAATCTTCTTCTTCTGTTCCTGGAGATAACAATTCAACGACAACAAAAGGATTTGCTCGCTCTTGCCAGGTTACATAACTTAAACGTAAATCACGTTCATCATATAATTTTGGCACTCCAACCACACCAAACCAATCTGGGCGTTTGTACCACAAAGGATGCTGAACATCGTAGTAGAGATTGAGGTCAGCCGCACTGTAAACTAATTCTGGATTCCAGTTAATTGGTTGAAAAGTTAAATATAAAAGCAAAGGTTGTAAAAAGTGGAAATCGTCTGGCAAACCGGGTTCCTCTGGGTTGTCACTTGGTAAATCATACATTGTTGGTAGAGTTTGCCAAGGAGGAAGGGGAGGATCAGATTGAGGAATGAGGCGAGGAGAAGTCATATCAATTTTGGATTTGAGATTGTAGTAAATCTTAAGTAGGGAAGGCAAAAAGCAGCATTCATAACTAATTGATGCTTGCACATTGAGTATCTTCTACAGTTATTACCTAAAGTTAGTGTATTTAGCTATATTTATGCTTTTTTAATTTGTAGATTGTATTTTTATTGATATATCTAGACACATTTCCAGAATACTGCAAATTTTAGTTGTAGCTTCTTATATTTCCACAAAATAGAGAAATATAATCTCTGATGATGAAGTACTACTACACACTTCCACCGCTATTGATAGGCGTGTCTATTGTATTGGTGCAGGCGCAAGTTGTAGTCGCCCTGTCTTCGCAAGAGGTAGAAAACATTGGTAGAGAAATCACTGTACGGATTGTGGATAGTCAAAATCCAATTGTTTCTGGTTCAGGAGTTCTCATAAAGCATTCCGGTAATACTTACACCATCGTAACTGCTTATCATGTGGTGAAAGATAGTAGTAAGTACGAAATTATTACACCAGATCAAAAAATTTGCGACAGTTCTCATTTGTGGGTGTAGATGTAGGAGTGCGTCCGCCAAATGTCGTGGCTGCTACACCAAAAGCAGATGACTTTTTTATCAGAGCCAGAGAAAAGCAGAAAAATCAGGATTATGAGGGAGCGATCGCTGATGTCAATCAAGCAATTAAACTCAACCCCAACTATGCTGAAGCCTATAAACTCCGAAGTAGCATCCGAATTTTTCCTTTTAGAGATGAACAGGGGGCAATTGCCGACATTAACCAAGCTATTAAAATTAACCCCAAAGATGCTGAAGCCTATATTCTCAAGGGTCTTGCTGTTCCGTACATGAATGTAGGCAAAACTCCAGGTCGCAATCAGTGGATCAAGGACATCCAAGAGCAAATTGCTGACTTCTCCCAAGCGATTAAAGTCAACCCCAACTATGTAAATGCCTACTTAGCACGCGGTAGTAAGTACTACTTGCTAGCAAATCTTCCTGAGTTCAGGAATACTCCCTTGGCTTCAGAACATGCCAAAGCAGCGATCGCTGATTATACCCAAATCATCACAATCAATCCTGACGATCCTTTAGGCTATAAGTTACGTGCCGATGCTTTGAACAATTTCGGAGATTGGAAAGGTGCTGTTGCCGATTACAACCAACTCCTGAAATTGAATCGTAATGCTGCTGCTGATGATACTTACGGTTTGCGAGGTTTTGCTCGCTTTAAGTTGGGAGATAAAAAAGGGGCATTAGAAGATTTAAACCAAGCTCTGAAAATTAACCCTAAAGATAGGTTTTTATACGGGTTCAGAGCTGATATCCGCGCTCTCTTGGGAGATAAACAAGGAGCAATTACTGATTACAAACAAGCTATCAAGCAGAGGTCTTCTAGCGTTGTGATTTTTTTGCCCATTGAATTTCCCTCTGACCTTGATTATGTTAACGCCATCCTCAAGATTAATCCCAATGATCCCGAAGCTTATAAAATTGCAGGTCAAACCCGTTTACAACAAGGGAAATACAAAGAAGCGATCACTGACTTTGACAAAGTTCTCACAATTAATCCCAACGATGCCGAAGCGTATGCTGGTCGGGGTGCTTCCCGCTATAAATTAGGAGACAAACAAGGAGCATTAGCAGATTTAACTCAAGCCATAAAAATCAATCCCAACCACGGGGAAGCCTATATCAACCGGGGTGGTATCCGTGCTGAGTTAGGAGACACCAAAGGAGGATTAGAGGATTTAAACCAAGCCCTCAAAATTAATCCCCAAGATGCAACTGCCTACAACAACCGAGGTGCAGCACGATACTTTTCCGGAGATAAACAAGGAGCGATTGCGGATTTCAGCCAAGCGATTGAAATTAATCCCAACAATGCAAATGCCTATAAAAATCGGGGTAATATCCGTGCTGAATCCGGAGATAAAAACCGAGGAATTCAAGATTTACAAAAAGCGGCTGAACTGTTTAAACGGCAAGGAAACAATGAGTCATACAAAAAAACTTTGGAGTTGATTTTAAAGTATCAATAGTAATATCAGACATCCCTCTCTTTGGTAAGAAGCTACGGTATACATACAAGTCGGAAATAGCAGCTTGTGAATCCTGGTTTTACCCCACCCTAACCCTCTCCTTGTAAAGGGGAGGGAACTGAATCTTTTGTTTCCCCCCGATATTCGGGGGGATTAAGGGGGGTAAATCCAACTTGTGTATACACGATAGGGTAAGGAGAGGAGCTGTTCTTGTGAGGTCACTCCTCATCCGGTTCTAAATCTTCATCCTCCAACGATGCTTGTGGTATCGCCGCGATAATTGCATCTATTACCTTGGAAACCGGCAAAATCTCAATGTCCAAGCTGGGAAATTTTTGTCCTTTGGGAACGATCGCTCTTTTAAATCCTAACTTCGCTGCTTCTTTTAACCGTAGTTCCATTTGTGACACAGGGCGCACTTGTCCACCTAACCCGACTTCACCAATTAATACAGTACCAGGATCAACAATACGATCGCGGAAACTAGCAACAACAGCGATCGCAACCCCCAAGTCTACAGCTGGTTCTTCAACGTTCAACCCCCCAGCAGAAGCGACGTAGGAATCCAATTTCGACATGGGAACGCCTACCCGTTTTTCCAATACAGCGAGAATCTGTACCAAGCGGTTATAATCCACGCCTGTGGTGGAACGACGGGGCGAAGCATAACTAGTGGGACTTACCAAAGCTTGTAGTTCCACAACAATCGGGCGCGTACCTTCACAAGCCACGACAATCGCAGTTCCGGGGCCTGGATCATCACGGTTCCCCAAAAATAACTCACTAGGGTTGGAAACTTCCCGCAAACCGTGTTCCACCATTTCAAAGATACCGATTTCGTGGGTAGCACCAAAGCGGTTTTTTACTGTCCGTAATAACCGATGAGAAGCAAAGCGATCGCCTTCAAAATATAACACCGTATCTACGAGGTGTTCTAAAACTTTCGGTCCAGCGATCGCTCCTTCTTTGGTGACGTGTCCAACAATCAACATGGTAATATCTTCATGCTTTGCCACCTTCATCAAAGCTGCGGTGCATTCCCGTACCTGGGCAACAGAACCCGGTGCAGAGGTGAGGGCAGGAAAGAAGACTGTTTGAATACTGTCAATTACCGTCAGATTCGGTTTGAGAGATTCTACTTCCTTAAGTATCTCTTCTAAATCTGTTTCCGGTAATACATATAAATCTGCACCCTGTCCTTCTACTTGTATTACTTCTGATGTTTCTTCTATTACCTCAGTACTATTTGTGTTACTATTTCCATTACCGTTACCATTGCTAACTACGTTGAGTGGTTTGGTTACACCTAGCCGGGAAGCTCTTAATTTCACTTGTTGTCCTGATTCTTCTCCGGAGACATAGAGAATTCGGTATCTCTGGGCTAGCTCATTTGATACTTGTAGCAACAACGTAGATTTACCGATACCTGGATCGCCACCAATTAATACCATCGAACCAGGAACAACACCGCCGCCGAGGACTCGATCTAGTTCACTATAACCAGAAGGCCAGCGTGTGACTTGGCGATCGCTAATTTGGTCAAATCTCAACGAAGACCTTGGCTTGGCTGGCTTATTGGCAGATTTGCTTGCGCCTTGCTGAGAATGCCAACTACCCACCCCCCGACTTGGCACATCTGTTGAGGACTGGATGGCAATTTGTTCTTCTAAGGAATTGTATGTGCCGCAAGATGGACACTTACCAAACCATTGCGGCGATTCTGCACCACATTGGTTACAAACATAATAAGTTTTCGGCTTTGGCATTCTTTAATGTTATTAAATAATCTTAATTTTTTCTTAATTCTTCAAAAAAACAAAAATCCAATAATAGAAGTAGTTTCAGCTTTTTCCAACGGAATAATTGGAATGATATCTTAATATTATGGTATGAAAAATTAATCATGAAAATTTTTAGTTAAGGAGCGTTGATTAGCTTGGAAAGTCATAAAGAAAAAATTCTAGTTGTAGATGACGAAGCCAGCATCCGCCGAATTTTAGAAACTCGGCTTTCAATGATTGGCTATGATGTTGTAACAGCTGGTGATGGCGAAGAAGCTTTGGATACTTTCCGCAAAACTGACCCTGATTTGGTAGTTTTGGATGTGATGATGCCCAAGCTAGATGGCTACGGTGTCTGTCAAGAATTACGTAAAGAATCAGATGTCCCGATTATTATGTTAACAGCCTTGGGGGATGTCGCTGACCGCATCACTGGTCTGGAATTAGGTGCTGATGATTACGTAGTTAAGCCTTTTTCACCGAAAGAACTCGAAGCACGGATTCGTTCAGTACTGCGGCGGGTAGATAAAACCGGCACTTCTGGGATACCTAGTTCTGGGGTAATCCATGTTGGTAATATCAAAATAGATACCAATAAGCGGCAAGTCTATAAAGGTGATGAGCGTATTCGCTTAACCGGTATGGAATTTAGCTTGTTAGAGTTGTTGGTAAGTCGCTCTGGCGAAGCTTTTTCCCGCTCGGAAATTTTGCAGGAAGTATGGGGATACACACCAGAACGCCATGTGGATACCCGTGTAGTAGATGTACATATTTCTCGTTTGCGGGCAAAATTGGAAGATGACCCTAGTAACCCCGAATTGATTCTGACAGCGAGAGGTACTGGTTATCTTTTTCAACGGATTATAGAACCGGGAGAGGAGTAAATTATGAATGATGAATGATGAATTATGAAGACAAAAAGTGTAAAAGATAGCATTTATCATTCAGTATTCATCATTCAGTATTTTAGAAGCATGGCTAAATCCGATCCGAATCGTATTTTGCGGCGTCTACCCATTGTTGTCGGGGGGCTAGGCGCTGTACTTTTGTTGATTAACCGTTTACTGACACCACAAATCACAGAGTCTCAAGCCCGTGCAGATGTCCTGGGTGTGATTTTGAGTGCAGTACTGATTTTGACGGGTTTAATTTGGCAGCAAGTACAACCGCGATCGCCTGATGCGGTAGAACTAATAGGAGAAGAAGGTTTTGTACTTGCACAAGACTTGCCGCAGGCAATTAAAACAGAACTAGCATGGGCATCACATCTATTGTTAACTAATACAGTGACGCGATCGCTTGTAGTTTTCTATCAAGGTAAAGTTTTATTGCGGCGAGGAATTTTAGGCACAAAATCAGAGGTGACACCGGGGCCAATTTTAAAACGGGTGCAAGAAAAACAACAGCCTATTTATTTGGTTAACTTAAATGTCTATCCAGGAAGAATTGAATTTGATTATTTACCAGAGAATACTCAAGGAGTAATTTGTCAACCAATTGGTAAAGAAGGCGTGTTGATTTTAGGAGCAAATGCTCCTCGCAGCTATACTAAACAAGATGAAAACTGGATCGCTGGGATTGCTGATAAATTAGCTGTCACCCTCAGTCAGGAAATGGGGTGATGGGGGAGTAGAGAAATTATTATCAACCACTAACCACTAATAATCAACCCATTACCAATTACCAATTACCAACAAAAATTTATGCAGATCGTCTATTTATTACTAGTCGCCTTAATGATAGTAGGTATTATTGGTTCTGTGGTTCCTGCTTTGCCAGGTGCTAGCTTAATATTAATAGCTATTATTATCTGGGGATTTGTCAAAGGTTCTTTTGCTGCTATCAGCGCACCATTGATTGTTACAGCTATAGTTTTAGTTCTGAGTATTGGTGTAGATTTATTGGCTGGTTATGTGGGTGCAAAACAAGCAGGCGCTAGTAAATGGGGACAAATAGGTGCAATTATTGGTTTAGTTGCTGGGTTTTTAGGATTATTACCGACTTTGCCTGTAGGGGGGCCACTCTTAGGATTACTTTTTGGTCCTCTAGTAGGAGCAATAATTGCTGAGTTTATCTACCGCAGGGATTTTATCTTAGCAGTCAAAGCTGGTATAGGAATTATAGTTGGTACGGTGGTGGGAAATTTAATTCAAGGAGTATTAGCGATCGCAGCAGTTGTATTTTTCTTAATCAATACTTGGCCACAAGTGTTTGGTTAATTAATACCGTTTCTCCAAAAAATGACTACAAATGTTCTTGGCTTCGTAGTGAGTTTAAGTACTCACTACAAACTACGTGCAGTTTTATTTTTAAGAGTTGGTATCACTTTAAACTAGTGATAACTGATTCTAAAACTTGTAACTTAAAACTTGTATCACTCCATTTTCCGGTAAATTACCAGGGCTAAGACTAATTGTGTCGCTGTTGCTGCGACGTACAGTCATTCCACTCATCACCGTTAAAAAATTCTCCAAAGGAGAAATATCGCAGGTAGCTTCATCTGCGGCTTGGGTACGGTAATGAGTAGGAATAATTAGCTTAGGATTAATAGTTTGAATTGCTTGCTTCGCTTCTTCAGCATTATAAGCTTTAGCACCACCACCTACGGGAACTAACGCCACATCAGGACGACCAATCAGGATTTTTTGTTCAATGGTAATAGGTGCAGCTGCTCCCCCTAAGTGAAGGATCTTAATTCCTGCTTGTTGCCATTGCCAAGCGACATTTGTACCGAACTGCTTGCCACCTTTACGATCATGGGGAATAGCAATTCCTTCAAATTTAATGCCTTGGAACTCGTAAACTCCAGGTTCGTAGATTAACTTAGGATTTCCTGGTAAGTCTTCGACCGCACCTTCATCCAACAATTGACTACTAATTAGTACCAAATCTGCTGCTACTTTCGGTGGACGGTACTTGGCGGTACAACCAATTGTGCGAAATGGGTTGACAAGAATTTTCGTACCGCCGCCTGTAAACAGAAAGCAAGTATGACCCAACCACTGAACTGATAATGAACCGCTAGATTGGGCGTTAGCTTGAAAGTGAGAACCCAAGCTAGTAACCAAAGTTGTTACCAACCCCGCCCCAGCATAGCCCATTAATTGTCGTCGTTTCATTAATTACTCTCTTGTTTTCGTCTGTAATTTACAAAGAAAGTTTCGCAGTAACTGCTTGCCTGAAGATGTCAGAACACTCTCTGGATGAAATTGGACGCCTTCTATGTGGGGATAGTTCCTGTGTCGTACCCCCATAATTGTGCCATCTTCCACCCAAGCCGTGATTTCTAACACATCTGGACAAGTGTCGCGATCGATTACCAAACTATGATACCGGGTAGCAGTAATTGGGTTTTCTAATCCTTGGAAAACACCAATCCCTGCATGAGAGACTTGGGAAGTTTTGCCGTGCATCAGCTCTGGTGCCGAAACAATCCTACCACCGAACACTTGACCAATACTTTGATGACCCAAACAAACCCCTAAAATTGGTAATTCAGGTCCAAGTTTCTCTATTAAATCCAGAGAAATACCCGCACCATCCGGTCGACCAGGTCCGGGAGAAATTACCACACCATCTGGCTTTAAAGCTTTAACCTCATCTAGGGTAATCTTATCGTTACGAAAAACTTTGATCTCTGCCGCTACAGGGAATTCTACTGCCAGTTCTCCCAAATACTGCACTAAGTTATAGGTAAAGCTGTCGTAATTGTCAATAACGATAAGCACTGCAAATCAACTCCAGTTCTCAACCACTGCATACCATTGTGGTTGATTCTGAGAGATTTTGTGTCGCTATGATGCTGTTAATTGTTGGTTGTTAAGACAGCAAATGCAGGGGACTCTGCTTTCTTGTTGTTATCTTCTTAAGTGTGGGGAGATGGGGAACTCACCGGCCCCTGGTAGGGATTAGGGGCAGTGGGGAGGTTCTAACTACTAAGCACTAACCACCAACCACTAACCACCAACCACTAACCACTAACTACAAACAAACTACAATTAACTAATTCTTGAGGACGCTAGGAATAGCGTCTATGATTCGTGTAATTGTTTGTTCTGATGTTTCCTCTTGTGTGATGGTAATTCTTAAATCAGCTTGATTATAAAGTGCTTGCCTTTGTTCAAGGAGCGATCGCAGTTTTCCTTGAGGATCTGTATCTTGCAGTAATGGTCTTGTGGTATCTTCTGATAGACGATTATACAGTATTTCCACTGCTACATCTAGCCAAATAATGATACCGTGATGCAGGTAACTCCAGTTGTCTCGCCGTAGTACTATTCCCCCACCTGTGGCGATGACTAGCTTTGTAAAAGCACAAACTTGTGCTAACACTTCACTTTCCAACTGGCGAAATGCTGCTTCTCCTTCTTCAGTAAATAGTTGATTGATTGTTTTTCCTGCTGCTTTTTCTAGCAGATTATCAGTATCTACAAATCCGTATCCGAGTTCATAAGCTAGCATTCGCCCTAGTGTGCTTTTACCAGCACCCATCATACCTATTAAATACAAGTTAATTCCTTGTAATCGCTCATTCAACAATCGCTCCATTGCAGTTTTTCCAATTTTGGATTTTAGATTTTAAATTCTAGATTGAGAGTATGTTCTAAACAAAACTGCCTAGTCTAACTTGGCTATGTACCCAACAGTTTGATTGAAACGTAGCATTTCGAGACTGCGATCGCCATAAACACCTTCTATTTGTTGTTGGCAACATTCAATGGCAAAATCGTTTAAATCTTCTGAGTCGATGCTATACATATCTTTAAATACATCTGGTTCTACCCGACAAAAACGTGGGCGATCAGGGTAAATCCGACATTCACGGCTGTCATAGTCATAGTTAATACACCATCCTCCATCACCTACCATACTCAAATAAAGTTCTAGCTCTTCTGGAGTTAAATATTCATGCAAGTTTGGACGGTACTGAGGATCGAGATGACAGCAGGCTCCACATTGCTTTACACATTGCCAAATTGCCATTTTTTATACCTTTTATCGACTGTCGGTAGGGCAGCACAGCTGTGCGCCCGTATAGTGGTTAGTAAAAGTGTACAGCTAGCCATCGCCATGACCCATACAGTCTTGATTCTTTACTACTAAACCCTGTACCTTGCGCGATTTCCCGGAGGGTAGCATTTGTATAATTTATTGATTGAAAATTAAATATCTTAGTACAAATGCTTCGCCCCTACCAGTCCTAATTTTAGTTTTTTATGTGCTTTCTTATAATTTTGTTAAGTAAATTAAATTTAACAGCTGATCCCCGGATATGATTAATTCCGAGTTTAACAATCAGAGTAATACATTCTTTTAGGGTTACTGGGAGGGAATAATGTTTGAGGCTGTAGCCAACATCAATTGGGAAGTAATTTTTCAGCTATTGTTCGTAGCGTTGATTATGTTAGCTGGCCCAGCAGTAATTTTTGTACTTGCTTTTCGTGGTGGCGACCTCTAATATAAAACACAATTAATTTTAATCTCCTTTGCTCTGGCCCGCTTAACGCGGGCTTTGCTTTTTATTGTGTTGGTTGTTGGTTGTTGCTTATTCTTGAAACTACTTACTCCCCCACTTCCCATCACCCCATCACCCCACCTCCCCTTTATTTGCAACTTCCCAAAGCCCTGAGTGCTGCTTGAATAATACCGTCATACTGTGATTGCGAGATATCAACTTCTTTGGCGTCTTGGCGATTATTACCCAGCAAACCGACCGTTTGTCCTTGTCCAATAGCTAAAACCTTGCCATCGGGATTTCTAATTCTTAATTCAGGTAAACAACCATTTTGATAGATACCACAGGTATATTGACGCTGATTGTACTCAAAAGCAGCTTTTGATGCAGCAGGGAAAAAAGTAAACGGTGAGTACGACTGACTAGTGAGTCTAGCACCGACTAGTTCTAATTCAATGGTGGTGTTGCCATCAAAATTATTTTCTCGCAGTTTATAGGCAATATCTATTCGTTGCGGTAGGGGAAAATAGTCACGCCACCGCCAAGCGATCGCTTTAATTTTAAATTGTTGTTGGTCAATTGTTTGAGCAACTGTTAGTTTAATATGACCTTTCCCGACGGTTTGCTGTTCTATGACTTGGACATTAGCTGTCCAGAAGATTGGATCGGGGTTGTCGATTCCGCAGGGTTCTAAAGCGTGGAGTTGTTGATAGAGTTCTTGATTAATTTGGTTGAGGTTAGCTTCAGCATCTATTTTTAATAGTGGTTTCAGGTGCTGAATTTCTAGACATTGGTTAGCGAATTCTACCAAACGCGATCGCAATGCTGCTAAATTTTCTGCGGGCAAAGAAAATCCGCCTGCGGCTTTGTGTCCCCCAAATTTCCCCAGTAGGTGTTGGCAATATTCTAAAGCTGCAAAAACATGGAATTCTGGTATCCCGCGTGCAGAACCGCGAATCTGCTTGTCATCCTCATAAGTACCAATGAACACGGGGACACCATAGCGTTCTACCAAGCGGGAGGCGACAATACCTATAACTCCATGATGCCAGTTGGGTTGCACCACAACTAAAACCCGGTCTTCCTGTAGAGATGTGATATATTCGGTTTCAACTAATGCGATCGCTTCTTGTTCAATTTGTTCACACATCTGTTGGCGATGCTGGTTAATTTGCTCACACTGCATCGCTCGTTCTAAAGCAATCCCCATATCATCTGTAGTTAGTAACTCAATTACAATTTGGGGATCACCGATTCTACCAATAGCATTAATACGTGGTCCAAGTCTAAAACCAATGTCTTCAGGCTTTAACGATTTTGGATTGGGGAGGTGGGGAACTCGGGGCCCCCACTCCCCCAAGGGCAGTGGGGTGATGGGGTGATGGGGAGAAATTTTTCCTTGTCCCCCTTGTCCTCGATCCCCGATCCCCGACACCTGAATTAATGCCTGTACTCCTGCTAGTTGCGATTTGGGTAATTGCAGCAAACCACGTTTTACCCAGCGACGATTTACTCCAGTTAAGGGAGCTAAATCAGCAATAGTTCCCAGTGTAAACAGTTCCAGCATTGGTTTAATAATGCCACTGTTAGTTTGCCCTAGCTGTTGAGCTAAAGAAACTGCCAAAATGTAAGCAACACCGACACCAGCAACACCGCGATAAATAGAAGATTCTGGTAATAATTTCGGGTTGAGAATGGCGTTGGCTGGGGGTAATTGTTGAGGAATATCATGGTGATCGGTAACAATTACTTGTAGACCCAGTTCTCTAGCTCTGGCAATGGGTTCAAACGCAGAGATACCATTATCAACAGTCAAGATCAATTTTACACCTTCGCTTTGGAATTCTTCTACAATTCGTTTATTGATGCCATAGCCTTCATGCATCCGACTGGGAATGGCATAGTTTACCTCTGCGCCTAACCAGCGTAAACAACGTAATAGTAAAGCGGTGCTAGTCATACCATCTGCATCGTAATCTCCACAGATGGCAATTTTTTCTTTACAGGTAATGCAAGATTGTAACAACTCTAAACTAACTGCTAAATCTGGAAATTCTTGCAAAGGTGAAGGCAGATTTATGGACTCAGGATTTAAAAAAGCTTGTGCTTGTTCCGGGGTTTCAATACCACGATTAATTAGTAGCTGATTGAGCAAAGATGGTAAATTAGTTGCCTTTGACAGATTGTGGGCTAATTCTATTTTCTGCGGGTAAATTTGCCAACGTTGATTAGGCAAACGTCGAAGGGTTTTTTTTGCTGTAGTTGGGAATTGGTCTAGCACAATTTAGAACTGGGCGTGAGCATACCAATTATCAATAATGGCATGAAGTTCGAGGCCAACAATCATAAATCAAGCATTTTTCATAACACCTCGATGCGCCCATCATCAAGAATATAAATTGCGCGATCGCCAGGAGCAAACCAATTAGGACGCAGTTCTACTCCCAGGGTTGCAAAGTTGAGTTTTGCAATATTTGCTTTTAATGGTAAACCAGTGTCATCCCAAAATAGGAGAGATATATTTGGCTCTGTTCCATCTCCTTGGTTTATTTGTAGTTCCTGTCCTGGTTGTAGAGGAATCGGATTAGTACTAGAGGGTTTCTGTATAATTAACACTCTTGGAGTGCGATTGACTACATTAACTTGAATGCGCTGACCAGGTGAAAATTGAATCGGACTTTTGCCACACTTGGAAGCACAAGTACCAGCGATCGCAGGGCTATGATCACTAGCCGAAGGTAAAAGTAGAGCCGTTGCTATTAGGGTTGCACAGATCAACTTAGACATAGGATTGAGGTTTACACAGAAGGCTAAAGGTGTGTAGATTTTAATACCTCAGACTAACACTACATTTTGTTCTTTGTGTAGATTTAATGTAAATAAAATTACTTCAATGCACTACTTGAAAGTCCTAAATAATATACAAACCGCTCGCGTAATTGTTCTACAGTCAAATTTTGAGTCCAGTACTCTAGTAAGGCGTGACCAAATGCCCTAGCATTTTGATCAGGCGAACCAGAGTTTTCTAATAGTAACGGCCAAAGAGCCAATAAATCAAACTTCAGTGTTTTATCAGTACTCAATAGTAAAAATAAATCATAAGCCATCTGGAGTTTGCCAATCACAATTGGTAACTGTTCTGCTGGGATTTTCTCGGCGAGTAGATTTGCTAAAGTGGGGGATCCAGTTGAAAGGGTAGAAATAAATTTGAGAATTGGACTTTTGAGTAATGCAGTCAGCCCTTGAGTTGTTGCCATCTGGAAGGTGTAGTGGTCGATGATTTTAGCAGCAGCAACAGTCCGGGCTTCTAGGTTACGCAAAAAACGAGCTAGACGCAATTGCTTAGCAGGTGCGATCGCATCAATTAATACTAAAGATAAGGCATCTATTCCCCAAGCGCTGCGACCTGTCTTGGTGTCTCCTGTGACAACAGGTAAAACTCGGTTACAAAAATCACCCAACTGTTGAGCGCGGTACTGTGTTGCTTCCCGAATCGCCACTTCTTTCGGCCGTTCTCCCCATTGCCAATCATAGGGAGGCTGCCATTCACGAATCGGACGCAGGCGATCAACTTGGGTGACAATGGCAATAGCAGGCAAGTCTGCTACTTCCTCTTTCATGTCTCGCAGAAAGTCCACATCCATTTGCAGAGCCGGATCAAGGGCTGGGGTGACGAGTAGCAGCAAGTCTGCATTACTAGCATAATCTAGCACAAGTGTCCGTAAATCGTTACGGTTAACTTGTTCGTAACCGGGTGTATCCCAAAGGTTTAAGGTTGCGCCTTCTGGTGCTTGCCAGTGATAATTCTGAATTTTATCAGTGCTAGGTAATACATCAACCTCAGCTAAATCTGCCTGAAATAGGGTATTAATCAAGCTACTTTTCCCGGCTCCAGTTCGTCCTACTAATAAAATATTTACGGGTTTTTGCTCGACGACTTCGACGGGTTCGGCTTGCGCGAGGATTTCTCGTAGGGTTTGGGTTTTGGTTGGAGCGGCAGGCGGGGGAATAACAGCAGATTCGACAACAGGTAATTTACCACTATAGAGAGCGATCGCCTGCTGACACAAATTCCTCAGTGCTGCTTCCCTCAGTAGCTGGCTTAAATTTACCAGTAGTTGCTGATTTGCTTGGTTACTGTAACTTTGACTAGCTCGGTTTGCTATTGCTGCAACTGGATTCAATAGCCACTGCGCCAAGTTCCAAGCGCGTAATAGTTTCCTTGCAGAAGGTTCCAACTTCTGGTACATTTCATAAGCCTGGAATGCTTGCCCAACAGTAACTTGATTCAGAGCCGGAGATAACTTTTGCATCCACTGATCCATCTCATCTACCGTACCTCGGATCAAAGCATAAGCTTGGGGAACGTAGATATTTAGCAGAGGATACTTAACTTCCGGGTGGTAAATATTGGCAATGGCAACAACAACAGCTTGACAACGCTGCCAAAAATTTTGCCAGTCTTCCCAAATCGGGGGATCACTTTGTGATGCTAGCAGAATTTCTTGGAGTGCTGCTTCAGCTCGATTAGTGGCATCAGTTTTTTCTAAAGGGATTGTATCACCCGTGGCAGACTCTAGTTCTTTTGTCACCTCTGCCATCACAGATTCTACTTGGGCGATCGCAGGGCGAGTCCATTGTACTAGCAGCCAACGCCAGCCCACAAACACCAGGATAAACACACCCCAAATCCAATTCAGCCCCCACTCGTGAATTTGCAACCCCGCCGATACCAGTAAGAAAGTGATGATGGTTGCGATGGGAGTTGCCAAAACAAGCCATTGCCAAAGTTTTAGTCGCACCATTGCCCTATCTATACCTGTCCAAATTGGAGCTTTTGTATTACTATTTATGGTATCTAATTGCAATCGCGCTTCCAGAACCTTCAGTTGCAGATGGGCTGTAAAAGTGTAGTAATTTAAAAAATCATCATAACTCTGCGTTGAAATACTCCGATTAGTGAAAACAGACAGTATATTTTATCGCCTATTTCAAGAATTACCTGAGATCTTCTTTGAACTAATTGGCAATTCTCCCGAAACTGCCACAGGGTATGAATTCTCATCAGTTGAAATCAAACAAACCGCTTTCCGAATCGATGGTGTATTTCTTCCGGAAACAGAAGAAAGCCCAATTTATTTCGCAGAAGTCCAGTTTCAACCAGACTTAGGAATTTACTCGCGGCTGTTTACAGAAGTTCATTTATACCTACGCCAAAACCAACCTGAAAATGATTGGTTTGCTGTAGTGATTTATCCATCTCGCAGCATCGACACAGCAAAAACCATACATTACCGCGAGTCTTTTGCTTCCGGGAGAGTTACACGCATTTATTTGGACGAGTTAGGGGAAACTACATCCCTACCCATTGGCATTGCTACGATTAAATTAGTGATCGAAAATGAAGATAAAGCAATCGAGTCAGCCAAAGAGTTAATTATTAGAACCAGCCAGGAAGTTGATTCAGCACAACAGCAAAAATTATTGCAAATAATAGAGACGATATTGGTTTATAAATTTCCCAGTATGGAGATTGAGGAGATACAACAAATGTTTGGATTAAGCGAATTGAAGCAAACACGAGTATATCAGCAAGCTTTTGCAGAAGGAAAACAGGAAGGAATAGAAGAAGGAGAACGTAGAGGAAAATTGATTGCTGTAACACCAATGTTAGCTGCTGGGCTGACTGTGGAACAGGTAGCACAGGCTTTAGGTTTAAGTGTGGATGATGTCAGAAAAGCTGCACAACAACCTCTTCAGTAAGCAAGAGAATATGAGCGATCATATCTCCAAAATAACTACAATTACTCATCTCAAGGTAATAGTGATCGCACTTTCAAACAAACCTAATAAATTCGTTCTTCGTTCATCTACGCAATCACACTTTCAAACCAACCCAAACCAAACGCGATCGCCTCTTCCAACTGAGTTAAAGTTACTCCTGTCTTCTGTCCAACCCGAATCGTATTATTTTGCTTAAATTTAACCGCAGGTAGCCGTTTAACTAACATTAAAATCGCCATATTCTGACAAAAGTTTTGATATTGCTTCCACATCCTGTACGGTGCTGTTAAATTATTAAGACGCTCGTAACTATAGGTATGAATGCCAACAACCAAAGCGTCTCGACTCATACCAGCAAACCTTACTTAGTTTTCGAGAGTAATTATTTGACTTATACAGCTAACTGATAACTGATAACTGAATAAAAAGCTTAATCAATCACACTATCCATCGGCAAATAATCTTTCAACCCTTCCGCCTCACTAGCTTTCACCACAGGAACAGATAACGATTGGGAATCTGCTGGTGCAAATAATTGTTCTATTTGATTCAGACTTGTCAAACTACCGCACAATAATAATTGATCTTGGGCTTGTAATTCCATTTTGCCATTGGGAAAGCGAATAAATTTGCCATCGCGACGCATTGATTGTACTTGCACCCCATATTTTTCGCGGATATGCAAATCTGCCAAAGTTTTACCAAGCACTGGACAATCAGCATTGACTATTACCCACTGACAAGCACTATTGTCTCCAGGAACAGCCGCCCTACCAACAGCAAATTCCTCTAAAGCAGCGAATTCCTCATCTGAACCCACTACCAATAAGCGATCGCCTTTTTCCAACTTAGTACTAGCATCGGGATAATCTATTTCTTCCCCATTGGCGCGGCGAATAGCCATCAAACTCACCCCAGTTAAGTAGCGCATATCGGCTTCCTCTAAAGTCATACCGATCAGGGGTGAAGTTTCTGGTAAAGCATACCAACGGTTATTTAAGTCTTGAGTAGCCTGGCGTAAATGACGAGAAACTTGGGATGCTGATTGTTCTGGACGCAAGTCTAAATAATGACGGTTGCGGATTTCTTGCATTTCCCGTTGTACTACAACACTGGAGAATCCTACTACATTTAATATGTAGGTTGCCATTTCTAGACTTGCTTCAAATTCTGGTTGCACAACTTCCCTAGCACCCAGTTGGTAAAGGACTTCAATATTTTTATCGCTGGTAGCACGGACGACTACATCTAAATCTGGAGATAATTCTAAAGCCCGTTTCAGGCAAAGCCGAATACTCATTGGATCAGGAAGTGCGATCGCCATTCCTTTAGCTTGGCTAACCATCGCAGTTTCTAAAACGTAAAAACTCACACAATTTCCATACACATAAGGTACTCCCGCCTCACGTAACTCTTGAATTCTACGTTCGGATTGGTCAATTACCACTACAGGTAAATCGTGTTGCTGTAACAATTTCACCAAATTTTTGCCGACTCGCCCATAACCACAAACCACGATATGGTCTTTAATTGGTAATTCCTCAGCGACTTCTAACGGCTTACCCTCGCCACTCAAATAGGGCTTTAGCCAAGGCATTGATTCCAACCAATCAAAGATCATCGGTACTAACCGCAACACAAAGGGAGTCAGTACCAATGTTACCGCCGTTGTTCCCAAAATCAGTAAATATATCTGCCGAGAAACCAGTCCTAGCGCCTGTCCTTCACTAGCCAAAACAAAGGAAAATTCCCCAATCTGCGCCAGTCCGAAACCTGCAATTAACGCCGTTTTCAGAGGGTAGCGGAACAGTTTGACTAGTGGTGTGATAATCAAAAATTTACCAATAAATGCGAGCGCCACTAGCCCCAAAATCAATTCCAGGTTCTTCCATAAAAACACTGGATCGATTAACATCCCAATCGAGGCAAAGAATAAACTCGCAAAAATATCTCGGAGTGGTTCCACATAAGTCAGGGTTTGATCAGCATACTCTACTTCCGAGATCATCAAACCCGCGACAAATGCTCCCATTTCAATCGACAGCCCTAAATATTCTGTCAACAGGGCAATACCCAAACACAACGCCACTACTCCTAATAAAAATAACTCTCGGCTTTCTGTGCGGGCTAACATCCGCAACAAAGGCGGGATAATCCACTTTCCAGCGATCACAGCACCCCCTGCAAACAAGCCAATCCGCACCAGGGCTGTCAACACCGCCATCACAATCGATTCCCCTGGTTGATGCAAAGCTGGCAAAACTGCCAACATCAGTCCCAACGCCAAATCCTGCACCACCAGAATTCCCAGCATTACCTGTCCGTGGGGCGTTTCCGTTTCGTTGCGTTCCATCAAGCATTTGAGGACAACTGCTGTGGAAGACAAAGATAGAATTGCTCCCAAAAACACGCCCTTAGCTGGTAAAGTTCCCCAAAACCCTGTCAAACCACACACTATAACGGTGACTGCGATTGTCAGGGTGATTTGTAATCCACCGCCACCGAGGGCGATCGCTTTGACTTTTTTGAGTTCCGCAAAGGAAAACTCAACCCCCAAGGCAAATAATAGAAAGGCAACGCCAAACTGTGCCAGAGTCTCTACTTGAATTAATTCTTTTATTAGTCCCAGTCCCGTTGGACCGATAACAATCCCCCCAATCAGATACCCCAGTAGAACAGGTTGTCTTAAAAGCGCCGCCAAAAGTCCACCGCAGGCGGCGACAGCGAGAACTGACACTAAATCAACAATTAATCTGAAATCTTCTTGCACAAGTTTTTCAAAGAACTATTAAGACCTATTTACAATCAGCATACAAAAGTTTGATATGGGTGTGGGGAATTCGCAGTAAATGAAATAACAGCTTGGAAATGGGTTTTATGCAGTTCCCTACGAGCAATTTATGTATATCTTCTGGCTCTACATCAGGCACTTTTTTTTCATGCTATCTAAGGCGGATACCGTTAACCAGTTTTGCTGATGTAGCCTCTGCCAAGCTTTGCGAATATGCTCTTGCTTGAAGATTTTACATTTGCGACGTTCCAAGAATGCACGAAAGCAATTTTCGTATTTTTGACTAATCTGTATTTTCTTAAAAAGAATTAATAAAAATTTACGTAGAGTTTGTCAAACCGATTCCCCATATACAAAGCAGTTTTGGCTTAATTTCAAACCACCCAGCAAAATTCATGTTAGTGCAGGGCTAGCACTTGACAAGTCACAAATATTACACTAAAAAGTGTTGTCTCATAAAATTCCCTTGGACAGGTAGAAACACTACAGCCTGTAAGATAGTCTGTTGTTCATCAGCAGATAGGATTTTTTGTATCTCTATGATTACCGTAGATCGCGCTCAAAAGTTAGTTTCAGCAGCTGTGTCTAATTTACAAGTTGACCGTCTGACCACCAGAATGGTAGCCGGAATCTTAGCCGCTTTACCTGTCGCCTTAGCAATACCCGCAGAAGCTCTACAGGTAAGGATGACTCCAGCTAATCCGAAACTGGGGGATACATTATCGGTTTTCATTAGTGTAGATAATCCGGTCGCTGGTGCGAGTCCAACAGTCACTGCTTCTGATCAAACTTACCCAGCGTTTGAAGTTGCTCCTAATCAGTATCGGGCTTTTATTCCCACCACACCGTTGCAAAAGGCTGGAAAAAGAATAATTCGAGTCACCGGAAATGGTCAGTTACGGAACTTGTTGGTGCAGGTGAACTCACGGAAGTTCCCTGTACAGCGAATTAATTTACCCCCAGGTAAAGCAGGAGTAAAAGCTACAGAATACGAACTCAAGCGTGTATCAGAATTGAAAGCTCTACAAACACCCCAAAAATACTGGAGTGGCATTTTTATCAAACCAAATGGGGGGCCAATCTCTACTATCTATGGTGTACGTCGTTACTATAATGGTAAATTTGCTAAGGATTACTACCATCGCGGTGTTGACTACGCTGGCCCTACGGGTTCACCTGTAGTAGCTCCGGCGGCAGGAAAAGTTGCTTTAGTAGGAAGGGTATCCGAAGGTTTTCGGGTTCATGGTAACGTTGTTGGCATTGACCACGGTCAAGGAGTAACAAGTATTTTTATGCATCTGAGTCGCATTAATGTCAAAGAAGGCGATATGGTTAAACCCGGTCAACTTATTGGCGCAGTCGGTTCTACAGGTGCTTCTACTGGGCCTCACTTGCACTGGGGATTATATGTCAACGGTCAATCTGTTGATCCAACACCTTGGCGATATCAAGAATTTAAATAGTAAATTATTGTGTATTCTTTGCCCAATCTGGGCAAAATAAACTGGATTGGTACCGTTCCTCCTTGCTTGTGGGTGGCTTATAGAATATGAGCATTATGAGTATAGAAAAAATTGTGCAACAGTCTCTCCAGGATGGTTATTTGACACCAGCAATGGAAGCAGAAGTCGGGCGAATCTGTGACAATGCCAACGAACTCTCGATCGAAGAGTACATGGCACTCGATCGACTGATGGGGGCGCTGTTGACTGGTGAGGTGATAGCGGTACCACGCAAACAGTTTATTAATGTTATGGAAGAGTTGGTACTGACAGAAGCGATCGCCCGCGTAGCAGAAATCGAAGCTACTAGCGAAACTTCCTTGGATGTTGGAGATATTGCTGCTTACGCCCTCAATCGACTACCCCCTCTATACGCAACTACCGAAGAAGGTGCTAGCTATCAGCGCCAACACGCCAAGACGGAACTACAAGAATTAATTGCCCAACAAGTCAGTGAAGCGATCAGCCGTTACCTGGATAGGCCGAATTTCTTTCCAGAACGGCAAGTATTGGGTAAAAACACTGGTAATGAAGTTCTGCGCCAAGTCAGTACTTTACTGCAAGCCTACGCACCCAATTTTGAGCAGAAGTCACAATCTTAAAATAGTTGCTGCTTAATAGTTCGTGGTTGCTTGGAAAAACCAACAACCAACAACCAAAAAACAACAACCAACACATAACTATTGACGAACTTCCACTTTTGTGCCGACGCGTACCTGTTGGTACAACATACGCACATCGGGAGTACGCATACGTAAGCAACCGTGGGAAACAGCACTACCGACTAAGCTGTCATCTGGTGTACCGTGAAAGCCAATTTTATTGTGGCCATCTGACCAAAAACCTATCCATCTATCTCCCAGAGGGCTATCTACACCTGCTGGAAATACCTTGCCTGTAATCGGGTGACGCCAAACAGGGTTGCGCCGCATGTTGTGAATTTCAAAAGTACCTGTGGGTGTTTCCCAGCCTTTTTTACCTATGCCAGTAGGATAACTGGCGATGACTTGATCTTGACGATAAACATAAACGCGGCGATCGCTTAAATCAACTATTACATGTGTCTGATTGGCAGATGCCAAAACAGTAGAAGGTTTTTGTGGCGTCGAAACCTTAGCCAACAGGGACTGAATCGGGCGAGAGACATTAGCTTTGTGTGTTTCACTGAGGATGGAACTTTTTGGCTTTGTAGCTGTATCTGCTGCTGTTGCTACATAAACTCCACTAGCGTCTTGATTTGTGGGAGGTTCCATCAAATCAGAAACATGCCAATGGACAGCGAGAGATAAGAAGCCTGTGCCAAAACAAAGTAACATCGCCATACGCGTTACAGATTCATTTCTTACCGTCGCCATCGTTTATTTTCTCCAAAATTCCCCGTTGACTGAGCCATCAGATCACAAGTTTTCTTACTTACTTTAGCTTTAATAGAAGCGATTGTGCTGGGTATTTACAGGAGGACTTACATAACAAGAGTGCAACGTTCGTGGGAGGGTGTAATGGTGTAGGGGTGTAGGGGTATAGGGATATAAAGGTTATTGACACCTTGCTTGAACTCCTTGCCCATACCATTGATTTTTGGTTTTCATGCGTAAGTCCTAATGTATTTGCAGTTAGTTAATTACTGAAAAACTTTTCAGATTCTCTTGTAAATCAATTACCAAAAATTTACAAACATTTAGCAGTTCCATTATGAATTTGTTCATACTCATGGGCAAACTAGGGCTATACAGATATTGCCATTGCGTAATTTTGCAAAAAATCCGGGTGAGAATTCTAGAGATACTCCCTGGAACCAAATAGGCACAGCAGGCAATCATTTTAATTAAGTGGTGTTCATAGTGTGGTTGGGAGTAAAGATTATGTTAGAAAAACTATTGTTAGCAATAACGATTACGTTTTCCCTCAATTTATTTCTGCAAGTTCATCTACCAGAAGAATCTAACAGTGGTGCTAATTTGCGGCAGTTAAAAGAATCAGCACCTGTTATTTTGGTGAGGTTGCCACAAAAGTAACAGGTAATGGGTAATGGGTAATGGGTATGAATTAAGTTAACAGTTAACTGTTATCAGTTTAATTTGATAACTGAATTAGTTGTCTCCCTTGTCCTCCTTTTCCCCGATACCTGATTTCGTCTATCATAAAAAATTTTTTTTGGCAATAGTAGGTATTCAGTGATGATTGCTGTCACAAAGATACGTAGCGTCACTGTGTCTGACAAAGATGTATCTGCAAAGGTATCCTGTGTTCCAGTCATAAATCCGTCACTCATACTAGGAACTTCCAGCAGATCAGTAGGTCTAATAGATAGGGATGATTTACAGCCAGTACGATCTATGAGCGAATCGATTACTGTATCCTGGTCAACTGTTGATGCGAGACTCCCGGAAGCATCAGTGCAAGTTGACAAACTTTCTAACCACGATTTAATTTTACGCTGTCAGACTGGACTGCGCCCAGATCGTGCTGCATTTGCAGAACTGCTGCGTCGTTATCAATCCCAAGTCGATAGGGTATTGTATCATTTGGCCCCTGATTGGTCTGACAGAGCGGATCTCGCTCAAGAGGTTTGGATTCGGGTCTATCGCAATATTCACCGATTGCAAGAACCATCTAAATTTCGGGGTTGGTTAAGCCGCATTGCTACTAACTTGTTCTACGACGAGTTACGCAAACGCAAGCGAGTTGTCAGTCCTGTCTCGCTGGATGCTCCCCGTTCGGTGGACGACGGCGAAATGGATTGGGAAATCGCAGGAGATACTCCTGGACCTGAGGAAGAACTCACAACTAGGGAGTTTTATGAGCAATTGCGAGATGCGATCGCGGATCTGCCTGAGGTGTTCCGCACGACGATAGTTCTGAGGGAAATTGAGGGTATGGCATACGAAGAAATTGCCGAAATTACAGGAGTTTCCTTAGGAACAGTCAAATCGAGAATAGCCAGGGCTAGAGCCAGGTTGCAATCGCAGTTACAGCCTTATCTTGGTTCCTAGTTTAAAGTTCTACCTTTAGATTAATGGCAGATTTTTATATTTCATTAAGTTTTATTAAGATTTATGGAAACTGCTTCTGCCATCAAGAAAAACAGGAGAAATAATGATCAGCTGGGGCCAAGTTCGCTATGTTTACCCGTGCATGAATTGGTAATAATGTTAAGATGACTACTGATTCTCATTTAAATGACCATTCCCACTTGCAATTAAATATCGATTTGCCAAATGGGGAGGCAGAGCATACCAATGAATCAACGGGTGCTATAGATATGGTGAAGCGCGATCGCTTCGAGCTATTGAGTGCTTATCTTGATGGAGAAGTGACAGCTGCCGAACGTAGGCAAGTAGAAGAACTGCTGGCAAACGATCAGGCAGTGAAGTGTTTATATGCGCGACTTTTGAAGTTGCGCCAGGGCTTACGAACTATGCCCGTACCACAGTCACAGCCAGTAGAAGAAACTGTTGAACGAGTCATATCTCGTTTACATCGTCGCCGTGCGCGTTTAGCCTTGATCTGCGGAGGTACAGCGATCGCTGCGACTCTAATTGGTGCAGTATCTGGGTTATTACCAGGTGGTAAGTTAACCCCCCAACTGGCAAAAAGACCTGCAACAGAACAGGCGCAGCTAGCAAAGCCAGAAAATATTGCTGCTGCACCATTAATTGTTTCTATTAACAGTCCTATCCTGCCAATTCCGAAAGCAGCAGAAACTACTCCACAAGAGCCAGTTAACCTGGATAAGCAGTTACAACCCTTAAGTATAGAGAACGAATATCATTAAGAATTATGAATTATAAATGATGAATTATAAAAAAAAATTATAATTTACGCCTAATGTGAATTACAACTATGGCAACAATTATGTTTTTGTAATCGTAGACGTCTTTGGGGCGTCTACGTCAATCAAAATCAAACTTTGGACAATTGCCAAAAAACCTTGTACTGCTTCTTCAATTCACATTAAACGTAATTTATTAACTAGTCCACCAGCCATCAGCTTGGTAAACACCTCCCAATTTTTCAACCATTTCTGGTGTCATCAAATAAACCCAAACCCGACCAAGGGAAAATCCTTGTAAATTGTATATTTCTATTTGTTGGCGATTATATAAATTTTCCGAAGCAGGTCTAGTGGGGTGGTAATCTTCCAGTTCATCTAGTTCAACTAGAACATCTGGACAATTAAATTCGAGTAAATACCCGTAGACATAATTATCCCCCGATGTCATGGCTGGGTAGCCTTGGGGTAGAGCAAACAGTTTGCCTAGTGCATAAGCTTTAGTCGCATTTACCACTTTGCGATCGCAGTAAATACTATAATTAGCTTCTCCTGGTTTGAGGGTGCCATAAACAAATACCCGTAGCAAATCAGAAGATTTTTCCTTTAATTCAATCATTGCTTATTTCAACCAACCTGTTCGTCTGCTTACCATCATCTAAAATATGGAGGCAGACTATGGTTAAAGTCCAGTAGGAGAGTTTTTGTGGATTCCCGATATAACCCAACCAGCATTGAGGAAAAATGGCAAAAGACATGGAATGAACTTGGCTTAGATAAAATTTCCCCAGACACCAATAAGCCAAAATACTACGCTCTGTCCATGTTCCCCTATCCATCGGGCAGCCTGCACATGGGTCACGTCCGTAATTATACGATTACTGATGTGATTGCCCGCCTCAAGCGAATGCAAGGGTATCGGGTATTACATCCGATGGGTTGGGATGCCTTTGGTTTGCCCGCAGAAAACGCCGCAATTGATCGGGGTGTTCCCCCTTCAAAGTGGACTTATCAAAATATTGACCAGATGCGGCAACAATTGCAACGTCTGGGTTTATCAATTGATTGGGATTGTGAAATTGCCACCTGTTCACCAGACTATTACAAATGGACACAGTGGATTTTCTTGCAGTTTTACCAAGCAGGGTTAGCTTACCAAAAAGAAGCTGCCGTAAATTGGGATCCCATCGATCAAACAGTATTGGCAAACGAACAAGTTGACAGCGAAGGACGTTCCTGGCGTAGTGGGGCGAAAGTTGAACGCAAATTATTGCGACAGTGGTTTTTCAAAATTACTGACTATGCCGAAGAATTGTTAAACGACTTGGAAAAATTACCAGGTTGGCCGGAACGTGTCAAATTAATGCAAGCTAACTGGATCGGCAAATCTACAGGCGCATATTTGGAATTTCCTATTGTGGGTAGTTCCGAAAAAATTGGTGTGTATACTACCCGTCCAGATACAGTTTACGGTGTTAGTTACGTAGTCTTAGCACCAGAACACCCATTGACAAAATTGGTGACAACAGCTGAACAGCAATCAGCAGTAGCAGCGTTTGTCAAGGAAGTCAGTAACCAAAGCGAGTTGGAACGCACTGCTGAAGATAAGCCCAAGCGGGGTATTCCTACAGGTGGTAAAGCAATTAACCCGTTTACAGGGGAAGAAATTCCCATTTGGATTGCTGATTATGTCTTGTACGAGTACGGTACAGGTGCAGTAATGGGTGTACCAGCGCATGATGCACGAGATTTTAAGTTTGCCAAGGAACAGAATTTACCGATCAAAGTGGTAATTATGCCCGAAGGAGGCGATGCATCAGCCCCATTAGAAGCAGCTTACACCGAACCGGGAGTTTTGGTGAATTCTAGTCAATTTGATGGCATGAATTCCACCGATGGCAAAAAAGCAATTGTCGAGTATGCCGAAAAACAAGGCTTTGGCAAAGAACGGGTACAGTATCGCTTGCGGGATTGGTTGATTTCCCGACAACGTTACTGGGGTGCGCCAATCCCCATCATCCACTGTCCCGATTGTGGCGCAGTGCCTGTTCCCGTTCAAGACTTGCCCGTGAAATTACCAGAAGATGTAGAATTTACCGGGCGTGGTGGTTCGCCTTTGGCAAAATTGTCAAGCTGGGTGAATGTACCTTGTCCAAACTGCGGTACACCAGCCAAGCGGGAAACCGACACGATGGATACGTTTATTGATTCATCATGGTATTTCTTGCGGTTTACTGATGCTAAAAACGAACACCAGGTTTTCGATTCTGCTAAAGTTAATGACTTAATGCCTGTGGATCAATATGTAGGTGGGATTGAACACGCGATTTTGCATTTATTGTATTCGCGGTTCTTTACCAAAGTATTACGGGATAGAGGCTTGTTGAACTTTGACGAACCTTTCCAACGCTTGTTAACTCAAGGTATGGTACAGGGTTTGACTTATTTTAATCCCAACAAAGGTGGTAAGGACAAATGGGTTCCCTCCCATCTTGTTGATCCTAACGATCCCCGCGATCCCCAAACAGGCGAACCACTGCAACGCATCTACGCCACTATGTCCAAATCAAAAGGCAATGGTGTAGCGCCGGAAGATGTGATTAATAAATACGGTGTTGATACCGCCCGGATGTTCATTTTGTTCAAAGCACCGCCAGAAAAAGACTTGGAGTGGGATGAAGCAGATGTAGAAGGGCAATTCCGTTTCTTAAATCGAGTTTGGCGCTTGGTAACAGAGTTTGCTGAGAATCAGTCATCACCAAAAATAGATCAATCCAAAATCCAAAATCCAAAATCCAAAATCGAAAAAGACTTGCGACGGGCAATTCACACCGCAATCAAAGAAGTCAGTGAAGACGTAGAGGACGAGTATCAATTCAACACCGCTATTTCAGAATTGATGAAGCTGAGTAATGCTCTCACTGATGCTAATTGTAAAGACTCACCAGTATACGCAGAAGGTATTGAGACTTTAGTTGTCCTGCTGGCACCTTTTGCACCCCACATCGCCGATGAGTTATGGCATTTATTGGGTAACACCAACTCAGTTCATACCCAAACCTGGCCTCAGTATGATTCCGCAGCATTGGTTGCCGATGAAATTAACTTAGTGATTCAGATTATGGGTAAAACTCGCGGTGCGATTCCAGTTCCTGCACAAGCAGACAAAGCAGAGTTGGAAAAGTATGCGCTGGAATCGGAAGTTGGTAAGCGCTACCTCGAAGGCAAAGAAATTAAAAAGGTGATTGTAGTACCTGGTAAGTTAATTAATTTTGTTCTTAGTTGATAGTTGGTGGTTGTTTGGAAAAATCGATATAGGGCTTTCTCGTATTGGTGAAGTACAGCTTAATCGGTGTGTATCTGTGTACCCTGCGGGAAGCCGCTTGCGCGTCTACATCTGTGTTCGTTTTTGATCTTGTATTGCATCCAATCCAAAACTGCTATACCTAACAACCAACAACCAACAACCAACAATTTATGATACGTAAAAGCGCTTGAGTAACTTTGCGAACTCAAGCGCCTTTTATATTATTTTTATACCAAATCACTTGTTTGATGCAACATTTGATATTCGCAATAACCTTGAATTTAGGGGGTATTACGAAAATAACTTGTGGCAAACGTATGGTGAAGTGGTATCACTCCTTGCACAAAATTAAGAATATCTTTTCTGGTATAAAACGCGGTCTTGGGTAAGTGACAGTTTATAAACTGACACTAGTATAACTAAGCAGCAAATGATTGCAAATTAAGCCAAATGTATGGCATTACCCCGCTTGACCCGTAGCACAATATGGTATAAGAACATGCTCGTAACCATATTCAATTGTTACAAAAAGTGTGAGCTTTCGTGAGTAAGATCCAAGACCGATATGAAAATTTTTGTACCAGGACGCCTGTGTATATTTGGTGAACATAGTGATTGGGCGGGAGGATACCGACATCTCAATCCTAAACTAGAAATAGGCTACACATTGTTGGTAGGTACGAATCAGGGGCTGTATGCACAAGTGAAACCCCATCCCAATCAATTAGTTCTTAATACCTCCCTTGGTGATGGAACTCGTAAATCCCTAACTCTACCGATGGAAGCACAGGCTTTGCTAGTAGAGGCTAGAAAGGGTAGATTTTTTAGTTATGCTGCTGGTGTTGCTTATCAATTTTTAGTAGGGGCGCATAACTATGTTGGGGGAATAGAAATTCACAATTACTTGACTGATTTACCGATTCAAAAAGGGCTGTCATCAAGTGCAGCTATTTGTGTGTTAGTGGCGAGGGCTTTTAATCTGGTATATGACTTAAAGATGTCCATCCAAGAAGAGATGGAGTTTGCCTATCTCGGAGAGATTACTACACCTTCTCGTTGCGGGCGGATGGATCAAGCTTGTGCTTACGGTAATCGTCTCATTGCTATGATCTTTGATGGTACACATACAGACATCATCGAACTTAGTGTTCCCAAGGATTTGTTTTTTGTCGTAGTGGATCTTGGTGCTAGCAAAAATACTCAAGTAATTCTTAGCAAACTTAATCAGTGTTATCCTTTCGCCACGAATACAGTGCAAGCGAATGTACAAAAATATCTGGGTTCTATCAGCTATCAAATTACTCAAGCCGCCATTGACGCCTTACAAACAGGTGATGCAGAACAAATTGGTACTTTGATGAGAGACATGCACAGATAGAATTTGACAAGCATTTGATCCCGGCTTGTCCTGAGGAGTTAACAGCCCCTATCTTACATCAATTACTGAATTATACACCGATTCAACCTTATATTTTGGGTGGAAAAGGTGTTGGTTCCCAAGGTGATGGCACAGCACAATTTATTGTGCAAGGCAAAGAAAATCAACAAAAAGTAATCGAAATCATTGAAAGAGATTTCCCACAGATGCAATGTTTAAAACTAACTATTTATGCCGAAAAATCAAATTAAAAAAGCCCTAATACCTGCTGCTGGGTTTGGTACTCGCTTATTCCCTGCTACCAAAGTTGTGAAAAAAGAACTTTTCCCAATTATTGATCAAGATGGCAGGGTCAAACCTGTAATTCAGTTAATAGTTGAAGAAGCAATTAGTGCTGGCATCGAAGAAATTGGTATTATTGTCCAACCGGAAGATAAAAGAATTTTTATCGATTTATTTAAATACCCACCCAAAGCTGAACTTTTTGAAAAGCTATCACCAGAAAACCAAAAACATAGTAAACACATTGTAGATTTAGGTGACAAAATCAAATTTCTGTCACAAAAAGAACAAGCAGGCTATGGACACGCTGTATATTGTGCTAAAGAATGGGTAGATAATCAACCATTTTTACTGATGTTAGGCGACCATATTTATGCATCTGATATCAAAAAATCTTGTGCGCGGCAAGTATTAGAGGTTTATGCACAGCAAAATAAAAGTGTTGTTGGTTTAACAAAAATACCAGCAGAAATTATTCATAAAGCTGGTTGTGTCACAGGAGTTTGGCAAAAACATAATTCTATTCTTTCGTTGACACAAGTCTACGAAAAGCCAACTGTTGAATATGCACGTCAGCATTTGCGTGTTGAAGGAATAGCAGAAAATGAATTTTTATCTATTTTTGGCTTGTATGCACTGACGCCAATGATTTTTGATTTTCTCGAAGAGAATATTAATAATAACTTTCGAGAACGTGGCGAATTTCAATTAACAACCTGTCTAGAAAATGTACGTCAAGCAGAGGGAATGGTGGGGTATATGGTGCAGGGAAAAAGTTTTGATATTGGAATGCCTGATGCTTATTTACAAACGCTAATTGATTTTAGAAATAGGTAATAATACAAGTGGTAATCAACAATGGCAATGAAGTTAGAAAAAGTTGTTCCCTTCGGGCGATCGCTTGATGAATACGTGCAAATGTTCCATCTGACTAAATCAGATTTGCGCAAGCGAATTTTGGGGGTTGGCGATGGCCCGGCTAGCTTCAATGCAGAAGCTACAAAAATTGGTGTACAAGTCACTTCGATTGATCCAATATATCAATTTAGTGGTGATGAAATCCTGAAAAGATTTAATGAAATTGTTGATAATATCATTGACCAAGTGAAAGCAAGTCCTGATGACTGGACTTGGTCTTATCACACATCACCTGAAAATTTAAGATGGAATCGAGTCCAAACAATCAATAAGTTTATCAGTGATTATGAGCAGGGAAAACAGGAAAAAAGATATCAAATAGGTGAACTACCAAAACTGAATTTTCAAGATAAAGAATATGATCTAGCTTTATGTTCACATTTTCTCTTTTTGTATTCAGATCACCATGATTACCAATTCCACTTTGATGGCATTAAGGAGATGCTGAGAGTGAGTCAAGAAGTACGGATTTTTCCTCTGCTGACTCTGATGTTGCAACGTTCGCCCTATCTCGATCGCATCACCCAAGAGTTACAAGAACTAGGATATACAGTTGCAATTGTCAAAGTAAAATACGAACTACAAAAAGGTGGCAATGAAATGTTATGGATTCGGTAAATACAAAAGATCGGCAAAAAGATTGAATGCGATCGCACAGTCCCAACAGTGTTTATTGGCTGACTATTTACCCCTCCACAATTTTCCCGACTTTGGCAATAAGTCGCCAAAAACCGCAGCTATTGTGCCTGATGCGGTTTATGAATGTATTATTTGCGGATAAAGCGCTTAATATCGATCAACTATTAATTCACAACGTTACAAATACCGTTTATACGCTGCTTTAATAAAGATTTTAAAGCTGCTTCTTGAGACTTCAACTTCACAATTGTTGGTTGTTCTTCCACAAACACAAGTCTCTTCTTGGCTAGCTCAACTTGCACTGTTTGCAAATCTGCCAAAATATCATGCACACCAGATATCTTACCACCAGCAGCAGCATCCTGCGCTTCCACCTCACCGCGATTGAATTTGCGGCATAATTTTGCCTGTAATTTTAACTGTTGAATGTTTGCTTTGGAGTCACTTTCCTGCTTAGCAATAGCAAAACCAGCTGCATAACTAGCTATTCCTACAGAAACTACAACTACTGCTGATCCTACCAACCGACGCAGCCTGAGAACCGATCCGGAATTTTGAATACTTCTCTGTTCAGAATCGCCCTTAGTTTCCATAAATTTGACTAACTCACATAGCTCAATTTTGGAGACAGAATATTTCCAAAATAAGTTCCAATTAACTCAAAGCTGCTTCTAATACTTGTATTGTCCCACTATTGGCATCTATTTTCGCTACCCACAGGCAAGATAAATTTTTGCTCACTACCCCTTGACTCTCCAGTAAGGTGGAGATTTCACAATGAGATTAGTTGATTAGATAGAGTGCATCAGATGAAACTTCACCTCAAAGTTCCTAACATGGCTTGTTCTGCCTGTGTCGAAAGCATTACAAAAGCGGTGAAAACTGTTGATCCAGCTGCTATTGTTCAGGCTGATACCAAAACTAAGCTTGTCCAGATCGAAACTCAAGCAGCAGAAGTTGCCATCACAGAAGCAATTACAGCCGCAGGTTATACCGTTACTGGTGACTAAATTCTTTAAAAAGCAGTTCAGTAAATTGTTAGGAGGTGTTGAATGGAAAACACGAATCTGAAACTGCGTGGTATGAGTTGTGCCTCTTGCGCTAAAACAATTGAAGATACGATTCGCTCCGTTGATGGTGTGAATCAGTGTAGCGTTAACTTTGGGGCAGAGCAAGCCACTGTTACCTACGACAAGAGAAAAACTAACCCAAAAGCAATTTGCGATGCGGTAGATGCGGTGGGATACTCTGCGATGCCCATGCAAGACGAAGACTTGTTTACCACAGATGATATAGAACAGCAGACATGCCAAGCGGAAAATCGATCATTAGTCAGAAAAGTTTGGGTTGGCGGTATGATCAGCGCCATTCTAGTCATTGGTTCGCTACCGATGATGACGGGGTTGTCCATTCCCTTGATTCCCATGTGGTTGCACAATCCTTGGTTACAGCTTGTGCTGGCGACTCCAGTTTTGTTTTGGTGTGGTGCATCTTTCTTTATCAATGCTTGGAAAGCCCTGAAACGTCACGTGGCAACAATGGATACCTTGGTGGCGATTGGTATAAGTGCTGCTTATCTTTATTCCCTCTTCCCCACCTTTTTGCCTGGGTTCTTTACTAACCAGGGATTACCAGCTGATGTGTACTACGAAGCGGCTGTAGTCATCATTACTCTGATTTTGCTGGGACGACTGCTGGAAAATCGTGCCAAAGGACAAACTTCTGAAGCAATTCGTAAGCTTGTAGGCTTGCAAGCAAAGACTGCTCGTGTGATCCGTGATGGCACAGAAGTTGACATTCCGATTGCCCAAGTGATTGAAGGTGATGTGATTCTGGTGCGTCCGGGTGAAAAGATACCAGTGGATGGCGAGATTATCGATGGTTTCTCAACTATTGATGAGGCAATGGTCACGGGTGAAAGTGTACCTGTGAAGAAACACCCAGGTGATGAAGTGATTGGAGCCACGATCAACAAAACTGGTAGCTTCAAATTCCGAGCCACACGAGTGGGTAAAGATACATTTTTGGCGCAGATTGTCAAGCTAGTGCAGCAAGCGCAAGGGTCGAAAGCACCGATTCAAAAGCTAGCCGACCAAGTTACTGGATGGTTTGTACCTGCCGTAATTGCCATTGCGATCGCCACTTTCATTATCTGGTACAACATCATGGGCAATGTGACGATGGCACTAATTACGACTGTCGGAGTCCTAATCATTGCATGTCCCTGTGCCTTAGGGCTAGCAACCCCAACTTCCATTATGGTCGGTACAGGTAAGGGTGCAGAAAATGGCATCCTGATCAAAGGGGCAGAAAGTCTGGAACTCGCCCACAAGCTCAAGACTGTTGTTCTCGATAAAACAGGTACAATTACGCAAGGTAAGCCGACTGTCACCGATTTTGTAACCGTCAACGGTACAGCCAATAACAATGAGTTAAATCTTCTGCGCCTTGCAGCATCTGTCGAACGCAATTCCGAACATCCTTTGGCTGAAGCTGTTGTCAATTATGCTCAATCTCAAGGTGTAGAGTTGACAGATGCACAGGAGTTTGAAGCGATCGCTGGTAGTGGTGTGCAAGGGTACGTGTCAAATCAATGGGTACAAATTGGCACTCAGCGTTGGATGAATGAGCTAGGCATTGAGACAAATGCATTGCAGGAACATTGGGATCGCTTGGAGTATCTCGGTAAGACAGTGATCTGGATTGCTGTAAATAACAAAATCCAAGGGATAATGGGTATTGCTGATGCAGTGAAACCATCTTCTGTAAACGCAATTCGGGCATTGCAAAAAATGGGATTGGAAGTAGTGATGTTGACCGGAGACAATCGCCGCACTGCCGAAGTCATTGCCCGAGAAGTGGGCATCAAGCGAGTCTTGGCGGAAGTTCGCCCGGATCAAAAAGCGGAGACTGTCGAGCAAATTCAGTCGGAAGGCAAAATAGTGGCAATGGTCGGAGATGGCATTAATGATGCCCCGGCGCTAGCTCAAGCCGATGTCGGAATAGCAATTGGCACAGGTACAGATGTAGCGATCGCAGCTAGTGATATCACCCTGATCTCTGGAGATTTACAAGGTATTGTCACTACCATTCAACTTTCTCGTGCCACGATTTGCAATATTCGTCAGAATCTCTTTTTTGCTTTTATTTATAACGTCGCTGGTATTCCAATTGCAGCAGGAATTCTTTTCCCCTTCTTCGGTTGGTTGCTTAGCCCAATTATTGCAGGTGCAGCAATGGCGTTTAGTTCCGTATCAGTAGTCACGAATGCACTGCGTTTGCGTAATTTCCGAGCAAAAACAATTAGTTGATAAGTCATAAGGCGTTACTGAATCTGGTCATGAATTATGTTTGTATACATTTTTGTAGAGACGTAGCATTGNTACGTCTCTACATATCCGTGAATTGTAAATTCATATCTTGATTCAGCAATGCCAGTCATAAGGAGTAGTAACGATGCTTAAGAAAGTAATATTTTTTGCAACCCTGACAGGATTTGGATTTCTACTTGCAGCTATTTCCGGCGCGTTAGCGTAGTTTGCGATTGACCAACGGAGATGTTTAAATAATGAACAAAATAGCAATTATTGGCAGTGTTGCAAGTTTGGGATTGGTGTTTGGAGTTACTTCTAACAAAACAGTTGCACAAATGTCCCACGAACAGATGCAACCATCTCAAACGAAACAAACCAGTCAGTTCCGTCGTATTGAACAACCCTTATGGGCAAAAGCAGCTGTTACAGTTGGCGGATTAGGATTGATCGGACTGGAGTTATGGTGGTTTCTGCTGAGTAAGCCAAAATCGCAAAAAGCACGATCAAAGCAGGGTGTTCAGTAGGTAACAATTACCATTGATGGTGGGTATAATACAAGTAGGAGTTAATTATGTTAGCCCAAGAAACACTGAAGCAAATCGGTTTAGTTGCTAAAGAAAGTGGCATTCCGATCAAAACAATTCGTTACTACGAAGAACTGGGGTTGCTCAAGGCTTCGGATCGGACTGAAGGTGGATTTCGGTTATTTAATTCAAATGTTTTTGCCCGCCTCAGCTTTATTAAGCGCGCTCAGAGCCTTGGATTGAGCTTGTTAGAGATTAAAGAGTTGCTGGATGTGCATGACCAAGGGGACTTGCCCTGCGACCACATTAAAGCAAAACTGAATGATAAAATTGCTGCGATCGCATACCAAATCGAACAGCTACAAGTGTTGAAGTTGGAGTTAGAAGGGCTGCTTTCAGGCTGGGAATCGGTTTCTGAAATACCTGAAAATACCATCTGTCCGATTATCGATCCGACTTAGAAAATCAATTTTGTGCAGTGCATGACGGTAAAGCACTAGATCAAGATAAACAACCTGAGTTAACACAACAACGCCTCAGAATTTGGGTTGCTCTGTTGACACAGGAATTTGCACGTTCTGGAGGTAAGTTTCATGAAGCTCTTGATGAGTGCGATCGCTGCTACCACAAGGCAATAGAGAAATAATTATTGTGTAGGTACTTAAGAATCAGCGATCCAAAGGTCTGCTTCGCCTGTTAAATATCTTTTGCTTCAATGATACCGACAGTCCTAATTAATCTTACGGTATCGGTCGCTTGTAAAGGTCGTGGCTTGAGTACGGAATTTGAATCTAGTTTAGATTGGGTAGTAAAAGGTTGTATTTGAGCGAATAATGCAGATATTTCTGTGGTTTTTTAACATTTTTGACGCTTGATGCTCTTTGAAAATTTATGGTATCATTTATGACTTGTATCCAATGCTAGGAAAAACATGAAGGTAAAAAGTAAAAGTAAAAAAACTTGCCGTTACTTTTACCTTTTACCTTTTACTTTTGGCTATAGTAATTTGATTTGATTAACGAATTTACGCGTGGCGACGGGCAATAGGCACTCTTGCAATAGGAAAGAAGACTCTTCGAGGTGTACCTAGCTTGCTTGAGAGTCCTCTGTAATTATTCAGAAATCAAGACATTCTTCTTTGTATCTTCAATTAGTAATACTTGATTTCAGATCACACTTATGCATTATTACGTTCACCCGTTTCAACTTGAACTCCATAAATTGGAAAATATGATTGTGCATGTTCAACATGTCAATAACCGGGAAGTAAAGAAAATTGCTGACTCTGGATTATTCACTTCCCAGGCCATTGGTGAAGAAGGAGGTGATACAGTCACCACCCAAGCTATTGGCGAGGAAGGAGGTGATACAGTCACCACCAAAGCTGTTGGTGAAGAAGGAGGTGATACAGTCACCACCAAAGCTATTGGCGAGGAAGGAGGTGATACAGTCACCACCCAAGCTATTGGCGAGGAAGGAGGTGATACAGTCACCACCCAAGCTATTGGGGAAGAAGGGGGTTTCTAGAACAGAGTACATGATTTAGTGAGCGTTTTACGCTCACTACGAACTAAAACTATTTAATACGACCACTATGAATATTTTAATTTTGGGTAATTCTTCAGATGCTCATGCTGTGCATATGAAGAATGTTTTGACACAGGCAGGAGTAACTGTAGATTATTTAGATACTCGGATGTTTCCCAGTCAACTAAAAATATCTTGGGAACCAAATTCTGTTTTCAGTTCTCTCAAGTTATCTCCAGAACATCAATTAGATTTTCAAGATATTCACAGTGTTTATTGGCGTAGCTTGGGTAGCGTTGGTATTCCTTCTCTAGAAGATTCCCATCAACAGAACATCGCCTTCAATGATTCTATGAGTGTGCTGCGAACATTATTCAAAGCATGTCCAGCGCGTTGGGTGAACTCTTGGGAAGCGTATCAATTTCATAAGGAAAAACCCCTACAACTCCGCCAAGTTCATCTTTTAGGTGTCAAAATTCCCCAAACCCTGATTACCAATGATCCACAAGAAGTAATCAGGTTTGCTAAATCTTACAAAAAAGCCATTTTCAAGCCTGTATACGGTGGCGCTCATACTCAAACTTTAGCTGAATCTCTGTTAGAACCGAAGCGACTAAATTTAGCTTTGAGTGTTGCTCCTGTTACCTTACAAGAGTATATCCCTGGAACTAACGTTCGCAGTTATGTAATTGGTGATTCTGTTTATGCAGCGGAGATTCGCAGTCATGATTTAGACTTTCGCACAGATATAGAAGCGGAATTAATTCCGGTGGAATTGCCAAAACAAATTCAACAGCAGTGTAAAGACATTGCCAAAGCATTATATCTAGAATGGACAGCGATCGATTGGCGGCAAAATCCTGCGGGTGAGTATGTTTTTTTAGAAGCCAATCCTAGTCCGATGTTTCTCCATTTTGAAAGACAGACAGGTTTTCCAATTACTGAGAAGTTAGTAGAGTTGTTAATGGTGAGATCGTAGTCAATGACTTTGATGTGATCGCCCGGCTTCTACAATAATACGAACTGTGGCATGTATGTACCTATTCACCTACGCCGTGGAGCAGTTCATGTAACTTGACAAAGCCAAGATCCGCTTTCAATACGCTCGGCGATCGGGTGTTTTGTTGTTGCTTCAGGCTTAGTATCAAGATGCCATCCTTGCCAAATTTGAGCAGCGAGTTCGGAAAATTCAGCCCGCACTTGAAACCAAGTAGGATTATCTTCTCTACTCCATAGACTACATAGCAAATCTAAAACTTTCTCGGAGGTGTTGTTACTCATCGGATTCAGTTTGTTTTTGTTTGATTCAGTTAAGTAGTGATCTTCTGACTTGAAGACCCTGCTAAGTCCCTCCTTAGTGCTGAAGTTACCAAGCTTCTTTGAGCATCTCGAAATATTGAAGAGTGCATCACAAATCCGACGATTCAAGCCCAAATATACAGCTCCCTTAAGTGCCTCTAAAAAATACTCTAAAGCTTTGGTAGCGTCATCTTGAATAAAGAGCAAATATTCTCCATCAAGCAAATAAATTTCTGAAAGGACAGCTTGGCAAAAATTTTGACTATGACCAGCTGTTAAATCAGTTTTAGCAAGTTTATCAGCCAACTTGGATGCCTGTCTTGGCAAATTCCCATCTCCAAGTCTGACCCAGGCTCGTCCTGTAAAAGCTAGCCATCGAGACGCTCGCTGAGCTAAACCAATACGTAATGCGTAGTGGGCTGCTCGGAGAAAATATTCTGCGGCTTTAGTGAGTGTACTTTTGTCATCACTAAGGTAAAACTCTATCCGCGCCACATTGCCATAAATTTCAGACAAGGCTAAATAAACATCCCAACCGGGATCTTCGTAGCAAGATCCTGGTTTAATTGCACCTCTAATTTTACTGTCCCATGCTTCCAATCCCAGCCACTTGCTCCTTTTGCTCTGGGAAAATAAATCTAGATCATGCCCACAGGAAAGCTTATACAAGTAGACTTCTGACTGAATTAGAGCGAGTATGGGAACAAGCTCTTGTTTTACTTTCTGATCTTCCTCAAGGACTTGGTTAATTTCTTCAATGATCAGTTGTGCGTTACTAATGTTACCTTGAAAATTTGACAGTCTTAGCTCTAAGCGTCTTGCGAGAAAATAGCAGCGATAGAAGTTGAGTCGATACGAAAAATAAATATTCTCCTTGGGAATTTTCTTCAATTCATCCCTGGCTGTATCAGCAATTTTCTTAATTTCAGCAGGCTGACACTCCTGATCAAGAAACTGAAATTTTTGAAAAGCTCTCCTTGCTCTAGTTAATCGTTTCCTCAACTCAGAGAGAGCTTTGCATGCTGAACCGTAGATTTCTATATCAAGTTTCCCACTTGTGTTCTGATCTACCAACCATTGCTTGGCAGCGTAAATAATCGCTTGCAGCATAGTGATAATTGAGTCTCGATCTACCCAAATTCCCTGATACTGTTGCTTATTTCCGAGAATTACCGTTGTTTCAACTAGGGAATCAATTGTGCTGTCTAGGGTTTTTGTTGATGTGCTGACGTTAGCTATATCCTCTGTCAAACCCATGTGTAGGCTACAAGCACCAATAGCATTCTCTACGATTGTGTTGCCAGAAGTATACATCCATTCAATTGGCTCTGAGGATTTACCATCATGACTAAAACTACAAGTCACTATCGCCATAATCACTGGAGTAAGCGAATCAAGGGATTTTGCCTGTAGTTGCATTGTTGAGCATAAACCTGGAGTATTCAGATCACACTCTGCCTGATGACCTATCTGTACGAATCGATGGTATAAATCGCTATATTCCTCTTCTGCATTGATATATCGAGATAAAGTTTGGAATTCTAGCTTTTGAACTCTAATCCGCAGGTTAGCCACATCTTTAGGCATTTGCTCCTTGATGATAATACTCAAAAAAAGCGCGATCGCCTCTTGTCGGGTAAACTTTGTCTTTCCTCCGGCTTTGAGTTTTTTCCAGGTTCGCTGTAGCTTGTCAATTACTTCCAGCCTCAGTTTTAAGCCCAAAGTTGGGTAAGATGTGCGTAACTCCTCAATCAAATGCCCTAGAGAATCATCATTTCCATACTCAGAATACTCAACAGAAGACTTTTTACTTGCAATGGCTATTTTATTAGTTGCGATCGCCAAGAACTCTTGAGTTGTGGATAGTAAATCTTCAAAATCCAAAAACTCGAGCAATGCAACTACTTGAGCAACTTGAAAAAACCTTTCTGAAGTCACGCGAATAATTTTGGTTTTTTCTGGTAAAAAGCCGGCTGACTCCAGTAACTCGTCCACTCCAATATCTTTCAATAACCTTCGTAGTTCCTTGGAATTTGGTTCGACTTGTTCTGTTATTTTTTCAACCTCTGTTTTTGATTTCCTCTTAGATGCCTTACCATTTTGCAGACTTTCGCATAGTCTGATCAAACCTTCACGGTCAACCGGCAACCGTTGCTTCTTGTCCTTATTCAAAAAATTAATCACAACTGGTCGGCTAACACCCATTCCCTCTGAGAGTTCCACCTGCGTTGCTCCCAATTTATTTTGGAAGAAGTGGAGCATCTCCCTTAGTGCTTCTTGATCTCCAATACTTTCTTTACTCATATTCTTGAACTCTATAAATTCGTTTATTTGTAAACTATATTTACATTAAAATATCTAAATCTAGATTTTTTGTATTCAAATATACTTATTTTTGCAATAATATTATTTTTAAATTGACAAGTATATAATTTTTACATTTTTAGGTGAAAACAGGAGATTTTGTAATTTATGATACAAAATATTTGTTGATTATAAATTTATTATTTACTTGTATACAAGCTTAACAGTAATTTTAAAGATTATGCTTCCCACAGCAGTAGAGGAAATCCTCTATTACTGCAAACAAAGGATAGCTAGATTTCAGAAATTTAAGGATACTGGACTTATAGAAATCCGATGTTGCCCACATAGAGGTCAGTACAAAGTCGAGTGCCGCTGCGGAGAGTTGGAATATTTCCCAATTACGCCAGAAGACTTGGCTGTTTGGAATCCACCTCCGCTACCCAAACAATGGGAAAAGCTGGAAACCTTGGAACATGTTTTGGTCACACTCAATAGCGCACTATTTGAGACTTTTTGTCAATGGCAAGGCTATGCGACTATTATAATTTTCTATCGCGCATATGACGATCGATACGGATTCCAGTTTATACCATCAGTGATTTACGGAATTAAGCCTTGTTAACTAGAGGTGATGACATCAAGCTCCACCTTATGAATTTTTGGACTGAATCTTGCTTGGTGTAAGAGTGGTTCCGAATAATCCAAATAAATTGTTGCTGACAGCTCATCGCTGAGAATAACCACGACAATAGCAGTATAAGAAAAACGGTTGTGACTTACCCTACAGAACTCGAAATCAAGATGTATGAAATCTATGATGCAAGCTACCAAGTTTTCCTGGAAAACTGGGAGGTAAATCGTCAGGTAGCCCTCGATTTCATGCAACAATACCTAAAACCGCAGCCCCCACAAGTAGCAGTGTTAAGTGTAGGGGCTGGACCCGGTGATTTTGATGTACAAGTAATACGTACTCTCAAGCAGCAATTAGCAAAAGAATTAACGCTTCGTTACGTGGCTGTTGAGCCAAATCATCTACACCGACAGCGCTATGAGCAAAAAATCAATGTGCCAGAATTTGCTGATGTTGACTTGAAGCTTTACTCGGAAAAAATCGACCAGTTTCAGACAGATGAACAGTTCGATATCATTCATTATACCCATTCTATGTATCACATGCCTGGTCAAGAGAAATGGCTTGTGCAACAGGCAATCGAGATGCTTAAAAACAATGGCTTTTTGATCATCACTCTTGATACTATCGACGCGGTGATATTTGACACCATCTTCAAGTATGCTGCTCTCACAGGACAAGGCTTTACAGAAATGCTACAAATGCAAGAAATGCAGGCGATAGTTGAAGGGCTTGGGTTATCGTATACATTAGAAAGCTATCCAGAATATATCGATGTTAAACTTTGTTTTGAAGAAAATTCCCCGGCAGGAAAATTACTGATGGATTTCTTCTGTCAAGCTGACTCAGGTCAACTTTCACCTGAACAACGCCAAGAAATTTTACAGATATTAGCATCCAAAGTGATTGAACAGGACGGACGTAAACTAGTACCTGTGCCTGCGGCGACGATGGTTATTCCTAAGCAGGGGTAAAAGTCGCAGTGTGATGTAGAAATTGACAGATAAACTGTTGGTGCGATCGCTTTACAAATGGGCTTTAAAAGTTCTGCAAAAGACAAGTTAACAATCAACCATGCCAGCATACCATTACCCCTGCCGTATCTGGATACTAAAATGTCCATCTTCTACCATTTTGGATTTGGGATTTTAGATCTTGGAGTGTAAAACTTTGATTGTGACATGTAATGTCCACCCTAAATACTTAAAACATCTTCGTAAATATCCGCCATTGTCAAGCTTAAGCCAACAGAATCTAAACTTAATTCATTCTCTTTGCCTAAAATTTCCAGTAACAAATGTCCTTGAGAATCTTTACGATAAACTTCTACTTTTATATCATCTTGGGAAACTAATACATATTCCCGTAAACTTTCTAATTCTTGGTAATTAACAAGTTTTTCTGGCTTGTCCGTGACTTCTGTACTTGGTGATAGCACCTCTATAATTAGGCAAGGATAATTTAAAAAATAGCGGTCTTGATCTTGGGAATCGCAAGAAACAACCACATCAGGATAATAAAATATATTGTTATTTTGGTTTGCTAATTCTATCCTGACTTTCATATCAGCCATAAACACACTACAGGAACCACCTCGCAAATGTGAACGTAGTCTACTGGCAATATTTAGTGTAATTGTATTATGTTCCTTGCTACCGCCAGACATAGCAAAGATTTGACCACCAAGATACTCATGGCGAACCTCACTATATTGTTCTAATTGGAGGTATTCATCAATAGTTAGGTAGGTTAATGGTAAAGACATGGTTTTAGTGAAAAATTTAGAGTCTGGCGGTGCGTTAGGCTGAAAGTCGTAACGCACCCTACTAGCTAACAGGAATTGTAGACTATCTTCCTTGACTTGCTTCTACAGTATCTAAAGCTAGGGCCACTGCACCCCACAATGGTGCATCGTCACCCAACCCTGCTGGGACAACCTCAAAATTAATCTCTGGTAAAGCCGTCTGTTGCGCCACCTGACGAATCACCTGCCAATATCCTTCCCCCGCCTTCGTCACACTCTCACCTAAAACAAACCTCTGCGGATTCATCAAATTTGCCACATTGCCAATACCCACACCCAACGCCGCCACATTAGCATCGTTGTCAACACCAACAGCTACACCATATTCCTCCGCCAACAACTGTCGCAAAGGTATATTTTCCCAACCAGGGACATGATGTGACAACCTGACTGTACCTGTATTGGCATCCACAGGCCCACCAAAACTAACACCTATCGCCGTTGGTTTTTCTCCTTGTAACAGAGAATGAATCAGCGATCGCATAATCTCCAAATCAGTGCTAACATCAGCATTGACTGGTGACAAACGACGCTCGTAACCCAACCACTCTTGAGAACCAGCATGTGCGATCGCTGCTGCTAGCTTAGTGCCACCAAAATCAAGTGCTAAAATTATACTCACGTTTTTTTGTTTGTTGTTTGTTGGTTGTTGATTGTTCCAAACAACAATCAACTATTAACCATTTATATCAAGTACACCATCAATAAATTTTTGTAATCGTTCATAATGTGAGCCTTTCCAATATATTTGAGCGCAGTTCTGACAGCGATGAAATTCATCAGTGTACAACACCACAGTATCTGGTAACTGATCAATAACAGCTTGCTTATCCACAGATTGTAAGACCCCATTGCAACGCAGACATCGTTTAAAAGGCGATGCTAATTCAAACAAATTAAAACGTCGTAATACTTCAACAATTTGTTTTTGTGGGTCAGTATTCCTGACATAATAACCATAAGTAACTGCACCTCGCATCAAAAGACCTTTGTCGCGTGTTAACAGAATGCGGTTTTGAGAGCTAGAGATTGCTGCTAATTCGGGATCATCATAATCATTTTGGTATAACGTATCAAAGCCTAATAGTCGCAAAGATGATGCCAATTTGCCAAGATGAATATCCAACACGAAGCGGATGACATTTAGCGGCTTTGGTCGTACCCGTCTCAAAATAGGAGTTTCTGCTACTGTGGAAACAGGATAGACATTGATCGTGTCTCCATCTTGAACAATGTAAGAAAAATCAACCGATTCTCCGTTCACTTCAATACAATCAACTTCAGGATGGGGAACACCCAAAGCTTCTATCATGTCCTTGATGGATGCTCTTTCTCCAAAAAAATGCTCTATTCTCACCTGCCTTTTGTCAGGTGGCAGAAAATCATTCAATTCTGCGTAAAATTGGAAGGTTGCCCTAGCCATAGCAACAAATCATTTTATTTTTCTATGTACACCATAGTAACTTCTATGGACAAAAACAGGCGATCGCCCTAGAGACTAAATCATCTTATTGCTAGAATATCGCCACTTTCATGGCAATTAACACAATTTATCTGAAATCCTACTAAAAAACAGTTGATTTTTATTTATGTCCATCTGGTTGCTTATGTATTGATAATTTTTATCTTTTAGATTAGGATGTGCAAGCATAAATGATATTAGCCTCTTCTACCCTTAAACCCATGTTAATCTTGATTTAACAAAGCCTTAGCACTATCTAAAACATAGACAAAGCCATATGTATTAAAAAATACTTGCAACCAAGATTAACATAAGTTAAATTTGAGGCAGATGCTTGTTTGTACATATAAATCAAGTTATTAACAGGAGGTGGAGAAGCATCACATATTGATTGAATCAGACTAAAGTGTTGAGTAAAAATACTTTTTGTGGCTGTGTTTTAATCAATAAGTAATTGTTAAGATCTTTAGTAGCCTTAAAATATATGAGTTCAAGTTAAAAACATTAACTTTGGCTCTGTTTTTTGTGCTTTTTATTTTTTGGAATTTTGTTGATAAAAATTTGCAAGATGAAACAATTTCAATATATATTTGAATTAGATATTGGGGAAATTTTCTTAACCAATAACTTCCCAGGTAAATCAGTAATTGTATTTACCAAGCAAGTGAATCAATGTACTCATAATTTTTTGAACATTGATGAGATCAAAGGTACAAACATCAAGAAAAGCTTGATGACAGTACCCATTACATAAAGCCAACAAATATAAATTTGGCTACTTTTATTGCCAAAACAAGTTTAATAAAGTCTGCTTTTCAACACTGAGCAATTTTACAATCTCTGTTTGCAACAAAGGAGGATTTTTTTCAAACAATTTATGAAAAAAATATTTACAGCACAGACCTTAGCGATAATTAATGTTATAAAGTGGCTACCATGATTCTGCTGGAAGATAGCAATTATTCCTGCTTTCTCTTGTTTGCTAATTAGGACATAATTTTTTGGTTAATTAAATTAGCAAGCAGTTTTTTTCAGAGAGATTGTAACTAAAAATACCATCTCTTTTGGTAATATGATTTGTTCCCTAATTACACCCATCATTACGCTTCAATGAACACTTTCTTTTGTTCCGATAACTCCCGTACCGCAGGAGAAGATATTATTGGTAGTGTTGGCAATCACCAAACTTATGTATTAATTGAGTGTCCAACTCCTTGGGCAGCAGAAGCCTTTCATTCTCGCTGGGTTCCAGAAAATTTACGAACTTTGGTAGAAGAAGTCCAACGTGCAAAATTACCAATTAAATTTTTATTAATTGCTAATAATTTATCACATAAATCAGATAGTACAACCCTCTTGATTTATCAACAACAAGAAGGGCTGACTTATGGTTTCTCTAAGCGAGAGTACAAATTAGAAAATATCCAGCAAGCAGCAGCAGCAATTAAGAAATATTTATGGAGTAGAAACTCTGGAGGTTATGAATTAGATACAAATTCAACACGAGATATTCTCATATGTACCCACGGTAGTCACGATAAATGCTGCTCTCGATACGGTAATCCTTTTCACTTTCATGCTACAAATATTGTTGCTGATTTGAAGTTAGATAATGTACGGATTTGGAAATCTAGCCATTTTGGTGGACATCGGTTTGCACCAACTTGCATAGACTTTCCAGACGGGAGATATTACGGTAATCTCAATCAAGATTTATTTAAGTCGATTGTGACTCGTACTGGCGATATTCAATCTTTGGAAAAAGCTTATCGTGGTTGGGGAATCTTGCCAAGTTCGATTCAAGTTATGGAAAGAGAATTGATGTTGCGTTATGGATGGGATTGGTTTAACTATAAAGTAGCAGGCAGAATGATCGAACAAAGTGCGGATAAAAAAATAATTCGGGCTGAGTTAATTTTTGAAAAACCTGATGGCTCACAATATAATTATCAGGCTAGGTTGGTAAAAGACGAAACAAAAACAGTGGAACTGAAAAGTTCTTGCAATGCTAAACAAGAATCAGTATTTGTCAAGTATGCTGTTGCTAGCCTCTGGTTGACTTCTACAAAATTTGTCACAGTAACAGCGTAAGATGTTGCACACTAAAAGATGATTTTTGCTGGTAAATATCAAGTTGAAAGTATCTAAAGTACAGCTTTGCGTGAAATTGTAGAGTTTGAATGATGTGTAATGATGTGTAGGTACTTAAACTCCCACAGGCGTCAGCCTAGCTCCTCCTTACGGAGGCTCGCGCCCACAATGAGGGGATGAAAGAACAAGCAAAAAACGAACACCGTGCAAGGCGATGTACAGCGATGGATTATGAGTTTGCTGTTTAGTTAATCCCTGATCGCTATTTTCAAGCTAGGCTAAGGTTTGGCACTAAAGCGCAATTAGAAGCTAGGGTAAAACATTTGTGATGCGGCTAATGTTCGCTTCTACAAGTTTGTCGCGCAAGTGCTTTACCCATAGGAAAATCATAGTTAATTGAATAGTTGTTTGACCGAAAGTGGTCAAATAACTATTTTTCAGCAATAATCACGTTTGTATCTTCATTTGCTGAAGACTTCTCTTGTGTTAGCTGCTTCTTCACGGTTACTAAATAAACTGCTAACAAAATTGTAAATAGAATACCTTCCATAGCCACCTCCTAAGGGTGATGCAATCTAATTACTGATCAGCGATCGCTTGATTCATACTTAATACATCACCACGTTTACACCTAATTCCCAAGTGGAGTACAAATAACTTAACTTTTTTGGCTGTTTGAGGGGGAGGTGGGGAGGTGGGGAGGTGGGGAGGTGGGGAGTGTGAGGAGTGTGTAGACGCGTAGCGGCTTCCCATAAGGGTGGAGTGTGAGGAGTGGAGAAATAACCACTAACAACTATTGTACAGACGCGATGTTCCTCGCGTCTCTACCCACTAACCACTAACCCTTCAACCTAACCTTACCGCCACACTACCTGCATGAGCTGGTAAACCTTCGGCTTGGGCGAGGCTAATTGCTGCTTTGCCTATGGTTTGTAATGCTTGTTCATCGCATTGTAAAGAAGTAATCCGCTTCATAAAATCATATACACTCAAGCCAGAAGCAAAGCGGGCTGAACGTGCTGTAGGTAAAACGTGATTGGGACCACCGACATAATCACCAATCGCTTCTGGAGTATGGCGTCCTAAAAACATGCTACCAGCACAGCGAATCTGGTTGGCAAGCTGTTGTGGTTCGTCTACGCATAATTCCACATGTTCTGGTGCTAATCGATTCAGTAGAGAAATACTTTCGGCTAAATCACTGACAACAATTACCGCACCATGATTTTCCCAACTTTTACTAGCTACAGCTTGAGTAGATAGGGTTTTAAGAATTTGTTCAACCGCCGTGATCACAGCTTGGGCAAAAGTTTCTGAGTCAGTAATTAATATAGATTGAGCGCTGGGGTCGTGTTCTGCTTGTGATAGCAAATCCCAAGCAATCCATTCTGGATGATTCTGATCATCTGCTACTACCAAAATTTCAGATGGGCCAGCAATACTGTCAATACCAACTCTACCGAATACCTGACGTTTTGCTTCCGCAACATAGGCATTGCCAGGCCCAACAATTTTATCAACAGGAACAAGGCTTTCTGTACCATAGGCAAGAGCTGCTATTGCCTGCGCTCCACCAATACTATATATTTCTGTAACACCTGCTACTTGAGCTGCTGCCAATACTGCCGGATTGATTTCACCATTGGGCATTGGCACTGTCATCACAATCCGCTCTACGCCAGCGATTTTAGCAGGCAGTGCATTCATCAGCAGGGAACTGGGATAACTTGCTCTTCCACCTGGTACATAAATCCCAACTGTTGTTAAAGCTACCCAATTTAAGCCAAGTTTTACCCCAACTTCATCAGTGTAGGCTATATTTTGGGGTAGCTGTTTTTGATGAAAAGCAGTAATTCTCTCAGCAGCAACTTCCAACGCCGCCCTGACTTCCTGGGGACATTGGGCAGCTTGCTGAGTAACAAAAGTATCACTCAGACGAAAAGATTCAGGGCTGTAGCGGTCAAAACGGGTGGTATATTCTTTGACTGCGGCATCACCACGCGCTCTGACATCAGCGATAATTTCTTTAACAGTGCCACTAACATCAACCGTTGCTTCCCTGCGTTCGTTGACAAATGCTTGGAATTGGTTAGAAAAATTTTGGTCGGTTGTTTTCAGTAGCTGCATGGGAGTCAGATGGTTTGACGGTCATTTTTTAGTTTAATAGAAATGCGATCGCCCAGACAGCAACTACTCTTGCAACCAATAATAAAAAACCATCTGTGTGCATCTGTGTGCATCTGTGTTCGATAATCACAACACCCGAAATTTTCCATTCTACTTGCCAGCATAGACTGCGATCGCATGAGGTATGGGACGATTCGTAGAAATCAAAGCCTGGCCATCAACAATTATTCCAGTACTACCACCACCATCCAGCATCGCTTCTACACTAGCACCAAAGTCTTTCAACACCCTAGATCCATCGATTTGTCGAGCGTAATTACTCGAATATAACAACACTAGTATCTTTCACAATCGGCTGAAAGCCAGAAGGAATCGATAACGCTGGGGTTACATGGCTGGGAGAGGTGAGAATTAATGTGGTAATGGCTAATAGTAATGTTTGCGACTTCACTGAGGTAGTTAATTATATTTGGGGTTGCGATCGCCTGAACTTTAGGCGTTTGTGTATTGTGTCATTGTATACGCTTAAGATTGCATTAAATACCTTGGTTTTTTACCGAAAAGCTGGTAAGTGCTACGGTATATTTAATACAAAAAAACCAACAAAATCTCCTGCTTGCAGTTGTGCAATTATCGGCTGAATATCAGACCGAATGTGACGATACTTTTTGGATAGGGTACGTAGACAACGCTGAAATTCATCTGTAAAATTAACTTGAACTAAGGATGGTTCACTCTGCATCAATTCCATCCCAGAGTTCTGAAACAGGTCTGGTTTTTCCAGCTTTTGCTTCTTGCAATGAAGTGCGAAGACTGTTTAATACAGACTCTTTTGATTCATCATCTTCATCCATATCATCTTCCACAAACAGCATAATCACCTTAACGCGACTATGCTTTTGTACCGTTAGCGGTTCATCTAAGCAGAGTGTACCGTTTTCGTCAACGTTTCCCATTACTTCTTGCGCCCTCATTTTTCCTCCCGATACCTGTGGGCTGATCCTATAATATTTTGCATCAATCCCAACAAAGCCAGTGGTCTATCCCAAATGTTTAAGTTTATTTTTAAACGCAAAGGAACGCAGTTAGCGTAACTCCTCACCTCAGCGATCGCCAATTTGTTGATACTCCGCATTTCCAAAAATCGCTTCATAATCACGGTAATACTTAAATTCCATTAAGTTATAAAACGGGTCTTCTAAAAAAAAAGTGGAATGTTCCAGGGGAGTACCAACAAAACGATGCTTAGCTTCTTCTCTGAACCGTAGCTGATACTGTTGCGCTCTCAAGAGTAAATATTGCCAATCGTCTTGCGAGGTAAAAATTAATCCGAAATGTCTCGGATAAATACCACGTTGGGGTGTTAGGGGTTCCTTAGTAACATGAGCCACCAATTGATGACCGTAAAGATTGAGAATGAGAGCATGACGATTTTCCCGACCAGGGATACAGCCTAAACCATTAACGTAGTATGCTTTTGCTTGGGCAATATCAGAAACAGGAAAAGCAAGATGAAATATAGTTGGATTCATATTTAAGGGATAAGAGTGAGGAACTAGAAGCTAGGGTTAAGTAGCCGTATTACTATCTATATATAAGTTGCGAAATAATCAGGCAATTGTGCAACTGTAATATCTATGACCAATAACATCCAACTTCCTTGGCAGCAAGAAACTGTGATTCGCCACAGCTTACGTCTATTACGTAGTTTTGAGTATTGGACAGGACGTTCTTTACTATATGTGAATGGTTCTGCACAAGAAATAGCCCAAGCAATGTTTGCAGCGCCTTTTGCTTTAGTTTCTCACGGTACTGAACCAGACCCTATTTTTAACTATGGTAATCGCAAAGCCTTGGAACTATGGGAACTTTCGTGGCAGGATTTTACTAAAATGCCTTCACGGAAAACCGCTGAAGAGGTTGTACAACAGGAGCGTAGTCGATTGTTAGCGGAAACAGCTAGCAAGGGTTTTAGCAATTTTTCTGGTGTGCGGATTAGCAGTACTGGTAAACGTTTTTATATTAAAGATGGTATTCTTTGGAATTTATTGGATGAGAATGATCGGTATTGCGGTCAAGCTGCTGTTTACTCTAATTATGAATTTATGCTGTGACAAAATTTGTGTTTTAGAAATCGAACACAGATGAACACAGATGAGCATGGTTGTAAAATTGCATTATATTTATAGCAAAACTCTGCCCTCCTTTGCGCCCTCCTTTGCGATCCTCTGCGTTTAAGGTCGCCAGTCAATTTTGTACAGTTCCAGCAGATACTTCTGCTTTTTCTCCTGATTTTTCCCCTGATGCAGAGACTAATTCTACAAGCTGAGGAACAGAGATATCAGCACCATTGATAATCGCTCCTACTAACCCTAATTCTGATTCAACCAATTCATCTACAACTTCACCAAGCATGTTTTCTTGTGTATAGTGTGGTCGGGTGACTAGGATAATGCCATCGCTATAAGGCTGGATTAATAAGGCATCGTTGCATAAACTGATAGGGTTAGTATCGATAATCACTAAATCATAGCGTTCGCGGGCATCTTCAATTAAGCGGCGCAATTCACTAGATTCAAGGATGGCAGCAGGCTGACTTACTGGGCCAACACTAGGAACTATGTATAAATTTTCTATATCCGGAACTAAGCGGATACACTCACTCAAACTACCGTAATAACGCAGAGGTTCTATATTAGCATTGGAGTCAATCGTCACTTTTAGCGATGGACTGCGAGAAGGCGATCGCAAATCTGTTTCAATAATTAAGGTACGTTTGCCAGCCTGAGCGGAAGCTATGCCCAGGTTATAAGCACTCACAGTTTTACCTTCGCGGCTACTGACACTAGTAATTAATATTACCTTTAAATTTTTGCCACCCAGGCGACGTAGATTACTCCGAAACTTTTCGTAGTACTCCAAATACGGGGAATATACAGAAAGTATTGTTGGGACTTCGTCGGCGGACAAGTCCTCTACGGGCATTAAAGGCAATTCTCCCAATAAGGCTACTTCTCGCTGTTTTAGACTGTTGCGGATATCTTCTTTGGTTTTGAAAGTACCTTCTAGGGAGCCTAATAAAAATATCACCCCACCACCTACTATTAATCCTAAGAATCCACCAACTGCGAGGGTAGTTGGCACACTCTTAGGAGGTTTTATATCGGCAGTAACTACAGGTACTTTTGCTACACTGAGGCTACTGACGGTTTCTGCTTCTGCTGCTTGAGCGTCAATCAGCTTTGCCTGCATTTTGTCGTAGATGGCTTTTTTGAGTGTTACCTCTTGTTCTAAACGCGATCGCTCCAGCTGCTTGTTAGGTATCAAAGCGTACATTTGTCGTAATCGTTCTTCGTCTTGCCTCAAGGAAATTAGCTGCTGTTGCAATGTCTCATACTGAGTTTGTAAAGCTACTAACTGGTTGGCAAGTTGTTGACGAGCGGGGTCTAAGTTACTTTGGGAACGAATATCTATAATTGAACCAGCTAGAGGAGCAGCCGCACCCCCACCACCGACTACTTCAACGCCTCTTTGTTGCAATAATTGCTCATAAGCATCTTTTTGACGCTGCAATTGTACCATTTGGGGTAATTCCGGACGTGCGCCTTGTTTGGCAAGGACTCCCATTTGGCTTTCGACTTGATAGATTTGCGATCGCAAGTTAGCAATAATCGGATCAGCACTTAAAGCTGAGGAAACATAAGCTTCGTTACTATTCAACCCCAACTTTTTCTGTAAACTGCGAATTTGGGCATTTACTCCAGAAAGCGTCAATTGAATTTGTCGTTGTTGACTTTGACTACTGGTAATTGCAGTCAGCAAACTGCCATTTTCCGCAGCTAGCAATGCTGGGCCTTCAATGCGATCGTATTGTTCTAATTTCTTCTCTGCTAATTGTAAATCTTGTTTTATCTCGGGAGAGCGTTCGTTGATTTTCTTGATAATTGCATTTAATCGTCTGGTATTGATTTCACCACTCAACTTAATCATGGCTTCCATCAATAACTGCACTGTTTCCTTAGCTCGCTTTTCATTGGAATCTTTATATTTAATTTCAATAAGTGTGGATGCTGGTTCTTCTCCTGGCTTGCTTTTTGCAGGTACACTCAGAGCCACATTTTGACCAATTTGTTTGGGTTTAACGTTGACTTTTGTTGCCACAGCCTCAACAATTTGGTCTGATAGCAAGGTTTCTTGAGTTAATTCTTGACCTTGTTGTTGAATTTCACCCCCAGTCACAGAGAATAAAACCGGAGGACTAGAGTAGGTGAGTGCGGCTTCTGCAATGTAACTGGCAGGTGGTTCTGGTTGCATAGCCACCACCGTTGAACCGACTACAACCAAAGTGAAACTGGCTAAGCCCATCCACTTATACTTTTCAAAAGCTATTAGGTAGCGTTTAACAATCGGTGGCGTCATGACTATGTTGGTTGGTTGTTGGTTGTTAGTTGTTGGTGGTTAGTAGTTAGTAGTTAGTAGTTAGTAGTTAGTGGTTAGTGGTTAGTGGTTATTCCTCTACCCCTCATACTCCTCATACTCCCCCATTGCCCCTAATCTCCACCAGGGGCTGGTGAGTTCCCCATCTCCCCACCTCTACTTCCCTCCACTGCTACTACCAAAAGTCTCAAAGAAGTTGAGAAAATTCTGAATACTGAAGAAGGGCTGAGTAAGAGTATTTATGAGGTTAGTAATTTTACCAATCAGGTTTCGACCAATAACGATAACATCATTATCTTGAAGTGGCACGTTTTGAGTTGCATCTCCAGCTAAGGCCTTTTTACCGTTTAATCTCTGAGTGATCGCTTTACCTTGTTCTGGGTCAAAGCGAACCAAGGCAATGTCCCGGATATTGGTAAAATTAGGGTTGACTCCTGACAAAACATCAACAAAATTACTACCATTCGGCAATGTTTGCGTTACTAGTCCGCCGGTAGCATAATTTAACACCCGCACTCGTATCTGGGGTTGAGCTAAAGAAGAACGAGCAATAAGATTGCGATCATAATTGTCATCATTAGCAAAGTCGCGACGCATGACAACGATCACATCTCCATCTTGCAAGCGGATGTTAGGTGCGGCTTCACCATTGAGTAAAGGACTATACAAGTCTATATTTTGGGTAATTATTGAACCATCAATTAACTTGCGCCGCAATTGTACTTGTCGCAGGTCTGCCATCATTGTCGAACCCCCTGCTAGTAGGAGAGCATCAGCAACACGAGGCGTTGGCGAACTTATAGGATAAATTCCTGGTCTGGATACTTCACCACTAATAGTGATTTGTACTGTCCGAGGTGATGCTAATGATACAGCAACAACTTGACCCGGTGTAATGCGATCGAGTAATAAGCGGATTTTTTCTTGAGCTTCTTCTAAACTCAAGCCTTTTAAAGATACTGTGCCAACTTGAGGTAAAACAACATTACCTTCTGGATTGATTGCGAGTGAAAGATTTAACTCCGGTCGCTGCGACACCAGCGATAAAGTCACTATAGGATCGATAACATAAGTGTTGAATAACGAGCGAATCTTATTTTGTGCCTCTGCTAAAGTTAGATTTTGTAGTGATACAGTTCCTAAAAGAGGAACAGTAATCTTTCCTTCGGGATTGACAGAAGCTTGAAAACCTAAATCTGGAAAACGCTCGATCGCAACGCTAATTACATCTCCTGGCCCTAAACGGTAGGGGCCAGGAGGACGTTGAACTTGAAGAGTGATGATATCTCCTGGTCCTAAAATATAGCGATTCAGTTGGGGTGATATTTCATTGCTACCAACACCCAATTGAGTAAATTCAATATCTGCTGTGGAAGCAGGAAGTGGCGCTTGAGCAACAACAGGTATTACAGGTGTTGCAAAAAAAATACTGACTTCAAAACTAAATAAGTACAATGTGCTGAATGCACGCATATAAACAGTAGAAATTATCAACAATTAAATTGAAGCTGTGTAGCCATTGTCTGGCTGCAAAGCTGCAAGCGGCTATTTTAACTTAAGACATACGTAATTGTATGTGTAATGTATTTTATTTAACAAGGATTCTTGCCATAGTATTAATTTACATTAAGCCTCATTCATAAAACACTTGTCATTAAAGTAGCCTGTACTGTTTCGCCGATAGACTTGACCTCAGACCAAAATGTATCAATTTTTCCCAAAGGTTCCATCGGTAAAAGGATACTAACAGCAACCCAAGCAGCACGTTGCTTTTGTAATTGGGCTAGCTGATCTGCTAACAACCACTGTAAAGTTGAGGGATTGCCACCATCGCGCCAAGCGTACCATTGCAGAACAGCAAAAGTTTGTTCTGTTGTCGCAGCGCGAAAAAACACAGCTTTTACCTTTGCTGGCGGTTGCTTGACAGTAAATTCCACTAAGCGGCTTTGAGCAATATTCCACTGTCCCCAGCGTGACCGACCCCAACTATTGATCTCTGTCCATTCTACTTGTGGCTGCTTTCTTGGACCATTCTGCGGTAATAACAGTAACATTGCCTCAGTATTGGTTTGTAGCTTTTTAATTAGTTGCAAAGACCACTTTTGTTCGCCAATCGGTTGTTCTGTTTGTTCAATTGTTTGCCAACCAGGAATAGTCAATCCTGTCTGACGTATTTGTTTTAACTTTTTTAAGTTAGTGACAGGTGCAGGTTGCTGCCATTGCCAGTTTCCTTTGAGGTATCCAGGTACTGCCCCTACGAACAATATGAGTAGCAGTAACAACAGCACTACTAGCTGAGCAAAGTAACGCTCCTTAAGAAGCTTGGAATCAATCATCAGTGAAAATAGCAGATTTTAAAACAAATTTTACACTTGTATTTGTCTAAGTGAGTTCAGTAATATTATTGATAGTTTTCTTTACCGAGTAAATAGGTTTATAGTGAGGATTTGAGTCCTTAAATTTTCAAGCACGCTTGCTGCTCATACCATTTCACGTTAATCACAATACACATAATTTTTGTAAAGACGCGATATATCGCGTCTCTACAGGGCTGTATTTGTATCAAGCTTTTTGTGAAATGGTATTAGTAAAAACTGACGATTTATCGTAAAGTCTGATGAATGTTGATTGAACGAACACAGATGCACACAGATGTACACAGATGGATTATGGGTTTACTGTTAAGTTGATTTCCAATCCCCAATCCCTATTTTCCAGACAGAGTGAATATCACCAATCTTTGGGTTTTACCCTCTCTTCTGTTTCCTTACGCCGATAGGGGTGGAGGAAACGAAATATCCGCACTGAGATGCTCAACATTGGTGCTGCGATGAATTGGTAAAGCATATTCTAAATTTTCATGGGGACGGGGGATAAGGTGATAAGAGAGTACTTGGCCGCCATTAACTCGCGATACCGCCTCTAATCCTGCTGCTACAGCGACATTCACCTCTTCCACATTACCCCGGATCAGCACGGTAATGCGTCCCAAATCAGTATTTTCATACCCGACAAGAGTGACGCGGGCTGCTTTACACATGGCGTCTCCCGCTTCTAGTGCTGCGGGAACGCCATAAACTTCAATCATGCCAAGTGCAAATGTCATTCCAAGTACTGATTGTTAAAAAGAACTCAGTTGTTAGAACTCAGAATACATCCCTATAACTAGCAACTTACGTTATATAGTTTATAGCAAGCTATGCATTTACTCCCAACTCAAAACTTGTTCCTTCAGCGAGGTGGCGGCGATGATTGAAGAGGTGCTGCGCCATTGTACAAAGATGAAAGTAGAAAAGTACAAAGTGAAGTAGCTTTTGCTTTGCACGTCAACCAATGACAGCAAAAACGAGTGGATTAAACAGATTGAGCCAATCGCATTAGAATGGTATCGGCAACAAAGCGACCAAACCGTAATTTCATCCACTATTGGGAAAATGATGGTGATCGATAAATTTACAGAACCTATGCTCAACCTCTGGTTTCTCAATCCAAAATCCAAAATCCTTTTAGGGTATTAAGATGGGGTCTGAGACTAATCATTTGTGGTTAACCGCACCAACCAATTTAAATTTGTTGCCTGATGAAATGCATATCTGGCGAATTGAACTGGCGCGACCAGAATCAGAATTGCAAGCTCTCCAAACAATCCTCTCCAGTGATGAAATTGCTCGGGCTCAGAGGTTTTATTTTGAGCAACATCGACAGCGTTTTATTGCAGGTCGGGGTATCCTCCGCACCATCTTGGGTCGCTACTTGGGTGTGGAACCGCAAGCGGTACAATTTACGTATGAAACCAGGGGAAAGCCAATATTAGCTGATACATACAGTTATAGTAGTCTGTCGTTTAACTTGTCCCATTCTCAGGATTTGGCTTTATGTGCTGTCAGTAGTAACCGTCAGGTTGGTATAGATATAGAACACATACGCTCAGTGAGTGATGTCGAAGCCCTTGCCGAAAGGTTCTTTGCACCCAGAGAATATGCAGTGGTGCGATCGCTTCCCCCAGAACAACAAAAGCAGGTTTTTTTCCGCTACTGGACTTGTAAAGAAGCTTATTTAAAAGCAATAGGAGTAGGACTAGTTCAATTAGAAAAAGTAGAGATTTCTTTAACTCCAGAACAGCCAGCAAAACTCATCACTGACGAAAAGTGGAGTTTAATTGAACTATTACCTGCTGATAATTATGTTGGTGCAGTTGCTGTAGCAGGTCAAAACTTACATTTAAAGTGCTGGCAGTATTAAAATTTGTTAGTGGGAAGCAGATTCCTAAATTTAACATCACCTTCCATTAGCCAGAGGTAAGGCAGTTTTAAGCTTTTTAGGATCGGTGAAGACACTCATGCATTTAACTACTAATCGCTTTCTGAAACAGTACATTCATAAACACAGATATGAAGGTTCCACCAGAAATTACTTATCGCAACGTAGATAAAACAAATGCTCTTGATGCTCTAGTTAAAGAAAAAATAGCCAAACTGGAACAAGTTTGTGATTACATCAGTAGCTGTCACATCGTAATTGAAAAAATTCACGATCGCCCCCGTTCTGGCTCGCCGTACCGAGTGCGAATTGATATGACAGTACCCCCCGGTCATGAACTTGTGGCGGAAAGCAATCCACCAGATGTTAACCAGTATCCACCTTTAGAAGCGGTAATTCGAGATGCTTTTCATGCAGCTACTCGCCAGCTGCGAGAACTCGCTAGACAACAGCGTGAAAGTGATAAATCCAGAACTAACGATAGCGCTCAACAAACAACGGCGCTTGTTATCAAGTTATTTCCAGAACAGGGTTACGGCTTTCTCAAAACCTTAGATGGTGAGGAAGTCTACTTCCACCGTAACAGCGTACTTCATGATGACTTTGACCGTTTAGAAATTGGTACGGGTGTGCATTGCTTTGTGGAACTCGGTGAAGAAGGACTCCAAGCCAGCACAGTGAAGATTGTTGACAAGCCTGGCGTTGGTGCTGGGAAGGCAGAACAAACGATTGTTCAACCGCCATTGGGGTGGCAAGAGTGATACCGTTGATAAATCAGTGAACAGTGAGCAGTGAACAGTTATCAGTTATTAATCACTGTTCACTGTGAAAGTGGGTTTGAAAAAATTTTTTGTTCAAATAATCCGAAAAACTGAAATTTTAATTTGTAGATAAGAGTAACCAAACATGAAAAGCCATTATGAACAGTATTACTCCTATATGATTTGTGAGAATTCTAAGATCCAGATCCCCGGCTTCTGGTGAAAAGTTGGGGACCTTGTCTCTCACGAATGATTTAAGAATGCTATATTTCCTTTTAGTTATTTGAGGGCTGGGTATCCGTGTCTTCTAGCCATTCCCGTATAGATTCCATACCTTCTTCCAGAGTTATTTTCGGTTCATATCCTAGCTGGGTTTGTGCTTTTTTGATGGAATAAGCATGAGGACTGGTGGAAAAATCTACAGCTGCTGGGAAAATAACAGGTTGTTTACCCAGAATTCTCATTCTTAACGACTCTAAGCGAATCAAAGACTTGACAATTGGTGCTGGTAGAGATAAAGGCGCGGATACGTTTCCAGCTTCAGCTAAACGTGTGTAGTATTCTTTCCAAGAGGTTTCCTGTCCATCAGAGATATTGAAAGCTTCACCGTACGCCTCTTTTTCTACAGCGAGGAAGATTCCGTCGATTAAATTATCTATATATAAATGGTTCATAACTCCCCCTCCAGCATCAGGTATGACAAATCTTTTTTGGCGCATCAGTGAAAGGGGACGGACAACCCAAGGGTTGCTTCTTGGCCCATAAACAGCTGTCGGTCTGATAATGATCACCCCAAAATCTGGTGGTGCATTCAGCTTCAATATTTCTGCTTCACTTTCTATTTTCGTCAAAGAATAAGGATTATTTTCGCTGCGGAGTGGCCCATCTTCTGTAATTTGATTGGCATAGGTGAAGCCATATACAATGACGCTTGAAAGATGGACAAAAGTCTTGACACCAGCGTTTATGGCTGCTCTGGCTATATTGAGAGTACCACCAACATTGACATTACGAAACTCCTCGAGCGATCCTCCTTCTTTGACAAGGGCGGCTGTATGCAGAACAATGTCTACTCCCTGACAAGCTTCCTGTGCGATAACTGGATCACAGATGCTACCAACAATCACTGTTGCGCCTAGACTCTCGGCTATTTTGGCGTTATTGGGGTCATTTTCTATTCCTCTAACATGCATTCCTCGTGCGATCGCTAGTTCTGTAGTTCGCAAGCCAATAAATCCACCTATTCCTGTGATCAGGACGGTTTTATTTGTGAGATTCATAAATTTAGATATCCTTTGTGAAGAAAAGAGAGTATTTGTTCTTAATCTCATGAACAAATATTCTAGATGTCACTTTCTAGGTATTTTTTGGAGGGAATGAGAAACGCAAATTTTAAGTAGAAGTGAAATTTTTTGTCCTCCTAATCATGATAAAGATACTTCAAATTAATGCAATCTGTCAGGTGGCGTATCTCTTGAATAGGTTTTTAAAAATATGTTTAAGAGAACATTTTATTGAATTTGAAAAGTATTTGAATCAACAATTTATTATTAATTAGCTAAACATAAAAACCCGTTGAAGTTGGTTGAAAAAAATTAAATTATATCTGATGTAATTTAAAACTATGACCAAAATTATTGTTTTGAAATCGTAGACGCGGAGCGGCTTCCCGCAGGGTACACAGATGCACACAGATAAACACCGATGGACACAGATAGATTATCTGTATGCATTTGTAAATTTGTTACGCTACATTCAGGAAGCCATTCTGAAGTAAGTAGGTAGAATAGGTCATAAACAATTGTGTATCCATTGGTGGGCAAACAATACCACTACCAGCCAGTGCATTTAGGGTTGCTTCACAATTAATGATTGGTCTTCTACTTTGTAGATACAAATCGGGAATTGTGATTTGTTCTTCTGACCAACGTTCTAACAAGAAAGGCCGTAGGGTATATAAAGGATTTTCTGCTGAAGAGATATCATTAATTAACTTAGTTTGCCATTGTTGATAAGGAATTGCTTCAATAGCAAAACCAAGGGAATGCATCCAATCAAGTAAATTAGATAAAGGAACAGGTGCGGGATGCTGGAGGTGAAAAGCTTTGCCCAGAGATTTTTTTTGTTTGGATAAATAAACAATGGCTTTACTGACATAATCAACAGGTGATGCATCTAACATATAATCTACATCTGGGAAGTATCCCATCTGAATACAACCTTTAATGACTAAGTTGATAAAGTCATCTGTATTGCAAGCACCTGTTTTGCTATCTCCTGCGATTAAAGGCGGTCTGTGGATAGTTACGGGAAGTCCTCTGTCACGCGCAATTGTGACTAATTTTTCTGCTACCCATTTTGTTTGCGAGTAACCCAGAAAAATGCCTTGCCAATGCTCAAAGCTATCATCTTCTTTGACAACTTTACCAGCATAAAAAGGCGATTCAAATACTGCGACGCTGGAAACATAATGTACTGGCTTGACTTTAAAAAGACACGCCAAACGCAATACTTCTTGTGTGCCAAAAACATTCGGTGTTTTGAGTGCAGAATAAGGATATACATAATTGAGTGTTGCTGCACTGTGATAAATACTATCAAGATTAGCAGCTAGCATTTCAAAGGCTTCTTTGCTAATTCCTAATAGTGGCTGAGATAAATCACCAATAACTGGGATAATTCTGGGACAAAAAACTTCATTCCAAAGTCCATAACTTTGTAAATTTTTCTTGAGTTTTTGCTTGCCTTCTTCTGGATGAGTAGCACGTACTAAACAATAAATATCAGCATTGGTTTGCTGTAGAAGTTCATGGATTAAAAAAGCTCCTAAAAAGCCTGTCCCACCTGTGATAAATACATTCTTTGGTTCACCTGTAAACACAAAAGAACTAGATACAGGACGAATATTGTGGTCAAGAACTGCTTCAGCACTTAAATCTAAGGTGGGAGTAACATTTTTAACTGCTACAGTGTCTTCTAAATCTGATGCTAATTCTTGTGATTCTTCAGCTAAACGCTGTGATAAAGATGCAATAGTTGGGTAATGCCATAATAGTGTCGGAGCTACTTTAAATCCGAGCATTTTTTCTGCCTTAGTGACAAGTAGCATCGCCTGAGTAGAATCTAAACCATAGGTATCTAATGGCTGTTCTACATCAATTTGTTCTGTTTTGATAACTTCAGCAAGATTAGATAGTAACCAAGCTTGAATTTCTGCTACTGTTAAAGATTTTTTTGCTGTCATCATATTTAGGCTTCCAATGTAGAATTAACAGGAATGTATTGACTGTAATAACTTGGAATATGTAGCCCTTGAATTTTTAAAGTTTGAATGCGGTATAAGTAGGCAGTTCCCATCATGATATGGTTTGCAACATCCACGACACGGCGATGATTCGGATCTGCTAAATAGGAACCACGCACCCAGTCATTAAAACTACCTATTGCTGGACCACACCAAATTTGGTAATCAACTTCTCGACCTTTTTCTCCAGAATGAGACCAACGAGAAGATAACCCTAAATACCAACGAAAAATTAACGCCATTTTCAATTTGGGATTATTCACCGCTTTCCCCAATTTTTCTGGATTTTTTTGGGATAAATATGTGACTGTCTCTTCCCAAACTTGAGCAAGTGATTTGCGAAAAACTTGTTTTTCCAGCTTCTCTCTTTCCTGGCTAGGAATCTCATCAATTGAATTATAATTTCTGTAAATTTCATATAACTTTTGGGCGCGGAGAGGAAACATCGTACCGCGTTTGAGAACTTGCAGTTTTACTCCCATTTCAAACATATCTGCGGCTGGGGCCATCATCACATCAGCCATATCTGCTTGTGCTAACAATTGCTTGGTATGCTGACAACTTCCTGCTTCAATACATGATTGATTAATTGAACCAGTTACCACATATGCAGCACCCATCATAAAAGCAGCTAGTGCTGATTGTGGTGTTGCTATTCCACCTGCTACTCCAACTCGAATCGGTTTTTCATAACTATACTGTGCTTGAATTTCATCCCGTAAAGCAACAATTGAAGGTAACAAACAAACCAAAGGACGATTATCAGTGTGACCACCAGAATCTGCTTCTGCTGTGATATCATCAGCAAGGGGAACTTTAGTTGCTAAATTAGCTTGTAATTCACTAATTAACCCTTGCGCGACCAATTCTTGCAACATTTTTTGTGGTGCTGGTTGCATGAATTTTCTAGCAACTTCACGGCGAGAAACTTTAGCAATGATTTTGTTTTTTATTTCAATTTCATTTGCTGAATTTAAACCCAACCCTGCTGCACGATAATAAACAATATTGGGAGTCAGGTCTAAAAATGCCGAAGCTTCTATAGTTCTTACCCCATATTTGAGGTATAAATCTACTGCGCCGCGTTCAAGCGCAGGTTCATTAGGACTGTGAATTAAATTGAAAGCATAAGGCCCATTAGGCAAGGCGTATTGGATACGGTTAATGGCTATTTCCAAGCGATTTAGCGGTAAACCACCTGCACCAAAGGAACCCAAAATTCCCTCTTTTCCTAAAGCAATGATCATTTCTTCTGAAGCGATACCACCAGCCATTGCGCCGGTAGTATAAGCATATTTAGTACCATGAAAAGCGAGAAAATTGGGATCTCCCAATTGTTGCAGTCTTATAGGTGGAATCACCATCAACAATTCAATTTGTCCTGTTTTTCCATTATCAAGAGGAGACAAATAACCGTCATTGGTGACGCCAATTTTACCGTCAACCCTAACGATATAACAAGGTTGATCTAGTGTCAGGAGTTTTTCTTTAATTCTGCTGGCTTCAAAGGCTACGCAATCTAAGGAACCTTTCCATACTTGATTAAAGTTGCAAGGAGAACTATAAAATTCAAGACCGTTCTCTAGTACCACATCTACTGTTTTCACCGTAGTGATTCCTCAAATTAAAATATCTAATGAAAAGAGGGGAATAGGAATGAACCGCGAAGACGCGAAGGACACGAAGGAAGGGGGTTAAAGAGTATGAATATTTATTCTCAAATTATTAACTTCGCGCTCTTTGCATCTTCGCGGTTCATTAAATTAAGTATTAACTGGGTGGTAATAAAGTATCTGCTGCCAACTTTTACTCACTCAGTAAATTTTCAGCGCAAGCGAGTTGTAGTTGAATTAGTTGGCTGATTTGTTTGCTGAATTCTTGACGAGATTGTAAGAAGGCGTCATGGGTTTTATGAACTCGGAAGTTATTGGCGTTCAGTTGTTGGTAATGAGACTGGCTGAGGATGGTGATGGGTTGGGTTGACTCAACAAATTGTACTTCTGCTTTTGGCTCTAAGCTGTTATCCATGATATTTTGTATTGGCATTTCTTCTGGTTGAGTCGCAGGAGGATTGATGGGTTGGGATTTTTTTGTAGTCGTGGAGATGTTGCGGAAGAGTTGTTTGTTTTGTTGGGTTAAAATTTTATCGGTAATGCTTTGTCCACCCAGGGTGACTTTTTTGAGGGTGAGTTTGGATTTTTTATTAGTTTCTGTTACTTGGGTATAGAGTGGTGAGAGGTCTATTGATACTTGATGGCTGACGAGTTTTGCTAGGGCTTTGATGAGACCAGAATGGTCGTCTAAGGCTCTGCGATTTAGGGGTACGGTGATGTGGTCTTTGTGAGCAAGAATTTTATCTATCCAGCGTGAACAGATGTTACCTGCACCTGTTTCGATAAAGATTCTGGCCCCATCGTTGTAGACTCGGTTGACTAGGCGGGGAAAATCTAGCTGTTGGGATAAACCTGTGGCGATACTGTTGGCGATCGCCCCACTGTCTATTCTCATGGGGCCGTACTCAGCAGCGGAGTAGAGAGTGACGTTTGGTAGGTTTTTCTGGATGGGTAGGGTGTTGACTCTGGCAATCTCATTATATTCGGAACGCATCGCCTCGCAGTGAATGACGTGATCGAAGGGGGCGCGGAAGGCGTTGCAGCCTAGAATTTGAATGATTCTTTCACAAGCTGCTGGTTGACCGGCAATGACGATTTCTTCTGGTGTGTTGATTTGGGTGAGGAAGACGCGCTTCTCGTGTTTGAGGTATTCTCTAACTTGGGATGGGGTTGTCATGAGGACGTAGTTCGCCCAGAGGTTATTATCGTGGGTAGGTGGTAGTTGCCAATACTCGCGAACGGCGTTTTTGGCACCAGATAATCTGTTGGCAAATAGGGGGGAGGCGTGGAGGGCGCGGATTCCTTGGGTAAAGTTATCCCAGATACCTACCGCAGACATCATACTGGTTTCACCCAAGCTATAACCAAAGACGAATTCGGGTTTGACTTGGAATTGATCACGGATGATTTGGGTGATGAATCTGGTAAACAGCATGTCTACGTCGAAGATTGCTAGAGGATCATCGAGAAATTGCTGTTCGAGGGTTTCGAGTTGACGGGATGAAAGTTTGTTTAAGCTTCTGGGGAAGACGATGCGGGAGATATCAGCGACGAGGTTTTGTAGTTCTTTGATGGCGATGTCGTCGAGGATGTTGGGGAATAGACGGAAGAGGTTACGGGCAATACCTAGATAGGAGTTGACTGCTGCGGGATAGACGTAAGCAACTCCGCCACGTTTACCGAGTGGTTTGGCTGTGAAGTAACTGCCTAGTGGTGTTTGCCAGTCTTCTTGTTTGGCAAAGGCGTTGTCTATACCTTTTCTGGCGGCTGCGATTTCTCTAGTAAGTTCGTTTTGGTTGTGTGCCAGAATTACTAAGATGTAGTTGGCAGTGGCATCCAGTTTATAGTTAGTAAAGGCTAGGTTAGCAGTGTTGGCAAGGGAAGTAGCGTTATTTATGGTGTTTTCGAGGGTATCAAGTTGGGTGAGTAAATCAGTGCGATCGCGTCCGGTGATCGGGAATAAATAGAATGGAGTTTGCTGTAAAAATCTGCTGCTGCGTTCTTGTTGTTCTGGTTCTTCTGATAAGATGACGTGGGCGTAAGTACCATCTATTCCTATGCTATTGATAGCAGCAATTCTTTTTGTAGTTTCTTGATCGAGAAACCAAGGTCTTGATTCTGTGGCGACGTAGAAGGGTGATGGGGTGATGAGTTCTCTGCTTTGCCAAAGTTCTTTACCTTTGACTCCAGTCCAATTGGGTGTAGCTGGAATATATCTGTAATAAAGACACAGGGCTGTTTTGATTAAACTAGCAATTCCCGATGCGGTGTATGTATGACCGATATTGGCTTTGATGCTGCCAATTGCACAGTTTAAATCATTGGCATTTCCTGAATAAGCCTGAAGCAAACCTGTGATTTCGGCTGCATCTTCTTGTTTGTTACCACTGCCGTAAACTTCTAAATAATTGACCTCTGATGGTTTAATACCTGCCATTAACAAAGCTTGCTGGCTAACTTGGTGAACGGCTTTGGCATTACTTTTACCCAAACTATCTTGCACAAAACTGATGGCATCAACGGCTGCGTAAATGCGATCGCTTGCTTTTTTAGCAGTTTCATGCAACTTTAATACTACTGCACCTGCGCCTTCTCCAACCATCCAGCCGTTGACTTTTTGATCGTAGCTGAGGGTATTTGCACCGGAATTAATTGCTGCTCTTTGATTTCGCAACAAGACATTTTCCATCCCGCCAGCTAAATCAACTGCACCCACAAGTACAGCTTCTGCTTCTCCGGTTGTCAGTAAATGTTGGGCGACTTCTAAAACTTTGAAAGTGGAATTTTCGCCGGCAGTGATCGTAAAAACAGGTGCAGTGAAATCCCACAGTGAAGAAATGCGACTCGCCATAATATTGGCGATGTAACTTACATATTCGCTGCTTTCAACGGGATGGTGAATACCATCTTTAACGATGGTTTCTAATTGGTCAACTTTATCAGTTGGTAGAGAAATTTCTCCAGCAATTAAGCCTTCTTTTATCTGCCAAGCTAAATTCCATCTTTGCTGTAAATGATGTGCAGAAAATTCCGTTTCCGTGGCAATTATTACTGCTACATTTGCACCTTCTTTAATGCCTGCATCTTTTAAAGCACGTTCCGCAACTTTCAACAATAATAATTGTTGTTGATTGAGTTTTTCGAGTTCATTGGGCGGAATTTTGCTAGAAACTGTATCAATTTCAAAATCTGTAATGTATGCGCCTAATGGCGGTTTCCCGTCAGCTAAACCATATTTTTTCAATAACTCTGTTTGCTTTTCTAGCCCGTACCATCTTTGAGGAGGTAAGGGAATAAAATGTTGTTTACCTTCGTAAATACTGCGTTCAAAAGCATCTAAACCATCGCAGCCACCAAAAAAGGCATCCATCCCGACAATGGCAAGCTTGGCTGGGTGTAAGGCTTCTTCTGGTGTGACTGGTTCTGTTGTATTTCCTTGTTCTAAAATCATGTGGGCATTAGTTCCGCCCAAACCAAACGCACTGATAGCAGCGCGTTTTACTGGTTGATTTCCCGGCCAATTGGTGGTGCTGGTGACAATTTGTTGCGGTGAGACAACACTGTTGGCGGCACCCATCGGTTCTGTAATATTGATTGTGGCTGGAATCACACCATTAGACATGCTCATCAGCACTTTAATTAAGCTAACGCTGCCGGCAGCTGTAAGCAAGTGACCAACGTTAGATTTCACAGAACCGAGTAAAGGTGTGGCTTGGTATTTACCGAAGAAAGTTTCTATGGATTGGAACTCGGTGGTATCGCCTAACAATGTCCCCGTAGCATGGCACTCCATGTAATCAATGTTGTTAGGACTGATTTGTGCTTCTTGGTAGGCGCGTTCAAAAGCGAGGGTTTGTCCTTTGGAATTGGGACTGAGTAGGTGTTTACCCCGACCATCATTGGAAAGACCGTTACCTGTGATGGTCGCATAAATGCGATCGCCATCTTTAACAGCATCACTATATCGCTTCAGTACCACCATCCCTGCACCTTCTGCAGTCAGCATCCCCCGCGATAATTTATCTAAAGGACGGCTAATATCATTATTTTCCGGATATCCTTGAATACCGGAAAACAACATTCTAATAAATAGCGGATCTGCACAGCTGATACCACCTGCTAACATCAAATCAGCTTTGTGTGTCCACAAATAATGGGATGCCAGCTTGATAGCATACTGTGGTGATGAACAGGCAGCATCGATACAAAAATGTATATTTGATAGTGAGAAAGCTTGAGCGATGATTGCAGCTGGTAGGCCTGATATCATCGCATTATAAAATGAAGCTTGCTCAGAAGAATATAAACTAGCTAAATCAAATTCTTGCTGTTGTATGAGTTCTCTGATTGCTGGTGTGAGAACTTGCTGATAAATGGGTGCAAATAGTTGATTAGATGCTTTGGTGGGGAGGGAGAGTGTCCCTAATATGACTCCACATTGAGAGAGAACAGATTCTTGATTTAAGTAACCACTATGTTGCAAAGCTTGTTTGGCAACATGCAGTGACCATTTAAAAGTATTATCTAGTTTTTCTAGTAATTCTGCTGGTAGTTTGTAGCCAGTAGAATCAAATTGAAAATCACGGATGAATCCACCTTTGAGGGAGTAGATTTTATCTGGTTTGCCTTTGGTGGGTTCGTAAAATATTTGTGGATCTACCCCTAGTTCTTCAGAAGTTATGGATGATGTGGAATCTTTTTTTTGGATAAGGTTTTGCCAGAATTCTTCAGGATTTTTGGCGTCGGGAAATAGGCATGAGAATCCGATAATGGCGATTTTTTCCACGGGGTAACTCCTAAGTCTTGATAATTTAAACGCGGAGGAATGCAGAGGTTAACGCAGAGGGTACGCAGAGTTTTTATGAGTGAATATCCAATTTGTGTTGGGATTTGTTTAGTTTTAGATTTGGGACTTAGGTTGCATTAATTTGGCTGGGAAGATGATACCTTTACCTCCGAGAAGTTGTGAGTAGATTTTTCCTTGTTTGTCGTGTACGAAGAAATCGGCAATGACGCTTGTTTGGGTTTTACTTTTAACTTCACAGGAGACGTAGAAGGGTTGGTTATAGGGGATTTTAGCAAATTGTTCATATTTTTCTTGTTGTCCTGGTAGGCAGATTTCTTGATGGTAATGATGTAGCCAAATCCATAAGGGATGGGTACTTAAATCGGTTGTGAATCCATTGATCCAATAGGCTGGAAATTGGCCTTGTTTGGTTTTGTCGATTTCTTGCCAAAAACATTCAACGGTGATTTTCTCAGGAGTAATATTTATGACTCTTTCAAGTTGTTGAAAAGACAGGCCATGAAATAATGCTGATTCTCCTGTTTGATAAAAGTCTTTACCTGTGGTGGTGATGATGTTATCTTCTATAAGGTTCAGTTTTTCATAGATGGGGGCGGGAGGAATATCACGCAGGAGTTTAACTTGGGTGCTGAAGTGATATATGGTTTTACCTTCTGGTGTTTTACTCCAGATTTTGCATAGGAAATTTATTTCGTGATGATCGAGATTTTTGGATGTTTCTTGTAAGTCGAGTATGTATTCATCGGCGAGGGTTTCGTTAAAGGTAATTCCTTTGAAGATGCGGAAGTCTGTGCTACTGAATGCTTTATATCCTGGATATAATTTTTCGCAAACATCAGACATCCATGACACTGCACAGGTAGCAGGTAAAACCGGATTACCAGCAATGACATGATCGTGTAGGAAGGGATTTGCTGCAAGTGTAAGTTTGCGACGGATGCGATAGGTACGAAGTTCAGAATCTAAAGGTGCGGCAGGTGTGGGCATGGGGCTGCCGATGACCACTTGTGTGGTATTGTGATGAACAGGATGCAGTTCTCTAACTAACATTTGTGTTCCTGCTTCTATTGGGATAATATCAATACCCCGGCGGGCGAATTCTTTTTTCAATTCTGGTGTCACCATCCCACTATCCCAACCTCCCCAATTGATGGCGACGACGTGACATTGGGGATATTTTTGCTTGAATAAGTGGGCTGATTTGTTGAGAATTTCGTTAGCGATCGCGTAATCAGATTGTCCGATGTTACCGTAAAAACCAGTTACGGAAGAGAACAAAACTAAATGTTCTATCTGACTAGGTTTGACACAAGCTAAAATATTTTCTAGCCCTTGAACTTTGGCTGTGTAAACTTTTTCAAAATCCTGTTCTGTTTTCTTTTCAATCAATTTATCAGCCAAATTACCAGCACCATGAATGATGCCTGTAATTTCACCCATACGTTCAACAGTAGCAGTAATTTTTTGATTCAAAGCTGAAGTATCAGTAACATCTACGCTAATATATTCAGCCTCTCCACCTGCTTGTTGAATTGCTGCTAATGTTTCTTTAATTTCTCGACTTGATGCTAGTTGATTATATAATTTTTGTACACTCATGGGTGTGGGTTTCTCTCCAGTGGAAAGAAGATATTGCATGATGCGTTTTTTTAATGTTGCTTCATCAAAACAATTGTGAGCAAAATCAGGTTCTGTTTCTAAAAGTTCCGAGCGTCCTAGCAAAATAAACTTACAAGGATGCTGTTGTGCTAATTTAATGACACACTTAGCTGTAATTCCCTTAGCACCACCACTAACAAGAAAAACAGATGCAGGGCGAATCTGAGTTGTTGTAATCATAAATTATCCTCTCGCAAAAAAATATGAATTATGAGTTATGAATTATTACAATTAATCCTAGAAATTACTTTTGAAATACTCTTCAATCACAAAACTATTAATACTAATCAAACATCTGTGTTCATCTGTGTGCATCGGTGTTCGCATAACATCAAAAACTTAAATACTAATAGATATAACTAACCGTATTACGTCTATTGCCAGGAATTTTTTGAGGTGAAGGTTTAAAAGCGATCGCCATCATTAAAAACATCACCATCATGATCGCTATGATTATTGGTAAAGGAACAAAACTATTCTCTAGAGATGTGGAACTCAAACTTGAGCTTACAGTCTCACTTGATTTGAGATTAGAAGATGAACTCAAATTAGAATTAATATCAACCAGTCTAATATCACCAAGGTCTTTCTGTTTTGGTGACAATTTTATCAAAGAGTTATAACTTTTATAACCATTGGCTTGAATAGATAATTGAGCCTGCAATGAATTACTGTTATTAAAGTTAATAGTTAATCGATATATTCCTTCTAAATCTGTATAGGTAATCACGGTATTACCTTCATAGGTTAATAAAACTTTTGCCCTACTAATTGGGGCTTGTTTTTTTTGGTCAAGAACACGGCCAAGATAGGTAATTGTTTGATGCTTGGACATATCTTTAGTGGGAGTGGGGCAGTGGGGGAGTGTGAGGAGTGGGGGGAGTGGGGGAGTGGGGGAGTGTGAGGAGTGGGGGAGTGGGGGGAGTGTGAGGAGTAAAAGAAATATTTATCCTTGTAATTCTCATACCTCTCATACCCCTCACACCCCTCATACTCCTCATACCTCTCATACCCCACCCTACGGGAAACCACTTGCGTGTCTACACACCTCTCACACCCCATGTCTTATCTATCGGGTACGCTAACCAAAGTTACTCTTCCCTGGGAACCATAGGCTACTTCGGTAAGATAACGATTGGGATCGTGAAGTTCAGCAACGATGTGTTGTGCTGATGTTTCGGCGCTAAGATCAGGACTAAGGTCTATTGCCCGACAATATACTTTTGGCCATTCCCAAATCATGGTTTTGGTTAATCCAAATAAACCTGCACCAATCGCCCCGAAGTTAACTTTGTGTTCTACTCCAAAAGCCCCATCTAAACGTGCTACGGTACAGAAACAACTGCGTCCGTGATTAGCTGCTGCGTTGAGAGATTTTTTCAGGTGTTTGGCTATGAAGAAGACTTGCTTAATAATCGCTTTTTCTTCTGGGAAATAGGCAACACTACTATTATGGTTCGCCTGGAAGACGGGGTGAATGTGAATAAATGCGCCGACGTTACCGTAATGAGTAGCGATCGCTGCTAATTGTTGTTGTAGATGTTCCTCGGTTGCATCTTGTAAGGTAACACGATTCACACCAGCTGGTAAGGGCGATTTTTCGGGAACGAGGGATGGAGGTAAGTTTAATACTACTACTTTCCATCCCCGTTGACTCAGTAATTCTGCAACTTTGGTGGTGGTGAGGGAACCATCGTCGGTGATGAGGGCGATGTGTCCCTCTGGTATGGGGAATTCCCAAAAGTCGGGTGGAGGCAGAATTTGCAGCTTGGCTGGGCGACGTTGGACATTAGGTACTGACTCATCTAGCTGGTTAATAGATTCATGCTGCTGCTTTTTTTTTTCAGCCCCTGCTAGTTTCTGGAGGTACTCAACTATTTGACCGATGGTGCGTAGTTCTGCTAGTTCTTCCACATTACTCGGTTTCGGTAGATCGGGGTATTTTTCTTGTAACGCCCCCATAATTTCTACCCGTTTGATTGAGTCAATTCCCAAGTCTGCTTCCATATCCATGTCGAGTTCTAACATCTCGACTGGATAACCTGTTTTTTCGCTAGTAATAGCTAACAGAGTTTCAGCTAAGTTACTTAAGTCAACCTCTGCTACGGGAGTTGCTGTTTCCGTAACAGTGATGATTGGTTCGGCGGCGACTGCGACACTTTCGCTAACTGCGGTGGAGTCGTTGCTGAATTCAGGTACACCAGAGGAGAGGTCGGGTGTGGGGGAGTGGGAGGTGGGGAGGTGGGGGGCTAGGGGTCCCCACTTTGTGGGGTTGGGGGGCAATGGGGAACTCGGGGCCCCCACGACCGACAGGGAGTGGGGATTAGGGGCAGTGGGGGGAGTGGGAGGAGTGTGAGGGGTAGGGGAGGTAAAAATACTTTCTATGTAATCTCCCTTGTCCCCCTTGTCTCCCTTGTCCTCCACTAACGCGGGGGTAAAAACTAACGATTGTAGATACTGGACGATTTGACCGATGGTACGTAGTTCCGCCAGTTCTTCTACATTACTTGGCTTGGGTAGGTCGGGGTATTTTTCTTGCAACGCACCCATGATTTCTACTCGTTTGATTGAGTCAATTCCCAAGTCTGCTTCCATGTCCATATCGAGTTCTAGCATCTCGATGGGATAACCAGTTTTTTCGCTGGTGATGGCTAGCAGAGTTTGATCTAAATCAGATAGATCAATGGTTGGTGCTGGTGTTGCTGGTGGTGTGCTGACGGTCGGTGTCGCAGAGGTGGGGGATTGGGAGGTGGGGAGGTGGGGGGCTAGGGGTCCCCACTTTGTGGGGTTGGGGGGCAATGGGGAACTCGGGGCCCCCACGACCGACAGGGAGTGGGGATTAGGGGCAGTGGGGGGAGTGTGGGGAGTGTGGGGAGTGTGGGAAGATAGATAGGTGTTTTCTTGTGTTGTTTCGTTGACTGGTTTGACTTCTGTTACTTGTGTGAATTCTTTGATAATTTTAACTTCTTCTGGTGTCCCTATTTTCCCATTTGTAGAAATTACTGGTTGAGTAGTCGCACCTTCGTTGATGAGTTGGGAGTATTCTTGCTGAACGAGTTGAAAGAAGTTTTTGGTGTATTCTACCTGTTCTCTGAGATATTGTTCATGAATACGTAGGGTTTCACCTTGTTGGGCGTGAAATTGCATCATGCTACGGTCTAAGCTTTCGATGACGCTTGGTTTCAGCTTACCTGCATCTGCTGAATGTTTGCCGTTAGCAAGCAGGGAATTCTGCTGCTGCATCAGTTGGAAAAAGGTTTTGGCATATTCCATCTGATGGCTGAGATAGTGGGAATGAACTTGTAAATTTTCGCTTTGATTTTGTTGAAATTGTGTCAGGACGTATTCTAAGCTTTCTAAAACTCTTTGGTAATTTACAAGTTTGTCTGGGATTTCTGACTGCATGGGGGAGTGGGGAGCGGGGAACTCGGGAATGGGGAGATGGGGAGTGTGGGGAGTGTGTAGACGCGTAGCGGCTTCCCGTAAGGGTGGAGTGGGGGGGGTGGGGGAGGTAGGGATTAGAGATTGGGAATTACCGTTACCGTTACTTTTTATTTCTTTCCCTTTAACCATCTGAACTGTGTCTTTTACTGAGTGCGGTTGTTTGCTGTGTCCGTTAGTGCCGTTAGTTTGTGGTAATGCGATCGCAGGAGTGGGAACAGGAGTAGAATTTACAATTATGGTTGTTTCACTGGGTTGCAATTTCACTGTTTGCCCATTCTGCAATGCTTGCTCAAATGCCATTTTCGTTTTGTCTGATACATAGTTACTACCGCATAATTTAACGTTCAAACTTTTGTTTTTCGGTGGTTCGGTAATTACTGGTGGTAGTTGGTAGGGATCGAGGTTTTTCAGTGACATACCCGCAACACGCAGTTGTACGGCGGCTTCGCGCAAAGAACGATCGCTGTTCTTTTGGGCGCTGGGGTTGAGTGCGATCGCCATATGGGGGCGATCGCCTAAGATATCTTTGATTAAGTTGGTAAGAATATTTCTTGGCCCAAATTCCACGAAGCAGTAACCCCCAGCTGCGTAGATATTTTCGATCTCCTGCTTAAATAGTACGGAGTTAGAGAGGTGGGTTTCGAGAGTTTTTTGAATTAATGCAGGTTCTTTGGGATATTCCTTACCTGTAACGTTGGTGTAAACAGGGATTTGGGGAATTTGGAAGGTAACATTTTTAATGGCGATCGCAAAAGATTTTTGCGCAAAGGCAATTAGCGGTGTATGGAAAGCTGCGGATACTGGTAGGGAAACGGCTGCATATCCTTGTTTGTGTAATGCATCCTTTACTTGGGTAATGGCATTGGTCGGACCTGCTAAGACGACTTGGCGGGGTGAATTAAAGTTAGCGATCGCCACCTGGGGATAATTCCTCAGTACTGCTTCTACCTTACTCAGGTCTTCTTTGACCGCCAGCATCGCTCCTGTATCATAATTCGGATCTTGGGGCGCTGCCATTGCCTGTCCCCGTGCTTTCACGAGCAAACAGTAATCTGTATCACTCAACACTCCTGCTGCCCACAAGGCTGTCAGTTCACCAAAACTATGTCCAGCGACGAAATCTGCCTTAAATCCAGATTGTTGCAGGATTTTATACATCCCTGCACTCAACATCCCGATGGCAGGTTGAGCGTATTGTGTCTTTTGTAATGCCGCAACTTGGGCATTCTTTTCTGTGTCTTCAAATACGGGATGGGGAAAAACGATCTCAGATAGTGGCTGTAAGTTATCTTTGCGTAACAAGCTATCCATATAGCCATAGAGATTCCGCATTTCCGGGAAATTCATGACTAATTCCCGACCCATATTTAAGTATTGCGAACCCTGCCCGGAAAATAAAGCTACTACTTTTCCGGCTAATTCCATACCAGAAGCGCGGTAGTAAACACCTTGGGGATGTTCCCAGGATGTCGCAGTCGGTTTGTTTTTGAGCCAGTCAATACTAATTTGCAGTAACTTGCAAGCTTCAGCACTATTCTCAGCTACAAAACCAACCCTAGCAGCACCTTGGGGAATTTCTTTGGTTTTGCAAGCTTCCACTAATTCGACATAATTCTTATTACCCGCCTCAGACTGCAATTGAGCTAAAGTTTCCTGACAACTGCTTAATAACTCTGCTGGAGTTTGAGCAAATAGTACTATTTCGCTAGGAGCAGCGTGCAAGCGGTAAGCTTGGTTGTGTTCACCTTCGTATTCTTCCAAGACGACATGGTAGTTTGTACCACCAAAGCCAAAGGAACTGACACCCGCCCGTCTTGGCGCTTCCCCTTCTGAGCGAATCCAAGGTCTTGTTTCCGTGTTCAAATAGAAGGGGGAATTCTTGATGTTAAGTTTGGGGTTGGGTTCAGTGACATTAATTGTGGCTGGTAGGATCTTGTGGTGGAGTGCCAAAGCTGTTTTGATTAAACTCGCCGCACCAGCCGCCGCTTTTGTATGCCCAATTTGGGATTTGACTGTACCAAGGGCGATGTGATGTCTTTTAGAGTTGTTTTCGGTGAAAAATTCTCGTAAAGAGCCAAATTCGGTTGGGTCACCCGCCATAGTCCCTGTACCGTGGGCTTCAATTAAACCGACAGTTTCTGGCGGAAACCCTGCATCTTCATAAGCACGACGCAATGCTTGTACTTGCCCTTCCTGGCGAGGAGCGTAAATACTTTTATAGCGTCCATCGCTGGATGTACCAATGCCCTTGATGACTGCATAGATTTTATCGTTGTCTCGGACTGCATCTTCTAAGCGTTTGAGAACAACTATACCGATACCTTCACCCAACATCATGCCATCGGATTGAGCATCGAAAGGTCTCACCGTCCCACTGGGAGTCACTGCTGGGGTTTTGCTAAAACTGATATAAGCTGTGATTGAGTTATCAGTGTCAACACCGCCAGTCAGCATCATGTCACAGCGATGCTCAACTAACTCGCTAATTGCCATTTTCAAGGCTGCAAAGGAACTAGCACAAGCAGCGTCAACTGTACAATTTATCCCACCTAAATTCAAACGGTTGGCAATACGTCCGGAAATGACGTTCGCTAACATACCGGGGAAAGCATTTTCATCCCACTTGACGTAAGCACTTTTGATTTTCTCAATGATTTTTTGGGTATCTTCATCAGACAAGCCACTGCTTTTGAGGGCTTTTTTCCAAATTGGATATTGTAGACGGGCAGAAAGAGGAATTCCTAATTTGAGGGCTGCTGATCCTAAGATGACACCGACAGTTTCGCGATTAAATTCCCGGCTTTCGCCGTAGCCAGCATCTTCCATTGCTTGTTTGGCAACTAGCAAGCTCAATAGTTGCGAAACATCTGTAACTTCCAAGATATTTGGCGGAATCCCAAAATCCATTGGGTTAAAATCAACATGGGGGAGAAATCCGCCTCTTTTGCAGTAGGTTTTGTCTTCTGGTGTTCTGGGGTTTGGGTCGTAGTAATCTTCCACACTCCAGTGTGTGGGTGGAATGTCGGTTATACAGTCCAATTTATTAACAATATTTTGCCAATATTCCCGCAAGTTTTTAGCTTGGGGAAACAAAGAAGCCATACCAATAATAGCAATAGGATTATACTGCAATTTTCTGTTCATTTTTTCGATTCCCATAGAATTATCCGACATCCTTTTTTTGACCTCAACAAACCTCGTCACTGCTTTTTCGCAATTGTTTATCTGTTCTTCCAATTGCGCTAAGGCAATCTCAATTGAATGAGCAGACATAGAAGATAGATTAATTTTTGGTAATGTGGATGATAGAACTGCTACTATTTCTGTAGCGAATTAATGCAGCAGTTATCCTATGCACAAAAGCTAAATACTTGTACGGACATCAGCACCCAATAGCAAATGTCACCCTGAGAATTTTGGATTTTGGATTTTGGATTTTGGATTAATAGTTTTCGGAACATCAATTCTAAAATCGCAAATCTAAAATCTCAAATCAGTTCGTTAAATGAAAATAATTTTGCTTGTGTCTGTTGCAATTAGATCAAAAATATTACACAACGCTCGACTCCTGAGATTGTGGTAATAAATCGATGACGTTGTTGTAACTAGTAAAGTAGTCTTGTAGCGCGTTAGCAGCCTGACCTGTGAACTCTATCCATTCATAATTATGGAGATTGGGGGAGATGCTCTCACACTGGAATAGTGGAAACTTCGGAGTAACTATGAGCACAGAAACGCTTTTTACTTCTGAGCTAGTTTGATTATCTAGCTTAACTGCGGCAATGTAATTTGTGTTAATAATAATGTTCTGAATCTTGATGAATGCCATAGCAGTTTCGACTTCCAAGATAATATATTCTATGAATTTAGTCAAACATTATTTGACAAATTTGTTACAGAAAAACACCTCTTTTCATCTGAATTAATAAGCCATTTGTACAAATGATTGAACTAAGTAGAAGGCAGTATCTCTGAAACAAGTTTCACCGCCAGGCATGAACAAAAACCTCACCTCCAGCCCCTCTGCTTAGCAAGGAGAGGGTTGTCCAATAAGCGGGTTGAGGTTACTTTTAAGTCAAAATACAGAAGAAAAAAGCTGCTTGTTGATTTGATTTCAATAGTTGGCATTTTACGTTTAATTATGTCCACTTACTGAATCATTAATGATGGCATTGAAGCTTTTTTTAGTGTTAGTTGTTTACTCTCAATAAATTAATTATTAACTCACTAATAAGCTTTATTGCCTAAAAGAATGACAATTAATACCAAGATTAGCATAAGCAGCATAAACTGGATTGTTCGTAGAAGGCAATTTTGCAAAAAATCTCATCTAAATTTGAAAATTTCTCAAAAAGTAACATTTATTACTATTGAAGAAACGAGGGAAGTAGAAAGCTGTTATGAGTTATTTATAAATTTCCTGAATAACTATTGGTTTGGGAATTAAATTAACAAGGTTATTAATTAATTTTTGTAGGTGATGAATATCAGTATATTTTTCATGACAAGCCGATGATTCAGCTAGACATGATGCTGTTTTTTTAATAAAAATCAACTAGACATATTAAGAGGTTATTTAAGTCAATATTTATTTACATTATTGGGATTGGTTAGTTGTTGGTTGGTTGTTGTAGAGACGTGGCATGGCACGTCTGTACAGTGATTAGTAGTTATTGCGTCACTACTCCTCACACTCCCCACTCACTGCACCCGCCTTCCCCACCGCCCCTAATCCCCAGAGGGGACCCCGAGTCCCCCACCTCTACTGGCTTTTTTCCCAGTCCACTTTTCCCAACGGATAATTTCGCGACTGACTAATTCTGGGTTTTGATCTCCGATAAAACAGATACGCCCCATCCTTTCACAGGCGTTTAGAATTTCACCATTGCCCATAAATGGCGCAATGACAAATTGATCTTTGTGACTTGTATAAAGATTGATGAGGTAATTGATTATTCCCTCTATACCTTCAATATGAATTGGTGTTTGTGGCTTAGATATTGATTGATGAGAAAAGATGCCAATATACATGTTACTAATGATCAATTCATACTGATATGGCATTCGAGTTTGGCTGCAAAACTCATAAATGTTATCTTGGGAACGTACTACTGCGACTATTCTTGCCTCATCGACCAAGTAATCATGGTTCCAAGTATGTGATAGAGTAGCGATCGCTAAAGCTGCATTTGAGGGTAAAAGTTGTCTAAAACTTTGACTACTGGTATCGCCACAATAAACTAAATGTCTACCCAGTATTAATTCATCACCAACTTTTACTTGTGCTTCTTTGAGAATAATGTTTGCTTTGTGATCTATCTGTTGTACCCGATTGGCTACTTTTTTCACAGCTGACTTCGCTTGTTTTTGGGCGATCGCACTTTTGAAAGCTAATAATTGTAACTCTTTTTGCTTGGCTCGTGCTTGCGCTGCTAATTGTGCTTGTCGTTCGGCTTCTTGTTCTTCTCCCTTGGCTTTGGCTAATAGTGCAGCTTCTTCCGCTTTTTCTGCTAAGGTACGTTCAGCAGTGGCAGTTCTGGCTATTTCTAGTTGTGCTGTAGTACTTTTAGCTAATGGTGTGTCTTTAATAAGCTGTTTTACATCCGGATGAATCGCCTTAGCGATTTGTAAACCTTGCTGCAAAGTACGTTCAGAGAAACCTGTTTGTTTTGCAATGTCCCGGGTAGTTTTGGCTGGTGGTGAAATGGTTGCACTACCTTTGAGAGTATATTGATTATCTCCTGGTTTCGCCCTCAGTCCCATACGTTGGAGAATCTGTTCCCGTTCTAACCACAACTCATTACGTTCTAAAGGTTCTAGCTCATTGCGAATCAAATTTTCGTCTATTTCCGCTAGACGAGATTGCTCAGCATCTTCATAACTAACAACATTGCACTCAATTTCCTCTAAACCCAGCATCTGGCACGCCGTCAAACGGTGCAGCCCAGCAATCAAGTTATGATTTTGATCTACTGTGATTGGGTTTAAAAGCCCATTTGCCTGAATCGATTCTTTTAAATCCTTAACTTTTTCGCCATTTAATGGACGACGATTCACACCAATTTTGATTTTTTCTATAGGTATCTTAGGCATAATTGCTATTTTTCTATGTCGTCAATGAGAACACCCGCAAGACGATAAACCCGATCTTATTCCACCAGTGTGATTAAAAACATGAATTTTGTGAGAACTGTGATGAGGATGTCTTATGATTCATGGATCTTCGATTTTGGATTGATTCCACAGATAAATTTGGGGGTTGTACCCTTCTTCTTACGACCTTATTGAAGCCAGTGATTCTAAAAAAGTTCCCTATGGCGACTTTTAGTTGATAAAGAAAACTGATAATGAAACGTGACGAGTGTGAGGAGTGTGTAGACGGGCTTTGCGCGGCTTCACGTAGGGTGGAGTGCGGGGAGTGTGCGGAGAGTAACATAGTAACTAATTCCCCTTGTCCTCCTTGTCTGCCTTATCCGATTTCTAATCCCAAATTAACAGCTTGACAAAATCAAACTTTTTTGCCATATTGGAAAGCGAGTTTTTTGATGCTTATATCATTGTCGCTTCGTTTTAGTCTCGATTTCTATTTGGACTTAAAGTTTTTTAGTTTAGTTCTGTATTGTTCAGGGGTTACTTTACCTGCTTTCTACCAAGAGTAAAATTGAGAAAATTTTGGTGCAAAGCTGCTGTTGATTGTGCGAACAATTACATTTATACCAAAACAGTATTTTTGTATTGTTGGGTTTCTGAATTAATTCAGTGAGCAGTGATCAATAACTAATAACTGATATTTCTCCCAGTCATTGTTAGTCTTTTTGATTAGTTGTTAGTTATTTGTAAAAACCATCAACAACCACGATCAACAGCCAACGATCAACAGCCAACGATCAACAATTAACTATCAACCAACAAAAATATGACAGCAGACAAGAAAAACTTGTTCTTCGCAAAACCTGTAACTAGGTGGGGAATTTTTTTGGCGGTTTCTATTGCTTTTGCTACTGGCTTGGTGTCTTTCTTTAGTTTGTTGTTACTTCGCTCTCAGGTTCAAACAGAACCAAAAAAGCTTGCCAAGGCTGCACCTGCAAGAGTTGCGGTGACTGCTTTAGGGCGGATAGTACCTGATGGCGAAATCACTCAGCTGTCTGCTCCGAGTTCATTAACTGGTGTACGAGTAGAAAAACTCTTAGTAAAAGAAGGAGACCAAGTAAAAGCAGGTCAAGTAGTAGCCTTGCTGGAAGGATATACACGTACTCTTGTAGCTGTACAACAAGCTTTAGACAATGTCACGGTTGCTCAAGCTAAATTAGCACAGGTCAAAGCAGGGGCAAAGAGTGGTGATATAGAAGCCCAAAAAGCAGCGATCGCTCGAATAGAATGGCAATTACAAGGAGAAGTAAACACCCAGCAAGCAGCTATAGCTAGTCTCCAAGCCCAAGTACAAAATGCTGAAACCGAAAACAACCGCTATCAACAACTATATAGAGAAGGTGCGATTTCCGCATCTACAGCAGAGAGCAAAGCTTTACAACTCAAGACCTTGCAACAACAGCTTGCTGAAAGTAAAGCAGCCCTAGCCCGCACTGTTGATACTCTCCAAGAACAACTCAGAGAGTCTAAAGCCAGACTAGGAAGTATAAAAGAGGTGCGTCCCACAGATGTGCGCCTAGCAGAAGCCGAACTCAAGAGTGCAATGTCTGCTGTGAAACAAGCACAAGCCCAACATGAACTAACTTACGTAAAATCTCCTGTAAGTGGTAAAGTTTTGAAAACTCACGCCAAATCAGGAGAAGTAGTCGCCACTAACGGTATTGTAGAGATAGGTAAAACTTCTCAAATGTGCGCGATCGCAGAAGTTTACCAAACAGATATTCAGAAAGTACGTATAGGTCAAAAAGCGACCATTACCAGCACCGCCTTCCCTGGTAGAAAATTGCAAGGAACCGTCAGCGAAATCGGTTTACTCGTTGACAGACAAAATATCTTAAGTATTAATCCAGGTGCAGATACAGACCGCAGAGTCGTGCAAGTAAAAATCCGCATCGATAACCCAGCAGATAGTCAACTAGTCTCTGGTTTAACCAATTTACAGGTAGATGTGGCTATTAAAATTTAGCTACTCCCAGCAGTTAAATCACCCACAAAACAAAGTAGTCAAGCTGGTTTTTTACCACTAACCACTAACCACTAACTACCAATTACCAATTACCAATTACCAAATCATGGTGTTTAAAATTCCTCTGGCATGGTTGCAACTAGTCAGAAACAGAATTCGTTCTCTAGTAGCTGTGGCTGGCATTGGTTTTATTGTGATTTTGATGTTTATGCAACTTGGATTTCAAGATGCTCTTTACTCCAGCGCTACCCAAGTGCATCGTAATCTCCAAGGCGATTTATTTTTAGTCAGTTCTCAATATAAATCTTTGACAGCAATCCAAAGCTTTTTTCGGACTAGATTATATCAAGCTTTGGGGTTTGATGGTGTAGAGTCAGTTAGCCCCATATATTTGGGATTTGCTAAATTTAAAAACCCCGAAAATGGTGAGAAATATTCAATTTATGTGATTGGTTTTGAACCAGGAAGACCAATCATGAACATGCCAGAGGTTGAAAAGAACATAGATAAAATTAAAGTGCCTGACGTTGTACTTTTTGATCGTAATTCCCGCCCAGAATTTGGGCCAGTTGCCCAGAAATTTATTCAGGAAAATGCCGAACAGATACTAGAAATATTTCCCTTTGATTCATTGAGAGGTTATAGAGTTAGAGTTGGTGGCTTATTCGGTTTAGGCCCATCCTTCGGTGTGGATGGAAACTTGATAGTCAGTGACACAACTTTTTTGAGGATATTTCCTAACAGCCGTCCCTCAGAAATGATTGATGTAGGCGTGATTTCACTGCAACCAGGTGCTAATCCCCAAAAGGTAAAAGCAGAATTGCAAAGTAATTTACCTGACGACGTGAAACTTTTTACTCACCAAGAGTTTATTGATTTTGAGAAAGAATATTGGGCGACAAGAACACCAATTGGTTTCATTCTTAATCTTATGCTTTCAATGGCTTCAGTTGTTGGTATTGTGATTGTTTATCAAATTCTTTACAGTAATATCTCCACTCAACTCGTCGCTTATGCAACCTTAAAAGCCATCGGCTATGAAAATAATTACTTATTGAATGTTGTATTTCAACAAGCTTTCATATTATCAGTACTGGGTTATATTCCAGGGTTTTTTATCTCCATCTTCTTATATGATTTTGCTATGGAAGCAACTAAACTACCCATTATGATGAGTACTCAAAATGCAGTAATTGTTTTCATCTCAACAATATTAATGTGTATGACATCTGGTGCATTAGCGATCAACAAACTCCGCTCCACAGACCCAGCAGATATTTTTTAATTAGTTGTTAGTTCATGGTTGCTTGTTGTTTGGATAAAAACAATCAACAATCAACAACCAACAATCAAAAACCAACAATCAACACAGGATTAACATGGATCTCAAGCATCAAGCTATCCTCATCACTGGAATTGGCGAATTTATTGGTTTGCGTACTGCTCAATTAGCGATCGCCAAAGAAATGAAAGTCTGTGGAATGCAAAGTTCCGCAGATAAAGCTAAAAAAGCACAGAATTTAGGTGCCAAAGTCATCATTGGTAATATCACCGATTCTGCTAGTGCTGAATTAGCTTGCCAGGGAGTAGATATAGTTGTACACACAGACGAAATTGCCAAAGAAGGTGGTTCACTAGAAGAATTTCGCAAAATCAATGTTGATGGTACTATCAACATAGCTAAAGCAGCTAAAAGTGCTGGTGTCAAAACCTTTGTTTATATCTCCAGTGCATTAGTTTATGGGTTTAATTATCCGAAAAACATCACAGAAGAAGGACCACTATCAGGCGACAATAATCCTTATTGTCAGACAAAAATAGAAGCTGAAAAAGCACTTTTGCAACTGAATAATCCACCCGATTTTGGCACCATTATTCTGAGAGCAGGTGATGTTTACGGTCCAGGTAGTATTCCTTGGATAGTCCGACCATTAATAATGATGCGGCAAAAATTATTTGCCTATGCTGGTGATGGCATGGGAATCATCAATCATGTATATATTGATAACCTAGTTACAGCCATATTTTTAGCAATTGAAAAAGAAGCCCACGGCGAAACTTTCAACATCACCGACGGACAAGAAACCACTTGGAAGGAATATTTTACTTGCTTGGCAGAAATGGCAGGTTTACCAGCACCTTTTTCACTACCAAAAGACGAACTTAAACTATTTCTGAAGCTACGCTATCAGGGACAAAAACTCTTTCGGAAGCAAGCCGATATCTTACCAGAAGCCGTAGATTTTATGACTCGTCCCTATGCTTATTCAATCGAAAAAGCGCGCAAAACATTAAGCTATGAACCAAAAATTAACTTAGAAGAAGGAATGCGCTTAACCCAAGAATGGCTGAAAAAGACAGACCTCAAGAAAATGGTTAATAGTTAGTAATTGTTAGTTAGTAGTTAATGGTTGGTTATTAGTCATTTGGCGTTGCTGAATTTGGTCATGAATTGTGTTTGTCTACATTTTGTAGAGACGTAGCAATCCTACGTCTGGTCACACCCGTAAATTGTAAATTCATATTTTGATTCAGCAACGCCTTATTTTTTCATATCTGCTAACCACTATCCACTAACAGTCATTACGAACAATATATTTATCATGGCACACACAATGTTAGCTAAAGCCTCTAATGTTTTGGCATGTTTACTTCCGAGTTTAGTCAGTATTGGTCTATCTAATACAGTACAAGCAGAACCTACAACTACACTGACTGTAGTAGTAAATGGTATCAAACACCAACAAGGTCAGATTTGCCTGAAAGTATATGCAAGTGAAAAAGGATTTCCTCTTGATGAAACTAGCGGAGTACAAAGTGGCTGTACAAAAATCACAGGAAGTTCTGTTAAAAAACAATTTTTTGGTTTGAAACCAGGAAATTATGCAGTTGCTGTAGTTGATGATCAAAATGGAGATTACAAACTCAACCGAGATTTTCTAGGCATTCCCCAGGAAGGTTTTGGAGTTTCCAATAATCCAACTATATCAGTCATAACCGGTACACCAAAATTTAATAAGGCGAGTTTTCCATTGCAGAAAAATACAACTATTAACATCGAAATGAAGTATGGACTAGATCCATAAAATATTTGTTGTTAGTTAGTGGTTAGTAGTTAGTAGTAATTCCTGGACTCCTCACACCCCCCCACTCCTCACACTCCCCACACCCCCCCACTCCTCACACTCCTCACACCCCCCCACTCCTCACACTCCCCACACCCCCCCACTCCTCACAAATGAAAGAATTGGCGATATCTCTGTCTAGAATGTTGCTAAGTTGGCTGGTCATTCAAACATTGGTTGCACTAGCTTTTTTATGGACATTAAAAACCCATCGCAGAAATTCCTTGCCAGATGAACAACTCCCCAAAACAGCTGTTATTCTTTGTTTGCGGGGAAGTGATCCGTTTCTACCCAATTGTTTAGAATCGCTGCTACAACAAAATTATCCAAGATATGATTTAAAGATAATTATTGATAACCCTGAAGATCCAGCTTGGAAAATTGCCAGCGAAACGATAGCTGCACTAGGTGCAACCAACGTCCAAATTAGCCCTTTGAGTATCAGACGATATAACTGTAGTCTCAAATGCAGTTCTATAGTGCAAGCTGTTTCAGAATTGGATGAATCCTACAAAGTAGTTGCATTAGTAGATGCTGATGCAGTGGTTCATCCTAGCTGGTTACGCGAATTAGTCAGTCCTCTGGCTGATCCAACAGTGGGAGCAACTACTGGTAACCGTTGGTACCTACCCACAGGTAAATACTGGGGTTCACTGGTACGGTATTTCTGGAACTCCTCTGCTGTGGTACAAATGAGTCTCTACCGCATTCCTTGGGGGGGTAGTTTAGCACTGAAAACTGATGTAATTTACGAAACCGAACTACTAGAAAGGTGGGCAAGATCCTATGCCGACGATACTATAATCCCCAAAGTTCTGGCAAATTATGGATTTCAGCTGAAGTTTGTACCATCTTTGTTGATTCTCAATTGTGAAGAATGCAACTTACCAAGACTATTTGACTGGATGAAACGTCAGATGTTATCGTCGCGCCTGTACCATCCCCAGTGGTGGGCGGTAATTGCTGACGCATTGCAAACAGTTCTACTGCCAAATCTACTGTTGGTGTTGTCTATAGCTGCATTATGGACGCAACAATGGGATACTGCAACTCTAGCTTTTGCTAGCTATGGTGGCTACATAGTAGCATTGCTGTTGTTGGCGATCGCTCTTGAAATTGGCGCAAAACCCATAATTCAACACAACGCCAAGGTCAAAACCAAACTATCACCAGCCAAGATCATCAGAATGCTATTTGGCATACCTCTAACACACTGGTTTTATGGGTTGGCATTATTATTATCTTTTTGGATGCCAAAAGTTACCTGGCGCGGCGTCACCTACCAAATTAAAGGGCCTTGGCACATCCGCCTCATCCAATACCGCCCCTATCAAAAATTAGATCAACCCATTGATAGAAAAGTATCTCTTTGAACATCTAACTGGTTAGTGGTTAGTGGTTAGTTGTTAGTGGTTAGTGGTTAGTTGTTACCTATTCTTTAAACTATTTACTCCCCACCTCCCCATCACCCCATTGCCCCCCAACCCCACAAAGTGGGGACCCCTAGCCCCCCATCACCCCACCTCCCCATTACCCTTCGGGTTCGCTACTTTACCATCTCGGCATAAGCCAAGACGGCAAGTAGTCTCACCAATTACCCATTACCGACCTCAACGAATAATACAAGTGTTCAAGCGGACATGATATTAACTATGAAAAAACAACCTCTTCGCATTGCACTCATTACAGGATTGTATGCGCCATTTTTGACAGGGGTTTCCATCGCTGTACACCAACGGGTGCGCTGGTTACTACAACAAGGACACGAAGTATTTCTTATCCACCCAGAAATCAACGACCAGTATCCCGAAGAGGTTGGTAGTCGTCCGATGGCGGGACTCAAAGAACTCCAATCTTTCCCCAAATTTTCTTCCTATGCATTTCCCACCCAACCACTGATATTTTATAAATCTCTTCCCCAACCATTACATTATCGCCATTGGAGCGATACCAAATTATTGGGGAATTTTAAACCAGACATCGTGGTAGTTGAAGAAGCACCACAAATGCGAGGATTTTACTCACTTTATTTACAAGGTTACGGTCGCCCTGTAGGTATTGAATACGCTAAAAAAACTGGCACACCCATCATATCCCTATTCCATACCGATATCGTTGCTTACATCCGCTATTACATGGGTAATCAGTTTTTTAGTTTTATTCGTCCCATGTTACCGATGTTAATCAAGCAATTCAGCGAAGCTTACGACTATAATTTTTTTTCTTCCCGGGAACAGCTTGAGAAATACAAAAGCTTGAAATCCCAACGCAGCGAATATCTACCCTATCAAGGTATAGATTGCCAGAAATTTAATCCTGCCAATATCAGCTACAATCCCATCCCCGACGACCATCGTCCCACTCTTTTGTTCGTTGGACGTATAGCCCCTGAAAAGAGTGTGATTCAACTTCTAGATATATACCCAATCATTGCTGCTAAGATACCTGATGCCCATCTAGTTATCGTCGGTAGTGGTCCCCAACAAGAAGAAATCCGTCAACGTGCAACCAAATTTGGCAAAGGTGTCACCGTCTGGGGAGAATCCCATGGTACAGAACTATTAGGATGGTATGCACGAGCCGATGTTTTTGTCAATCCTTCAGCTACCGAAAACTTCTGCACCTCCACCAACGAAGCCTTAGCCTCGGGAACTCCCGTAGTTGCAGTCAAAGCACCCTCAACCTCAGAACAAGTAGTCCCTGGGCGCAACGGCTTTTTAGCTCAACCAAATAATCCTGGGGATTTTGCCAACAAGGTAATTAGAATTTTAGAAAATCCTCAACTCAAAGAAGAAATGTCCCTCCATGCTCGTTTTTCGGTTCTCGAATATGATTGGTCTGTATGTATGCAAAAGTTTGAACAGAAACTTTATCAAATAGTAGAAAAATCAAGCAATTTAGCAGCAACACCTATTATCTAATAGCGAAATACCGCAGCTAATGGTGTATTGTCTGGCATATCTGCCGACTCAACTGCATACACGGTGCCACCGTTCAAGATAGTCTGAGTTGCAGCCAAATCTAGTAAATCCTCGTCGTTGAGTTCTGCATGCGGATGCACTTCAACCGTTTGAGTATCTGGATAAAAAGTACCCCACAATTGCCGATCAACGGCAACAATTAACTTATCAACTCGTCCCTGATAAGCTGCTGGAATAGTCTCCCTAATTTGGCTGGAAGCTTTTCCCGTTCCCAGCAGTTCTTTGTATTGATTCATTGCTTCTTGTTGTGACTGTAAAAATAATGGTTCTACTATTTCCCAGGCTTGGGCGTGTAATTCTTCTGGTGCCAGCAGTTTTGGGTTGCCTATTATACTAGCATCCAGGAGATAAGCATAAGTATTGGCTTGTCGGTAAATTGGTAAAAGATATTCCACCCCAGCCAGTACCAAAGGGGCGTGTTCTTCTTTTAAGAACTCTCGCAACGCCTGATTGACACGATGGAAGTATTGGCTGAGATTCTCTTTTTCATCCTCATCACCAGCACCATGACCGTGAAATACCGTGACCCCACCAGGAACAGCACTTCGTCCACCTGTTGCCCCTGGAGTACCTATATGGGAAGGGGTTTGACGTTCTGGCTCTTCAAACCGTAGTACTTCTGCTAAACTTGGCAATACGCCAGTTAAATCAATTTCCTCAATATGATAACGAGTGCCTTTTAATAGCCTAATTACATCATGACTGAGAGCCAGAATATAGAAGTGTCCATCGCCATGAAAGAGAGGAAATAGGGGTTTGAGGTAAAAATGGTTACTAACAATCACTAATTCTGCAAAATCTAAAGGTAAAGAGTAATACTGCAAAAAGTCCTGGGAGCGGAAGATGGCTAAACCATAACTCTGATGTTGCCAAAATTCATTATGATTTAGCGCTCTCACTGGTTCTAGTAAGTTTTTTGCATCTTCAGAGCGACAACCATGCTCTATCAGGAGTTCTTCTGCTTTTCTGATTAAATTCCGAAAGCGGATGGGATTTTGTTGAGTCTCTGCTCCTGCATGGTAAGTTGGTAAAAAAATTGATACACATACTTCTCTAGGTCGTTTCGCTAGTGTTTCGAGCTGTGCAATGGAAATTAATTTCATTTGTTTGCCTCCTGTGTTTACAGGCGTTTTCCCAGTTTATAATTTGACTTCTAATCCCTCTGATGTTTGTCTGAGATTAGTATTAAAAGCTGCACAAAGAGATTGCATACGGTCACAGATAGTGTTCAATTCTGTGCCTTTAGCTAGATTAACCTGTGCATAACTTAAATGTACTGGTATTAAACGCAACTTATGCAAACCGCGATCGCCAACCTCCACCAAAAACACAAAAGACCAATCATGGAGTTGTAGCCTGACTGATATCCCGACCTGCGCCAACATGATGAATACCCGCAGCATCCAGGTATTTTAAGGTATCTAGTAATCCCTGGTCATCGAAGTCGAGGCTATGGTTATTGGCAAGACTGACACATTGAATATTAGCAACACGAAGAACTTGTACTGCGACAGGATCGGCGCGAAAATAAAACACCTTTGGTGTTCTACTACACTCCTGAGTATATTGAGTAATTGCACATTCCAAATTAGCGATGACTGCGTCCGCACCGCGCAAAATTGGTAAGACATCTCCCCAAAAGGACTCTGGTAATCTCCGGGGAATCTCTTCGTTGATTCCTCGACCTAGCATGACATCACCGATAAATGCTAAAGTGACGGACTTTACCATAAAATCTTTTGGGTGCATCTATTTAGATAAGAGTTGCACAAAGCAGCAGAGAGGATATTTCACCCCCTCTGTGCTAATTTGTTTTTACAACAATAGATTAAGCCACGTTAATCTTGACGGCTTTTTTCTTCTCGCTTTCTACTTTCGGTATGGTGAGAGTCAGAATACCATTTTTGTATTCAGCCTGTGCTTTATCGTTTTGAACGTGAGCAGGTAGTGGAATGACTCGCTCAAATCTCCCGTAACGGAATTCAGAGCGCATCATACCCTTTTCTTCTGTCTTGGTCTCAGATTTGCGTTCGCCACTGATTGCAACAGATTCTTCTGTCACCTCTATATTCAAATCTTTAGATTCCAGTCCTGGAATTTCTAGTTTGAGACGAATGTCCTCAGCAGTTTCCTCCATTTCGACGGAAGGTATAAAAGCAAGTGCTGAAACTCCCCCATCGCCACTGGGGAACATCCGCTCAAATAAGCGGTTCATCCGTCTTTGCAGATCCTCAATTTCCCGTAAAGGCTCCCAATAGAAAGGTTCCCAACGTTCAATTCCTTGGAAAGGTTCCCAACGAGTAATCGCCATAATCGTTGCCTCCACTATTCTTGATTTCAATCTTGAAGTTAGAGACTTTCCTACTATCTTCAGGTTACAAGAAAAATTTGAGGAACTTGTGAAGAAATAATTAGTATTTCAGATTCACAAAATCACTAGCTTGAAAATTAGGCAGATGATGAGGTAGACTCGTCTTGGCGGTTTCCGGTGATGGCGGATGGCGGAAGAAGAACTGCAAACACAAGTAGATCAGATTGTATGCGTAGTCATGCCAAAAGAATAAACGGAAGTTGAGTCAATGAATAAGACATTCACACAGAACCCTCAAGAAATATTCAACCACTAAAGTGCTTACTACTAACCACCCATCCTTGCCAACAAATGTTCTCCCACTCGCAATGCATTTGCCATAATCGTCAGTGATGGATTCACAGCAGAACTTGAGGGGAAAAAGCTACCATCAACAACATAAAGATTATCGACATCGTGGGTGCGACAATTAAGATCAAGTACAGAATTTCTAGGGTGTTCACCAAAACGACAAGTCCCACATTGATGTCCAACTTCTTTCAAAGTCATTTTTTGAGGGAAGACAACAGAAATATGTCCTTGATGAGATGGTAATTTTATTGATTGTAAAACTTCTAACCAGCGTTTCATGAAACGATTAAAGGTTTGTTCATTATTCTTGGTATAGTCAATATAGATTTGCTCCCCTTTAACATATACACGGTTATTAGGATTTGGTAAATCTTCAGTAATTAGTAACCAAGAAACAGAATGGTTTGCTATTGCTTCTGCAATAAATTTGGGTGTCAAAGGTGGTGCATAAGCAGCAACTCTATTTGTGGTGACATTCCCTAGTAATTGCACGCTTCCCATAGGGAAAGGGAAACCTTTTTCACCCCAATAAAAATCATTGACAGCTATTGTTTTGGGAAAAACTGTTGAATTAAATTTTGTAGATAAGGCCATGACTACCCCAAATTTATGAGCCATGTAATTTCGCCCTACCAGATTAGAGCTATTGGCTAATCCATTGGGATGTTGATCATTCGCAGATTGCAGTAATAATACTGCTGAGTTAACTGCACCACAAGCAAGAACAACAATATCTCCCGAAAAAATATGTCGTTTACCTGCAATTTCTGCTACTACCCCGGTAACTTCTCGACCTGATACACTGGTATGCAGACGTAGGACTTTAGCTTGAGTAATTAAAGTCACGTTTTGATTAGCTATGGCTGGACGCACACAGTTAACATCAGCATCAGATTTAGCATTTATAAAACATGGAAAACCATCACAAGTATCACAACGAATACAAGTACTTAAAAAACGATTAGTTTCATTGAGCTTAATACCAAGTGGTAGATAAAATGGATGTAAGCCTTTGTCTTTTAAACCATCATTAATTTCTTGAATATATGGTTCGTGGCTAATAGGAGGAAAGGGGTAATCTTCAGAAGTTTGAGGTTCAGTAGGATCTAAATTTCGCTGACCATGTACTTCATAGAGTTTTTCAGCTTCTGTATAATATGGGGCAAAATCTTGATATTTTAATGGCCATTCGGGAGAGATACCATCTTGATGAAAAACTCTATTAAAGTCCTGTTCACGAAATCTAAATAATGCTCCACCATAAAATTTAGTGTTACCACCAACATAATAATGTGTGACTGGACGAATTACTTTACCACATTTGTCATACCAAACTTCCTGGGGGCGATAACATTCTTTTTGAAAAATTAGTCGAGAATCCCAATTTGCTTTTTCTTTAGGTATGAAAGAGCCTCTTTCTAGCAGCAAAATTTTCTTCCCGCTTGCTGCTAATTTATATGCTAGCGTTCCACCACCAGCACCCGTACCAATGATGATGACATCATAATGACTATCAGCCATTTTTTCTCCGTCGGTTGAGTTTGTGGTAATGCATCAGGTGTGAAGAGAGAAGAAAATAATTATAAACAACACTAAATAAGAAAACATAATGACAAGTATAAATAGCAGCTATATAAAGTACTTACACATCCTTATCAAGATGACACACTGCTAAAGATGTTTGTCAAGTGTAATCTATCAAGCGAAGTAAATTTATAAAAAATCAAATAATCAGAATTTTCAGTGATGAATTTTGCAGTTTTAATGTAATAAATATGATGTTTTGTTCAATTTTTATTAAATACGCTGCTCAAGAAATTAAAAACTTGATATCAAATGTATGTAAGGGTTTGTAGCCAGCACTAAATTGCTGACTACAAACTATTGAAAGTAGGTGTAAAAGACTACTACTGATGTGAACGTCTTTCAGCTAGCATTTGATTTTCTGCACAGGTTTGATTGAGATTAGTTAAACCAATCCAACGGTAAATAGCATCTCCAAATTCTGGAAAAAGTTGTACATTAGAAAATAGAAGTCTTGTGAGTAACCCGTCAAGGATTACTTCTGCTTTGTTGTTTTTGATGGCATCTATAACTGCGATCGCTACAGTTTTTGGTTCAGAAACACGCGCTAATTTGGGTGCTGGTAAGCCAAATTTCAAATACATCCCTGCTTTTGTATATCCTGGACAAATCACAGAAACGCCTAAGTTAGTATCAATTAATTCCTGCCGCATCGCGTCTGTCCACATAATTAAACCAGCTTTACTGGCAGAATAAATACTGTTATAAGGCGCTCCCTTTTTTCCAGAACCAGAGGAAATATTGACAATGTGACCACTATTACGTTCTAACATACTCGGCAATACTAACCGAGTTAATTCCATTCCTGCTAGTAGATTAGTTATTAGTATTGACTGGATATCTTGGAGAGAGTAATTTTGAAAAGGTCGGTATTTTTCAATCGCAGCATTATTAATCAAAACATCAATTCGACCTGCATGTTGATTAATTTGCTGGACAAGTAATGGTAATTCTTCTAATTTGCTGATATCAAAGGGAATGCTGATGTATGTACCACCAGCAACTTCTACTTCAGCACGGATATTTTCTAATTTTTCTGGGGAACGAGAAACACCAACTACAGTTGCTTTTTCTTTCGCTAGCGCCCGAGCAATAAATACTCCTATACCACCCGCAGCACCAGTTAAAACTACTGTCTTCCCTGCAAGATTTTTCATGATTAGTTGATAATTGTTGATTGTTGATTGTTGGTTGTTGATTGTTGGTTGTTGGTTGTTTTTATCTTGAAATCTTGCACCAACCTAATCTTCCGCTAAGAAATAAATTTCTTGGCTCAGAGTTCAAGTCCACTCAAGTAGGCTCAAATCCATCCAACAAAAGACAAGAAATAACTCTGCCCTACTTCACTTCAGTAGAACATTCATAATCACTAATGATCTACACTCTGAGAGCATATGCAATTAACAACAAATTTAGTGTCTTATTACGCTTACTTCCCCTAAACGCTCTCAGCACACTTTTTGAAGTTGACACTGTTTTAGTTATTAATTGGTAATTTAATTAAAACACAAATCTAAAATTTTTTTTACACTTTTTTGATACAAATTTTTAAAATATTATGCTTTGCTTTTGGTCATTAGTTTTTCCCATTACCAATTACCAATCACCAATTACCTATTACCTATTACCAGCCTACGCGACAGTATAAGTATTCAAGCAAACATGATATAAAGATTTGTAGTGAGGACTTTAGTCCTCAAAAAAATGCTAAAACCCTTACTACAAAATTATTGTGGAATTTGTCCCGAAAGTTTTTGAATTTGTCCAGAAAAGTAATCTTCCTCGTACTTTAATTGTTGGGCTACTTCCAACCCTTTTTGGAAAGCATTTAGTGCTTGCGGATACTCTTTGCGTTCCAAGTGCATTTTTCCGATTAGATCATAAGCATTCATCAAACCATAAAAATTCGAGGCTAATTGTTGAGTCTGTACAAGAATTTCGCTAGCTTGTAACGCATCTTGTATTTGTCCTTGGGAACGGTAGAGCGCGATTAATTTTTGTAAAGCTTCACCTGCACGCACATATTGTTGTGATTGCCAAGCAATTGTGTAAGCTTGTTGATAGTTATTGAAAGCTTCTTGGAGAAGATTAGGATTTTCCTTTGCCAAGGATTCATAATCTGAACCGATCGCTAGTTTTAAAGCTGGTAGTTGAGTCAGATTATTCTGTCTTTGGTATATTTCCGTGAGTCGGTTGTGTATTTCTATTGCTTGCTGGGGTTGTTTCCCTTGTTCGTAAATATAAGCTAATTTTTGCAAGTATACTAGCTCATTGACACCATCACCCCCAGCAGTAGCTAATTTTAACAACTCCCGATAAGTTGTTGCTGCTTTGCTGTAATCAAACCAACTCAGATGTACTTCCCCGATAGTCTGTAAAATTTGTACTTCTTTAGCTATATCTTGCTGCTGGCGCACCACAGCTAAAACTTGCTCATAAACTTCCACAGCATTTTGAGGCGATCGCACTTGTTGGTAAGCTAGTCCTAGTGCTTGCAATAACTCTAAATCATTAGTTTTTTGAGACTGTGCCTGCTTTTGGATTGCTTGTAATCGCTGAGTAATGTATTGTACCTCTGGGCGATTGCTTTTTTGATAAGCTACAGCACCCACCCTTCCTAGTGCTTGCACCTCTTTCACAGCACCCAAATATCGACGCAACCGCAGTTCCTGGTTCCAGATATCAAATGCTCCCACCTCATCACCTGCTTGCAATTTCGCCGTAGCTTGTTGATTCAACTTATCCAACTCCACCTCCAACTGTTGCTGTTCATTCACAGATAACGGCTGTTTGTCTTTGTCTGGATTCCGTGGCAACAGTGGATCGGGTGTGGTAATTTCTAAAGGTGATGGCGGAAACTCATCTGGTGGTTGAGGCTTTTTAGTAGCCGCCATAGTTAAGGAAGTGCCAAATAACCACAAAGCAGCAGTAGCACTAATTGTCACACTTAAGCGTTTGAGCATAGTAGTTAATATTTGATAATTGATAGTTGATCTTTGGTTATTAACCATTTCCTTGTTTCCCTAGTCCTCCTTGTCCTATTTGAACCCATCAGTTCAAAGTTAGCGGATTACTAGCCATTAACAATTAGCCCTACAGACGAAAAGTCATGCAAAAATTCTCCTGCAAAACCAGCCCCTTCAAGATGTAACTTGGTGTCTTAGTGTTTCAGAAATTATTTTTCACCACAAAGAGTAAACATCCACTGACAAATTACTTTTCAACAAACCACTTCACATGTAAAGTAATAAAAAAGGCGATGGAGCTCGCCATAACCGCCTTCTAGTGATATTTAACACTTAATTAAAAGGCTGATGGCTCCTACTTCTCCGGCTTGCTACGGAAGAGTAGGGCTATTTGTCTTTATCTTCCGTCAGCAAGTCACGCTTGCTCCTGATATTGTTCTCAAGCTGCGTGATGTTAGAAAGTATTCTGTGGATCTTGCTGTTGGGCTTTTTCGTGGGGCAAATTGCCCGACGGTTGCAAGCCCCTGCACTAGTAGGTATGGTTTTAGTAGGAATTGTACTGGGGCCTCAAGTTGCCGATGCTATTAGCCCTAATGTACTGGCTGCTTCTGCTCCCTTACGAGCGATCGCTGTCATGGTAATTTTGATGAAGGCTGGGTTGGGGTTAGACCGAGAAAAATTGATACAGCAAGGAACAGTAGCATTACGATTAGGCTTTTTGCCTGCGGCGTGTGAAGCTTTGCTCATTGCCCTAGCTGCTATGTGGGTTTTCAAGTTTGATTTTCCTACGGGACTGTTGTTAGGTTGCATTATTGGGGCAGAGTCACCCGCAGTAATTGTACCGGGAATGCTGCGGCTAAAAAGCTTGGGTTGGGGAGTTACTAAGGGGATTCCTGATGCAATTCTTACTGGCAGCGCTCTGTCAGATGTGTTACTACTGCTAGTGTTTAGTTTGTTGCTGAGCTTTTTAGTACAGGGGGCAACTTCCGGGGTGACATTGCCTTTTGGCTTCAGCTTCAGTGTGGTTCAACTGCTTCCGATTCAGATTGTTTGTCAGATTGTTTTTGGAGTTGTGCTGGGTTTCGTGACAGCGCGTCTTGTGGTTTTATTGCTGGCGAAGCAGAACTGGACTCAAAATGCAGTGCAGGATACTTTGGTTACAGCAAGTTTGGCGTTGTTACTGGTGGTGCTAGCAGAGAAGTTCCCCTTTTTCTCTGGCTATCTAGCAGTGATGGCGACGGGATTTTTCTTGATTGAATTGGATGCTCCTTTAGCACGACGGTTGCGTTCTGGCTTCGACAGCTTGTGGACTGTAGCAGAAATCTTTTTGTTTGTGTTGCTAGGGGCAAGTATTCAACTACAAGTGTTAGAAAAAACTCTGCTTCCAGGATTGGTGATTTTGGCAATTGGGACGCTGATTGGACGCGCTCTCGGATGGTATTTATCTACATTGGGGAGTAACTGGAATTGGCGAGAGCGGCTGTTTTTGCTACCAGGGAATTCTGCTAAAGCCACCGTTCAAGCAGCAATTGGGGCGATTCCCTTGACACAGGGTATTCAGGGTGGAGAGACGATTCTAGCGATCGCTGCTTTATCTATCCTAGTCACTGCGCCTTTGGGAGCCTGGGCAATCCCCACCTTTGCACCCAAATTGCTAGAACGAGGCGAAGTTGATCCAACCAAGGTAGCGATCGCTCGTCGCCTTGTGCTGCTAGCCGCCGTTGATACCTCCCCTTTAGCTAGTCAGGTGTTGACTAAAGCTGCTGATCTTGCTCGTCGTAGTGATGGTGAGGTGATTGTATTACACGTGATCCGCACAAATGATCTCAGGGGAGTAGAGCATCTGCGAGAAAAATCTCAACGACTTCTAGCAGACATTCGCCATAAGTTCATCACCATCACAGGCTCGGTTCCAGAGGAAATAGTTCGTATTGCTCAGGAATATCGAGTTGCTGATATTGTCATTGGCAAGCGAGGACATCAACCTTGGAATGAGGTTTTAGTGGGTTCTGTATCCCAGGCAGTCCTGGAATCAAGTCCAATTCCTGTTATCTTAGTTGAAGATGGGCGTATCCGTAAATAACCTAATTTCAGCGTTGCTGAATTTGGTCATGAATTGTGTTTGTTTGTCTAANATTTTGTAGAGACGTAGCATTGCTACGTCTGTAGGCATTGCTACGTCTGTAGGCATTGCTACGTCTGTAGGCATTGCTACGTCTGTAGGCATTGCTACGTCTGTAGGCATTGCTACGTCTGTAGGCATTGCTACGTCTGTAGGCATTGCTACGTCCGGTCACAGCCGTAAATTGTAAATTCATATTTTGATTCAGCAACGCCCTAATTTCCTTGAACTACTTACCATGCTGCAAAATCCTGCGTTTCGTACCCCTGTTGGTATCAGTATCGGTGCAATTGCTGGCGCGCTCTCGCGTTACTATCTCGGTTTGTGGTTTACTCAGCTTTTTGGTACAGAGTTTCCCTACAGCACACTGATTATTAATGTTAGTGGATGTTTTGTCATGGGTTTTTTTACGACGCTGGTACTGGGACGATTTATCGGGATTCATCCTGATATCCGGCTATTAGTAACCACAGGTTTTTTAGGATCTTATACCACTTTCTCGACTTATGAGTTAGATACAGCCAAGTTGTTCCAACAACGCAACTTAGAAGTTGATTTGGTTTACTGGTTGAGTAGTGCTGTTTTGGCACTGTTCAGCCTGCTGTTAGGAAATACTTTGGCGGAATTTATCCGGATCAAAGAGGAATCATAACAATCACCAGAAGCAACTCAATATTTACTTAACTCCTAACTTGCACCTCGCCCTGAGTAAGCCTTGAACTGAAGTTCAACCCTCATAGCCCAAGTCCGTTAAAACGGACTCAAATGTATATCCAGTAAACTTTAGCTTACTTGAGCTTTGAGCCCAGACATTTATTTCTTGGCGGACGAAAAAGTAGGTGCAAGATATAAATTAACAAACAGCGATCGCTAGTGTCACTTGGAGATAGTTACAGGCGCATGATGAACCACTTTCACTGTATCTTGAATAACAATGCCTCCAGCTACCATTTGTTGTACTATTGGCAAAAAAGAAGCGATCGCCTCTGCTGTATCGATCATTGTCACTACCATTGGCAAATCAGACGATAATTCCAAAATTCTGGCAGTATGCAGTTGTTGATTTTTTCCGAAACCTGCTACTCCAGCAGTCACAGTAGCCCCAGCCATACCTCTACGTCGGGCTTCTTCTACTAAAGCAATATAAACAGGTTTTCCATGCCAGTGATCCGACTCGCCAACATAAATTGTCAAACGCTCTAGGGTATTCATGTTCATCCCTCGCTCAATCAATTTTGAATTTTTTAGGAGAAAAATACTGAGTTAAAATTTTAAGGCTTTACAGATATTCACAAATTAAAACATCTTTGCTAAGAATATTCCCAACTCTATACTAATAAACCCTAAGAGCGGGCTACCAAACCAGTAAAGTAGTGCTGCTTGATAGTCTCTTGTCCGTAATAAATTTGAGGTGTCTAAGGCATAGGTTGAAAAAGTGGTGTATGAACCCAAAAAGCCTACTGAAACTAACATTTGTACTGCTATAGGAATAGATAGCTTTGATGCGATGGTAGTAAACAAACCCATCAAAAAAGCACCTGTAATATTGATGAATAAAGTTCCATAAGGAAATCCAATCCCCAACCAACGTCCAAAAAATAAGGTGAGGTAATAGCGACTCAAAGCGCCTGGAACTGCTCCCAAACTAATGATAAGGGGAACATAAGTTGCAGAGTGCATAGAAGTTTGTGAACTATCAATTATATGGATTAATTATATATATTGGACTTGATTCCTATTTGAGAATGAGATTGCTTGTAGAATTACTATCTAAATCTGGTGTTGCAGAGAAAGCGGGATGATTTTATTTTCTCTTTTAGTTGAAAAACTTAATTCTTGGCGCTCTTGGCGTCTACCCTACGGGAAGCCGCATTTTGATACTAGCTACAAGACACTTTGCGTAATTTCACTAAGACAAAAATTTTCGGAACAATTGCCTTTATTGGTGCATCTCAATATAAAAGTATCAAGTTAAGCTTAAAAACAGGCTTGAAATCAAAATGATCGGTTTTGGAATATCAAACGATGATGTATTCCATTGGGCTGATGTCGGTTATCCCTTTGATAAGTTGGGTAATTTGGGGTTGTAAAAAGAGTGATTGCTGGAATTAATTATTGGTTAAATCTTTGATAAAATACCCATAAATATACAAAATACCAACCCAAGATAGATGATTTTTAACAGCTTTAATTAGTTATGATGTAAATAGTCAAAGAATGATATACAGCTATATTATTCGAGTTGGATAAATGAACCTTTTTCACAAACCACAAACAACACAAAGAACACAAACTAAGGAAGATTTTTCTCGTTTACCTAAAAAATTAAATAAAGGTCTTTCTTTGATACTGGGTTTAGGAACTGCTGCCAGTATAGGATTATCTGCTCCGAAACCTGCGGAGGCGCTTCCATTTCAGGATTTAATTGTTCCGGGAATCCAATATTTTCAACTTTCTAATTTATCAACCAAGCAAAAGGTTGAATTGGGCAGTAATATACATCAACAGGTACGCAGAAATTATAGAATTGGTACGAATGCAAATGTTACCAGAATTGGTCAAAGATTAGCGCGAGTTAGTAGCTGCTCTCAAACTCCTTTTAAATTTTATGTAGTTCAGGATGCAAGCATTAACGCTTTTGCAACTACTGGTGGTTACGTTTATGTCCACACTGGTTTGATCAATGCGACGGATAATGAAGACCAGTTGGCGTCGGTGATCGCCCACGAAATTGCTCACATTTGTAATGACGATTTGGTTAAAAGACTTAGACAAACACAGTTAGTTCAAGGTGCAGCTTCACTTGCTGGTTTAGATAGAAGTAAGTTGGCTGCTGTAGCTTATCGGCTGGCTATAGACTTACCTAATAGCCGTGAGGCTGAGTTTAACGCTGATGCTAAGGGATTGCAGTATCTGCAACAGGCTGGTTATGATCCTAATGCTATGCCTGCTTTTTTAAAGAAATTAGCGTCTCGTCCTTCTCCACCAGCGTTTTTTAGTACACACCCAAACCCACGGGAACGGATTGCAGTTTTAGAGAGAAAAATTGCTGATAATCGTTAAGTTGCTGCCGATTAGCGATCGCCTGCTCAGCGTGATGCATTATCTTCATTCTGTAGGATGAGCAATCAGAGCGATCGCTGTTTGATAGAGTTGTTACATAAACATTTCTGGGTGCGAAAAGACTATTAGATTTTTCTCTACATGTATGAAACTACCCTGGCTACATTCTCATAGGGAAGGGTTAGGGGGGTTAGGTTGCAAATCTTTATAATGTTACAGAAAATACTTCAACAGAGATCCTCTTAACCAGAAGCATATAAGTAACATTTTTACAATGTTTCTGCTTACTGACTATCAACAACGAATTTGTATATGCTGAATCAAATTATTCCTCATTCATAATTGTTTATGAGAAAGCGGAGTTACTATTTTTGCATAGCTAGTTTAGTTTCCCTATGCTTTTTTGTTAAAACCGATTTGATTCAGGCACAAGTTACCTCAGATGGAACTTTATCAACCCAGGTTACAACCACCGATAACTTAGACTTCACAATTACCAACGGCAACAAAGTTGGCAGCAACCTTTTTCATAGCTTTAGAGTATTTTCTGTCCCTACAGGAGGTTCAGCTTCCTTCGCCAATGACTTAGATGTTAAGAACATCATTAACCGCGTGACAGGAGGCTCAATCTCAAATATTGATGGACAGATTAAAACCAACGGTTCTGCCAACCTTTTTCTGATTAATCCCAATGGTATTGTCTTTGGCCCAAATGCCTCGTTAAACATCAACGGCTCTTTTGTCGCGAGTACAGCCAATAGTATCAACTTTGCTGATGGCACTCAATTCAGTGCTACCAATCCGCAGACACCACCATTATTAACAGTCAATCTCCCCATAGGTTTACAGTTTGGGCAAGCTGCTCAACCAATCCGAGTAGAAGGGTCGAATTTACAAGTTCTGCCTGGTCAAACTTTAGCAATTTTGGGTGGTGATGTATCAGTCAAAGGTAGCAGGCTGTTTGCACCCGCAGGACGAATTGATATAGGAAGTGTTGCCCCTAATAGTCTTGTCAACCTGACTCCAATAGTTGAAGGTTGGGCTTTGGGATACGATGGCGTGCAAAACTTTCAAGATATGCAAATATCCCAAGCAGCGAAAATTCTTACTGACGGTAAAAGTGGTGGAACTATTCAGCTACATGGCAGAAACGTTGCAATCACAGGTGCTTCATTAGTGCGGGGGGTAAATCTAGGAGAAAAACCAGGTCAATCTTTGATTGTTAAAGCCTCTGAATCTTTAGAAATAAGTGGTTTCAGCCAGGATTCTACCAGTCAGTTAATTACTTTGGCTTTGGGTAATGGCTCAGCAGGTGACATAATAATTGCAACGAAGCGATTGATTGTTCGTGATGGTGGACTCATAGAAACCTCTACTATTGGTTCTGGTTCCGGAGGAGATTTAGCTGTTGATGCCTCTGAATCTGTGGAGGTAGTAGGAGGTGTTGGAAGTTTTTCTAGCTTAAGTGTTCGTACTATCAGTCTGGACAAAAATGCTGGAGATGCGGGAACAGTACACATTTCTACCAAAAACTTGATTCTCCGTGATGGTGGACAGATATCAACTTCTACCCTTGGTGCTGGCAATGGGGGGACTGTGAAAATAGATGCCTCTGAATCTGTAGAAGCAAGTGGTTTAATATCTGTGGTAGGTAATGATCTGATAAATACCATTAATTTCCCCAGTGGCTTAGTTTCTGAGACTAGAAATTCGCGACCATTCTTCACTGCACCTACAGGCAAAGGCGGGGACATAATCATCAACACCCAGCGTTTAATTGTCAAAGACGGTGCTAGCATCTCAGTTGCTGCTGTTAATGGTAGTCGAGGTCAGGCAGGAACCTTAGATATCAATGCTTCAGATTTTGTATCAGTGAGTGGTTCTGCTATTGATCGTAACAACCAACTAGTTCCCAGCACCTTACTAGCTAGAAGTGAGGGGCCTGGTAGTGCGGGCGACTTGAGAATTAATACAGAAAAGTTGACTGTCCAAAATGGGGCAGAAATTAATGCCAATAGCCAAGGTTCAGGCAGGGCAGGCAACCTTAATATTACAGCTGATAAGTTGTTGCTAGACAACCAAGGCAAACTCACTGCTAACACTACAGGGGGACAGGGAAATATCAACCTAGACTCTGGGACTTTAATTTTACGTCGTGGCAGTAGCATCACCACCAACGCCACAGGAAATAATGTTACTGGTGGCAACATCAATATTGATACAGACAATTTAGTTGCAGTTCCCCAAGAAAATAGTGATATCACTGCCAATTCTCAGGACTTCCGGGGGGGTAATGTCACCATCAATGCTCAAGCTATATTTGGCACGCAGTTTCGCCAGCAATCCACGCCTTTAAGTGATATCACTGCTACTGGGGCAAATTCTCAGTTAAATGGCAACGTCCAAATCAACATCCCGGATGTTGACCCCAGTTCCGGCTTAGTGGAATTATCAAATATTCCTATTGATCGCACTCAACAAATAGCACAAGCTTGTCCGGCTGATCAAGGCAATAAATTTATCATTACCGGACGTGGCGGCTTGCCATATTTACCAAATGAAGCGCTCCGCACTCAGAATACAGTACCACTACCTTGGGTGAGGCTCGACCATCGGCAGGTGACGACAAGGGGAGAGTCATTACCCAAGTCATCAATTCCTAATCAAATTGTTGAGGCTACAGGTTGGGTAGTTAATAAGTCTGGGGAGGTGGTATTGGTAGCAGCAAATACTACGCCTGTGAGTTCTTGGTCAACTCCCGCAGTTTGTGCGAGGCGTTAAGGATTATGCGTTGGTGTCAATCGGTGTTCATCTGTGTCCATCTGTGTTCGTTTTTTCTCTACAGGAGTTGAGCGCAAACTACTGTATTTTGAATAAATCGACCACCGATACACACCGATGCACACAGATAAATTAGGCGTTGCTGAATTTGGTCATGAATTATGTTTGTATACATTTTTGTAGAGACGTAGCATTGCTACGTCTCTACATATCCGTGAATTGTAAATTCATATCTTGATTCAGCAACGCCATAAATTATGCATCGGCTTTGGGAGTGTCAAATCATCTATTTGGTATACTCCTGTTTGTACAACCTTCCCAAAAATTTTTTGCTGTGTCTTTTCACCGACGCCGTTATGACGCCAGCAGATGGCTAAGAAGTATCTTGCTAGCTTTAGTGACTGCACTTTTGGTTATCTTTGAGTTTAATCTCAACCCAGCTATACAAATTGCTGTTCCTTTGGCTCAGGCAAAGAGTAACTCTAACCAACTAAACGCCCAATCTTTAGTTGCACAGGGTCAAAAACTCTACGAGGCTGGAGATTATACTCAAGCGGTGAAAATTTTACAACAGGCAATAGAGGCTTTTCAAGCTAGTGGAGATCAACTAGGGCAAGCTATGGCGTTGGGCAATCTTGCTTTAGTCGTGAGGCAACTAGGACAGATACAAACATCTTACAATTACATTACCAAAAGTCTGGAAATTCTTCAGGCTAAACGTAATGTAGAGACGCAAAATTTCGCGTCTTTACAAGTTCTTGCCCAAACCCTGGAAATTCAGGGAAGTCTGCTGTTGGAATTAGGTAGAACTCAGCAAGCTTTGGATAGTTGGAAACAAGCTGTTCGTATTTACACGCAATTAGGTGATGAAGTTGGTAGAATTCGTAGTTCTATTAATCTTGCCCAAGCTGAGCAAACTTTGGGACTTTACCGTCAAGCCCAAACGAATTTAGAGCAACTGGTTGACTCTGTGGACAAACAACCAGACTCTGTGATCAAAATTACTCTCCTCCGCAGCCTTGGTGATGTTCTACAATTAGTCGGTGAGTTAGATAAGTCTACAAAAGTTTTGCAAAAAAGTCGTGATCTTGCTCAAAAATTGCGATCGCCTGACCAATTAGCAGCAACATTACTGAGTATAGGTAATATCTACCGTGCTTCAGGTAATAGAGCTAGCGAGCAGCTAAATACTTTTAGTGAAGCAAGGTTGACGCCTTTACACTGTAGAACCTCGAATGCACAACAACCCATCTCTCAGGAAGCTTCTCAAGCCTATCAACAAGCTGTGCAATATTATGAGCAGGCGGCTACTCTATCTAAATCACCAGTTGGGCAAATTCAAGCAAAACTCAACCAATTGAGTGTATTACTAGAAATGCACGATTGGTCACAAGCACGGCTGTTATCTGCTGATATCCAACCCCGGTTAAGCCAAATTCCTGTTAGCCAAACAGCAATTTTTACCCGGATTAACTTGGCTCAAAGTTTAGTTTGTTTCAAACAAGCCACAAACGCAGATATACCTGAATGGCGAGAAATTGCTCAAGATTTCGCAACCGCAATTAAACAGGCTAGAAGTATTGGTGATCAACGTTCAGAAGCATATGCTTTGGGTGCTTTGGGGGCATTATATCTAGAAACGAAAGACTTAGACAATGCCCAAAAGCTGACCGAGGAAGCTTTCAAAATCGCTCAGACTATGCAATTAGGAGATATTGCTTATTTATGGCAATGGCAACTAGGATACATACTCAGGATTAAAGGCGATATTCCAGGTGCGATCGCATTCTACGACCAAGCATATGATACCCTCCAATCTCTTCGCAACGATTTAGTAGCCCTCAACCCAGATATCCAATTTTCCTTTCGTGATAATGTCGAACCTGTCTATCGGCAATATGTGGATTTACTCTTACTACCAGAAAATAGGGCATCAGGAATAGTTAACAATAAACAACCAAAAACTAACCAAAAAAAATTACAGCAAGCCCGTAAAATAATTGAAGCTTTGCAGTTCACAGAATTAGAGAACTTTTTTCGGGAAGCCTGTTTGCAACCTGTACCAAAACAGATTGATGAGGTGGTTGATAAAACTGACACTACAGCAGCAGTCATTTACCCAATTATTTTAAAAGACCGTCTTGAAATCATTCTCAAGTTACCAACAGAGAGTGAACTTTATCACTACACAACCAATCAACAGACAAACGAAATTGAAAAAAATTTAGAAAGACTACAGCAATTACTTACACAACCCGACCGTATTAATGATGTCAAGAAATTATCAGGAAAAGTATATAACTGGTTGATTCAACCACTGGAAAATAAACTAGCAAACACGAACGTTAAAACCTTGGTATTTGTTCTGGATGGTTCTTTGCGAAATATCCCAATGGCAGTTCTTTATGATCAGCAAAACCAAAAATTTTTAATCCAAAAGTATGCTATTGCTCTCGCTCCAGGTTTGCAGTTAATTGACCCCAAACCGTTGCAGAAAAGGACATTTAATGCTTTAACTGCTGGAGTCAGCAAAGAACGTGAAATTGAAAATCGCACCTTTTCTCCTCTGACATATGTAGAAGATGAATTGCGGACAATTCAGTCAGCAATTCCTAAAACAGAAGAACTTCTCAATCAAAATTTTACTAGAAAAAATGTGCAGAATCAGATGCAAGCAGCACCCTACACTGTTGTTCACATCGCAACTCACGGTGAGTTTAGTTCCAATGCCGAAAAAACTTTTATTTTGACTTGGAATCAACTTTTGAAAGTCAAGGATTTTGATAAAATATTGCGCTTAGGTAACTCTAGTAAATCTCGTGCTATTGAATTACTTGTTTTGAGCGCTTGTCAAACTGCTTTAGGAGATAAACGAGCGACCTTAGGACTTGCTGGGATCGCAGTCCGAGCAGGCGCACGTAGCACCCTAGCAACTTTGTGGTCTGTTGACGATGAGTCAACAGCTGTGCTGATGAGTAAATTTTATGATGAGTTAGAAAATCCTACGCTTACTAAAGCTGATGCTCTTCGTCGCGCTCAGATCTCTCTATTAGAGAGTAACGAAATTCCTTATCTGTGGGCCCCCTATGTTTTGGTGGGGAATTGGTTGTAGGGAGTGGGGAGATGGGGAGATGGGGGGAGTAGTAAACTACAACTAACCACTAAAAACTAACAACAACCACTAACCTACAATCACCAACCTACAACCAACAATCCTAAGTTCTATCATGGAGAATAAATAAGCTCTGTTTGAGATTGCTGTATTCTCGAATCCAGGCTGAAAGGCTGGTAAATTGGAGAAAGGCAAGCAACTTCACAGCTGACCAAACGGATAAGGACTGCTATATGAAAAGCAAGCATCAATTTGTCTACGCATTTCTGTTGCAAGGCGCTGTAGTATTTTTTACTAACTTGCTATCCGTTGGTGATGTTATAGCTCAAGTTACACCATCTCCCGCAGTTACTCAACAGCCTCAACAGCAACAGGTTAGAGAACTAGTCCAAACAGAAGTAGACCGGGCTTTTGGTCGAACACGCAATTTACTAAACATCTGGGTAGTTATACTGACTGTATTTCCTGTTGCTGTCATTGCTTCTTTTTGGCTGTTGCGGCGGGCTGTGGTACGGGAAATCGTAGATAGAGCTACACAGCAGTTTAAGGAATTAGAGGAATTACAAAATCAACTGATCAGTGTGAGACAAGCTGCTCAAAACAGTATTCAACAAGCCAAAAATATTACTGCTGACTTAGAACAAGAAGCAAAAGCGGTACGAGAACAAATCATATCTGTAATTCCGTCGGAAATATCACAGTCAAAATTACAAGCATTAACAGAATTAGAAAGACAAATTGACGCATCAAAACAGGAATTAAAAAATTTAGAAACAGAATTTTGTTCTCGTTTGTCTGAATTAGAAATAGACGCTCAACATCAGAAAAATATCACGCTTGATACTTTGGGTAAATTAAAATCAGAGTTAATATCAGAAATTTCTGGATTACAGTACGAGCATCAAAAACAAAGAGAACAAACTTTTGCTGATTTACAATCATTGCGACAAGAATTTACTTCTCAGCTAACTGCTTGGCAGTCAGAAATCAAGCAAAAAAATGAACAGATTTACGAAAATTTACATCAAACACAGTTAGAATTTACGGCTCAATTATCTGACATTCAAACAGAAACTCAACAGCAGAAAGAACAAGCTTTTCTGCTATTAGAAAAATCAATTACAGAGTTGACAATCAAACTGACTGAGATCCAGTCTAATGCTCAGCAACAAAAGCAGCAAATTCAAGAAAACATGGAAAGTTTACAAACAGAATTTACTGCTAAATTAACAGAATATCAATTAGCTAATCAACAGAATCAGGAACATACGACTGCCGATTTAGAAAAATCACGACAAGAATTCACATCTCAATTAGCAAAATGGCAATCGGAACTTGAGCAGCAACAGCAGCAAGTATTGGCTACCGTAACTAATTGGCAATCGGAATTCGCCACACAGCTTGCTAATTTAAATCTCATCACTCAGCAGCAAAGAGAAGAAGCCTTGGCAAATTTAGAAGCTTCCAAGCAAGAATTAATATCGCAATTTGCCTCTCACCTGGCTGGTTCGGAGTTGGAAGTACAGCAACAAAAGCAACAAATTCTGGCACATTTGCAAGCATTACAGTCAGAATTTACCTCACAATTGTCAGAATTCCAAACAGGAACGCAACAACGCCAAGAACAAGCTTTAGTTCAATTAGACATATCAATATCTGAATTAACATCTCAACTGAAGAATGTACAATCAGAGACTGAGGAACAAAAGCAACAAGTCCTGAAAAGATTGGAGAAATCACAAGCAGATTTTACAGCCCAACTGACACTATGGCAAGTTGGAACTCAACAACAAAAAGAACAAGCTTTAGCAGAATTAAATAAAACAGTATCTGAGATTAAATTTCAACTTAGTGATGTGCAAACAGAAGCTGTACAGCAGAAACAGCGCATTACTAAAAGGTTGGAGAAATTACAAACTGAAATTGCTTCGCAAATATCTAAGCTGTTGGCAGATGTGAAACGTAGTAAGGAATTAGTAATTGAAAATCTAGAAAAATCAGGTTCAGAATTTGCGTCTCAGTATTTAGAATTACAGTCAAATGCACAATCACAAAAGTTGGAAATTATCGCAAAGCTAGAAAAAATCAAGTCAGATTTTATCTCGCAACTTGCCCAGATACAAACAGAAGCGCAACAACAAAAAGCAGAAACTCTCAAACAACTTGCAGAAATTACATCTCCAGCTAATTTGGAAGTAGTAGCAGCAGAAGTTCAGGAAATATTCAAGCCAGAACCCCAACAAACACAAGACTCAGAAACTGGTGAACAAGAAAATATATTGACTGCTGATGATTACCTCAAACAGGGAGATGTGCTGCTTGCAGAAAAACGTTATGAAGATGCGATCGCTCTCTATAAAAAAGCAATAAAACTTAACCCAGACGAACCAGTAATCTGGTTAAAGCGCGGAATTGCCTTAGCAAGATTAAAACAATACCAAGATGCGATCGCCTGTTACGATCAAGCCTTACAAATCAACCCTGAATATCATCAAGCTTGGTGTGACAAAGGCGTAGCACTGGGATTCCTACAGCGACAAAAAGAAGCTTTTCAATGTTTTGACAAAGCCGTCAAAATCAAACCAGACGATGCTGTAGCTTGGTTAAACCGGGGACTAGCCTTAGAAGAATTGGAAGAATACGAAGAAGCGATCGCATCTTTTGATACAGCACTCCAATTAAACCCCGACTCTTACAAAGCTTGGAATAACCGGGGTTACGCCCTCGTGATGCTTGGTGATGACGATGAAGCAATTCAAAGCTTTGATCAGGCATTGAAAATTAAACCAGATTACGCCAACGCCTATTACAATAAAGCCGCCTGTTATGCTTTACAGCCCCAGCTAGAATTAGCCTTAGAAAATCTCCAACAAGCAATAAATCTCAATCCCAGGTATAGACAACAAGCAGAAACCGATATAGATTTTGAGTTAATTGCCAAAGACAAGCGCTTTCGGCAGTTAATTGCAGGTACTAAAGTGCAAAAATAGCTAACAACAATTAACAACTACTGGTATAGTAACCTAACTTAGAAGGGTAAATAACGAACCACAAAGAACACAAAGGACACCAAGACAGAGGTTTAACAGAGTTGTCCAAATTGCTCTACCCAATAAAGTAGCCTTGCCAACTCACTAGCCACCAACGCATAATCTATCCCTGTACCCTGTGGGAAGCCGCCCTTAGGGGTGTCTACATCGCCTTGCATCGGTAGTCGATTCCCATAACATAAATTTTGTCGTGGTTTCAATTCTATTACTATGCCCATATCAACTATTGACACTCAAGACAAAGCAGCCATCCAAGCAGCCCAAACTACAGTTGCAATATGCGATCGCTCACATTGGGGACGAATTAAAGTTACTGATGGCGATCGTCTGCGCTTTTTGCATAATCAAAGCACCAACAATTTTCAAAAACTACAACCAGGACAAGGCTGTGATACGGTTTTTGTGACATCCACCGCCCGCACTATTGACTTAGCAACAGCCTATGTCATGGAGGATGCTGTACTGCTTTTGGTTTCGCCTAACCGTCGGGAATATCTGTTGCAATGGTTGGACCGATATATCTTTTTTGCTGACAAAGTACAACTAACTGATATCACTGATGAAACTGCTACTTTGAGTCTCATCGGCCCAGACAGTGATACCATTGTGGAAAAGTTGGGCGCTGCTGCCATTATTGGTCAACCCTACGGTAATCACCAAATGTTTGATGGTATACATGTAGCCGTTGGTAGTGGTCTTGCTTCTCCCGGATACACCCTGATTTTGCCAACTGCCATCAAAGAAACCGTCTGGAATAAAATAGTGGAGTTAGGCGCAGTACCCATGAGCGATCGCGCTTGGGAAATGTTACGAATTACCCAAGGTCGCCCGGTTCCAGATCAAGAACTGACTGATGATTACAATCCTTTGGAAGTAGGCTTGTGGCAAACCGTTTCCTTTAACAAAGGTTGTTATATTGGTCAAGAAACTATTGCCCGTTTAAATACTTATAAAGGTGTAAAACAACATCTCTGGGGTATAAATCTGAGTGCTGCTGCACAACCAGGAACAACCATTACAATAGGGGATGAAAAAGTCGGTAAATTAACCAGTTGTATTGAAACTGTAGATGGATATCGTGGTTTAGGCTACATCCGTACTAAAGCTGGTGGTGCAGGTTTACAAGTCAAAGTCGGGGAGGTTACAGGCGAAATTGTACAAATTCCTTTTGTTTCTCACGAATACCCAGAGTAAATTAGTGGAAATCAATATAACGGAAGTGACAAAAGACAACACGCCTATAAGGGCAAAGCATTTATATATATCTCGACATCAAAACTGAATCTAGTAGTACAAATGCTTTGTCCCTACCCGCTGTGAAACAAAGCAATTCCCAATTCAAAATCTAAAATTCAAAATCGAACACTGATGAACACCGATGAACACCGATGTAGACTCCCATAGGGTACATGGATAGATTCATGCATTGGTGGCGAGAGAGAAGCATCCCTCACAGCATGACGCGGGAGCATCCTAAACTTAACACTCTGCGCCCCTTTGCGTAAACCTCTGTGCGACTGTGCGTTTAAAAATAAACCTTTGCGCCTACCCAAACGCCTTACAGTGTACGGGAAGCCAATGTAGCTTTTTAGTATGACTATTCCACAACCTCATTGACTGGGAACCGATCAATCAACTGAATAGCACGTAAAGCATTACGCCGCAAAGATTCTGACATATAAGGTACGTGGGGAATTTGGGATAATAAATCCAGCGTCCGCCTTAAAATTCGCACGACATCACCTTCATCTAAAGTGGTATTGTCACACAGTTCAACCCAATCCATCCCTAATGCCCATTGTTCAACTAAGGCGATTAACTCAAATTCCAACCAGATGGGTAAAGCGACGTTATATCGGCGTTGTAGTTGGAACATCTTACGGCGAATTCCGCGTAATTTCGCTAAGGCTTCTGCAACTTGATCACTGAGATCAAAGCGCACTTTACTATCCGGACGTGGGGTTTCTGTCACTAAAGCAGCAGCTGCTGCTGCTAAACAGTGGGGATCAAGGTTATCTAGCTCTCCACTAGCCAGGGCTAAACCAAGCCACAATTCATTTTCACCCCGAATTGCTGCTGCAATTTGTCCTAATTGTGTAGGTAATAAGTTATCTAAACATTCAAAGTATTGCAAAATTTCAATCAGGTTAAGAAACTCTTCCCAATGCCGTTGGGATTGTTGCTCTACCTGTGCTTGCAACTCTTGAATTTCTGCTTCTAGTTCGGCGGCGCGTAGCTTACGTTTGAAAATAGTACCAATATTGCCAGTTTGATGCAGTGGGTGAGCTTCTATTTGCTCCCGCAAGGCTGCAATCACCCGGAGTTGTTCTGCTACTTCGGGCGGCATATGTAAAGACTCCTCTGGTTCGGGAATTTGGCTAGCAATGGCCATACTTTCTTCATCCCCACGACAGGACTGTCCCGGTTTTAAAGACATCTGTGCAGGTGGTAGCAAGTCAGGGGGTACATCAATTCGTGGTAATTCTGCATATAAATTGACTACATCTGCTGTAGTTGCCACATACCAACGGTTATCTCTGCCTAAACAAACTAAATAAGGTGTTTGGCTAGCACCTTGGGTTTTGCCTATTAATACTGCGGTTATTGGTAGAGACATTGTTAAGTATTTACCCTTAAGGCAAAGTAATGTCCCTGACACGGCAAAACTGAGCATCATTGTTAATTCGTCTTGTCGCCCTTCATCTGCTTGCTCTTGCAGTGTGTTTAATAGCTTTTGTTCTACTTTCAGGCGTTGTCGCAGTTTTTCATAACTAGCTATTTCGCTTTCTTCCACCGTGGCAATTTGCGTTTTTATTTGCTCTAATTCTGCTTGCAACTGAGCAATATATTTTTGCCTTGGTTGGAGATGCACATTTGCTAAATATTGACCAAAGCTGCGCTCAATGAGTTCTCTGGCTTCATCAAGAGTATGGATTTGCAGCAAGTTCAGTACCATACCATAACTGGGCGTAAAATGGCTAACCAACGGGTCTGGTTTTTTGATTGCCAAAGCTGCTGCGTGTTCTGCTCCCTCAAAGGGAGTTTGTAATGTCACCACATGACCAACTTTATCCATCCCTCGACGTCCAGCCCTTCCTGCCATTTGCAGAAACTCAGAAGCTGTCAACATCCGGTGTCCGGTGTCAGTGCGTTTGGATATGGTAGAAATAACTGTTGTCCGAGCAGGCATGTTAATTCCCGCTGCCAGTGTTTCTGTGGCAAATACTACTTTAATTAGTCCTTGCTGAAATAGTTCTTCTACTAGTACTTTCCAGACGGGTAAAATCCCAGCGTGATGGGCGGCGATACCTCTGTAAAGGGGAGCAATGTGGCCAGAACGCCCCGCCTCTGGGTTACGAGTTAAAAATTCGTCAATCTGTCGCCGTAACTGCTGCGCCTCTTGCTCGTTCACCAGCCACATGTCACCGACTTCTGCCACTGCTTTATCGCAGCCGCGACGGCTGAAGATAAAGTAGATTGCTGGCAGCATATCTCGTTCCTGGAGGTGACTGAGAATGAAATTTATACTAGGTGCTTCTGGTCTGCGATTACCTTTGCCCTTTTCTAGCTCTTTTTTTTTGCCTCGCTTGAGCAGACGGGGGTTAATTTGGGTTTTATCGTCGTTCAGTAGTGGAAATACCCCTTTGAGATTACCAAAGTGAAATTCCAAAGGAACAGGACGAAAATCGGAGTAGATGAGATCAGTCGGACCGTGGACTTGATTGAGCCAGTCGGTAAGTTGTTCGCTATTGGCAACTGTTGCTGAGAGAGCGATCAGTTGAATTTCGCGGGGGCAATAAATAATCGATTCTTCCCAAACTGTTCCCCGTTGGCGATCGTTCATGTAGTGGCACTCATCTAACACCACTGCTTCTACGTCTGTTAAGGAAATACCAACTTGCCCAATGGGTGTGCCGTAGAGCATGTTACGGAAAATTTCTGTAGTCATGACTACAATAGGCGCATCCCGATTGATGGAGGCATCTCCTGTTAACAATCCAACTGCATCAAAGCCAAATTGTTCACGAAAGTCACGTAATTTTTGGTTAGAAAGTGCCTTCAGGGGGGTTGTGTAAAATACCCGTTTTCCTCGCGCTAAGGCACGATAAATGCCATATTCTCCAACCAAGGTTTTACCTGAACCTGTTGGCGCACAAACCACTACAGAGCGTCCAGCATTTAGAGAGGCGATCGCATCTAGCTGGAATTTGTCCAGTTCAAAAGGAAATACAGAACTGGGATCTACTTCTGAAGACAGTGCAGAATAATTCACTCAATCACAATTGCAACCAGACTTTTTACTATATTATATGAACCCTTGGCAAGTAGGGAATTAAGGATCGGGGACAAAAAGGGCAAGGAAGACAAGGAAGAGAAAATACTTTTCACACCCCTCACACCCCTCACTTCCCCAACTCCTGAGAACGAATGGTAGCAGCTTTAACCGCCTCAATGAGAGCAGAGCGGAATGCTGAGCGCTCTAATTGAGCAACACCAGTAATTGTGGTTCCACCGGGACTCATCACACGATCCTTGAGTTCTGCCGGGTGGAGTTTGGTTTCATGTAATAACTGAGCAGTTCCCAAGACTGTTTGCAAAGCGAGTTGATAAGCAATAGCTCTGGGTAAACCAGCAGCAACTCCTCCATCTGCAAGTGCTTCTACCATTAACGCTACGTAAGCTGGGCCACTACCAGATAAACCAGTTACCGCATCCATCAACGATTCCGGAACTTCTACTACTTGCCCCACTGCTGAAAACAACTGCCGTGCTGTTTCCAGATGTTTGCTATGGGTGTAAGCACCAGGAGCGATCGCAGTTATACCCGCACCTACAGTTGCTGGTGTGTTAGGCATGGCTCGAATGACTGGCAGTTGGGGAAAAGCTGCTTCTAATTTAGATAAAGTTACACCTGCCAACACAGAAATTACTAGTGGTGAATGCCCTTGCTGGAGAACATCCGCCAATTCTTGAGCGATCGCACTGAAAACTTGCGGTTTGACAGCCAAGCATATCACATCGGTTGTTTGGCTGAAAACCAGACGATTATCATCTGTCACAGCCACATTGTACTGATGCGCTAAAAATTTTTGGCGTGTGGGCTGTGGTTCACTAACTATCACTTCTGATGGGTGATAAATCGAGCGAGCAATAAGGCGGGACAATAAAGCTTCTCCCATTACCCCGCCACCAATTAATCCAAATTTATAAGTCATTAGTCATTAAGTCATTAGTCATTGGTCAATAACCAAGAGCGTTAGCTTGAAGACTATGTACTCTTGACTATTGACATGAGACTAAATTTAGTTTATTGTACCATGCGATTAGGTTCATTGCCCCAGGTTTGATTACCTGGTGCAGGGCGGGAGTTACGGACTGGTGGTTGAGGTACTTCGTGTAGAACTCCGCCTTGAGTACTGACTTGCACACAACTGGGTGTAAACAAAAAGATGCTTTCGCCAATACGTTCTTGGTGTCCATCCAATGCGTAAGTGCCACCCGCAACAAAATCAACAGCTCGCTGTGCTTGATCCGGATCCATGATTGTCAAGTTCAATACCACAGACTTTCGTTCTCGTAAAGCTTGAATCGCTTGTGGCATTTCTTCAAAAGTACGTGGTTCTAGTACTAAAACTTCTGAAATACCGTTAATAGCACCGGGCATACCAATAACATTATTCATCGTTTTTGCAGAAGCAGTTGCTACATCTGGATTTCCATTCATTGTGGGCATTGGCTCACGCCAACGTCGATTTGCAGAGGTCGTTTCTTGGGTTACGGGCTGTTGATTTTGTTCCTGATATAGATTCTGATAGCTTTCTGCTTCAGGTTCTTCCTCATAATACTCGTATTCTACTGGCTCGTTTAAACCAACAAAGTCTCTCAGTTTGGAGAAAATATTGTTCATAGTGTTACGCTCCTGGTGCAAATCACCTTCAAAGGATGTGGCAGCAACTAATGCTGCCAATCTACGCCGCTATACATAAGGCGGACTATTTTGCAATTCTATAAGTTGTTTGTAGCATATACTACAGCACAAACCATCAGACGGACGCCCCCTAGAACGTCTGTATTTAGTTTGTACGCAATAATGAGTCAAGATTATAGCCTAACTATTTTTGAATGCAAAGTTGCTGCGACCCCGAATTTCTTATGTGTTTGCTTCTGTTTATACTATATCCTGGGTTATTTGCTAGACCAGTATCTTTGAGAATTTTTTTGCAACAATTTCAACAAGGGCAAACGTTAGCATTTGCTCTTGTTGAAATTAAAGAAAACAAGGCTAAAAGTTTCATTTATTTACAATCAGAATGAAAGTGGCAAAGTCGAAAAAAATCGTAGGGACAGGCTGAAAAACTATCCCTACAGATTTTACAGTCATCAGTTTGATTACTGGGTGCGAGTCCTCCGCTAATTAGAAGGTGTTTTTAGTGCGGACTCTGACTAATAATTCGGATTAGGAAGTTCAAAGTTCATATGTGGAATCAATCCAAAATTGTTTAATCCCTACGATAGGTCTGATGACTGTTCATTGAATTCTATATCCCAATCCCTACTCCAATCTAATTACCACGCTCTCCAAACAAGATTGTTCCCAAACGCACCATCGTTGCACCTGCTTCTACGGCTAGTTGATAATCACCTGACATTCCCATCGATAGATGATGCATTTGAATATAGGGCCAGTTTTGTTCCCGGATTTCTTGTGCTAGTTCGCGTGTGCGATTAAACACTGCCATAATTTCTTGGTCATTTAATCCTAGAGGCGGAATTGTCATCAAACCTTGAATTTGTAAATTTTTGTATTGATTCAATGTTGGTAGGTCAGCTAAAAGTTGAGGCACACTCCAACCCGACTTATTAGGATCAGGAAGGATTTTGACTTGCAGACACACATAGGGACTAATACCTATTTGCTGCGCTAATTCGTTCAAGCGCTGTGCCAGCTTCAAATTATCTACTGAGTGAATCCACTGAAAATTTTCTAAGGCTTTTTTGGCTTTATTGCTTTGCAAGTGTCCGATAAAATGCCAAGTGATATCAGATAAGTCTTGTAACTCAGCTTGTTTTGCGATCGCTTCTTGAATGCGATTTTCACCAAAATCTCGAATTCCCGCAGTATAGGCAGCACGAATTACATCACTTGGGACTTGCTTGGTGACAGCTATCAACCGGACTGAAGGTGGTAGTTGTGTGCGCACAGTATTAATACGTTCACTAATCGAGCCGCTCATTGGAAGGTGCGTTGGAAGATACTCTGCAACTGATCGTACTCCTGGGTTTGTCCAGCACGACGTAGGTTACGCAGGCGATTTTCTAGCAGCATTCTCGCTTCAGTACGTCCTATCGGCTGAAATTTGACACCTTTAGCATCGGATATTACTAAAAAAAATAGGCGCTGAGCATACAGTGTAGTGAATAACTCTTGGTTTTCATCCACCATACAGATCCTAAAGAGCAAACCCCAAGTTGGATGATTTATGTAAGTTTCTGAGTTTTCTAGGTTCATTTAATACTTGAAGGTAAGAATAGATAGTATGTTTTCGCAGTTGAATGCCAAGATTGGTAAGGCTAACGGTTTCATTTGCATGAATTAAAGGTAAAGGGGAAAGAGCAAAGGGAGTTGAGAAGCCTTTACCCTTTAGCATTTAACAGTTATCAGTTATCAGTCATCAGTTATCAGCATTTATCACTGAGTATAAGTCCCCCAATAATGGGTGTTAGGCGTTGGTTGCGGGTAACATACCCCTACCATACGCCTGATAACTGTACCCTACAACAAGCCTATGAGCGCGTCTACACTGTTCACTGTTCACTGATTTAACCTTTTACCAAACCGATAGTAATGCGTAGCTAAGGCATATTGCCGTTGTCACTAAATGGCATTAGCTTTTGGGGTAAAGTTCACAGAGGTTTTGGCGAAGTAGAGACACGAAAGGAAAATTTGCCCATTCCTTCCTGTTTTGCTCTCATCCTCTGTTTGTTTCCCCTTTACCAATGCTGCCATAATTGCCGTCTTTTTGTTATACAAATTCGCCAACAACCTTAAGAATAGACTTTCTGTAGAACTGGGATCGAAAAGAACAAGGTTCGTTGGTTGTTGATTGTTGGTTGTTGGTTGTTAGTGGTTTTTTTTTATTTACTCCTCATACTCCTCATACTTCTCATACTTCTCATACTCCTCATACTCCCCCATTCCCCGATCCCCAAAAACGGTTGCTAGCGCCTGTAGTTGTGCCTGAGCTTTATGTAAAGATTCGTGCCATTCTCGTTCGGGATCGCTGTCTGCGACAACTCCCGCTCCCACTTGTCCCCAGACGGTGTTGAGTGATGGGGTGGAGGAAGTGTGGAAAGTATCAGGAGTGTGGGGAGTGTGAGAAGTATTTTCTTCTACTCCCCATACTTCCCCTACTCCCTCTACTCCTGAGTTCGAGGGAACCAACAGCAGGGTGCGAATCAAGATGTTTAAATCCAAGTTACCCTGCCAATCCAAGTAACCGCAGGAACCATAGAACAAGCTACGCCGTACAGGTTCTAGTTCTTCGATGATTTCCATACAGCGGACTTTGGGACAGCCTGTGATTGTACCACCGGGAAATACGGCACGAATCAAGTCAACAGAACTAATATCATCTCTGAGAATACCTGTAATGTTGCTGACGAGATGCATAACGTGGCTATATCGCTCAATAGTCAATAATTCATCAACCTTCACACTTCCCCATTCACACACCCGTCCTAAATCATTGCGTTCTAAATCTACCAACATGATATGTTCGGCACGCTCTTTGGTGTTATTGAGTAAATCTTCTGCTAATTTTTGATCTTGTTCTGGAATGATTCCACGCGATCGCGTCCCTGCGATCGGCCTGGTGGAAACGTGAAATGTCGTGTCTGTATGTCTTTGTGACTTCACTAATCTCTCTGGTGAACAGCTAATCACTTCCCCCCAAGGGGTTTGGAAATAGCAAGCAAAGGGAGAAGGATTGATCTGCTGCAAAGCACGATATATTTCCCAACCAGAAGCTGTTGTTTGCGTTTCAAACCGCAACGACAAATTAGTCTGAAAGATGTCTCCAGCCTGAATGTATTTTTTGGCACTGTTAACTGCTGCTTCGTATTCTTCTTGTGAACTGTGGAAGCGGAGGGTGGGGAGGATGGGTTGGTGGGGTGGTGGGGTGGTGGGGTGGATTTTCTCCATCTCCCCATCATCTTCCTGTTCGAGTTTCCTCTCTAACTCATCCAACCCATCGGAACTACTGGCGGCTAACCATAAGATTTGATCCCAATGATCCAAAACAGCAAAACTGTCTGGTTCGTACCAAAAAGCAACTGGAAATGGCAATGAATCAGATTTAGTGTAGGGTAACTGCTCAATTTCTCTGGCGATATCATATCCCAACCAACCGAGCCAACCACCCCTGAAGGGAAGGTGGGGTGGTGGGCAGGTGGGGGGAGTGGGGCGAGTGTGAGGGGTGTGAGGGGTGTGAAAAGTATTTTCTCCCCCTTGTCCTCCTTGTCTTCTTACTCTACCTACTTTTTCTTGCAATAACTGTTCCAAAAATGGTAAAACATTTCCCAGCGTAGGAGTCCACATTTGGAGGTGTCCATCCACGTACCGAGGAGTACCTGCACAAATAGAATAACGCGCTAATTGAGGGTTATCTGTGGGTGTTGGGTATGGGCTTTCTAATAAAGTTGCTATTCCTGATGTCTGTGTAGAACCAAATAAAGCGGTAAAAATATGAGAACCAGTGCGATTTTCTAAAGGAAGCGATCGCCAATACCAAGGTTGTGTCATAAATTTGACTAGCTCAACTAGCTGCAATCTAGAGGATAATTGAAAATTAATTTTGAGTGTGTTGTTACTATATTTTGTTCATTCATTTTATAGTAAATTTATATACTATCTAACCCAATATATTTTCTACTATCATAAAGATTATTCGTACTGAAATTCCTGATATTCTCATCATTGAACCTCAAGTCTTCCAAGATGATAGTGGCTTTTGGGAAAGCTACAATTGCCAAAAATTTCCTGAAGCAAATGGTAATTTATTTAACTTTGTTCCAGACAACAATTCTTACTCCAAACAAAACGTTTTGCGTCGTTTACATTACCAAATTCGACAACCACAGGAAAAGTTAGTCAGAGTCGTAATCTGTAGTATATTGGACTTTTCTGTAGGTATCAGAAAAAGATCGTCGGCTTTTGGTAAGTGGATAGGTTGTTAACTTAGTAACGAGAACAAACGCCAACTCTGGATACCACCAGGCTTTGCTCACAGATTTGTTGTATTTTCAAAAGTTGCTAAAGTCTTCTATAAAACCACAGACTCTTACGCACCCAATATAGGCGATGCATCCTTTGGAATGATCCCGACTTGCGATAGATTGGTGTCTCACCACATCACCCATCTTATCTACTAAAGACAAAGCAGGTAAACCTTTGAAAGAGTCCGAAGTTTATACGCAATCAGCAATTTTGGCTATGAAGTAGATGATTTTTATCGTAGCGAACCTGTAGCATGTTTTCCTAAAATTTGAGGCTAGAAAACACTTAATCAACTGCCTATTTCACTGTAATAATGGCAAAGTAGTTCTACAGTGTTGGTATTTAAATATCAAACAACAAACAAGACTATAAAAAACAGTAATTTTTGTAGCTGAGGTCTAACAAAATATAAAAAGGGAACACACGGACATGATTATATCAATAAAACATAACAAGATGTGTAACATAGTGTAAAAAATAGAATAAATAAAACACAAGGTTGCAGCAGTACGACTGGATTTTTGTACTAATCATGAAAAAGGCGATCGCTATCCGCTTATATCCTTGTTCATTGTTCACATCATGATATCCGCTGACTGAAGATTAAAAAAACCTTAAAAATCAACAATTTTTCAAAATCATGAGAGCGTAAGTATTAATGTAAACATCAATTTATAAGTAAATTAATTCTACTAATCGGTAGTAATGATCAATAAGGCAAAGAACTGCAACAAAGTTTATCAACCTACGTAAATGTAATTTCAATTGCACGTCCTACTGTAGATATTACTCAGCAGATACTGTGTGTAATTTAATTAGAGAAAAGCAACCACAAATCATTATCAATGCTGCTGCTTATGCTGCTATTGATAAAGTTGAAAGTGAACTAGAATTAGCAAAATCTATTAATAGATCAGTCAAATTGAATTAACGTGATTTATTTTTTAACAGTCAACTATTATTCAACAAATCTTATTGCTAAATTAATCAGTTCTCTACCCAGTGAGAAAAATTTAGATTTCAAAGTAATTATTATCAACAACTCTTCTGATGATAATTCTATTTCTAATCTCAAAGATGAGAACGTAATTATCTTGAATGCTGCCAAGAATTTGGGGTTTGGTAACGCCTGTAATCTTGGTCTGAAATTTATATACGCTGAAGAACCACAGGCAATTGTTTGGATAATTAATCCGGACGCATATTTCATAGAAACTGATTTAGAGAAAGTTCAATCATTTTTTACATCCCATCCTGAAATTTCTATTCTTGGCACAATGATTCATACTCCTACTGGTGAAGTTTGGTTTACAGGAGGTTATTTTAATGTTAAAACGGGTGAAATTTCAAGTCGAAATATATTCACAGAGCAAGACCAAGATTATGTTCAATGTGATTGGGTAACAGGTTGTAGCTTCATAATTAATCTGTGCAAATTTAGGGAATGCCCTTTATTTGACCCTAATTACTTTCTTTATTATGAAGACTTTGATTTTTGCCAACGTTACGCTCAACAAGGACATTTAATCGCAGTCACTCAGAAATTTGGAGTCATACATCAACCGTCTTCTATAACTAATAAATACGTCTTCCGCAAAATCAAAAATAGTACTTATGGTTATTTGTTAAGTTTAGATAGATATACAAATCAACTAGTTTTTAGCTTGAGATTAATCAGACTGGTTTTTTATGCGTTAGTTTTGATGTTCATCAAGCCTGAGATAGGATTGGGAAAAATATATGGAGTTTTGATTTATTGGTGGAAAAGAGTTAATCAGTGAACATTTATGGAGTTTTCACTCTATTTTCAGTAAACTGTCAAATAACATATCATGAAATTTATGAGCGAAGTAAGTTTGGATAAATGAGCAATTTATTAATTAATTTATCTGTGGTATTTTCTCGGCCTACAGGTATAAGTAACTATGCCAAAAATATTTTTCCTTATTTAAAACCTCTTGATCCCACCTTATTAACAGCCCTAAATTATCCAGAATTTAAATGTTACTCAATTCCTGGTAATCTTACCCCTGCGGATGGGACAAAAGGACATTTTGATCGCTTGCTATGGACACAGTTTAAATTACCAAAAATATATAAAAATTTAAAATCTCAACTGATTTTTTCCCCTCTTCCAGAAGCACCGCTTTATTCTAATTGTCGTTTTGTTGTGATGGTTCACGACTTAATTCCATTGCGTTTTCCTAAGCGCTTTTCGCCCCTGACACCCTACTTTCGCCACTATATTCCCCAAGTTCTTCAGCAGGCGCAACATATTATTTGTAATTCCCAAGCTACAGCCAAAGATATTACCGATTTTTACCAGGTTTCTGCTAGGAAAATTACGCCTATTCTCTTGGCATATGATGTTAATCATTTTCGACCTGTTAGGGAAGATATGGGAACATGGGGACAAGGAGGACAAGGAAGTTGTCTTTCTTCTTTGTCTTCTCATATCTCGTGTGTTTCCATAGCCGCGTCATCAAAATCTTGCCCTTACTTTCTCTACATTGGTAGACATGATCCCCATAAGAACCTATATAGACTGATTGCTGCTTTTGCAGGTTTACCAAATCATTTTGATTACCAATTGTGGTTAGCGGGGCCACAGGATAAACGTTATACTCCCCTGTTGCAAGCGCAAATAGAGGAATTGGGTATAGGTAAGCAAGTCAAATTTTTGGACTACGTTCCCTATGGCGAATTACCAAAAATTATCAGTGGGGCGATCGCACTCGTATTTCCTAGTCTCTGGGAGGGTTTTGGTTTCCCAGTTCTAGAAGCAATGGCCTGCGGTACTCCTGTGATTACCTCTAATATTTCCTCTCTCCCAGAAGTTGCTGGTGATGCTGCGATTCTCATCGACCCCTACAATATCAGAGAAATTACAGAAACAATGGCTAAAATTGCTACTAATACTCAACTTCGCGATCGCCTATCTATGGCTAGCATCACCAGGGCAAATCAATTTAGCTGGGAAAAGACAGGACTAGCAACAGTAGAAGTACTCAAAAAATTTTTATAAACAATGAATTAAGGCTAAGTGGTGAGGTTTACTCGCAACTAAATCTTCATAGACTATTTTGTGATTTTGCTGAGGTTGCCTATAGAGTTTGTCGTGCAAGCTGAATAAATAGTGTAGCACTTCTGCTGAGTTTTTAGATATGAAAAGAGGCATCTTAAGTTTAAGCCTTACTTTGGCAACTCTTACGCCTACTACTGCTTTGGCACAGGTAGTAATAATGGCACAAGATAGAACTTTTTTGGGTATTGTAAGTCCTAACCGCTATGACTCAGATTCAATCTGTAACAGATATGGTGATTATGGCAGTCGTTACGGCAATGGAATTTTTAATCGGTACGGAAAATATGGTGATAGATATTCTGAGCAAAGTGCATATAATCCTCGCGCCGAACACCCACCATTACTAATTAAAAATCAACAAATAATAGGCTTTGTCTCCAAAAATCCTAAAATTGCTAACAGATATGATCCTGATATGTTACAAATTGAGATTTGTCAAGAACGATAATAACTGAAGCATTCTTAATATAAAGCAAAAAGGATGAAGGACAAAAATTTTGATAGCTTTAGCACTTCATCCTTCATCCTTTCTATGGAGTTCCCACTGCCCCAGAGTAAACTAAACCCCGTTGCATATCCATTGTCAGAATCGATCCATCTCGAATTACCTGTGTTGCTTTCTTGACGCCAACGATCACAGGAACACCGAGACGCAAACCAATCACTGCGGCGTGACAAGTGAGACTCTCTTCCTCAGTAATAATACCTGCGGATTTGCGAATTACTTCGACAAAATCGGCACTAGTCCGGGGTGCAACCAAAATATCACCAGGATTAAAGTTACTCACATCCATGCTAGTGTGTGCTACCCTGGCACGACCACTGACTGAACCTTGTCCAAGTCCAATTCCCCGTCCCAATACAGCTGTCACAACTTCTACTTTAATCAAATCCGTGGAGCCAGAAACGCCTTGGAGTGTACCGGCGGTCATGACTACCAAATCTCCCTCAAAAACCAGATTATTTTCTAAGGCTACGTTAATTGCTGCTTGGAACGTTTGACCAGTGGAGGGCAATTCTAGCACCAATAACGGCTTGACTCCCCATACTAGTTGCAGTTGTCTAGCGACATTAACATGGGGTGTGATAGCCAAGATTGGTGTCGAAGGACGGAATTTGGAAACATTGCGAGCTGTAGAGCCTGTTTGAGTCAAGCTCATAATGGCTGCGGCTCCCAATTGTTGAGCGATTTGTCCTACTGCTTGGCTAATCGCGTTAGGAATAGAACGTTTGCGGTCTCTAACTTGGCTAGCGTTGTTGTTTTGGATGTTTTCTTGCTCGATTTTTTCCGCAATCCGTGCCATAGTCGCCACAGCTTCGACTGGGAATTTGCCCACAGCAGTTTCATTGGAGAGCATCACCGCATCCGTACCATCTAAAATCGCATTGGCCACATCCGACACTTCGGCACGGGTAGGACGGGGATTATTGACCATGCTGTCTAACATCTGGGTGGCAGTAATGATGGGAATTCCCAAACGATTAGCAGTAGCAATTAATCGCTTTTGCAGCATGGGAACATCTTCTGCTGGCAGTTCTACCCCTAAATCGCCTCTAGCAACCATTACGCCATCACACAAAGCCAAAATAGCTTCCATTTGTTCGATGGCTTCGTGCTTTTCGATTTTGGCAATCACTGGAACATTTTTGCCTGTGCTAGAAATTAGTTCCTTAATTTCCATCACATCCTGGGGATTGCGAACAAAGGAAAGTGCCACCCAGTCCACACCTTGATCTAGACCAAACATTAGATCTTCACGGTCTTTGTCGGTCAAGGCTTTGATCGAAAGGTAGACTCCAGGAAAGTTTACGCCCTTGTTATTGGAAAGAGTCCCAGGGACGGTAACACGACAGTGGAGATCGCCTTTTTCTTTTTCAATATCCTCTACGATCATTTCGACGCGCCCGTCATCAAGGAGAATCCTTGCTCCTACAGGCACTTCCTCTGCTAAATAATCATAGGTAACGCAGCTAATTTCTTGTGTACCAACTACTGGACGATTAGTTAATGTAAAGCGATCGCCCTTTGCTAGCACTATCGACCCATTCTCAAACTTGCCCAAGCGAATTTTCGGTCCTTGCAAGTCTTGGAGAATTCCCACTGGTTGATTAAGCTCAAAGGCTGTTTGTCTAATTAGGCGAATGTTGCGCTGATGGTCAGCATGAGAACCGTGGGAAAAGTTCAATCGCAACGTTGTTGCACCAGCTTCAATAATAGCTTTGAGCATTTCTGGACTGCTGGTAGCAGGGCCAATGGTGGCAACAATTTTGGTTCGGCGTAAAGAGTCTTTTAATTGCATAGAGGCTGACAAATTCAGTTATCAGTTATCAGTTATCAGTTGTCAGTTTTATCAATGTTCACTGATAACTGTTCACTGTTCACTGATTTAATGGCGGGAACTCATAGCAGCTTAAGGGTCAAAGCCAGAAGCTTTGACTCGAATCATACCGTTATTTTGCCCATAATATGCGAAGATTATCGATAAATCTTGCTACACAAAACTTTAAAACTTTATTATTTTTTAGAGCGGATTTAGTGCTATCACTTTTCCTCTGGAGGAAAAATGAAGGGGAATGTTTTTTACTTTACCCCTTTAGCCTTCCCCCTTGCCCTATAAAAAATGAAATCTCTTGACCAACAGCCAATTGCCAAGGAGGATGAATTATGAATTATGAATTATGAATTCTCAAGGGTGAAGAAGTCATTTATCCTTCAGCATAGCTGCCTTCAGCATAGCTGTCTTTATTTACTAGCAAAATTTGATTAATTAAGGAGTTCACGATGCTGACGTCGGAGGCAAACAAGCCACTGACAGTCCCCCCCAAAGAAGTGTTAGCGCCTCCCGGTGGTCTTAATCCGACGCTGCTGATGTTTTTGGCAGCTGTGGCGATTGTTGTGTTATCTTGCCTTGGTTACTGGGTTTGGCACTGGCCGCACTGGATATCATTTGTCATGAACATCATTGCCCTACATATTTCCGGTACGGTAATTCATGATGCCTGTCACCAGTCTGCCCATCGCAACAAGATAATTAATGCGATGTTGGGGCATGGTAGCGCTTTGATGCTAGCTTTTGCTTTTCCAGTATTTACACGGGTACATTTGCAGCATCATGCTCATGTCAACGATCCAAAAAACGACCCGGATCATTTTGTTTCTACAGGTGGCCCCCTGTGGTTAATCGCAGTGCGTTTTTTCTACCACGAGGTGTTTTTCTTTAAACGACGTCTCTGGCGCAAGTATGAACTTCTTGAATGGTTTCTCAGTCGTTTATTTGTGGTGGCAATTGTCTTTGCCTCAGTTCATTACCATTTTTTAGGTTACATTCTCAACTTTTGGTTTGTACCTTCTGGCATCGTCGGGTTAGCTTTGGGATTGTTTTTTGATTATTTGCCCCATCGTCCTTTTGCTGAACGCGATCGCTGGAAAAATGCTCGTGTCTACGCTAACCCAATTCTCAACATTTTGATTCTCGGACAGAACTACCACTTAATTCATCATTTGTGGCCTTCTATTCCTTGGTACAATTATCAGCCTACATACTATCTCATGAAACCTCTGTTAGATCAAAAAGGTTGTTATCAATCTTTAGGATTACTCCAAAAAAAAGATTTTTTTGATTTCCTTTACGACATTTTTTTAGGAATTCGTTTTCATCGAAAAAAACCGACGGAGTAGGAGCGTAGTCTTGTAACATGTATCTTTAGATTAAACAAAAATTTTTTCGTACAAATTCTTCTTCCGTACAACAGTTAATAGTTGGTAGTGGGCTTATCACCACTAACCACTATTCACTAGCTAAAGTCAGCATCGGTGATGAAGATGAAAATTTGGATGTGGAGTACTATAGTACTGCTCATTACTAACTTAGTTGTGGTTGCAATTGTAGCGTTTTTGATTTATAGAGATAGTGTCCAACCAAACCAGAATCGATCGCTCGACGAACATAAATTAGTGATGCTCAAAACCTAGTACAAAATTGCCAAACTCTGCGATCCTTTGCGTTCCCTTTGCGAAACTTTGCGTTTAAAAACGTTAAAATTTCCACTCCATGCTTAGGGAGAGACATGTTTGTGTAATTGCAAGTCTTGCACTTTCGGAGTAGGAGCCACCATCTGTACAGACCAATAGCTGACAACCACCAGATCCAAGACATTCGCCCGGAACTACAATTAGGTTATGTAGACCCCATCAGCAGCAGTCCCGGTTCTGGGTCGGGAATTCAAATGTTACTAGATGGGGAATTGGACTTTGTGGAATCTTCTCGTCCCCCCACCACCGCAGAAGAGGAAATTGCTCGACAGCGAGGTTTCACGCTTGCATCACTGCAAGTTTCAGGTATAACGGTGGAACAATTACAGCAGATTTATTCCGGAAAAATCAATAATTGGCAGCAAGTAGGTGGTCCCGATCTAGCAATTACCGCCTTTGCTGGGCGTTCAGAGAGTGCAGATACAGTCATCTCTGCTGACAAGCAAATATTAAATATTAGACCCGCAAACTTTTGCTTCTAATATCCAGTACGTCTACTCTCCTACAAAAGCGCTGGGCCGAGTTAATCAAACTCCTGGCAGTATTTATTACGCTGTGGCTCGGACAATAGTACCTCAATGTACGGTCAAACTTCTAGATGTGGGTTTAGTTCCCACAAAATTAGCTTCACCCTACGTTAAACCATTAGTAGCAAAAAATCAGTGTCCGCAACAGCGCAATCAAGTAAATACGGAGATTATTAATAACGGCACTTATCCAATAACTACCAAATTGTACGTGATTACTAAACAGAACAATGGTCAACAACAGCAAGCAGGAGAAGCTTATACAAATCTTTTGTTGACCGATCAAGGACAAAGGGTTATAGAGGAGGCTGGTTTAATCCCGGTGCGCTAGGGGTATAACCCAATCAGGACGCAAGTTTTGGGCATGACGTAAATAGATATGAGACACTGAGGCAGATTCTGGTAAATAAGCATGGACTAAAAACCGAATGCAGCGTGTCAAACTGCCTTTGACATGCATTTGTTGGACATCTAACATAGCGACAGTATCCCAGTGAGGGCGTTGGCGTGCTATAGCAGCAGGAAAAATTGCATTCAAATCCTGTGTGACTGTAAAAGTAATGCTAATGATATCTGAAGGATGCAGCTGATTGCGTTTTTCCAACTCATCTAATAGTTCCATTACTGATTCTCGCATTGCCTCAACCGTATTTTCTGAAACGGTTGTTGCGCCGCGAATAGCACGCGTTCGCCACTCTACCATTTATCCTCCTTAATTTAGTCAGTTGTCAATTGTCAATCGTCAAGGGTCAATCGTCAAAACTTTATGCTATGGACATTTGACAATGGATACTTGACTTTTTTATGGTCTATACAACCACAAAGGTAGACCACTTGTAGACATTTCAAATTCTAGCCAGCTAATTCCAGATGCAGCCTGGCTGTTCCCTGGAAGTAAGCGACTCAGCAGAGGTTTGCGTTCTTCTAGGGTAAAGACTGGTGTTTTTTCTGGATCAAGACCAACTAGTTCAGCTGCCCAGCGACGAGCATCTTCCTCTGTTCCTAATCTGTCTACAATACCCAATTCTAAGGCTTGCTGACCAGTAAAAATCCGACCATCGGCAAAACTTCTCACAGTTTCTACTGCTAAATTCCTGGCTTCAGCAACTGTTTGCACAAACTGTTGATAACTAGTATCAATCAATTCTTGCAAAATATTTTGTTCTGGTTCAGTCAGTTCTCGGTCAAATGCCAAAATATCTTTGTAAGGACCAGACTTAATTACTTTGAAGGAAACACCGATTTTTTGTAGCAAGCGTTCTAAGTTGTTACCGCGCAAAATCACGCCAATGCTACCCGTAATTGTTCCTGGGTTAGCCATGATATGTTCAGCCCCCATACCAATGTACACACCGCCAGACGCGGAAATATTGCCAAAACTAGCTACGATTTTGACTTTTTCACGTAAGCGTTTGAGGGCGCTGTAGATTTCCTGGGAATCACCGACTGTACCGCCAGGACTATCAATGCGTAGCAGCAATGCTGGGAATTTTTTCTCTTCTACGGTTTCTAGGGCTTCTAGTACCCGTTTGCGAGTGTTGCTAGCGATTGCACCAGTAATTTCAATTCGAGCTATTTGTTTACGAAATCTAGGCTTAAAAGGCCAAACCATGTGCAGTCAATAATACTTCTAAAAGTCAATAAAAGGCAAAAGTGCTAATCCGAATTTTAATGGAATTTTTATGGTTTGCGTGTGTCTTATTGAAGTTTAATCTGTTTCACACACGATTAAGGGTGTAGACACAAAAGTCTACAAAAGTCTTGTAGGCTTTGTACCATAAAAAATTTAGTTTGGTTCTAATTCAATTTACCCAGTTGCAGAGATAAACAATTTTTTCACTTAAAAATCTCAATTACAGAAAATTTTTATCTATAAAAATTTTGCTGGATTTGATGACGACTTAAGTATATGTCACAGCTAAAATTAATAAGACTATTTAAATTATATCTAAAAGTTGGACTATATTAAACTTGTTGTCTTCCACTGATCTCAAGCTAACTGTACTCTCATTACGAAGTGGAAACAGTAGGGGAAGTCAGCTACGGGAATGCCTTTGGCGTAGAGAAAAAAGCTGGGAGTCCACGCCCACATACAGCAGAGGTATCTTCTTTTACTGGCTGCATCTTTATCCTCAACGATAAGTTGTTGGACAAAATTAAATTCATTCGTGGAGACAGGCAATAGGCACTATTGCAATAGAGAAATAATCTGTGTAATTAATTTTGTTTAAGTACTTATTACCTTGAACCACGCAGATCAAGAGGGAATTAACGTAAGATTTGACACCGATAATAAGCATAAGTATCAAACAGTCCCCCAACAAAGCTACAGGTCAAACTAATAGTAAATAATCCTCCGATCACGTTGCCACTACCAAAAATAGCGAGAAACTGCATTATGGGAGTAGCGATCGCTTCAGTCACAGTTTGTAAGACGGGGATATGACCCATTAGCGATACAGTTAACAGTATGCTGCCGACCAAGAACATAGGTGCGACAAAACTAAAAATGATCGTCAGCAATAGCGATCGCAGAAAGTTCATCCAAATCGTCATGAAACTCCAGCTCCTTGAATTAACGAAGACAATAGCTGTTTTCCTAAGTAGTCACTTTCTACAATAAGTGCGATCGCTCTTCAATGGGCGAGATTTCAAAAATCTTAAGTTTTCATTAAAATACCTACACACAAATTTTCAGGTGTATTGTCAAGCTAAACAAAGCACCAAATCTAGATAATCCGCAAAAATAAAGCCTGACGCGACTAGCTACAAACATACCCATAGACGAAGCAATGTTAATTTCTGAGATGAGATTTAAAGTTAGTTAACCGAGGTGGGGAGGTGGGGAACTCACCGGTCCCCTCTGGGGATTAGGGGCGAAGGGGAGTGTGAGGGGTGTGTAGACGCGGTAGCGGTGAGGGGGTCGCAGTCTTGGACGCCAGGTGCTTTA
>NZ_MRCA01000012.1:0-147183 GCF_001904645.1 Fischerella major NIES-592 | reverse complement strand
GAGTATTTCCCATGATCTATTAGCGCCTTTGTTAATTCACATTAGACGTGAATTAGCAATTCAAAGTTAGAAATTAGTGAGTTGTTCTATTTGAGATATAGAAAGACCTGTTAAATTTGCCACCTGTTCTGCTGTCATTCCTGTTTGCAGAAGATTACGTGCTGTTTGTAATAACCTAGACTCTGCTTGTTCTGCTCTTTGTCTTTCCTGTTGGGCAATTTCCTCTGATGTTGGTAGCAGTTCTCCTTCTAATGTTGCCCAACGTAGCCAAGTTGTTTCAATACCTTTATAATTTCCATACCAAAATTGCAGTCCTAGCCCTAATGACTTACTGACTAATTGATCGCGTTCATTTGCAACTAAGGGTTGGTAGACTCCACTACTTAAAAAGAAACCAGCCCAATCATCAGGATTAAAGGGATCAAACCAAAAATATTCTGGCACGCGAATCTGATTTTGATAAATTAACTTTTTCTGATTTTTATCAACTGCGGCGGTACTATCAGACAATAACTCAATGATCACATCTGGTGCTTTTTCTTCTTCCCAAATTACCCAACTGCGACGTTCCCCTTTTGGTACTGCCAGTACGGCAAAAAAGTCTGGCCCTTTAAAATCTTTGTTCCGCACTTGAGCGATACTGTGGTAGATGAACATGTTACCGCCTACATAACCATCCTCTCGCTGTTCCAACCAAGGCGTTAAGGCGTCAATTAACAGATCCATTTGCAATTTATGGCGCTGACTCTCCATTGGCTCACCATCATCATAGGGGAGTTCTGCTTGGGTTGGTGGCAGGCTTACATCGGGTGCTGTGAGGGCTGTTTCGGACATGGCTTATCACCTATTGCAGAGCCATTGGGGACTCTTTTTATGTTAGCTGACGGGAAATCTCCCTATCTAATCACTATCAAAATTAAGATTCGCCATAGGCCATACCATTGGCCTGAGCGTAGCGATGCATAAATCTCATCACTCTTTCCCAATGCTCGTCTTGTTCAATTTCCAATTTGCACTCTACCCTCTGTAACTCATCACCTTCTGCACCCCCAAAAATAAATTGCACAGACGCAGGTGTGATACTGATTTTGCCTTCTTCGTCGGTTAACAGCATGGTATTTAAGGATTGTTTTGTGAAGCTATTGAATCCTTCTAAGGCTTGCAACTTGTTAAATGTCATCAAGATAATACGTTTGCCAGAACGACCACGTCGCAAGCTGACGTTACCTAGTTCTTCGTAAATACCACTAAAAAATTGAATCGTGGGTGTTGTAGATGCCATGATCTATTACCTGGGATAGGTGTAAGGAGGATAATAATACTGCGGCTGATTGGTTAGGGGTGGTTGGTATTGATAACCAGTTGCAGGTAGAGGATTGCTCATGCTGTTCGGCAGAGGCGGACTGATCAGAGGATACTGCTGATAGTTGATTGTGGGTTGAGTATTTGTTGGTAGGGGTGCAGGAGGCATCACCTGTGGCTGATAGCTGGTTGTCGGGGCTGGGTTTGGAGTAATACTTGGTGCAGGTGTTGGTGCAGGAGTTTGTATAGTGGGGGCTGTTTGGGTAAATTGTTGGTACGTAGCCTTGGATATAGACGCAATGAGTTTTTCGGCACGGGGGTCGTTATTGGGGCGTTGTACCATGACCGTAACTATGTAACGCTTGCCAGTAGGCAGGTCTACCAGACCTGCATCTGCCAACATAGTGCCAATATCACCAGTTTTATGGGCAATCGTTGCACCTTGTCCCAACCCAGTTGGTAACAGATGGTTTCTGACAGTATTACGCATAATATCCAAGATGCGATCGCGCGATGTCATGTTCAACAAATTGCCTTGACTGACCATCGCCATCAAATTCCCCAATTCTTTGGGACTGGTTGTATTTGTACCTTGTAAATCAGGCAGTTGATTACGTATGACTGTAGTATTTAAACCCCAACTCCGGAAACGCTGATTTAAAGCTTCAATTCCACCCATCCGGGCTATGAGCATATTTGTTGCTGTATTATCACTGACAGTCATCATCTTAGTAGCAACTTCCAGCGCCTTAAATTGAGTGCCGACGGGTTTATACTGCATATCTCCAGAGCCGCCAACCATCATTTCTTTCTGCATAGTCAGCATTTCATCCAGGCGGATTTTACCTGCATCGACATCCTGGAAAAAAGCTATGAGGATGGGGATTTTAATGGTACTGGCTGCGGGAAAACTGGCAGAGGCATTGATATCTACATAACTACCATTGTCCAAATCCACCACGAAAACTCCTGGTGTGAGATTTGCGTTAGCAGACGTTAAGCTTTGCAAATTAGTTTTTAAGGAAGTGATTTCCTGTGATAAAGATAAAACAGCAGCAGGTGTGGGAGTGGGGATAGCCTGGATTTGTCCTTGCCCTGATTTGGCATCCTGAGGAGATGTCTCTGTTGTGGTCATTTGATTAGCAGGATCTAGTACCGACAAAACAGTTCCCACGATCGCGCCAATACCAATTCCCACTATTAATAATCGCAAGGCGTAGAGCATGGTTCTAGCCATAGGCTTTAACCTTGTTTTTCGGGATGTTCTGACTTTTTTAGGCAGTGCCTGCTTGGGGGATTTTACAGTTTTGACTTTGGCATTGCTTGGCTTAAAAGGTGGAATTTGTCCCGGTTTCGCAGGCAGAGGTTTGATGGCTGCTGGTACTACTATACTGGGTCGTTTTTTTGCCACAGTCGCAGTGGTAGTAGTAGAACTAGCTTTGACACGTGTCAGCTTTGTCCCGACAGCAGAGGGACGTTGTTGCTGGCTCGACTTCTGCACTTTCCGGGGAGGTTTTTGGCGTCCGCTAACAGGTTGAGGTCGTGAGAAACCTGGTATTTGTGTTCTGGTTTCCATAAGATCTTATGATGATGATAGGAAGTGTATAATCTAGCAATTAGCAATGAAAGTTTAACTAAGTAGGGCAGAGTATTTATTTGTTCTTTATCTTGAAAATAAGGCAAACGGCAGAAGGGGTAAGAATTTTCATGTCCTGGTTGTGTGATTTTTAATATGACCAGTTACCAGAGATAGACAGTATAAATTGTTCTGTCGATTCCAAGTCAAACTTTACTCCCAATTTTTACCGAAAAACAAGTATATACGGACACTGGTCTACCAGAAAGTACTAACTAATTGTGTCCTCCTCTATTGTGAGACATGTTTTTGTGTTTAGTTTAAGGCATAATTAGTAATTGTGGGGTAATTGCGTATGTAGTACTTAAAAATCACAAGTTTTCATGATTTTTATGACTTGAGAGCGCCCATTCTACTTGTCGTAAGATACCTCGTAACATAGCAACTTCACGGTTTTGTAGTTGAGCGCGGTTATAAAGTTGCCGGAATTTTTCCATCCGACTAGCTGCTGTATGGGGATAAAGATAGCCAATATTTAACAGTAGGGATTCTAATTGCTGATAGTATCCTTCCATAAGCTCTATAGATGCAATTTCGGAATCAGATGTATTTTCAGAAGACCCATTCTCCTTTACCTCTTCCCCTTTACTCTTCTGTTTTATGTCCTGAATTTGTGACAATTCATAACAACAAATGGCCACAGCTGTAGCTAAATTCAATGAGGAATAGCTAGAACTAGTGGGAATATGAACAAATCGTTGAGCATAGTTTAATTCTTGATTAGTTAACCCGCGGTCTTCTCTGCCAAAAATTAGCGCTGCAGGTTGTCCAATTTCTTCTAATAACCAAGGTAGTGCTGTTCGAGGGCTTTCTAGAGGTGCATCCCAATCATGAATAACACCAGTTGTAGCGATCGCTCTTTTACATCCCTGCAAGGCTGCGGGTAATGTCTCCACTGATACCAACCCATCTAAAATATCTTGGGCATGAACTGCCATCTGTCTTGCTTGTGTTCCCCAAGGGTCACATTGGGGATTGACTAACACTAGTTGATTGAGATCGAAATTTTTCATCACCCGTGCTACAGACCCCACGTTCAAGGGGCCAGCTGGTTCTACCAGTATGATTTTTACTCCAGCCAATGTCATTTGTTGCCTTTTGGAAATCTCACTTATTTTCCTGGTTGTATGAAATCACTCTGCCGACGAAAATATTTTGAGAAATCGTAGACGCGCTCATAGGCTTCCCGTAGGGTACACCGATGGACACCGATGGACGCAGATGGATTATTCGTTGGTGCTTGAGTGGTTTGTTGAAAAATCGAACACCGATGGACACCGATGAACGCAGATAGATTTTTCGTTGGTGGTTGAGTTGTGGTTAGTAAGTTTAAGAAAGGCGCTAGGTGTTTTTTGGCGCCTTTAAATCTGTGCAAGAGATGATTGTTTAACTAATATGCAATAACTAGATATCTTTACTCAAGTGTTGTGGACTTTCAAACTGTTACTCCTTCTAACTCTTCATCTGTCAACTCATATAATTCCCGTAACTTTTGTAACTTGTCCTCGTTAGCTTGCCAAAAACCCCGCCCGTGGGCTTCCAACATCCTACCGACAATATTCCTAAAGGCTTCCGGGTTGGCTTTTCGCAATTTCTCTGCCATTTCTGGATCTAAAGCATAAGTATCTGCTGCCTGATCGTATACCCAATCATCAGTAAAATCTGTAGTGCCGCCCCAACCAATCAACGCTGTCATTCGTTGGGAAACTTCAAACGCACCCCCAGAACCTTGATTGACCATTGCTTCTGCCCACTTGGGGTTAAGCAACTTAGTGCGATACTCCATCCGCAACAAATCATCTAACTTGCGGGGTGTGGTATCTTTCGAGAAACTTTCGACAAAACTAGCCGTCACCTTCTTACCACCGACTTTTTCCGCCGCCTTCTTCAAACTGCCCGTATTGGCGTAATATTCCTGAATATCAGTTAAACCATATTCTACCGAATCAATTTCTTGCACAATGCGATCGCTCGTTTTTAACAACTGCGTTAATACTTCCGGTCTTGCTTGACCCCGATCTTGCCTGCCATAACTAAACACATTGCGACTTTGCCAAGTATTTGCCAACTCGTCGCCAGATTCCCAATTTCCATCAGTCACACGCTCATTCACCATTGAACCAAAATCACCCGCCGGGTTAGAAAATAACCTAGCTGATGCATTCTCCACACCCTGCGCTTTCAAAGCCAAAGCATGTTTTCTAATAAAATTCTGGTCTTCCGGTTCATCCACCTGGGCTGCCCGTTGAAATAAATCATCCAACAACTCAATCACATTCACAAAACTATCGCGGAAAATACCCGACAAATTCCCCAACACATCAATTCGGGGATGTCCCACTTCTGCCAAAGGCTTCAACTCATAACGCACAATCCGTCCCGTCCCCTCTTTCACAGGTTCTGCCCCCACCAACTCCAACAAAATCCCCAGAGATTCACCCTTAGTTTTAATCGCATCCAAACCCCATAACATCACCGCCACAGTCTCCGGATACTTACCATGTTCCTGCAAATGCTGGGCAATAATTTTTTGACCAATTTCCCTTCCCCTCTCATACGCCGCCGGCGAAGGCATCCTATAAGGATCTAAAGAATGAATATTCCTACCCGTAGGCAACACACCAGGCCCATCCCGTAACAAATCGCCACCAGGCGCAGGCAGAATATACTCCCCATTCAAACCCCGTAACAAATTCATCAACTCATCAGTTGTCTGCATCAACAACTCTCGAACCAGCCTCTCCTCCTCTTCTTCGCGTTCTTCGCGCCTTCGCGGTTCATTTCCAAAATACGCCTCCAAATACGCCGCCATCTCCTCCTCATCCGGCGCTTCACCCAACGTATGCAACCCAGAAGAAAACAACCTACTCTCCAAAACCTGCAAATACTCGTACAACTTCACCAAATAATCATTAAAAGCATGGGCGCTAAACATCCGCACATTCTCTGGCGTAAAAGGAATCCCCAGACGTTTCGCATCCTCAAACGGGCAATCTGCATCTAAACCAGTATCAACAACCTTTTTACAAATCGCTTCCTTAAGAGCATAATTCTTCTGTGGATCTTCGCGATACTCCGCAATCAAATCCCGCAATACCACCAATTCCTTATACAAACCTGCACGACCATAAGGTGGTACATTGTGAGAAATTATTACCCCGTAACCGCGACGCTTCGCCAAAATCGATTCTGAAGGATTATTCGCCGCATATATATACAAATTAGGCAAATCTCCCAACAAAATATCTGACCAAGAATACCCCGTATTACCCAAAGGCGAACCCGGCAACCATTCCACCGTGCCGTGCATACCAAAGTGAACTACAGCATCAGCTTGGAACTCATTTTGCACCCATTTGTAGAAAGCAGCATACTGGGGATGAGGCGTTAAATCTCGTTCAAACATTAACCGCATCGGGTCGCCTTGTATCCCCAAGGGTGGTTGGACACCAATCCAGACATTTCCTAATTGCACACCGCCAATATGAAATTCATCGCCATAGGTTTTAATTCCAGTACCTGTTAGAGATTTCCATTGCTTTTCAATGCGGGAAGTGCGGAGATATCCCAACCATTTTTCTAGGGTTTTAGCATTCACAGACGCGGGGACATGAGGACGAAATAGGGTGATAGAAGAATTCTCCGCATCGCCAAAAGACTCATCTGCTTCTTTCACCTGCCGAATCAATTCTTCTCCATCTGCTGGCAAATCCCCGACGGTGTAACCTTGGTCTTTCAGCGCTTGCAGAAATTTCCGCAGACTACGAGGTACATTCAATAAGGCGGCAGTTCCCACTGCACCATAACCAGGTGGAAATCCATAGAGAATAATGGCAATTTTTCTTGCAAATGCGGGTTTTTGCCGCAGTTTAATCCAGCTTTTGACTCTGCCAATTAAGCGTTGTACTCTTTCGGGAACTAGATAGATTTTTTCTCCCACTAAACCACCAAGGGGAACAATATCGATCGCTCCATCTAGTTCTGGAAGTGCGTATAAAACTACACTTTGTAACCCACCAATTCCTTGACGTGTCCAGGAATAAATATCTTGAATTAATAAAGGTGCAGCAACAAAATACGGAACATTCTTGGCAGTCAGGATGCGTTTTGCTACTTCGACTTGCCGTCCAGCTTCCATTGAACCAGCAGGACCACCCACCAAAGGAAAACCAATTGTCGAGACGATCGCATCTACTTTGACTGCTTCCTCAGACAAACATGGAGTTTCGATATTACCCTGTTGGCGTTGCTGAGTTTCGTAATCACTTGTCATCCAGTCACGGACAGCAACGTGTCCTTCCACACCGTTGATAAATATCGGTAAGGGGATTAATCCAGCTTTCTCAAAACGGCGAATTAGTTGATTAATATAGGGTTGTTTGGTGATGACATGTTTGCGGTAGAGTAAAATTCCCACTACAGGAAGATGGGATAATTGAGACAAAGGTTTCTCCCCATCTGCCAATCTCCCCACCTCCCCATCGGGAAGTTCTCCCTGTCTTTTGCAATACCACTCCAAATACTCACGGGGAGATGTAAAATATCCCTGATAATCCGGGTGGAGTAATCCCATGTTGGGGGTTTCGATGGGTGGGGGAATGTCAGCAACTTTTAACCCCAAGTATTTTTCTGCTAGTGTCCAGAATAGGGCAGCAACGTTTTCCGGCCCGCCTGCGTTCCAGTAACCATAGATAATTAGCCAGTTGCGTAAGTCTTGGACTTTCTGTACTGGTACGAACTTTAACAGTTTTGGCCCGATTTTCAAAAAGCTGATGTAACCTGCGAGTCTATCTTCTTCTCGTCCTTGGCTAAATTTGTCGAGGATGAATTTTACTGGTTTGGGCATTCCTTTGGGTTTGTCACCAATGGCAAACGCACCCAACTTGGTAAAACTCATCAATTCCAATGCAGACTCGAAAACAAGGCGGATGGGAATATTCGCAATGCGATCGCGTAACCATAACACCTGATCGTAATCAAACAGCAAGCTACCAAAAAATACGTCAGCATTACCAAGTGCGGCTTCTACTTCTTGGCGCTTACTGGTAATGTCGCGATCGCTAAAAACCCTGATATCCAACTCTGGACAACTAGCGATCGCCATATCAGCCGCTTTGCGATACAAGTCGGCGTTGAAAGATTCAAACCCTGCTACTAAGACGATCCGTTTCATGTCCTTGAGCTACGAAATGTTTCTTCATCTCGATTTTAATCTTGCTGCTCAATATAAAGTAAATAACCGACTTCAGCTTTACCACTCTTTTATTCTTTTATGAGGTAATACTACTCCAACTCAAACCTAGTGGTCTGTGTCAACCTAACTTTGAAGGGTAAAGAACGAACCACAAAGACACAAAGACGCAAAGAAAGAGGTTTAATCGATTTGTCCAAGTTGTTTTACCAAACAAAGTTGGCTTGCCAGACCACAAGTCAGATTTATCTGACTTTTGTTATAAGCCAAGAAGTTTATTTGTTGGCGTGACGAAAAGTTGGTGCAAGATATGAAATTACCAATTACCAGCCTACGCGACATTAGGAATATTCCAGTGGATCAGAAAACTTTTATCTTTATCTTCCTGGTTTTCTGCCTAACCTAGAGAAATATGAAATGTGCTAAATCTCACTTGCTGTATGAAACATCTATTTTTAAACCAGCGTGCTCAGGAATATAATACTGCTATGATTCAGGTGCTGCAAAATCTTGCAATGCAGTTAGAGGAGGAGCAATGCTGGCGACAAGGCAAGTTAATTGAGAATACAGTGAAGATTTTGTTGCAAGCAGAGAATTATAAACAGCGAGTTATTACTGTGATTGAGACAGAAATCAAGAATGCTCTTGACTCAGACTAAGGCAGTCATTAAATAGTGAAGTAGGTAGTTAAAGTAACCTCTTAATTCTTCTGCGGCTTGACTTGATACTTGCTGTGAAGATTCCCAATCATTGATGTATCTGGTTTTAATGATCTGAAATGCTTTCACATATGTCTGAACTGGTGGCTGTTGATGAGTAATAACTTTTTTATACAATAGACGTGGTTCAATCTCGTTTTCCATGCAGCAGCCAAGTAGTTTGATATATTTGCAGATATTCCGGCAAAACTCTTCTGCTTGCGGATGCTGTGGACTCAATAATTTACTTGTTACTGCTTGCGCCAATTCTAATCGCCGAGACAATAGCCATCGCCCCGCTTCAATACAGGCTGCTCTTTGTGCTTCTATATGGGGAATAGATGCATTCAAATTTTCAATATGTGCCAAAGACTGACGGAGTTTGTCTTGTTTTTTTTCAATTTCAGCAGTGTTGATACTGGGTTGAGAATACTGCTTTTTATGCTCTAATTCATAAATTACATCTTCAACAGCTGGTTTAATGATTTGGTTAATGATATGCACCTGTTCTTTCAGCACTTCTAGTACTTGGTGACGCAGTTCGTAGTTAATTATGTTTTCTAGCCGAGAATTTGTACTCTCTTGCAAACAATCTATCTGTTGCTGCAAGTCATGCATCACTAAGTCTTGAGACTCTTCCTTGTCCAGCATTCCCTGATATACCCGGTGTTCTAACAGTTGTAATCTTCGTTCTAAGGGGTGAACAGATGTGCTATTTAACCAGGGATTAAAAATGAACTCTGCCAATTCGTGCAAAGTTTTTCCAACTTTGTGCAAAACTCCAATGTTTTTCGTATTTTCCCTCATGGGGTTATCCTTACAGAAGAACAGTGCTATAGAGTAAAATTACTCAAAGTTTGTATACTAGAAAACATTTGTATCAACTTCGAGTCACCGAATGGTAAAGGGTAAGAGAAACAGTGGAAGGTTCAGCGGTCTCTCTCAACTTTTACCTTTTAATATTGTCTCGGCTAATCATGCAAAACTGGTGTGATAGATTACTAGTCTTTTGAAGTATTGTTAATGACCAATATTTAGTTTTCCAGAAATTCTACCGACACTATTAGTAAAGCGCAATTACACATCATGATATTTCGCACAGCTATACATCCGCTTGTGCCAAGTGTCACATAAATTCTACCGTTTTATAAATTTTCTTACTTTTGATAGATGCGCTTTATTTAAAATTATTATTTTTAGTTTCTCGGAAAGATATATGCTTCATATCAAAAGTTGTATAAATTACTCAACAACCTTTAATAATAGGAGAGAAAACCGTACAAAACAGGAGCTATATTTCTACCTGAAAAATCTGTGTTGATATCGATAAGATCAAATTGCGGCTCGAGCTAATGTTATGTAGTTGTAATCAAGAGTAAATAACTATGATAAATCAAGTGAAAACAGCCGCTTTGCTTGCTTTATTAAGCGGTCTTTTAATTACGATTAGTTATTGGGTAATTGGTGGTAGTACAGGTGTAATTGTAGGTATTGTTATAGCAGCAGTTACCAACTTATTTTCCTGGTATCAATCAGATAAAATTGCGCTAGCTGCTTATGGCGCACAACCTGTATCATCACAAGCAGCACCAGGGCTATATGCGATGGTAGAAAGATTGTCCCAACGGGCGAATCTGCCAATGCCCAGTATATATATTGTTCCTTCCCAAAATCCTAACGCTTTTGCAACAGGGCGCGATCCACAACATTCTGCCATTGCTGTCACTGAAGGTATTTTGCAGATATTACCAGAAGACGAACTCGAAGGTGTGATTGCTCACGAACTCACTCACATTGCTAACCGTGACACTCTTACCCAAGCCGTTGCTGCAACGATCGCAGGTGCAATTTCTTTCTTAGCTCAAATGCTGAGCTACAGCCTTTGGTTTTCACCCTATTCACGGGATGATCGCAACGGGCCTAATCCTTTGGGGTTATTATTAACAGTGATACTTGCCCCGATTGCCGCAACAGTGATACAGTTGGCTATCTCCCGCACCCGAGAATTTGCAGCAGATGCAGGTTCTGCTAGAATTACAGGCAATCCCCGCGCTTTAGCCCGGGCGCTGCAACGTTTAGATGCGACGGCACGACAAATACCTCTCAATGCTAACCCTGCTTTTGAGCCACTGTTGATTACAAATGCCTTCTCAGGGCAGTTTATGAGTAGTTTGTTTTCTAGTCACCCACCCACAGAAGCACGGGTGGAAGCATTACTGAGATTAGAACAACAACAAAATTCACCACAAAGAGTCTTTTAGATCACTCACCCCATCACCCCATTGCCCCATCTCCCCAATCCCTGATCACAAGATATCAAGGAGAAACGCAAATGACTTATAATCCTAACAATGAAGAAAACTTGGTTGTTGTGCAAGTCAGTTCTCAAACCGAAGAAATAGTAGAAAATGAAATGGCTGGCGAGACTGACGAAGTTAAGGGTGAAACCAAAGCATTAATTGAAGCCATCAAAAGACGCGCCCAAGCCGAAGCAGAATCCGCAGGAACTCTCACTCGCGAAACTTATCTGAATGCGGTACGTCAGGCACGCCAAGCAATTGAGGGTGATAAACTGATTGAGCGCGATCGCATTGAACATTCTTGGTTGGTATTACAGCAAGAAGCTGAGAAAAACTGGCATTTACTGCTCAAACAACTAGAAGAATTCGGCTCTCGCTGTCAAGAGGCTGCTAAAGCTGCTTGGGATGCTTTTAATGCCCCGCGTTCCTAATGTGTGTTTTGAAACGCAAAGTATCGCAAAGGAGAACGCAGAGGGGCGCAGAGTTTGGTTACATGCAATTTTTTAGTTAGTCTGTTTGATCGCCCTATATCTGGTAAGCATTTGTCAGGCTTGAGGGGCGGGTGGCAAAACCTGCCCCTAGTTTTGTCAAAAAATTTCATCTTTTTTTTACCGGAATCACAACAATTGCAAATGATGCTAGATAATTAGAAGGTTTGACTTTTACTTTATATTGTCTAGCTTGGTAATTAAGAACTAACAACTATGCGAACTTACTATTGCGGCGAACTCCGAACAAAGCATATTGGAGAAATTGTCACCTTGTACGGATGGGTAGACCGTCGCCGCGATCATGGGGGTGTAATATTTTTAGATTTACGCGATCGCTCTGGGATTGTGCAAATCGTCAGCGATCCACAACGTACCCCAGATTCCTATGAACAAGCGAATACCTTAAGAAATGAGTACGTAATTAAAGTCATAGGTAGGGTATCGCAACGTCCAGAGGAATCTCTCAATAGCCGCATACCTACAGGTGAAATTGAAATTTACGCAGATAACATAGAGTTGCTTAACGCTGTGCGTAAGCAATTACCCTTTCAGGTTTCTAGCAGCGAGACAGATCCAGTACGAGAAGACTTGCGGTTGAAGTATCGTTACTTAGATTTGCGACGCGCCCAAATGACGCGTAATTTACAATTGCGCTATCAAGTTGTGAAAGCAATGCGTCGTTATTTGGAAGATATAGAAGGTTTTGTAGAAGTTGAAACCCCTATACTTACCCGTTCCACCCCAGAAGGTGCGCGGGATTATTTAGTTCCCAGTCGTGTCAACCCTGGTGAGTGGTTTGCTTTACCCCAATCTCCGCAATTGTTTAAACAGTTGTTGATGGTATCCGGCTTTGACAGATACTATCAAATTGCCCGTTGCTTCCGCGACGAAGATTTGCGTGCTGATAGACAACCGGAATTTACGCAGTTGGACATGGAAATGAGTTTCATGTCCCAAGAAGAAATTATCGAACTCAATGAAAATTTAGTTTGTCATGTCTTCAAAACAATTAAAGGCATTGAGTTACAACGTCCCTTCCCGCGCCTTACTTACGCTGAGGCGATGGAACGCTACGGTAGTGATAAGCCTGATACCCGTTACGGATTGGAATTAGTTAATGTTTCTGATGTGATCAAAGATTGTGGTTTCAAAGTTTTTCGGGATGCTGTCACTAGCGGCGGGATCGTCAAGATTCTGCCCATTCCCAATGGTAACGAAGCCATTTCTAATGTGCGGATTAAACCAGGTGGCGACTTATTCAAAGAGGCTAGTGAAGCCGGTGCCAAAGGTTTAGCTTACATCCGTGTCAGAGATAACGGCGAAATTGATACAATTGGGGCGATTAAAGATAACCTCACAGAGGAACAAAAACAGGAGATTTTGCGTCGCACAGGTGCCAAACCCGGTCATCTATTATTATTTGGTGCTGGGGACGCTGCTACTGTTAATAAAACTCTAGATAGATTACGGCAAGTCATTGCCAGAGAATTCGGACTCATCGATCCAGATAAAATCAATTTACTCTGGATTACAGAATTTCCGATGTTTGAGTGGAATGCAGAGGAAAAGCGCCTGGAAGCACTCCATCACCCGTTCACTGCACCCCATCCTGATGACTTGGACGACTTGAAAACAGCACGCGCCCAAGCTTATGATTTAGTATTTAACGGCTTTGAAGTTGGCGGCGGTAGCTTGCGGATTTACCAACGGGAAATTCAACAACAAGTTTTTGATGCGATCGGACTTTCTAGTGAGGAAGCACAGAATAAATTTGGTTTTCTCTTAGAAGCATTTGAGTACGGTACGCCACCTCATGGCGGTATTGCTTACGGTTTGGACCGATTGGTGATGTTGTTAGCAGCAGAAGAATCAATTCGAGATGTCATGGCGTTTCCGAAGACACAGCAAGCACGTTGCTTGATGACAGATGCGCCTTCGGGTGTGGACACCAAGCAACTCAAGGAGTTACACGTAACTTCGACTTATAAGCCGAAAGCGTGACATACAGCACTTTGTACTTAAATAGAGTAGACCCCACCCTCACCAAGTCTGAAATAGCTGATAAATCCTGGTTTTACCCCACCCTAACCCTCCCTGTAAACGGGAGGGAACTGGATTTGTTGTTTCCCCCCGAATATCGGGGGGATTAAGGGGGGTAAATATAACTTGTGTACACCTGAGAAGGGGCGCACGATCGCGCCTTTGGGGTGCTGGTTATATCAAGTCTTTCCCATTACCGATTACCGATTACCTATTACCTACCCCAAGGGATAATATTAGTGTTTAAGGAAACCTGATATTTCTCAGCAGAGTCTGGAAAACTTTCTAGCAAATATAATTCTTGGCCCGGAGAACTCCTGCTACTATATCCTTGCCTGGCATTTTTATACCGCTCACATTCAGAACAAAATCAGTATTTGGGTCAAAGGATTTATTCTGATCATTCATGGCTAAATAGGTACCACCTCGCCATTTGAATAAGACAGATTCGTCTTTATTCAATACCTGATCACCTTGAGTTTGCTGGTCTTTATCATCATAGGCTGCTTGAATCGCAGCAGACAGATTATTCCCTTTCACCAAACCTGCATTGTATAGGTTTGCTCCTTTAAGTCTTTCTTGGGTAGATAATTTGCCGTCTTTATCTATCTGGATGCGATCGCCTTGAATAGGGTTAAAGTTGGTGATTTGATCAGGCGCATTTACTGTTGATTGCGCAAATGTCTCTTGTTGATTTCTACCAGCATAGAGAAACTTATCTGCATCAGATCCACCTGTGAGTATATCAGCATTCACATCGCGCTTCAGGGGTTTCTCTGCTTCTTGAGTTAAGATTTTATCCGTTTCTGAAGTAGTAACACGATTGTCATTATTTGTTTCCTTGGAGATGGGAGAAGTATTACTGACACCCTTGACTTCGCCATTGTGGCTGGAGTTTGACGCTGCTACTTCTAAAGCACCAATATCAGCGATCGCACTGCCATTACTATCACCATCTTGGGGACGATCATTACCCTGTTGATCTTTCTTCAAAGTTGTGATGCTATTGAAAGCACCGGAACCAGCATCAATCGCGGGGCTGTCGGATTTGAGTGTAAAATTACCCTGGGAAGGGTCTACAAATTGTGGATCGTAACCCAAGATATTTTCCAATCCCTTAGCATTTGGATCATCTGAAGCCTTGAATTCATAATAATCGTCATAGTTGTAAAGCAGGTTGCGATCGAAAACCACGTTTTCAGACTCAAAGAGGCTATTGGGACGGCGATCAGATCTGGCGTACATGATGTTGTTGTAAACACGCACATTTTTTGCTTTACCTACTGCAATCTCACCACCCGGATCCATATTAGTAGCATTTTGGTAAGTAGTGTTGTTGATGATGTCTACATTAGAATAGTGGTAGGCATTGATTCCCGATGAACCATTGTTATAGACAATGTTATTGGCAACTAATGTCTTTCCTTTATAGACCTCACCAGAATTTTTACCATCTGTGCTATCGAGGATAATGCCGTTTCCTTCACTGATTTTGCCTACCTCAATCCACGGAATCAGATTTTTGTTATCGTAAACCGTATTACCTTGAATGATGAACTTGTAGTCATTGGTGTTATTGTCCGTGTTGTGGTTGTAAATAACGCTTATTCCACTAGTCCCTAGAGGTGAATACCAGGAGTTTCCAGAAACGGTGTTATTCTCGATGGTGATGTAGTCTGCCTTTTCTGCTGAAATGCCTGTAGCTGTAAAGTCACGGACATTGTTGTCAGCGATGACAATGTGGTGAGAGTAACCATCTATCCCAGACCCATCATAGGATGGGGTAATTGCAATCCCAGAACTATTAGTTAAGGAATTTTTGATGTTGTATTGCTCTTTTTTGGCATAATCTAGCGTCACTTCATTCTTGCCACCTTCCAAGTCCAGTCCTTCAACGCGTATGTAGGATGAACCAGAAATGTGAATCCCATAATCGGTGTCCTTAACTTTCAGCTTTGGCGTATGTCCTGGATAAGCTTTTATGGTTATCCAATTGTCCTGTGAGCCATTTTTCCTGGTAATTGATAAAAGTGCTCGATCAGAATCGGTGGTGTAAGTCCCATCCATGACGTAGAGGGTATCACCTGGTTCTAGCCGATCTGCCCCTTCTTGCAGAGTTTTAAAAGCATCCTTTTCACTTAAGCCATTGTTACTGTCATTACCTGTCTCAGCGCTAACATAGTAAGTCTTAGCCATTATTTAACTCCCAAGTGTGTAAGAGGAAGATAGTAGTGTCCCTTTAGCAAAGACCTTGAAGTTGCATTAGACCCGTTACATCTAGAAATTACGTCACGGATCAGAACAGTGTAAATCCCTGTGCCTATTATTACTAGGAAAATGGGTAAATTACCCTATGAGAAATCTCTTCATTTCGCTAGATTCACAAGCCAAATGAATCGCACTTGCACATATAGCAATGGCGATCGCAAATCTTAAATCTAGACCACTATACTAGTGTGGTTGTCGAAATGAATTTTTGATGAAACTTGGTAGACTTTACACCTTAACTTCAGGTAACTAAAGATTCAAAATTTTCAGTTGAGGTAATTCAAACCCTTTACGTAACTGAGCATTAAAAGTTACGTTTACAGTTACATCAATCAAGAGCAACTGAATCATGGCAGATGCCTATATTTGGTCTTCAATCGCAAATGAAATTCAAATATTTGAATATTCTTGAATATTATACAGATATTTCACTTATTTTCAAATTATTTGTTTCTTGCTGAAGCTATATCGCCAATTCATGAAAATCTGTAGATGTTTGCCTCAGGTAAGGTTTTGATCTGCTCAATGATTAAAATCTTTTATCTTACTTAGGATAGAGGATAGATACATCAATAACATTTCTGTCGGTATAAACTTTTATACTAGTCTAGATGTATAAAAATTTAAGTTAATTAAAACTTTTAACATTAAGGTAACAATTTACCCAATAAATTTTTCAAATTAATATTGATATAGGTTATGTCTATTTCATTTTACATATCTGCTAGTGTCAAAACATACTCTCTTTCAAATTTGCTCAAGTGTTACTTTTGCTAATTGAGCATATATTATGCTATTACATTTCATCTGTGATTTTCCACAAAGCTCCTAATAATTGACGTTGGTAAAATCATGTCTATGAATATACTTAGAGGCGTAGATTATACTAGTTTTAAATAATATAGTTATAATTGACTATGTAAAATAATATCTATGAATATACCTAGAGACATAAATTGTACTGGTTTTAAATAATTCTGTATAATGTTTTAATATTTTTTGTATACATATGCTGTATACTCCAAGATGTAAAATCCAAACGTAGATGTTATGAAAAATTTGAATCACCGTATACTGAAAAGTAACATTAATTACCCATAAAAAATGAAGTTATCAAAAGTCGAGGTAGCTGTACAAAAATTCTATTACTTGACCAAGATTCTGATACTTAAACCTAATTTTGCGCTCACTGCAAGATTTGATCTATACAAAAGCAAAACAGTGTAAAAATTTTTACTCGTAAACCTAGAGGAGTGAAACATATCAGACACAACAACTTATGAAATGATCAAAGCACCTGCCAGGTTATAGATATTAGAATTTTTGAACTTTACAGTTGTAATGACACAGTTTTAAGTTGAAAGACCGGCGGAAGTGGCATGATTTGCATTCCATGGCAAAATACAGTGTAACTTTAATCTCGTGAAAGGATAATCAAAAAAAATTGAATAAATAATTTTGATTTTATGGAGTAGGGCTTCGATGGTCGATTTTGATCTCAGTCCCTCCAACTAAACCATCTTGCTGAATGATTTATTTGTAGATCTCAGAAAGATGGCTGAATTAGCAGAGAATTTGTAACTACAATTAAAGAAATTGCTTAAGCTTTTCATGATTGAAAGAGATTTAGCGATCGCTCATCGCCACATTTCATTTTGAATTTGTGGACAGAAGAGATAATTATTATGTGTTTAATTTGTATTTTTCAGGAAAATACTTTGCAGAATCTTTATAAAAAAATGATTAAATAATCGACTAACTAAAGTAAATTTAAACTAAACACTGAAACCAAAGTGGATATGAACTTAGACGGTCTAACTTGATCTCAGTTCCTCCAGTTCCAACTTCTTGCTCTGCTGTGCATTTACCCAACAAGGGAGGTCAAAGTGCAAAGAAGATGTGATCGAAATCGCAAGCGTTCAAAGCGGCGAGCCATCTATTGTCCAATTCATGAATGCTATCTCGATAGTGTCAGTCAAAAGTATCCATTATTTGCTGATCGTCCAGGGCAACTCCAGCAGCGAGGAATAGGACGGCAAACCGCACTGTTTTTAGTAGCGAATAAAACAGCAGTACCCTTGGAAGGAGAATGGTTAGAAGCATTCTGGTGTGATCAGTGCCAACAGACAAAGTGGTATCACCTTAAAAAGCGTGACCGGATTTATGAAGTATTTGTAGCATCTCCAGAACTTTGGCAACAAGCAATCGGTGTAATTTACCCTGAAGGAAATCCCTCTGTGGGAGAATTTACTCGCAGACATGCAAGAATGGTTGGTTGTAAATCCAGCAAAGATTTCGGATTTATCAGTTAATATCAATTATTTTTGAACCCGTACAGAAGCTAACTTGTATAACTATATGCAGTTTTATAGAAATTTGGTATAAGTGACTTGCAGATCTAAATGAATGTGTGATTAGTTAAGGTCAATATCTGCCATGAAGGAATCAGAATTTCATGTTGAAGAGATAGATTTTCAAAAATACTTGCTTGTCCTGCAACGGCGTTGGATGACGGCAGTAGGTGTTTTTGGAGTAGTCTTCACCCTTGCATTGCTGTATGCATTATCAACTAAACCTACATACACAGCACAAGCAAGTCTGTTGATTAAGACAAGTCGCACCTCCTCACTCACAGGATTAGGAGAAGATTTAGGACGACTGGAATCTTTAGTGCAGGATAACAGCCCTGTAGACACGCAGGCAAAGATCGTTACATCTGTTCCTGTCCTTCAAGCAACCATTACATCCCTTAGTCTCAAAAATGATGAAGGTGAACCTCTAAAAGTCGAGGATCTTCAGAAAAAATTAAAGGTAGAGGGTGTCAAAGGTACAGACGTTCTGGAAGTTTCCTATACACATCAAGATCCCCAATTAGCTGCAAAAGTCATCAACAAAATAGTTGAAGAATATACCAAGCAGAACATCCAGGCCAACAGAGAAGAAGCAATCTCTGCTGGCAAATTTATGTTGCAGCAATTACCCAAAACTGAAGAAGCCGTTCAGAAAGCAGAATTAGCCTTACGTAGATTCAAAGAGAGAAATAAGATAATTGTCCTGCAAGAAGAAGCAACCGCAGCAGTTAATACAATTTCCAGATTAGAAGATGAAATTGCCCAAGCACAAGCCCAACTAGTTGATGTTAATGCTCGTTTGGAGAAATTACAAACTCAGGCTAGGGTCAATTCACAAGAAGCTGTATCGGCAGTAGATTTGAGTCAAGTACCTGGAACTCAAAAAGTACTGACTGAACTTCAGGAAGCACAGTCGGAATTGACAGTTGCACGAACCCGTTATCAACCCGGACATCCCACAGTTGCTAATTTAGAGGAAAAAGTTTCTGCTCTCCGAAGCTTACTACAACAGCGAGTAGAGCAGGTAGGTGGTAATAATCAGCAAATCTCTACAGCAAATTTACAAATGGGAGAAGTGCGACAAAAGCTGATTGAAGATTTAGCCAATACAGATAAAGAACGCGTCGGTTTAGAAAGGCGAATTGCTGAGTTAACTAATACGTGGTCTGTTTACAAACAACGCGCCAACATTCTACCTAAATTAGAACAAACCCAGCGGGAGCTAGAGCGAAAACTGAAAGCGGCTCAAACAACTTATGAAACTCTATTGACAAGAATACAAGAAATTAACGTAGCAGAAAACCAGAATGTTAGTAATGCTCGGATAATTTCCCCTGCATTAGTACCAGATGAGCCCAGTGGTACCAGAAAAGCTTTGATTGCAGCAGGTGGAGGAGTTTTAGGTATAATGCTGGGAATAATTGCTGCCCTTGCTGTTGATTTGATAGACCGCTCTATCAAGACAGTTAAAGAAGCTAGAGAATTGTTCCAGTACACATTACTAGGGGTTATTCCTAATGTAAGTAGGAATACTAAAAACAGCTATTCAGTACAAGGGTTAGATAGACCAATTCCTAGAGTGGTTGGTAGGGACATTCCTCATTTCCCCGTTGGTGACGCCTATCAAATGCTGCAAGCAAACTTGAAATTTCTTTCATATAAACAGCTAAAAGCAATTACAGTTACTAGTTCCATTCCTAAAGAAGGAAAATCAGAGGTTTCTGCTAACTTAGCTGTCGCCATGGCACAAGTGGAACGTCGGGTGCTGTTGGTAGATGCTGATATGCGTCATCCCATCCAGCATCATATTTGGCAACTGAGTAATAATCAGGGCTTAAGCAATATCATTGTTGACCAAGTGCCTTTAGAGACAATTGTTCACGAGGTAATGCCCAATTTACATGTTCTGACTTCTGGGGTGATGCCTCCCAATCCAGTTGCTTTGTTAGACTCTGATCGTATGGCTACGTTAGTTGCTAGCTTTAACCAAAAATATGATTGTGTGATTTTTGATGCTCCACCTCTAGCAGGGACAGCAGATGCAGCAGTTCTGGGTAAATTAGCTGACGGCATTTTGCTGGTGGTGCGTCCAGAAGTAGTTGACTATGCAAGTGCTAATGCAGCTAAAGAATTTTTAACTCAGTCAGATCAAACAGTACTAGGTATGGTGATCAATGGCGTAAGTGTGAAGCGCGAACCAGATAGCTATTTCTACTATGCAAAAGATTCAGTGGAGTCAACGGGTGTGTCTAGAAAATCTATTTTGGTGAGGAATCATCGATAAAGTTCTTTTTGCAATACTTAATTAAGAGGTGCGATCGCTTTTGAGGTAGTTGCTTACAGTGTTAGAAAAGCATAAAAATGCTCAAAAAAATAGAAAAAATTACCCATAAACTCAGCCCTAACCTACAAAAGATTATTGGTAATACAGGTTGGCTGTTAGCTGATAGAGTCCTGCGAATGGGTACAGGACTATTAGTAGGAGTATGGGTAGCTCGCTACCTCGGTCCAAAAAATTTTGGTATTTTCAACTATGCGATCGCTTTTACTGCAATATTCAACACAGTTGCCAATCTCGGGCTTGATAACATTGTTATTCGTAACATTGTCCGCCAACCAAATAGTAAAGATGAAATATTGGGTACAGCTTTCCTCCTGAAGGTCTTTGCCCAAGCTACAATCATATTTGTGTCAATTGCAACAATTATCATCCTTCGTCCTACTGAGACTCTTACCCACCAACTGGTTGGAATCATTACTGTAGGAATGTTTTTTGAATCTTATTATGTAATCGATTATTGGTTCCAATCCCAAATTCAGTCAAAATATACGGTTTGGTCTAAGAACATAGGTTTGGTGTTAGCTAGTAGTATGCGGATTGTATTAATCCAAATCCAAGCTCCATTGCTTATGTTTGCTTGGGCTCATGCAGCTGAAACTGCTTTGAGTGCTTTAGGGCTTGTAGTTGCGTACCGTATAAAAGGTTATTTTATACAAGCATGGCAGTTTAGCTGGAAATATGCAATAGAGTTACTTAAAGATAGTTGGACGCTGATTCTTTCGAGTTTTGTCATCATGATTTATATGCGAACGGATCAGTTAATGTTAGGTCAAATGATTGGTGATAAAGCAGTAGGAATCTACTCAGCAGCAGTAAAAATATCAGAGCTTTGGTATTTCATACCAATGGCCATAACAAATTCAGTATTCCCATCAATTGTGAAAGCCAGACAAGAAAGTCAACAGTCATACTATGAGCAGATACAAAAAGTTTTGGACTTTCTCACGATACTATCTTTGGCAGTTGGTGTAATTGTGTCATTAATATCTCATCAAATTGTCAATTTGATGTATGGTCAAGAATATGCAGACGCAGGTGATATACTTGTGATCCATATTTGGACTGGAGTATTCGTTTCCTTAGGCTTGGTAAGTAGTCTATGGACAACAGCAGAAAACTTAATGCCCTTTGCATTTATCACAAGTGCTAACGGTGCAGTCATAAATATAGTTTTGAACTACTTCTTAATTAAAAGTTATGGTGGTGTTGGAGCAGCAATGGCTTCACTAGTTGCTCAATGTGTTGCTTCATATTTTTCATATCTATTTTTACCACAAACAAGAATAATTTTTATTAAACAAACAAAAGCACTTGTATTACCAAGCTTGTTTAAAAGATTATTGAATTACACCAGAGTATTTAGAAAAAAATGAGCTTAATTAGATAGTCATTCGGATTTTAAATGCATATTTCAGGGATGAAAATGCCTATGGTTTAGTTATTTTTATTTTGAAGGTTTAAAACAATTAAAATAATAAAATAATATTGTACTTCTATATCCAAATAGATTCAGATAAAAACTTTGGGGAGAGTTATAATGTCTGATTTTCGTCTGAAAACTCCAGTAGCTTTTATTATCTTCAAACGCCCACATACCACCGAACGCGTGTTTGAAGCAATTCGCCAAGCAAAACCACCAAAACTATTTGTCATAGCAGATGGACCCAGGGAAGACCGTGCTGATGAATCAGAAAAGTGCAAAGCTACTCGTGCAATTATTGACCGTGTTGATTGGGAATGTGAAGTTATCAAAAATTACTCTGAGGCGAATATCGGCTGTGCAAAGCGTCTTCCTAGTGGTTTAGATTGGGTATTCAATCAAGTGGAAGAGGCAATAGTTTTAGAAGATGATTGTTTGCCTCATCCTACCTTTTTTCAATTTTGTGAAACCTTGCTTGAGAAATATAGATACGATCAAAGAATTTGTACAATTATTGGTCAAAATGTACAATTAGGACGAAAAAGAACAGATTATAGCTATTATTTCTCTATTTATAATCGCTGTTGGGGTTGGGCAACTTGGAGACGAGCATGGCAAAACTTTGATTTTGACATGAAACTCTGGCCAGAAATTAAAGAAAGTCGATTCCTAGACGATATACTTATAGACTCAAAATCTGTTAAGTTTTGGCAGCAAATCTTTCAGGATACATACGACGGTCGCATTAATACTGTATGGGATTATCAATGGACTTTTAATTGCTGGCTTCAGAACCAACTAAGTATTGTCCCAAATAATAATCTGATTTCTAATATTGGTTTTGGCAATAATGCAACTCATACAAAGCATACCAAGGGTAGCTTTGTTAAGACTTATGCTAATATGGCCACAGAACCAATTAGTTTTCCTCTCAAACATCCACCATACATAATTCGTGATTTAAAATCTGACAAATTCATGCAAAAAACCTTCTTTGAGTATGGCAATTTGTTGACAACTATAAAGTCGGTTATTAAGAAAAAAATTATGAATACTGAATCAAATAATTAAAGATAAAAATAATAGATTTTTCGTCCTACTTTTGAAATACTTAAGTATTGCCAAACCTCCAAATTTTAGCATGTGTAATAACTTGTTATTCCATAAGCTAAATCAATACTAAATCTAAAAACCTGTTACAGATAAAAAATTTGTGGAATCTAACGACAACAGTCGGAGTTTAGAAATTGAAAAACAAATTATTGACTTCTCTGCTATTAAAGCTAGAAATAGTAAGCGTTATTTTCTTGCTTTTCTTTGCTGAAACAGTAGTAGTACCAGATGCAGTCAGAACTCTTACAAATATCTTGAGTTATGGAATTGTAATTCTTTTAGTTAGTGTGCAATGGAAGCGTATTGCATATCTTGCTACCACAGACAAAACTCTAATATTGTTGACTATAATTGGTGTATTTTCAGTTTTGTGGTCTTACAGTCTAGGTGATACAGTAGAACAAGTCAGAGCTTTAGTACGTTCAACTTTATTTGGTCTATATTTGGCTTCACGATACACACCAAGAGAGCAGATAAATTTGTTGTCTTGGGTAGGAATTATATCTATATTTTTATGTACAATTGTTGGTTTTGCTGTACCTTCTGTTGGTACTCATGTTGTCAATGGAGTTGTATCTTGGAGAGGTATATATGCTCACAAGCAACACATGGGTCGCTTCATGGGTTTTTTAGCCTCAATTTTTTTGATTAATATTTTAGACAAACGTTGTAATCGCTGGTTTGCTTTTATTTTACTGTTAGTTTCATTAATTCTGCTTGTCCTTTCTAATAGTAAAACAGGATTAATAGTTTTTCTTTATCCTGTCTTTGCTTTTCCAATTTACATAATTGTGAAACAAAGAAAAAATAGATTTTTTATTCTATTGATCGCTGTACTGATATTCACTATTATATCTGCTTTGATTTTAGTAAATTTAGAATCAATAGTAGTTAATTATTTAGGCAAGGACATTGAGTTTAACGGACGTATTCCACTGTGGGTATCAACTATACAGGAAGGTTTAAAACGTCCTTTTTTAGGTTATGGTTATAATGCGTTTTGGACTAGTGATGCTTCTTATGACGTCATCCGTAATACGTGGCTACGGTATGAAGATATAGATCCTGACAGTCCTTTTCAGGCTCACAATGGCTTTATTGACCTATTTGTGCAACTGGGTTTTTTGGGGTTATCACTTTTTGTATTTCATTTATTGACAGTAATATACAGGGTAGTCAATATCTTGTTTATGACTAGAAAAATAGAAACCTTTTGGATGTTTATGTTTTTGGGAATTAATGTCCTAGTTAATACTAGTGAAGTGATTACATTTATGTCAACTAACAGTGTATTCTGGATTATTTATGTATCAATAGCCTTTTCATCAGCAGTTGAGTACAAGCAAATCAGGCGAGTTCAGTTAATTAGTTCTTTAAATCAAGCATAATTGCTACTTTAGCTAGCATTCTTTATTTGCAATCATCAGAATAATTAAGTACATATGATACGCGAAATAGAGTATACAAGACTGGCTGTGTTAATCACCTGTTACAACAGGCGAGATATAACCTTGACATGTTTGCAAAAACTTTATCAACAAAATGTGACTTTTGATGTTTATTTGGTTGATGATGGTTGTTCTGATGGTACATCGGATGCAGTCAAGCAAAATTATCCGGCAGTAAAAATTCTTCAGGGTGATGGTAATCTCTTCTGGGTAGGTGGAATGCGCTTAGCATTTGCCGCAGCTCTCCAAGAGGGTTACAATTACTATCTTTGGTTGAATGACGACACCTTACTTGATCCTAATGCCCTGACTAAGTTAATTACTAATCATTATGATCTGACACAACAAGGTTATCCAGACTCCATAATTGTTGGCTCGACTCGAGATCCATTAACAGGTAAAGCAACTTATGGAGGTGCTATGCGTTCAAAGCGTTGGTACTCAAATAAGTATGAGTTTGTAGAGCCAACTGGGGAACTTCAAGAGTGCGATACGATGTATGGCAATTGTGTACTTATTTCTAATTCTGTTGCCCAAAAAGTAGGTAATTTGGATTCTGCTTTCATCCATACATTGGGAGATATAGATTATGGACTTAGAGCGCGGAAGTTGGGATGTTCAGTATGGATAGCACCTGGGTACATAGGTACTTGCTCTAAAAATTCTGTTAGCGGAAGTTGGGTCGATACCAAGCTTCCGGTTCATAAACGCTTAACAAAACTGCTCCAACCTAAGGGTTATCCAATTAAAGCATGGACTATTTTTACCAAACGACATTCTGGTCCATTTTGGTTTATTTATTGGTTCTTACCATATCTACGCGCAGTCATTGGTTACAGAGATTTAAGTGCATCTCCTGCTTTTTGTGAACAAGTTCAACCGAAAATCTAAAAAGATTTGCTCTCATGGTTAACAATATACACAACTCTATAAAAATTCAATCAATTAAGACTCAGGGGTATTAGATTAGCTGAGCAAATCTATCAACCATAAAATTATGAGTAAACGCTTATTAATTGTTTCTACTCTTGATTCTAGTCAGCCTTTTGGTGCGTTTACAAGACCATTTTACCTTGGACAATATCTTAGTCAAGAGTTTGAGCTTTATCAAGTCGGCTTAGATTGTTCAGCAGTTAACTACGCACCTTCAGTCTCTATTGGCTCAAGAAGTATTCCTTTGTATGTCAAGACAATTAAAAAATGCATAGAAGAGTTTCATCCTGATGTTGTATATGCACAAGAAACACTACCTGGAATAACATCTTTGATTGCATTGACTACCACAAAGCAGAAAAAGTGCTCTCTTGTCTTGGATTTTCACACTTTTTCTGCCTATGAATACTGGAGTCGCTTATCTTCTGTTCCTAATCCTTTGAAGGAATTTTTGCAATTAATTAAGACATATATTGCTCAGGGAGTGTTGATATTTTCTGGTAATCCTATTGTTGCCGCAGGTGAATCAACTCCCAAACTGATCCAGCAATGGTATGGTAGACAACCCAGTAAGATTTACTGTATAGGCAATGGAGTTGCTGAAGACTTAATCAACGATCAATTTTCTCATACTACTGATCCATACCAACAAAAGCGACCAGCCAAGATAGTAGTAGTTGTTGCTCCTAAGACTTTTCAATTTCCGAGTAACGATATGTCTGTATCGATGGCGATCGAAATTGCCAAACACCTGGAATCTCATGAGCAAAAGGTTCACTTTGTGGTGATTGGTCGTGATGTGAGTGATGTTGACCAACCATTACCAGTAAATATTACTTTTGTTGGTTTTTTACCAGAGCGAAAAGATTTTGTTAATTATATTAAGTATGCAGATATAGGATTGCTACCATTTCCTAAACAAGCTGTTGCAGGTGGCGCTCGCAATAAAGCATTAGATTTTTTCGCTAGCAAAAAATTAGTTGTATCAACTCCAGAGGGTTTGAGGGGACTAGAAGAATTCTGTAATCAAAAGCATTTGATTGTAACAGGATTCTCGACTGGAGAGGTGGCTGATGCAATACTAGATGCAACATCCAACATGGAGAAATATCAACCACTTACAGAAGCTGCATATACTCTAATTAAAGAAAAATATTCGTGGTCAGCAAGAGCAAAAGCAGTTGCTGAAATTTTGGAAGCAACCAGAGATAAATTCAACATAGCTAAATAAAAGGCTAGTTGCTTGATAAGATTGTATAAACTTTAAACATGGAGATATCAAGAGTTTTAAAATATGGTTACTTAGTTATGCAAGAACTATAAAATTAATAAAACAATAGGATGAAAATAAAGATATTTTCAGATCCGCGATATCTTCCTGAAGGAGTTTATCCCGTTTCTCTCATCCAACCTTTCTGGCCAGAATATACAAAAAATTTTCAAATAGAAAGGGGAGGCTATTATATTCCTCCTTGGGATAAATTAATTACTAATTATGCAAATATAAGTAACTCTTTGTTTGAAATTACTACGTTAAAAGAAGCAGATTTTGCTGTTTTACCCTTTGATTGGTTAGACATTTCCGGGAACACATGGACAGCGAAGAGAAATGAATCAGCATATGCTTTAGCGATTGAGTTTGTCCAAATGGTAAAGCAAGCTGGTAAACCAATGATAATTTTTTATTGTGGCGATCGCTCCCATGAACATATTCCCATTCAGGATGCTTTTATTTTTCGTCAGTCCCTCATAGGTGCTAGAAGGCAGTCCAAGGAATTTGTCATGACTGCATTATATGAAGACTTAGTAGAATATTACCTCAAAAACCAGCTGACCATACGCCAAAAGCAGGAAAAGCCTATTGTGGGATTTGATGGTTGTGCCGATCAAGGTAATTGGTCAATAAAGTTTAAGGACTTAATTCGTCAAGGGGTAATGCTGGCTACTAATGGAGAAACTTTTCCACCCTACGAAGGACATCGCTTGCGAAATCAAGCTTTGAAGTATCTTAGCAATAGCCCTTTAGTTGAGACTAATTTTAAAATTCGCGACAAAATGGCGTTCTTTGAAGCTAAAGAACCTGAGGAAAAACTAAAAGTGCGTCTCGAATACGTGCAAAATATGGTGGAGAGTAACTATATTCTTTGTTGTCGTGGTCGAGGAAACTTTTCTCTCAGATTTTACGAAACGTTGTGTTGTGGACGCATTCCTATCTTTGTCGATACTGATTGTGTTTTGCCTTATGACTTCAAAATTGATTGGAAAAAATACTGTGTTTGGGTAGACAGTAAAGACTTGCCGCAAATTGCTCAAAAAGTAGCAGAGTTTCACAATAATCTTTCACCTGAACAATTTGTAGAACTGCAATACAATTGTCGGCAGATGTGGAAAGATTGGTTATCTTATGAAGGATTCTTTAACAACTTTTGGCAACATTTTCAGCTTTGATCGCTAAGAAGTGTTACAGCATTCTATAAAGACGGTAATAAGATGAATGTTGAGGCTGTGACGTAATTATATTTAATTACTTCACGGCTTTATTTTTGAAAATTTGATTAATTCATTCTGAAATATGAATCGACTGAAAAAATAGAATTGGTTATGAAGCTAAAGATATTCTCAGATTTACATTACCTGCCCAAAGCTTTACGCCCTGTTACTATACTTCAACTATTTTGTATTTTGATATATTCTGAATTGTTAGATAGCGAGTAAATATTTATAGAGGTAATCATGAAGCAATTGCCCTACAAATTTCTAGGTGTACAATTAGATCCACTTTCTATTCGAGAACTCAATTCATTAATTACAGAATCTATACAAAAAAATAAAAAATGGATTATTGCCAATCATAACTTGCATAGCCTTTATCTTTACCATCACGACGCAAAAATGCGAGCTTTCTATGCAAAGGCCAATTACGCCCATATAGATGGTATGCCATTGGTTTTCTTGGGAAAGCTGTTAGGTTTTCCACTCAAGCCAGAGCAAAGAGTCACTTATGCTGACTGGGTGTGGTCTCTAATGGCAGAAGCAGCTAATCAAAGCTGGCGTGTGTTTTATTTAGGATCTAAGCCAGGAGTTGCAGAACGAGGAGCTAAGATTTTACGTGAGAAGTTTCCAGGTTTAGAAATTGCTGTTCACCACGGCTATATAAATAAAGGAAGTCAGCAAAATCTTGAAACCTTGGCTGCAATTAATAATTACCAACCTCATGTGTTGATGGTGGGAATGGGTATGCCACGCCAAGAATACTGGATTTTAGACAACCTAGAGCATATTCATACCAATGCTATCTTGACTAGTGGCGCTTGTATGGATTATGTTGCTGGAGCTATTCCGACTCCACCTCGCTGGATGGGAAAGATGGGTTTGGAATGGTTGTATCGCCTATTTAGTGAGCCGAAAAGGCTTTGGAGACGTTACCTAGTAGAACCTTGGTTCGTAGCTGGACTATTCTTACGGGAGATTCTCAATGCCAAATAGAAGATTAGTAACTAGGCGACAAGCCTTATGGCTAAGTTTAGGTACTCTGACAAGTATAGGAGCGATCGCAACAGCTAAGGCTGGATACGAAAGTCGCCAGATCCAATCGCTCGATAACTCAAAAAGAAACTTTAAACTAACTACCTATACGCCTTTAAAAAAGCGTGCGTCGGCTAAGGGAATCATTTATGGAGCAGCAACAAGACGGGATCTTTTGGAATCAAATCCAAAACTAGTAAGTAGTTTTGTTCAACAGTGTGGAATTTTAGTCCCAGAATGGGAACTCAAGTGGAATTTTTTACGCCCTACTCCTAATAGATTTGACTTTACTGCTGGTGATTGGTTAGCTAAATTTGCCCGCACTCATGGGATACTTTTCCGAGGACACACTTTAGTCTGGCATGAAGCTTTACCTGAATGGTTTGAGGAAGTTGTTAACCGCCAGAATGCAGAAAAATTTTTGGTAGAACACATTACAACCGTTACAAAACATTATGCCGGACAAATCCATTCTTGGGATGTGGTCAATGAAGCAACAAAAATAGATCACAAACGCTCTGACGGCTTACGAAACTCACCTTGGCTAGAGTTTCTTGGACCAAATTACATAGAGCTTGCTTTTAGGATTGCTGCTGAACAAGATCCAAAAGCCATGCTTGTCTATAACGATACCGAATTAGAATATGACATCCCCAAACATGAAGCAAAAAGAGGTGCGATTTTGAAACTGCTAGAGCGTTTAAAGTCCAGAGGAACGCCAATTCATGGTTTTGGTATTCAATCACATCTATATGGTCACGAAACTCGTTTCAATCCTAAAAAATTACGGAAATTTTTAGCTGATGTTGCAAGTCTTGATCTGAAAATTTTGGTTACTGAACTAGATGTAAGAGATCAAAATTTACCCAAAGATTTAAAAACTCGCGATCGCATTGTGGCTGCTGCTTATGAAGACTATCTTTCAACGGTTCTAGATGAAAAAGCTGTGATTGCAGTATTAAATTGGGGATTGAGTGATAGCCACACTTGGCTTGCACAATATGCTCCCCGCAAGGATGATGCGCCAGTACGTCCTTTGCCCTTTGACTCAAACCTCAAACCCAAGTTGGCATGGAATGCGATCGCAAGGGCTTTCGATCAAGCATCAAAACGCTAAATAAAATCAAATTTTCAAAAATTTAAAGTTAGGTTCGACATAACAAGTCAATGAGTGAGTCTATTCCTAGTTTCATTTTTTAAGTCAAAAATCCTAAATTTTATATTCAGAGTGGTCTAATCAATTATGAGGAGGAAAAGCAGCTATGACTACTAAATCTTTCGTGCCAGTAGTTAGCTTCAAACCAGACTTACGCTCCGCAAAAGCTACGAGGATACAGAGAGGATTAGCTATCAGACTTTGGCGAGTCGTAACACTAATTTCTCTTGACATTACCGCCCTAATCTCAGCATGGAGCTTAGCCATAATTTATGGAACACCATTAAATTCTCCTTGGACACAAAAACCTTCTTTTATAATACTAACTCTGGTTTTGGTAATAGGCATGATTGCCACCAAAGGTCTATACAAAGCAGGTATTCAACGTCGCAACTATCCTGGATTGGTCAAAGCCGTAACTCTATCACAGGTATTACTTTTATTCATCGCTTTTCTCTACGAACCAAATCACTATGTCTCCCGTTCAACTTTTTTGATTTTCTGGTTGTCATCTCTGCTGTTTATCTGTATTGACCGCTATTTATTTGATGTTACTACTAAATTATTACGTCAAAAAGGAGCGATTCGTCATCCCATATTTTTAATTACAGAAAGAGAAGACAAAGAAAATCACATCAGAATTATAGAAAAAGAAAATTGCTACACAATCCAAGGTATTGCTGACTCTAGCTGCTTGGATTTATGTAATCGAGAGTCAACTTTTGAATATCTGCGTCAGCAGGGAATAGTAGAGGCTTTTGTTTCTTGGAGTGCGATAAAAAATCGTTTATATGTTTGCTGGAATTTCCATACAGCTGGTATTACCTTGCGAATCCTACCAACCGACAGCGAAGTGCGTCATCCTAAATCTATTTTTTGGATGATTGGTGAAGTTCCCTGTATGACAATTCCAGCACCCATTATTACGGGTAGTGATTTTTGGGTAAAACGGTGTTTTGACCTTTGTTGTTCTGTAATTTTGCTGTTGCTACTCCTCCCCATTTACGTGTTAATTGCCATATTAATTAAATTAGATTCTCCTGGACCAGTCTTCTTTAGACAAGAGCGCATTGGCTTACATAGCCGGAAGTTTAAAATTTGGAAATTCCGGACAATGATTACTAATGCAGAAAAGTTACAAGCAACTTTAGAAGCCAAGAATGAAATTAAAGATGGTGTACTCTTCAAAATGAAGGATGATCCCCGCATCACCCGAGTTGGTAAATTCTTGCGTCGTTACAGTCTGGACGAATTACCACAACTATTTAATGTTTTTCTGGGAGAAATGAGCCTTGTCGGTCCTCGACCCCTTCCTATGAGAGATGTCGAAAAGTTTAAAACAAAGCACTTTATCCGACAAGAAGTTCTTCCTGGTATCACTGGATTATGGCAAGTCTCTGGGCGTTCTGATATCGACAACTTTGAAGATGCTGTCAAACTAGATCTCGCTTACATTGAAAATTGGTCAGTCTGGCTAGATTTAAAGATCTTACTTCAAACGGTGAATGTAGTTCTGCACAAGACTGGTGCTTACTAAATAACTTTCAATCAAAAGATTTGTGGCGTTGCTGAATCTGGTCATGAATTATGTTTGTATACATTTTTGTAGAGACGTAGCATTGCTACGTCTCTACATATCCGTGAATTGTAAATTCATATCTTGATTCAGCAATGCCAGATTTGTTGTTTCCTCAGATGAAGTTTGAGAAATATTAAAAATTTTGGTTTATCCCCCTAAGCTTTTTTGAAGGAAAGTTAGGGGAATATCTAATTGCTTTGTATATCGACAAGTACTTTTCAAACCTCATCTAAACCCGTGTTTGCAAGTTTTAAAGTTGGGTAGGTGAGGAGAGATACAGAGCAAAAAAAGAGGGGAGGGGAAATCTCTTTTTGCTGCTGTCGCCTCCGACAATGGATGAGGGAAGCTTTCTCTCCTCACAGCGCGACACAGGTAGCACGGTTATAGGGATAAACAGATACTAAATCAGTACATCCGTGTTAAAAATACCTCTTGTGACACTACTTAGAGCGAACACTAACATTGAACCCTACTAAAACTGTTGTTCTTCTTCGTAGAAGAAAAACTCTGCTAAAAGTGTCAAGCCAATAATCCAAAGAAAACACAAAATGGAAAAGCCAATAATTACTGTCATTTTTATCACCTTAACCTTTTATTAATTTTTTTGAAAATCTTGATAAGAGTGGATTAATTTTCTGACAGTAGAGAATTTAAACTTGCTAGTGATGGGTAATAGAAAATCAACCTGAATAATTCATTCTGTTTTCGCAACAATCCATTTACTCCCGCACATCCACCTGTAATTGCAATCCGTCATTACCGTTAGTATTAGACTGGGCAGGTTGTAAGATCAGCTCTGAACCATTTGTCTGCGATCGCGGTTTGAGAATTCTCTGTAACTGCACAGGATTATTTATTTGTTGAGTAGTCTGAGCAGTATTAGTATTGTTGTTAATTTGACCAGCTAAATTTTGTTGTTGGTCAAAAAATATTGCAAAGTCATTCTCAGATGTTCGATCAGTGATTCCAGTCAGCGAATCACCAGATAAGGTATACCCCTGTTGGTGAGAACTCGATGATTGAGCTTGAACCTTGGTAGACAAGCCAGCCACAGTTGCCGCAATTACCAAAACAGCAAGAGTTCTTTTATTCATTGTGTTTATCCAAACTCTACATATATATATATTTGTATTAGATAGTGCCTGTGTGATGATTTTTAGCTCAATTCTAATATTACATCTATATAAAACTGTATTTCTACATACTTATTTTATTAAGTATTGATTGTTTTTAAATAAATTTAATATCATACAATTTAGTTAGGAAGTGGTAAAATTTCGAGCTTAATATTAGTTAAAGAAAATGTGTGAGTGGATGAAATCAGTCAAAGTGAAAAATGAAGAATTAGTAATACTGCAAATAAAAAGTCAAATAAGATACTTTGATCAATATGTATCTGTTTTTTATTTACTGAACAAATAAACTATTCTGTATCTAGATTGATCGATACTTCAGATATGCTGCTGGTAACTCAATTTTTGCCTATTTACAGGAATAGAGACAATTATGCGCTAACGTTAAAGGTAGATGAAGCTTTTCCAGCCTGCCCCTTGAAATTTGTCGAGGAGAAATAATGAGGTCGTAGGCAAGCTCGAATGCAGGAATTCGCTATGTATGAACTAATTCAAACTGTTTTAAGTAGTGACGAAAAAACGATTCTGCGTCAATTAATCTCCAAGTTAAGCGCCTCGGGTAAACGTTATTTCCTGAGAAATGAAATTCTGCACGCTTTTGCTGACTACTGTCACCAATTCCAAAAGCCTGCCTACTTTTTTCATTCTTCTTCCTTAGGAACACTTATTCACTATACGCATGAAATAATCTTGGAAGGAGATGATATTTGGTTGCTGGTGCGACCCAGGATAGGTAGTCAAGAAGTTTGGCGTTTGTTATCAGCAGACACGAGTAACTTTGAACTGCAAACACCACAAGCACTGCTTGATGTGTGTGATCGCTTTGTCAATCGCTACCAATCTCCAATTCTCGAAATCAACTTTCATCCTTTTGATAGAGGTATTCCATCAATCGATGACCCCAGAAACATTGGTCAAGGTCTAGCCTTCCTCAATCGTTATCTGTGCAGTCAAGTGTTAAGTGATCGCGAGTATTGGTTAGATGTATTATACGATACATTACACCGATTAGAATATGATCATAAACAGTTACTGATTGGCGATCGCATCAAATCAGGCATACAACTATACAAAGAAATTAAACAAGCCATCAAAATCATCGGTGAAAGACCACCGGAAGAACCCTACGAAAAGTTTCACAAACAACTACAAGCCCTTGGCTTAGAACCAGGTTGGGGTAACACCGCCTCCCGAGTACGTGAAACTCTGGAACTATTTGATCGGCTGATTGAGACCCCACAACCAGCCATCCTCGAAGCCTTCGTGGCTCGTATTCCCGCAGTTTTTCGCGTTGTTCTCGTTTCCATCCACGGCTGGATCGGTCAAGATGATTCTGTAGGTAGACCGGAAACTCTAGGTCAAGTCGTCTACGTCCTGGAACAAGCCCGGAGTTTAGAACATCAAATTCGTGAAGAAATTAAATTAGCAGGACTCGATTCACTCGGTATTCAACCGCAAGTAATTATTCTCACTCGCCTCATCCCCAACTGTGAAGGAACCCAGTGTAACTTGCGCCTGGAAAAAGTAGAGGGAACCGAAAACGCCTGGATATTGCGTGTTCCTTTCCGAGAATTTAATCCCCAAGTCACGCAAAACTGGATTTCTAAATATGAGATTTGGCCATATCTAGAAACATTTGCTGTTGATGCTGAAAAAGAACTCCTAGCTCAATTAGGGGACCGTCCTGATTTAATAATTGGTAACTACAGTGATGGTAATTTAGTTGCCTTTTTGCTGGCACGTAGCTTAAAGGTAACGCAATGCAATATCGCCCATTCCTTAGAAAAACCCAAACATTTATTTAGTAACCTCTACTGGCAAGAACTAGAACAACAGTATCACTTTTCAGCTCAATTTACCGCTGATCTAATCAGCATGAATGCAGCGGACTTTATTATTACCTCGTCTTATCAAGAAATTGTTGGCACACCAGACACTCTTGGGCAATACGAATCGTATAAAATATTTTCCATGCCTCAGCTATATCACGTAGTTGATGGCATTAATTTATTTAGTTCCAAGTTCAATTTAGTGCCACCGGGAGTAGATGAAAATATCTTTTTCCCCTACAACAAAATAGAAAGACGTGATGAAAGTCTACGTAAAAAAGTTAACGAGCTACTTTTTAGTAGTTCAGATTCACAAATCTTTGGTCATTTAGATGATCCTAACAAACGGCCGATCTGTGCGATCGCTCATATCACCCCAGTGAAGAATCTTTCTGGTTTGGTAGAATGCTTTGGTAAAAGTCAGGCTTTGCAGAAGCAATGTAACTTGATTATTGTTACCAATAAGTTGCATTTATCTGAAGCTACTAATTCAGAAGAAGCAACAGAACTGGAAAGAATCCACAACTTAATTAATCAGTACAATCTCCAGGGTCAAATTCGCTGGGTAGGAATGCGCCTTCCTAAACCTGAACTTGGGGAAATTTACCGAGTAATAGGAGAACGTCAGGGTATTTTTGTCCATTTTGCCCGCTTTGAAGCCTTTGGCAGACCGATCCTGGAAGCAATGAGTTCTGGTTTACCCACCTTTGCTACTGAATTTGGTGGTGCAGCAGAATTAATTGATGATGGAGAGTGTAAATTTCATATCAACCCCACAGACTTAGAAGGTACAGCTCAAAAAATTCTGCAATTTCTTGACCAGTGCAATACTCACCCCGAACACTGGCACGAAATTTCAGAACGGGTCATCCAGCGAGTCCGTAACAAATATAATTGGCAAATGCATACCAAACAATTGTTATTACTCGCTAAAATTTATAGATTCTGGGACTTTTTGAATAAAGAAAACCGTGAAGCATTACTACGCTACGTGGATACTTTATATCATCTGGTCTTTAAACCCAGAGCCGAAAAAATCCTGGAAGAACATATGCAACGATAAATAGTTATTTGTTGCTGGTTGTTAGTTGTTTACAACCAAAAACTAACAACTACCAACTACCAACAGTTTTTGTTCTGCCCACCCCTCAGTCTCCTAAGTAACAGCAGCGACGATGGATACAACAGGACGTCACCAGCACCTCACTTATACAGATTGGACCGTCAGGGAAACCCAGCTTGAACCCGAGCAGTTTCGCTACCGAGAAACAGTTTTTACCATCGGTAATGGTTATTTGGGAACACGGGGTAGCTTTGAAGAAGGCTATTCTTATGCCTTACCAGCTACCTTTATCCACGGTGTTTACGATGAAGTTCCGATTGTCTATACCGAACTAGCCAACTGTCCTGACTGGTTGCCATTTACAATCACCATTGATGGCGATCGCTTCCGTCTGGAAAAAGGCGAGATATTAAGTTATGAACGAATCTTAGACTTGCGTCGGGGAATTCTCAACCGTAGCGTACGTTGGCGCAGTCCCAATGGCAAGATAATAGACATCCATTTTGAAAGATTTGCCAGCCTCGCAGATGAACATGTTCTTGTCCTGCGTTGTCAACTCACCCCAGTGGATTTTGCAGGTGCGATCGAGATACAAGCCAGTATTAACGGCTACCCAGAAAACCAGGGTTTTAACCACTGGGAATGGTTAGATCAAGGAAAAACAGAAGCAGGAGTGTGGTTAAACCTGCGCACCCGTTCTTCCCGTATTCAGCTAGGGATGGCTACTGGTATAAAAATCTCGGGGGCAGAAGCTGCGCTGCAAGTTACTAGTCCACCGGGTTATCCTACACTCAGTGCATCTTTTCTTGCTTCCCCTGGACAAACTGTGACAGTAGATAAATTTGTGACAGTTTTTACCTCTCAACACCGGGAAAACCCAGTCACAGCTGCTTGTGATCAACTCGCCCAATTGCCAGACTACTCATTCTTGTTAACTGCCCATACCCAAGCTTGGGAAGAAGTTTGGCAAAAAAGTGACATTGTAATTGAGGGAGATGTGACAGCTCAGTTAGCTGTACGTTACAACCTCTTTCAGTTACTGATCGTTGCCCCGCGCAATAATGATAAAGTCAGTATCCCAGCTAAAACACTTTCGGGGTTTGGTTATCGCGGTCATATATTCTGGGACACAGAAATTTTTATACTTCCTTTCTTTATCTACACCCAACCAGAACTAGCGCGTAATTTATTAACTTATCGCTATCACACCTTGCCGGGAGCGCGGCGGAAGGCAGTACATTACGGGTATAAAGGAGCAATGTATGCTTGGGAAAGTGCCGATAGTGGTGATGAAGTAACACCTCGATGGTTACCCCCTAACGATCCTTACGGTGAAGATATTCGGATTTGGTGTCGCGATCGCGAAATTCATATTAGCGCCGATGTGGCTTATGCCATATGGTACTACTGGCAAGCTACCAACGACGACGAGTGGATGCGGGACTACGGCGCTGAGATCATTCTGGATACAGCAGTATTCTGGGGTAGTCGGGTAGAGTACAACACCAAACACGAACGGTACGAAATTCGGGATGTGATTGGTGCTGACGAATATCATGAATTCGTCCACAACAACGCCTTTACCAACCGACTAGTGCAATGGCATCTAGAAAAAGCACTTTATATATATGACTGGCTAGACAAAAATTTCCCCGGCAAAGCCACAGAACTAAAAGATAAACTGCAACTAACTGCCGGCAGGCGATCGCGTTGGAGTGATATCATTACCAACATCTGGATTCCCTACGACGAGTCCACTGGGCTGATTGAGCAATTTGAGGGATTTTTCCAGTTGCAAGATATTAATCTAGAAGACTACGAACCACGCACCAAATCCATCCAAGCGATCTTAGGTATCGAGGAAGGCAACAAACGGCAGGTGCTCAAACAACCCGATGTGTTAATGCTGTTGTACCTGATGCGACAATCACAGGAATCTCCCTACAACCCGCACACTTTGCAAGCCAACTGGGATTATTACGCACCCCGTACCGATATTAGTTATGGTTCCTCTCTCGGCCCGGCGATCCATGCCATCCTGGCCTCAGACTTGGGCAAAACAGCAGAAGCCTACGAAAGATTTATGCAAGCAGCATTAGTCGATTTAGAAGATGTCCGAGGTAATGCCCATGAAGGTATTCATGGGGCTAGTGCTGGTGGCATTTGGCAAGCAGTAGTTTTAGGTTTTGGTGGAATTCAAATGGGAAACAGTGAACCCATAGCCCATCCCCACCTACCTCCTGGATGGACACGCCTGAAGTTCAAGTTAATGTGGCGTGGTAAATGGCATGAGTTTGACTTGGGAACTGGGGACAAGGAGATAAGGAGACAAGGAAAATGGATAACAACCAACAAACAACCACCAACAACCATGTCAGCAGACATCCGAGGCTTTATCTTTGACCTAGACGGCGTATTAACAGATACAGCAGAATATCATTATCTGGCTTGGCAAAAACTGGCAGATGAAGAAGGATTACCCTTCAGCCGTGAGGCTAACGAAGCTTTACGAGGTGTATCTCGTCGGGAATCACTTCTACGTATAGTAGGGGATAGAAAGTATTCAGAAGCACAATTGCAAGAGATGATGGATCGGAAGAATCGTTATTATGTAGAATCTATCCAGAACATCTCACCACAAGATTTGTTACCTGGTGTAGTCACTTTACTTGATGAATTAAAACAAGCAGGAATTAAAATTGCCCTCGGCTCAGCCAGTAAAAATGCTCGAACTGTGATCGAAAAACTGGGTATTGCCAACCGCATAGATGCGATCGCTGATGGTTATAGTGTACAACGCCCCAAACCAGCCCCTGACCTATTTTTGTATGCTGCCAAACAATTAGGACTTGAACCAGCCCAGTCCGTAGTTGTGGAAGACGCAGAAGCAGGCATTGAGGCAGCTTTAGCTGGTGGGATGTGGGCAATCGGACTCGGTCCCGCTTCACGAGTTGGTGCTGCTCACATTGTCCTACCCAGTTTAGCAGGCGTGCATTGGAGTGATTTACACGCCAAGTTGAATGAGTTGGTGATCGGAAATCGGGGATAGGGGAAGGTGGGGTTCCCTTTGGGGATAAGGGACAACGGGAATCAGGGACAAGGGGGAGACTAGGAGGACTAGGAAGCATTTCTCCCGTGTCTCACACTCCCCACATTCCCCACACTCCCCACCTCCCATCCCCCGCTACCCAATTATGCCCTAACGCCTTAATATAAAAGAGTGCGTGTGTCTGTAGCAGTAGTAACTGTTTGGTTGGGGCAAAAATTATGAGTCAAATAGCAGGGGCTAAAGCAGATATTCCACTGCTCATTACAGAAGACAGCAGATATTGGTATCGACAGGGTAAACGATTTGATGATCAAGAGTGTTATGCAGAAGCAGTTGCATGTTATGACAGAGCTTTAATCAATAGCCCGAATGCATACTGGATCTGGTATAACAAAGGTTGTGCTTTACGAGAATTAGGTGAGTATGAAAGCGCAGTAGCTAGTTTTAAAGAGGCATCCGCACTGCGCCCAAATGATTACTGGGCTTATTACAATCAAGCTTGCATATTAATAGAAGATTTAGATCAATTTGAAGATGCGATCGCAACTCTCAATCAAGCTTTAGCAATTCGCCCAAATGACTACTGGACTTATTTTCGGCGTGGAGATGCCAAAAGGCACTTAAAACGCTATGAAGACGCAATTTCTGACTATGATCAGGCTCTATCAATCCGTCCAAATGATTACTGGGCATGGTTACGTCGTGGAGATGCTTGTAGGCATTTAAAACGCTACGAAAATGCCATTAACAGTTATGAACAAGCCCAAGCCATTCATCCACAAGATTTTTGGTCTTATTACAAGTTGGCAGATACTTTCAGATACACAGAAGACTTTGCAGCAGCCTTGAAGAATTATCAAAAAGCCATCGAAATCAAACCCAATGATGAGTATGCCTGGTATAATGGCGCCTGTTGTGCAGCCAGAATTGGGGATATTTCCCTGGCGATGGAATACCTAGAGTCAACCCTACTCATCAATCCAAATTTTCAGGAATTATTAAAGAATGATCCTGATTTAGTTATAATTCGCGATCGCGGACTACTAGGAGATTTGTTACGCGAAATTAATTGTTTAAATTGATCAAGAGGGAACAGGCAATAGGGAACAGACAACAAGTTGATTTCACACGTCATCCTTCATACTTCATAATTGTTATCTGAAGTATTTCACTAACAAGTTATTGCCATGACCCAGGCTAAAAACGTTCTTGGAGAACCCTTAGAGGTTTGTTGTACCTCACCCATGACAGGCTTTTATCGTGATGGACTATGCAGCACAGGTGCAGGTGATGTGGGCGTCCATGTAGTTTGCGCCCAAGTGACTGAAGAATTCTTGGCATTCACTAAGTCCAGAGGAAATGATTTAAGTACACCCGTTCCTGCGTTTGATTTTCCGGGTTTAAAACCAGGCGATCGCTGGTGTTTGTGTGCTTCTCGCTGGAAAGAAGCCCTAGACGCTGGAGTTGCACCACCCGTAGTTTTGTCAGCAACCCATGCGTCAGCTTTAGAATATGTTTCTTTGAGTGAATTGAAGCAACACGCGCTTTGAGGAAGATGGGGGGATGGGGCGATGGGGAGATNTGTGTAGACGCGGTAGCGGTGAGGGGGTCGCAGTCTTGGACGCCAGGTGCTTTATGCCGGGAGACCCGTCCACCGCACTGGCTCCGCTTCCCGTCACGATTGCGAACCCCCGTAGACGGGCGAAGCCCGGCTTCTCGAAGAGTACCCGGAGGGCTTCCCGTAAGGGTGGAGTGTGGGAATAACCATTAACCACTAACCACTAACAACCAACCACCAACAATCAACAACCAACTAACTTGTTTCCTGAATTTGCAGGCGAATAGTACGTTCTCCTGCACCACCAAGTTGTAATTCCATCACTTCACTACCAAGGGGTTCTAAGCAATCCAAGAGCGATCGCAACTCTGGTGTACTTGCACCAGTATCTACGTATAATCTGTCTGCTAAATTACCGATGCGTTTCCAAGTCATGTACAATTTACCGATGGTTTGTTCTAACTGGGACGCTTGATTTACTAAGTCAGCAGCAATGCTTAAACAACCGACTCTTTGTGCTTCTATGAGTGCGGTTTCGATGTCAACTTCTTGTTCGTTCAACGCTTGGACTTGAGCAGCAGCTTTAAGATATTTTGCCAGACTCCGCGCTTCTGAAGTTACCTGTTTGAGAGTATCGAGGTCGGGATTTTGAGCGATTTCCTTCTGTAAGCTTTTTTGATGCGATTCTGGCAGTTTTTCCATTTCCTTGACCAGAGGTGCAATATAACGGGGAGGAAGAACGTTTTCTGCTGCTTTTTGCTTGACTGGTTCGGGTAACAATTCTGACGACATCGCTGTCCATTCATCAGTGAGTTGACGTACTTCTCTTCTGGTGATGCGATCGCCTTTTTGTGCTGCTTCACTCACCATGATTTGCACTTCAGGCGCTGATTTGGCGGTTTCTACAAAGGCGCGTTTACTAAAATTCTTAATCGCACTTGGATCTAGCTTGCCTTCTTCTAAAAGCGTATCAGCACTATTGGCAAGCTGAATCCAAGCATAAGCCTGGCTTTTACTGATTTCCCGCTCTTTGAGCCATTTGAGAAATCCCGCACCCCTTCCGTCTCCCCCCTTTTTCTCGCGATCTCGAACTGCTCTTAAAATTCGCCCCCGCCAAATTTCTGTTTGCAAATCAAAGCGATCGCACACTTGCCAAGCTATATCTACCTGCTGTTGAAATTCCTGCTCCGGAATTCCTTCATCCTCTGGATCAGGTATCTCAAAATCCAGATCTGCCGGCTGTTGTAAGGCTGCGGCTAAGTCATCAAAATTATCGGTTGCTTGCACGGTTGGGAACGTAATAGTGTATGCGATCGGTTTATTATTACACAATCTGCGAACACTAAGTGTTGCTTGTTATGGCTGTGCATCACACCGCATATTTTTTTGATTACAGGAGGTGCGATCGCCAGTTCGCATTAATTGTTTTAGGGGTTGTTTGCAGCGATCGCACTTCTTGAATAGAGAGTTTTACTGACAGTTACGAAAATTCCAACTTTTCAGCCCTTCAGGTGTCCAATATTCTAAAGTACTATTTACACAGAGACACAGAGAATTTCTGTGTCTCCCCTTGTTTGCTCTACCACGTCTTCCTAGTAAAGCTCTGGGTTATGATGCTGCTACTTTCATTTCTGCTTTTACATTCGCATACGCCCAATCTAACCACGGTAGCAAAGCTTCAATATCTGTGGTTTCGACTGTTGCACCACCCCAGATTCTGATTCCAGGAGGTGCAGCTCGATAGGCAGCTATATCATAAGCTACTTGTTGTTTTTCCAGGATTTTAGCTATTTTTTTTGCACATTGTCCTTGTGCTTCTGGACTTAAGTCTGTAAACCAAGGATCAACAATCTTGAGACAAATTGATGTACAAGAGCGAGTTTCCGGCTTTTGGGCTAAAAATTCTGCCCAGCTACTTTGCTCTACCCATTTGGTAATGGCTGCGAGGTTAGCTTGGCTGCGGCTAATCAAACCAGGAAGTCCGCCGATGCTTTCTGCCCATTTCAGCCCATCTAGTGCATCTTCTACACATAACATTGATGGTGTGTTGATGGTATCTCCCTGAAAGATACCTTCAATTAATTTGCCTTTTTGCGCCAAGCGAAATAGCTTTGGTAAAGGACGGGGTGGCTTGTAGGTTTCCAAACGTTCCACAGCGCGGGGTGAAAGAACGATGACGCCATGCTGCGCCTCTCCACCCAAGACTTTTTGCCAAGAATAAGTGACTACATCTAACTTATCCCAAGCTATATCCATCGCGAAAACTGCTGATGTAGCATCGCAGATGGTTAACCCAGTGCGATCGCTAGCAATCCAATCGCCATTTGGGACACGAACACCGGAAGTTGTTCCATTCCACAAAAATACTACGTCGTGGCTAAAATCCACTTGCGATAAATCCGGTAAACTTCCGTAAGGTGCTTTCAGAATGCGAGTATCGGGTAACTGGAGTTCATCCACCACATCTTTTACCCATTCCTGACCAAAGCTCTCCCATGCCAAAATATCTAGGGGTAGTTTTCCCAGCATTGACCACAGAGCCATTTCCACTGCACCTGTATCGGAAGCAGGGACGATACCCAGACGATAATCTGCGGGTACACCCAAAATTTTCTTAGATAGCTCTATGACTTCTTTGAGCTTTGCTTTCCCACCCTCAGAACGGTGAGAGCGCCCTACATAAGCATCTTGCAGAGCAGAAACAGACCAGCCAGGACGTTTGGCACACGGGCCAGAGGAAAAATGCGGACGACAAGGCTTGGTGGTTGGAGGAGTAAGAGGTGCTGACATTGGTTGAAGTTGCAAAATCACAAATGGGGGACAATAAACCCGGTTCCTATAAGGAAACCGGGTCTCTACATATTCAATAAAAAATTAGAAACTAATGAAACGATCATGCCAGATTAAATACACGTTTGTTTAGAAGAATATAGGCAAAAGTATGCGGTGTTCGCATAATTAGTATTTTTATTGAGCAAAGCTAAACTAGCAAACTAGTCAAATTCAAGCTAGCTTAAAAGAAAGTCAGTAAAATTTACAAAATAACTAGAAATTTTATCTTGACAAAGTTGTGTCTCTATTTACAGAGACAATCAGATAACTCTATTAAATCATGAACCAGGTTGATTACCTCCGGATTAGTTTGATTGATCGCTGTAATTTCCGCTGTCAATACTGTATGCCAGAGGGGACAGAACTAGACTATATCCTCAAACAAGATTTATTGACTGATGAGGAATTGCTCACCCTCATTCAAAAAGTTTTTATACCTCTAGGATTTACCCGGTTTCGTTTAACAGGGGGAGAACCTTTGTTACGTCCGCGTGTGGTAGAGTTGGTGAGTGCGATCGCTTCTTTTCGGGAAACACAAGACCTCTCGATGACAACCAACGGCTTTTTACTCGCCCCGATGGCGCAAAGTCTCTACCATGCTGGATTACGGCGGATTAATATTAGCTTGGATTCTCTCGATCCTGAGGTTTTTGACCAAATTATTGGCAATCGTGGTCGTTCTCGTTGGCAAGATGTGTGGAATGGAATTCAAGCAGCTTATAGTGTCGGATTTGACCCGTTGAAAATAAATGTTGTGGTTATCCCTGATGTTAACGACCAGGAAATTTTGGATCTAGCAGCATTGACCATTGACAAACAATGGCATGTCCGCTTTATCGAGTTTATGCCAATTGGTAATCTGTCATTATTTGGCGATCGCGGTTGGATATCTTCTGCCGAACTCAGGCAACGCATCCACGCACGCTGGGGATTGACAGAATCACAAGTTTATGGTAGCGGGCCAGCCGATATATTTCAAATTCCGGGAGCAAAGGGGACTTTGGGTTTTATCAGTCAGATGTCCGAGTGTTTTTGCGATCGTTGTAATCGGATGCGTCTTTCTGCTGATGGTTGGTTACGTCCGTGTTTATTAAATGAAACTGGGCAAATAGATTTAAAAACAGCCCTACGAACTGGAGTTAGTACCAGCAAACTTCGGCAAAAGGTGAGAGAGTTACTAGCCATTAAGCCAGAAATCAACTTTAAGTCACGTAATTCAGGCACAACAGGCGCATATACTCGTACCATGTCGCAAATAGGTGGATAGTCGTTGATATATTCAAATTCTAATCTCTTCAAGATTGCCAACTTTTTAGAAAAGTCCTGGATCTGGGCGACTCAAACTTGTTTTTATCTACTCTAGAAACTAGACAAAATTTACAGGAGATCATGCGGTGAGTAGTTTGGGCAAAAAAAGATTAGATGTAGCGATCGCCATCGCTGCTTGCGCCATTGGTGGTGGTGGTATTTCAGCTGCGCCGACTCCTGGCGTAGAAGTTCCGAAGCAGGTTGTCTTAACGACCTCTGATATTGCCATGTACACTTCGATCTGGAAAATCTATTTTGAAGAAGATTTATCTAGCAAACAAGTGATAGAAATGTTGGTAGAGATAGGTTTAGTAACAGTAGCAGCAGTAGGAACAGCTTATATTGTTTCCAAAGCAACCACAGCAATATTGTGTGAAATTACAGACTGGTTTGGGCCAGCCGGTTGGGGTATTGCAGCAGCGATCGCAGGTTCTTTAACAGGTTTATTTGGCGCTACTTGGGCAGTATATTGCGATTATATTTATCGTCAAAATTCAAATTTGAGAAATTTTCACACCAAGTAGTTAGGCAAAATATAAAGTTATAGGTAGAAGTAAGAAAACCCGAAAATAAAGAATGTGTGATGAAATTTTTCAAATACTGAATCAAAATCAGATTACTCATCAATAACCTTTTATTAACTTAAAATTTATCTGTTGTACTTACCCCCTATCCCAAAAGATTAAAGAAAAACTTTTCTTCCAAAACATATCTCTACTCTGCGTTCCTCTGCGTGAACCTTTGCGTTCCTTTGCGTTAAAAAATATATTATTCCGATGCTTTACCAAAACACTACTCAATCAGATAACTGTGCCAAGTGGGTTCAGTATCTTTACGACTCTGTTCTGGAAGTAGTAACCGCCACGTCTTACCCTCTTTTTGCAGTTGCAGATACACTTCAAACGGTTTGTTTAGTTGTGTTAATTTTCGTTTCGGTAGCTTGAAGGTGAAATCGTAGGTTCCACGAACTTGGTATGTAATCAGATTTTCAATAGTCAAAGGTTTTTCTTGGGTAATTGACAGGTGGTTAATTTGAAATCCCTGAAAATCAAGATCCAACTGTTGGTTGAGTTGCTGTTGGGTTTTCTCCAACTGAAGTGCGATCGCTTTTTCCACTAACTCATGAGGTGGTGTAAGTACGCTGGTAGTACATGCAGTCAGTACTAATAGCACAATGACAATGATTGTTAGCCGCATTTTTTGCCGTATAACTGCCAAAAACAAAGTTTTAGGGGGAAATCAGGAATTTATACTACTCTTCCTGTAGGATATACCAAACTACAGACTGAATCTGAACTCAAATCCATACGTATTAATTTTCTCTTTCTAATGAATTTAATTGCTATTTCTCCTGGAAAAATTAACACCTATGACAGCAGTTAGCATGATATTAACCGTACACTTAAGTATGCATTGATGAGTATAAAATTTTTCTAAAACTTTAGTTCACAATATTAATTTTGGAGATACTAATACTCATCTTTACATGATACGGTAATCACCTAGTTCATTTTTGTAAAGTAACGATAAATTTTTCATGAAAACCATTATGATTGATTAGACAAGTACACTTAATACTACTTACAATACATCAGAACTAAGTAGAACGAAAAAATAAACACCAGCCTATAAAGTAGGTATTCAACTAAAAAAGTGCTTATGCTTTGCCTGGTGACAACCTTCACAAAAAAACATTATGCATTACTCACTGTTTCATCAAAATAAATAACTGAAAATATGAGTACTATTGTTAAAAAGCTACGAAATCACGTTTTAAAGAATTTGTATCAAATTTCGTTCTTGCAAAATAAAGCTGAGCAGACTTATGAAGCTGCTGTTAAGCAGCACTCAGTAAATTTATCTGTTCTTTCAGTAGCTGATTTTAATTTAGTTGAGTCTATCATACGTGAAGGAGTAGTAGTAACTTCACTAGAAGCTTTATCTATTCCACATACAGAGAAAATGTTTTTGGCTGCACAAAAATTGATGCCAGAAGTAGCAAACAATGTGTGTGCAGAAGAACATGAATATGTTGTTCATGCTAATTTTGAACAAATGATGCAGCATCCAGAAATATTTATGTGGGGGCTGGAAAAACGTTTACTCGATATAGTTGAGAATTATATTGGTCTACCTGTAGCCTATCATGGAGCATATTTTCGCAGAGATCTTGCTAACTCTGTTGAGCGAAAATCTAGGCTATGGCATATAGACGTAGAAGACAGAAAAATTCTCAAGATAATTGTGTATTTAAATGATGTAGATGAAAATAGTGGTCCTTTTCAATATATTCCACAATCTTTAACTTCGACTGTAGCTCATTCTTTAAGATATAAACATGGTTACATTCAAGAAAAAAGATTGCAAAATGTTTTATCCCCATCTTTTTGGAAATCATGTACTGGTTCGGCTGGTACAGTAGTTTTTGCAGCTACTTCCAAAGTTTTTCACAGAGGGAAAATTCCTATAGATCAAGATAGATTCACAATCTTTTTTGACTATACAAGTAGACAACCTATGTATCCATTCTATTGTAAGTCATCCCTGCCTTGGGAAGACTTACTGTCACTAGCAGCAAAAGCAAATCTTTCCGAACACCAAAAGCAGTGTGTTTTTTGGCGTCCAAGTCTGTAAAAATTAAGTTTTAGCTATTATCTGCTGCATACGCTCCACCACACAACAGCAGAGATTAGGACTTGGGGCTAGTAAATTAAAAATGTAAAGAAAATAGGTTCTTTTTTGAGGTTTGAACTTAGATTTATCTTTACTAATTAAAGATTTTGAAAATACGCAGGATATAGCACAGTACCAGTTATATTTTTCAAAGCAGCAGGTTGCAACTCTAACGCCATAAAAACTTCATCAGGAAGAGATAATGATGATTGTAAGCCAAAGTTCCCTGCTGTTTGGAAACCAAAGCGTTGATAATAACGTGGATCGCCAACAACAATAACAATCGCATGATCTAATTCGCGACATTTTGACAAACCCACTTGCACCAATCTGCTACCAATACCTTGGTGCTGGTGTGATGGTTTTACTGCTAAAGGTGCTAGTGCTAGTGCTGGAATAGTTTTATTGGGTGTTTTAATGATAATCTGACTAAAAATAATGTGTCCTAATACTTCTTCTTTTTCTACTGCTACTAATGATAGTTCAGGTATAAAATTCTCCGATTTCCGAATAATATCTACAAGTTCAGCTACCTTAGCTTGCTCAAAAGCTTCTGTGATTAATTGGCGAATTGCTAAGATTTCTTTCTTACTTTCTGGAATAATATCAATCATTAACCTTTCAATAATAAATTAGGTGGGCACGAATGTAGAGACGTGCCATGACACGTCTCTACTAGTTAGGGTCATCATTTGTCATTGGTAAAAAAGTTTTGTCCGTATTTACTTTTTCTAATGTAGTTAAGTTTCTTTCCACTCATCTGACTTTAAATTAAGTTCACCCCGTCCTATCGGACACCCCTCTCCTTATTAAGGAGAGGGGTAGCGGGTGAGGTTTTTCCTTCATTTTGGTGTACACAGTTTATCTTGGCTGGTTATTTGTGATTTTTTGATTATAAAATCAAGCTGACTTCAATGGAATGATACCTTGATCAAAAATACGGTTCGCTGTATCAATACCACTAACTTCTATGCGATCTGCAAACACTTCATAAGCTGCAAAACTCAATCTTTCCGCAGAATACTCCGTCCATTCATTTTTACCAACAGAACGAGTACCTGCACCACCGCCACAAGTTAAATAAGTTGTGCCATTAATGACACGGGTACGTTCATAATGGTGTTCATGTCCATTGATATAAAGTTGCACACCATATTTTTGAAATAAAGGAGTAAAAATTTGAATAAAATCTGGGTTGCTACCATAGACACCTGATGCATAAATGGGATGATGACCAAAAACAATTTTCCAGGTAGCATTACTACGGCTTAATTCTTTTTCTAACCAATTTAGCTGGCTAATCCAGTCAGCATTACTATTAGTATCTAGTGCGAAAAACTGGATTTTATTCCGACCAAATGTGTAGTAGCGCCCTTGCATATTAAAGCCTGCATATTTAACTTGCAAGTCTCCATTGGCAGTGCGAATATCGTGATTTCCTAAAGCAGCTTGAAATTTTACACCTTGCTTTAGTAATGGAGCATAGGGACGCTCAAAGACTGCGTTGATTTTCTCAATTTCGCCGTTGGTATAGATATTATCTCCTGCTAAGATAACCAAATTATAAGGATTTTTGCTGTGATAATTAGCCATTGCTCTAGCTACAGCATATTGCCCTCTTGCACCTGTACCTGTATCTGCTACAGAAACAAAACGTAATAATAAATCTTTTTTGGTAGATGGATTTGCAGCTATTACCTTTGAGATTTGCTCGCTACTTTGACCAATAATCCCACGACTAATACTAGCTAAAAATCCTACACCGATCGCACCGAGTCCACTTAAAAATAAAAATTGACGACGTTTTAGTTTCATGTTTGGCAAAAATCATTAATTAGTCAGTTTAACCCAAGCATTGAAATGATACATTAAGGCTGGGGAGGTAGCAGCCACAATATAAATCTTTGATTAGCTGCTCTAGGTGAAAGTTCCATGTCACAGGACAATCAGAATTCACAACTACCTTCTTCGCCACAACCGCAAGATCATACATCTCGTCAGAGAAATCACCAAAGGGGACAGTCTTTTTGGAAGACTAAAACTATCCAAATTCTCAAAGGCGCGATCGCAGTTTTAGAAACGACAGTAGATAAGCTAGAAACAGAATCACCTCCAGGTGATGTATCTCTCAACTGGTGGAGTAGACTATTAGCCAAAATCCGTTCTTACTTACCAGCAAATTTCTCAGAAAAGTTGTCAGATACAGCCTTGACAGGGGCGATCGCTATTTTTGCTGTCATCCTAGTTTGGGCTACTTCCACCATTTTCCCAGGCAAACCCACCGAAATTGCCACCACTTCCCCTACTTCTCCTACCTCCCTCACCTCCCCATCTCCAGAACCATCTCTAACTGAAGAACCAACCGTAGCAGAAACACCACCAGAGGAAGAACCCACACCAATACCAGAACCAGAACCAGAAGTAACTCCAACACCCACACCCACAATTGACAACCAACCAGCAACGATAGTATTAACACCAGAACAAATTCTAATTGCAACGATTGAAAATCAAGTAGCAGAAGTTAGCGATCGCTTTGCTTCTGGACTCATAAAATCGATCCAAGCTAACTTTCTCACTAGCAATTTGGATATCAAAATTGGCGATGATTGGTACACCCTCAGCGAATCCGAACAGAATAAACTCGCAGCCGAAATCCTCCAACGTTCTCAAGAACTGGACTTTACCCATCTAGAAATTAGCGACTCACAAAATAGGCTTGTTGCACGTAACCCTGTTGTGGGTAGTGAAATGGTAATTTTTAGAAGACAAGCCTAAGAGTGGTCAATTGTCAATTGTTAGTAGTTGGTTGTTGGTGGTTAGTGGTTAATGGCTACTAATCCCCATCACCCCTACCCTACGGGAAGCCGCGCAGAGCGCGTCTACACCCCATCACCTAATTTAATATCCTCTTGCTGATCCTTCACCACGTGGATCGGCTGCTGCTTCTAAACTTCCATCAGACGTAACTGCGATCGCGTTAATATTACCCCAAGGCTGGGTTTGTTTAATTTTGTGTCCCCGACGCTGTAATTCTACCAAGGTGAGAGCATCCAAACCAAAGGGTTCGACTCGCAACTCATCAGGAAGCCACTGATGATGGATGCGAGGGACAGAAACGGCTGCGCCTACATCCATGTTGTATTCCAGCACATTTAGAATGACTTGCAGTACTTGGGTAATAATAGTACCACCACCAGGCGCACCCACCGCTAAACGTAGGCGGCCATTTTCAGTCACAATCGTCGGAGTCATGCTAGATAAAGGTGTTTTGCATGGCGCGATCGCATTAGCTTCGTTACCCAGTAAACCAAAAGCATTCGGTACTCCCGGTGCAGCGGCAAAATCATCCATTTCATTATTAAGTACAATTCCCGTCCCATCAGCAACCACAGCAGCGCCAAATCCCAAGTTAACAGTAAAAGTTAGACTTACGGTGTTGCGTTGTGCATCTACAACGTTAAGATGACTGGTTTCTGTAGACTCGTAGCGGGGTTTGTAGAATGTTTCCTGGGTGTTGTGAGTGATCATCAAAGAATTACTTGCAGAAATTAGTCTCGATTTCTGCCTACACAGAAGAGGTTGAGGAGTAAGATTCTGCTGTAATTTTATATTCGCAGGCTTGACTTCAGTTGCAGCCCTAGCTCTATTCATTGTAATTTCAGCCCGACGCAGTTGGGCATAGGCAGGGCTGAGTAATTGTTGTATAGGTACTTTGACAAAATTAGGATCGCCTAACAATTGTGAGCGATCAGCATAAGCAATTTTCATTGCTTCTACCATCAGGTGGATGGCATCTGGATGACGCCATCCTAAAGATTTTAAATCAGTGGAACCGATAATATTGAGCATTTGTAATAAATGCACGCCTCCAGAAGAAGGAGGTGGCATGGAGCAAATTCTTGCTTGGCGAAAATTGCCACATACAGGAGTGCGCCAGATGGGTTGGTAGGATTTCAAGTCTTCTAGAGTTACCAAACCACCATTTTTTGCCATGTCAGTAGCTATGGCACGGGCGATATTTCCAGTATAAAAACTGCGGGGGTTCTGGGAGATTGCTGTTAAAGTTTTTGCCAAGTCACGCTGTACTAATTTTTCTCCTGGTTGATACAATTCCCCGTTGCGAGTGAAAATTGCCCGTGCTGCTGGGTTAGTGAGAATTGCTTGCTTGCGAGTTTGGTGGGCTGTGATCGAACGCCACGTTACATGAGGACTCAGGATAAACCCATCTTTGGCAAGAGCGATCGCAGGTTTTACAACTTCTGCCCAAGGCAATTTACCATAACGTTGATGTACTTCGTACAGTCCTGCCACCGTCCCTGGTGTTGCTACTGCTAAGTGACCATTTATACTTAGATTCGGACGCACTTTACCTTGGGCATCCAAATACATATTTCTCGTTGCTTTGAGTGGGGCGCGTTCGCGAAAATCTAAAGCTTTAATTTCTCCTGTTTTGGCATCGCGAAACAGCAAAAAGCCACCGCCACCAATTCCCGCCGAAAAAGGTTCTACCACGGAAATAGCAAAAGTCGTCGCTACAGCTGCATCAATTGCATTACCACCTTTGCGTAAGATTTGCAACCCTGCGTTACTGGCGAGGGGATGAGCAGACACCACCATAGCTTTTTTGGTGCGTAGGGGTAAGCTAATGGTGGCAGTTACTTGTTTGTGGTTGTAAAAAAGTGATGCAGAAAAACACAGGTAATATACAAAAAGTAAAACCTGTGTGTGGGGACGGAATTTGGGCATTTTGATTACATACAGCACTCACCCAAGTATCACATAGATGATGATTTTCTCAAATCACCTCAATTTATTCTCTGTTGTGAATTGGAGAGGTGACAGAATATATATGTTTTGAAAATCGATCACCGATGCACACAGATGGACACCGATGGACTGTGATAGATTTTGGGTGTGTGCGGGTATAAGGGGTGACTCATGCTGACATTAAGTTGTAAATATTACACCGATGCACTCTGATAGATTTGGGGTGTGCGTGAGTATAAGGGGCGGCTTCTGCCAACATTAAGTTGTGAATCGAACACTGATGCACACAGATGCACACAGATGGATTTTGGGTGTGCGTTTATGTTATCTTTTGGTAAAAAAATTCATGTTGTGAGTAATTTGTGATTAATAATGACTACCTGATTTCCGATGCTGAATGGCGGTGACACCCGTTGGTTCTAAGACTTCGCCTTTATCTACAGTGGCATAAATTAACCAGCGATCGCCACATTCGGTTCGTTTTTGCACAGTACATTCTAGATAGGCAAGGGCATCACAAAGAATCAAGCAACCGTTATTAGCTGTTTTGGTTGCTAATTGAGCAAAAGGATGATCACCCGGCGTACTGTGGTAGGAAAAGTAGCGTCTGAGGTTACGTCCTTCTTTGAGAATATTCAGGACAAATTGATCACCAGGATGAATCATGGCATCGGCATTTTGATCTTGGGCGATCGCAATCATTAAACCGGGAGGGTTGAAAGTAGCCTGAGATACCCACGATGTGAGGATTCCACTGTGGCTATCTCCGCGGCGAGTACTAATAACACACAAAGAACCAATAATGCGTCCAACGGCTTGTTCTGTCCGGTCTACTTGCGCTGCTGTTAACGCTTGGCGGGGACTGCGGAGTTTCTTTTTCTTTTTCAAGACTTGGGCAAATTCTGCTCCCGCATCCTGGCATTGTTGCAAAGTGAACTCAGTAGGACTGAAGCGAATGCGGATAGTGTTAAACCCTAAGCGGTAATTGGCATCTAATAGTTTACTTTCAATCAGGTCGATCGCTTCCCCACTCCAACCGTAGGAACCAAATACACCCGCTAATTTGGTTTTCGCCGCCGCCGAGAGGACAATTCCCAAAGCAGTTTGAATTTGGGTGGGTGCATGGCCGCCTAAAGTAGGAGAACCGATGATAAAGCCATCGCAAGCTTCAATGGCGCGAGTAATTTCACTGGGTTCTGCTAGTTCGCAGTTGATAGATTCGACTGCAACTCCAGTTTGAATTAATCCTTGGGCGATCGCCTGTGCTAAAGTTGCCGTGTTACCGTAGGCAGAAGCATAAAGCAAGGCTACTCGCAATTCTTGATTTTTTTGTTCCTGACACCATTGGCGGTAATCGTAACTAAAGCGACTGAGACTGTAGCGAACAATCGGCCCGTGACCAGGGGCGTAATATTTCGCTTTTAGAGGTGCTAATTTATCTAAAGCTGCTTCTACTTGTTTGGCTTGGGTGGCGTGGAGACATTCAAAATAATAGCGGCGATCGCCATCCAGTTGTTTCCAATCTTCATCAAACAGGACATCACTACAGACATGTACGCCAAACAACTTGTCAGTATAAAGAATGCGAGTAGCAACGTCGTAAGTACACATACCATCTGCCCATCGGGGAGTCGGTACTGTGACAAATTGCAATTGATGTTCGCCGCCCAAGTTAAGAGTATCTTCGGAACGAACAAGTTGTATTTTTGACTCCCAGTCAGGAAAGGTGTTTTTCAGGACATTTGCACCAGGTTTAGAACAGACAATCTTGACTTGGGGTGCTTTTTCCATCAAGACTTTGAGAGTTGCCATCCGGTTAGGATTGACGTGATTGAGAATGATGTAATCCAACTTACCCAAATCTTGGTGTTTCTGTAACTCTTCTAAAAAAATCTGGGTAAAAGACTCACCAGGAGGATCAATCAAAGCAGTTTGCTGGGCTTGAATCAAATAAGAATTGGCTGTAGTGCCTTTTTGACGGGCGTATTCAACCTCAAACTTGAGACGTTCCCAAGTTCGCGATCGCAAAACTAAAGTATTAATACCAATTTCAGCAACTTGAACATCACGGGGACGACTGAGAGTTGGGATTACAGTTGAGAAAGACATAGTAAAGGTTGGTGGTTGTAGAGACGTAAGTAAATCAGTAAGCTATTGTGCAAACGGAATAACCCATCCGTGTGCATCGCCTTGCACGGTGTTCGATCTTCCAAACAAAACCTTGCGCTAATTCAAAAATCAGAATGGCCCATTTCTTTAGCAAGACGTCTCTTATAACGCCTCGAAACTTCTTGTTCAGGATCAATACCTTCAAAAGTTGGAGGTAGCCAAACCCTCAGCACCATCAACACACCCAATACCAGTAAAAATGCGCAAGCAGCCAATACTTGCATAAACGTCGTTTCTAATACACCCCGTACAATCATTTCTCGGAGTACAGAAACAATCGAAACTTCCACAGCAACCCCAATCGAAACTCGTTGCTCTTGCAAGTAAATAATCAGCAGACGGAATAACTCGACTAAAATCAGCAATGATAGGATATCTGCTGTCACAACGTGGAAGTGGATCGGGGGGATAAGAGAAAGGAACATAGTCCAGATTTGCAGCACCATAAAGCTAAATAGCCCGATGCACAAAGAAATCACAATTAAATCTTGAACAAATTCCAGTGCTTGCACAATCCGACCTAAATTCAACCAACTTTCTCGCTTAACAGGTTTGACAGGCAAATCTTTCAGCAATTGCATCATGTAATAACTCCAGTGCGGGAGGTGGGGAGTGGGGGGAGTGGGGGGAGTGTGAGGAGTGAGGGGAGTGTGAGGTGTGGGGGAGTGTGAAGAGTGGGGGGAGTGGGGGGAGTGAAAGAAATAATATTTATTCTTGTATTTCTCATACCTCTCATACTCCTCATACTTCTCACACCCCTCATACCCCTCACACTCCTCATACCCCTCATACCTTAATAATGGTTACCAACCTTCCGATGATGGACGGCGGTGAGGGCGTCTAGTTTGGCGACTCTACCAGTGTGGACGTTGCTGTAAATGATCCAGTGATCGCTGCACTCCATGCGGGTTGTGACTTCACATTCCATGTATGCTAGGGCATCTGCCAAAATGGGACAGCCATTGCTAGCGGGATAAGTTTTGATATCTGCAAACCGATCTGCACCGGGGGGAAAACGCTTGAGGAAGTGTTTCATTAAGCTTTGGTAGTTGTCTTCCTCAAGGACGTTGAGAATAAAGCGATCGCCTACATGCAGCAAGGATTCTATTGCCCGATCTTTGGCAACTGCAATGGCAACTCCTAAGGGATTCATACTTGCTTGCATCACCCAGGAGGCTAACATGGCACTACTAACATCGCCTTTTTGGGCAGTCAGAATGTAGAGTCCACTGCTTAGTCTTCCTAATGCCCGTTCTAAGTCATTATCTAGAGTTTTAATTTGCTTAATGGTGCGATCGCGCGTTAACCATTGTCCGATATCAGTTCCTGCTTCATCACACATTTGTTCAGTTGCTTGTGTGGGCGGTTCTTTGATCAAAATTGGGGGAAAAGCTTCGGTGAGTCCAATTTCTTGAAACTTGTTCCGTAGGGGATAAATTGGTTCATCTTCCCCACCACCAGTTTCAAACAGCCCGACTGCTTGTTTGTTGTGGGCGGCGGCGAGAATGGTACTTAAAGCTGCATGGGCATTTTGATCAGATTGGGATGGCATTCCAATCACTAAACCGGTTGCTTGGTTGACTAATTCCCGGACTTCTTGGGGTTCAGTAGTACTTAAATCTACCAGTTCTACTGCAACACCATTTCTTGTGATCCCATGAGCGATCGCCCTTGCTAATTGGTCGCTGTATCCGTAATCTTCACAGTAGAAGAGGGCTACTAAGGTATCTGTTTTGGCTTGCTCCTGGCTCCATTTTTGATAGTAATTCACCCAGTCTAAGAGGTGGTGTTGTAATAAAGGGCCGTGTCCCGTGGCAATCATGCCGACATCTAATTTTTCCATCCGCTTGATTGCAGACAACACAGAACGGGCATTTGGCCCCATCAGGCAATCATAATAATATTTAAAATCTTGTTCTATTAGTTCTGGATCTTCGTCAAAGGTATGGTCATCACAGTAGTGCATTCCAAAAGCATCACAAGTATAAAGGATGCGGGTTTTGGCATCGTAGGTAAAAATAGTATCTGGCCAATGCAGATTGGGAGCGGAGACAAATTCTAACTCATGTCCGTTGCCTAAATCCAAGCGATCGCCATTCTTGACGATTAAAGATGAGAATGGCTGATGTACCATGTTTTCTAAAAATTGGATGGCAACCTTGGCCCCTACTACTGTGACTTGGGGGGCTAACTGCAATACCTCTTTCACCAGTCCACTGTGATCTGGTTCGGTATGGCTAATAATTAAGTAGTCGAGGGTTGAGAGGTCAATTAATCCTTTGACCACATCTAAGTATAATTGCTGAAACTTGCGGTGAGAGGTATCAACCAGGGCAGTCTTTTCACCTTGGATGAGAAAGGAATTATAGGTTGTACCATTCTGCAATCCAAACTCAATATCAAAGCGATCGCGATCCCAATCTAGAGAACGAATAGCGATCGTCTCAACCCCAATCTCAATTGTTTGCATGGTCAAGCGACCTTGGGGTTTGGTATTTTCACGAGCAGTTAGTGCAACCATACGCTGCTGCCTCCAGCAATCTTCGTAATAATGCTTTACCTTATTTAATGTTTATCTGGATGCACTAGATTTGTAAAATGTCAATTTCTAAAGACTGTTATTAGTTATTTTAAATATTGGATACATATTTATTAGCTGATGCTTATCATAAAGTTTGTGCGATTAACAAGCCTAGCAAAGAGCGATCGCCTCAACGGTAACACCGTGAGTCAGACACTCAGTGAAGACGCAAATGCCCAACGCCAACCATAAATGGAGGTAGCCCCCTAGCAGCGATCCAGACAAGCCACCCAGTGTTGCAGCTAAAATTAGCGCTCGATAATGGTTTGCATTAATTTGTAGTATTTTTAAACGCAAAGGATCGCAAAGGAGAACGCTAGGGAGCGCAGAGTTTAGCTACGGGAATTTCGCTAAAAATGCGACTTTATACTAAATACAGCAATGCAAGCAATTCAAACACGGTACTTTGCCAGTTCGCCTGGTGTTATGGTATCCAACACAGTTTCCTTAGTAAAGTAGCCCAAACCCTGAATAATTCGAGCAACGCAGCCAGTCCATCCAGTTTGGTGACTCGCACCGATTCCTGCCCCATTATCCCCGTGGAAATATTCGTAGAACAGAATTAGATCGCGCCAGTGCGGATCTGTCTGGAACTTTTCACTACCGCCATAGACCGGACGGCGACCGGATTTATCCTTGAGAAAAATACTCACAATTCGCTCGCTGATTTGCTGGGTGATGTCAAACAGCGATAGGTATTTACCAGATCCTGTGGGGTATTCAACGGTAAAGGCATCGCCGTAGTAGCTATAGAGATGAAGTAGCGATCGCAACAGCAAAAGATTGACAGGCATCCAGATGGGACCGCGCCAGTTAGAATTGCCACCGAACATACCTGAGGTAGAGTCACCGGGAACGTATCCTACTTTGTACTCCTGTCCCGCGTGATAGAAGTAGTAGGGATGTTCCAAGTGATAACGGGAAAGAGAACGAATCCCGTAATCGCTCAGAAACTCTGATTTATCCAGCATTGTGGAGAGAACACGGCGCAGTTTGTCTTCGTTCAAGATAGACAACATCAGTCGTCCTCGCTCCCCAAGCTGATTGGGGAGATGGACTTTTTGAGTCAGTTCGGGATGCTGCAAAATGAACTTTTGTGCCTCTGCTTGAAAGCGTGGCAGTTTTTCAAAGGCTTCACGTGGGAAGACGGCTACTGCCATCAGTGATAATAAGCCCACCAATGATCGCACTTTTAAGCGGGTGGAGTTGCCGTTAGGAAAGCGCAACACATCGTAGAAGAAGCCATCTTCTTCATCCCACAGTTCGTCATGGTGTTCACCAATCCGATCCATAGCTCCAGCAATCCACATGGTATGTTCAAAAAACTTGATTGCAAAGTCTTCGTAGAGCGGATCGTGGAGTGCCAGTTCAATCGCAATCTGGAACATGCGCTGACTGAAGAACACCATCCAGGCTGTCCCGTCTGCTTGATCGAGGTAGCCGCCTGTGGGTAACGCTGAGCTGCGATCAAATACTCCTATGTTGTCCAGTCCCAAAAATCCACCTTGAAATAAATTATTGCCACCTTCGTCTTTGCGGTTGACCCACCAAGTGAAGTTGATCAGCAATTTGGAAAAGGCGTATTTGAGGAATTCAATATCGCCCACACCGTTGTTCCGTTCGCGATCGCGGGTGTAAATTTCCCAGGTGGCAAAGGCATGTACAGGTGGATTCACATCGCCAAAGTTCCATTCATAGGCAGGAATTTGCCCGTTGGGATGCAAGTAATCTTCCTGTAGCATCAGCATCAGTTGATCTTTGGCAAAGTCCGGATCGATTAAACTAATAGGGATCACGTGAAATGCCAAATCCCAGGCCGCATACCAGGGATATTCCCACTTGTCTGGCATGGAAATAATATCATCGTTATACATATGAAACCAATCGCTGTTCCGCACGTGCTTCCTGTGGGCTGCTAGCGTCCAAGGGGTAACGTTGCGCTCCCTCAGCCATTGATTCAGGTCGTAGTAAAAGTATTGTTTTGTCCACATCATCCCAGCCAGTGCCTGCCGCATGACATTGGTGCGATCGCTATCTGCTAAAACTGATGGTGGAATCACAGTCTTATAGAATTCATCTGCTTCCTGAATACGAGTCACAAACGTTTGCTCGAAGTCGGTGCTAAATGGCTCCGCCACCTGATCTGGAGCATGTTTTGAGAGGCGCAATCGGATCACCTTTGTCTCGTTTGCCCCAACATTAATTTTGTAATGGGGTGAAACTTTTGTGCCAACATTGCTGGGATTAATGGCATCTTGCTGCCCATGCACAATGTAATTGTTGATGCCGTCTTTCACATAGGGGCTGGCATTGGGTGTGCCAAATAATCGCTGATTGTTTGTTTCATTCTCCGTAAACAGCAGCGCAGGTATACCATCACAGTAGAAGTAGTAATCGCTGATGTGTTGATTCAGCAGGGTATCTGTAATGTGGGCATGAACCACACTGTTAGCCGTTCCCTCAACCTTTGTTAATACAGGCTTGGCTCCACCATCTGCCCAAGACCAAGTGTTACGAAACCAAAAGGTTGGTAGCACATGAATGGTAGCGGCTTCAGACCCCCGGTTGACAATGCTGATTTTAATCAAAATATCTTCGGCATCTGCTTTGGCGTATTCTACAAACACATCAAAGTAGCGATCGTCGTCAAAGATGCCTGTATCTAACAACTCGTATTCCAGTTCATAACGGCTACGGCTACGATTGGTGTTAACTAAATCATTGTAAGGAAACTCTGCCTGGGGGTATTTGTAGAGGTACTTCATGTACGAGTGGGTGGGCGTGCTATCGATATAAAAGTAGTATTCTTTTACATCTTCGCCGTGGTTGCCTTCGCCGTTGGTCAACCCAAACAACCGCTCTTTGAGGATGGGGTCTTTGCCATTCCATAGCGCCAGTGCAAAGCAGAGTAAGTTGTGGTTATCGGTGAGCCCGCCTAGTCCATCTTCGCCCCAACGATACGCTCGCGATCGCGCATGATCGTGCGGGAAGTAATTCCAAGCATTCCCATCAACACTATAATCTTCGCGCACCGTTCCCCACTGGCGTTCACTCAAATATGGTCCCCATTTGTACCAATCGACTTTGCCAGTACGGTTTTGTTCGAGCCGTTGTTTCTCTACGGTCATAGAAGACTCAAGCGCGATCGCGATCATTTTTTACTTTAACTAAGGCTGTAACTCCTCAAGTATCTACGTCATAGAAGACTCAAGCGCGATCGCGATCATTTTTTACCTACTTTGCTGTAGCTCTTGCCAATTCATTTGGAGTCAAAGACTGAATTAGACTTAAGCTCATATTCTGGTTAGAGATATATTTAGCATAGCCAGCATTCAAATAGGGAGAGTATCTCGATATGCCACCAACGTAAGTTTGCAAAAAAGGCATACTTAACATGCTTACATAACGACGTGCTTGCCTTGGATCATCTCCAATTAAGTTTGAAGGTAACGGTACTTGTTTAGAAGCATTACTACTCTCGCCGATACTAGAAAAATGTGTTCCACCGGCAAGTAAGACGAGATACTTGTGAGAATTTGTAATCCACGAGAAGGGTTGTATTTGCTCATATAAGGCAGGTGCGATCGTATCATCACTGCCAGCAACTATCATGACTGGAATTTTAATTTGACTTAAGCCCGCTTCACCAAAGATACTGCTGGTAATTGGGTTAATTGCAATCACAGCTTTAACTCGCTCATCTCGCAGGTTATAGCTAATACCATAGTTCTTGCCATGCAATTCTAAGGCACGACACTGGAATAGCAAAGACATGTTCCAAGTCTGCTGGAGTTTCTGTTCGTGACAGTCTTTATTTAATTTCTTAAAGTTAATCTTTGCACCAGCTAAAGCTAAAGCTGTGTAACCACCAAAAGATTGCCCAATTACACCTACTTGTTGTAGGTTTAGCCGATTCTTAAAGTTAGCATCATTCTCTAATCGATCTAATATATATTTTATGTCCAAAGGACGGTTGTAAAATTCTTCCGCTTGTGATATTTCTTTGGCACTGCCGTTAAGTAGCGATCGCAGTTGTTGAGTATTGCTACCCGGATGGTTGGGAACAACAACAGCAAAACCGTGGGAAGCTAGATACTCAGCTAAGTATTGAAAGTTGCTGCTGTCTGTACCTAAACCGTGAGAAATAACGATCACGGGTACTTTGGTGCGGGCGTTAGGAAGATAAACATCGCTCAATAAAAGTCGTTCCCGCCCTCTTGCGCCATCTATTTGATTCAACGAGGTTTTTGTCACAACAAATTTTCCCTGACGCCGTACATCTGGCAATTGGGAAAGATTAAATGATGATGGCATCCTGGCAGCTTCTGTGGCAGACTTTTGCAAAACTGCTTCTACGGCGCGGTTAGTGTCATCCACCATTTTTGTTAGTTCTGCTGCAATACCCAGAGTACGCGCTAAGTCAATATGAATGCTGGAATTGGGATACTTCCGCACCAAATTTAGTAGTGTTAAGCCTCCTGGTTCATTTGCTGCTAAAATCAACGCCGATCGCAAAGCATGGAATCCTGATTTTGGTTGGCGAGATTCGGTTCTAATCACTCCTCCCAAGCGTTTTAGCAAAAATTCTCCCTGCGGTGTATGGAGAAATTGTGATACTGCCACAGGATGAACCTTAATCGGACTAATTAATACCCGCCGCAACTCCTGAAGTTGTTCTGGTTTGAGAAATTGGGTATAAACTGCCAATTCTTCATCTACTACGCCATTTGTGGCGAAGTTTTCCAAGGCTGTAACGGAAACAGAACGTTCTATGGCTGAATAAGATCCATAAATTCGCTCTGCTGCCAAGGCTGAATGACTCAACCCAAAGGTTGGCAGCACCGTAGATAGAACCAGCAACTGCCAATTTTTTGTGAGGGTGCTGACCCACTTACTAAACAAGCTATTCATCGTTCAACCATACACAGTGATGTTGTTGACGAGGCGTGTATTGTGGTAGTTATTCCTACACCCTGGGTTTAGTTTTTGTGATGCGCCTCTAATGTACGGATTTTTTGCAGTTTCTGGAAATTTAGAAATTCAATATTGAACTTTAGTTAAGTTTACTGGATAAGTTGAGTTACTTATCTAGTCGTCGAGCAAATCAGCTAGTTGACGCTAACGATGACATCATATCAAATAAAAAAAACATACGCTTGCGTATGCAAATCATAAATATTTAGAATCCTCTTAACTGAATTAAATCAAGAGTAATAGTACTGATTAAATAAAATTTAACTAGCGTTTACCCAAAGCGTTCGCTACTGAACTAGTGATAACTAAAACTGTTCCTAACATTCCTACCAGGGTTAATTTTTCGGGAGCGATTAAATTAGGTGCGATTACTGATATAAATTCTACTGACAATAAAGTGATAATCGGAGTCGAAGCCAATACAGCACTTACGCATGATACTTCCCAATGTTCCAAAGCTTCCGAAAAAGCACCATAGGCAATCAGAGTATTTAAGGCACAAAAAAGTAATGTTGCAGCATGAAAGTAATCAAGATTAAATATTGTTTTTGGTTTTGCAAATACAGAGAAAAATAATGTACATCCTCCATAAATCATTAACATGATATTGGATGAAGATAAAGATTTTAATAACTTTTTTTGTGCTAAAGCATAGACTGCCCATGTGACTGCTGCTAAGATAATCACCACTGTCTCATCGGGATATAGGTTCAGCGTGAAAATTTTCGATTTGTTATGAAGGCGTTGCTGAATTTGGTCATGAATTATGTGTGCATACATTTCTGTAGTTCGATGCCAAATCATTGACCAGACGTAGAGACGTAGCAATGCTACGTCTCTACTACGTCTGGTCATACCCGTGAATTGTAAATTCATATCTATCTTGATTCAGCAACGCCGTTATGAATCAGGCTTTAGGAGATGGAGTGGCGATCGCTTTTGCAATTGGATTTTACAAAGCATTGGGAGTAGGTTTTTCTATTGAGAAATATTCTCATCCGATTAATCATCGCTATTCTACGGTAAAGGTCACTAGATAGCCTAATTACCGAGCAAAACATAAGCTTTGTGATATAACTAACCACTAACTACCAACCATTAACAATATATATGACTCGCGTCATCGGTTTAATAAGTGGCACATCTGTAGATGGTATAGATGCTGCTTTAGTAGATATTTCTGGTACAGGCTTTGATTTACAAGTAGAATTCGTAGCCGGAGCAACATATCCCTACCAAGATGATCTAAGAAAACGTATTTTGGCTGTTTGTGCTGGTCAAGCCATCTCAATGGCAGAGTTGGCAGAATTAGATGATGCGATCGCAATTGCTTTTGCTCAAGCCGCACAAAACATTCAAGTCGATCACCAACCAGCTAATTTAATTGGTTCTCACGGTCAAACAGTTTACCATCGACCAGCTGGTGTGGGAGATAGGGAAAACACTTCACCCCGCCATCGTTTAGGTTATACTCTCCAACTCGGTCGCGGTGCTGTCATTGCTCAATTAACAGGTATAACAACTGTAAATAACTTCCGTGTAGCAGATGTTGCTGCTGGTGGTCAAGGTGCGCCCCTTGTATCGCCTGTAGATGCTGCTTTGTTTAGTCATCCCCAAGAAGCACGTTGTATTCAAAATATTGGTGGTATTGGTAATCTTACTTATCTACCTCCTCGGCAAGATTCTCAGCCAGATCATTGGTTAGAAAAGATTCGTGGTTGGGATACCGGACCGGGAAATAGCTTATTGGATCTGGCAGTACAGTATTTAACAAATGGCACAAAAACCTATGATGAAAACGGCTCTTGGGCTGCTAGTGGAACCCCTTGTCATGCCTTAGTTGAACATTGGCTGGAGCAAGAGTACTTTCATCTGCCACCACCAAAGTCTACAGGCCGAGAATTATTTGGTGTTGATTACCTACAAGAGTGTATCAAAGATTCTGAACAATACCAACTCAATTCCGTAGATTTACTAGCAACCCTCACAGAACTAACAGCCGTTTCTATTGTTCACAATTACCGCTCTTTTTTACCAAAATTGCCAGAAAGAGTGTTTTTATGCGGTGGTGGTAGTCGCAATCTTTATTTAAAAAATCGCTTACAACAGCTTTTAGAACCAGTGCCAGTTTTAACAACAGATGAAGTTGGATTGAGCGCAGATTTCAAAGAAGCGATCGCCTTTGCAGTCTTAGCCTACTGGCGACAATTAGGCTTTCCCGGTAACTTACCAACTGTTACTGGAGCAAGCAAACGAGTATTGTTAGGAGAAATAAATTTTAGTCAATAGTCAATAGTCATTGGTCATTTGTTACTATTTATTCTCCTCACACTCCCCCCCCACTCCCCACACTCCTCACACTCCCCCACCTCCCCACCGATACTATGCTATCTTGGCGGTACTCGCTCAACGGCAAGGAATTTGACAAGGTGGCTCATACGTTTTTATTGCAACCCGGACGCTGGGTATTACAAGGGAGTTGGCTGGAACGCGATGGTCTACCAATCAATGTTAAGGGTATGACTTTGGTGGCTTGGAATCGAGATAATTGGTTCACAATGGCAACAAAGTTGATTTTTCCTGGTAGCGATCGCCCGGATATTGCCTTGCAGTATAAAGGACGTTTAGATGTAGGTGCGCGGCAGTATACTTTTTTACTACAACATAATATTTTAGGGCAAGTTGAAGGCGAGGGCTGGATTGGTTTAGATACAATTGTGCAGCGTTACTGGGTACTGAGCGATCGCGAACGTCGCAGCGGTTTTGAAACTCTACATCGAGTGAACGATGACAGCTACTACTTAACTAGTGGCATTATGGCTGGTCACTATTTAACTATCACAATGGAAGCGAGTCTAGAACGCCAGCGTACAAACTGAAAAATTGCCAAGTGTATAGTGCTTAATAATAACCGCTAACAACTGACTACCAACTACTAACTACTAACATTCCTTTATCCAGAGTTAATGAACTGAGTCAAAAGTGGGCAAACTAAAATACAAGGCAAAGCCAAAGATACTAGTACCTTTTGTATCGTTTTCTACTTTTGAACATTGGAGTCAATTTTATATGTCAGACCCCAACGTTGGTCGTTTACTCAGTAATCGCTATGAGCTTAAAGAGTTGATTGGAACCGGAGCAATGGGTCGAGTTTATTGTGCTAGGGACGTTTTGTTGGGGGGCGTACCGGTTGCTGTTAAGTTTTTGGCTTTGTCAGTTCAAAATAAAAAAATGCGATTGCAGGAGCGTTTTGAACGAGAAGCAAAAACCTGTGCTTTATTGGGACAAAAAAGTATTCATATTGTTCGGGTGATGGACTATGGCGTAGACGACCATGATACTCCGTTCTACGTGATGGAATATTTACAAGGTATAGGTCTAAACCAGATTGTTCGTAAGCAAAATTTATCTTTACCAAGATTCTTGAGCTTGGCGCGTCAAATTTGTTTAGGGTTACAATGCGCCCATGATGGAATTCCAATTGATGGCAAAATCTACCCAATTATCCATCGTGATATTAAACCCAGCAATATATTAGTCGTTCAAGACGCTAGTTTTGGAGAATTAGTCAAAATTCTAGACTTTGGTATTGCTAAATTACTACAGGCAGATAGCAATTATACAAATTTCTATTTAGGTACACTAGCTTATTCTTCACCAGAGCAAATGGAGGGTAAGGAATTAGACAACCGTTCTGATATTTATAGTTTGGGCGTAATGATGTTTGAAATGCTTACAGGCAAAATGCCCCTAGTCGCACCAACCCATTCTTTTGGAGCATGGTATAAAGCACATCAAACTCAACCACCACGGACTTTTGCTGAAGTTGCCCCGACATTACAATTACCTAAGCAAATAGAAAATTTGATCATAGGTTGTCTGGCTAAATCACCAAGCGATCGCCCTCAAAATATTGGTGAAATTCTCAAAGTACTAACATCTGTTGAACAGCATGGTTTTACACGTACTCAAGAAAAAACCACTAATTTACCTGCTATTATCAATCCTCCGCCTGTAAAAACTAATGTTGCTCACAAATCTGACGCTGATTCGCGCATATCTCCATTAAATAATGAAATTGCACAACAAGTTTCCTGGCCTCAAAATAAACCCATTGCCAATATTGTTTTTCCTCACCCTATTCGTCTCAATGGGGAACTAAAACCTGCTTTGTGGGTTATGCTACCGCAAGCAGAAATTCAAAAGCGTTTAGTCTGTACTCGTTATAATCAGTTTCTTTTTATTACTTCTCCTCATCCCATGCTCTTGTGGATTACTGTCCTCTATAACCGCAAGCATGGTTCTAAATGGTTACCTTATTATCTTGATCTCAAAACAAATATCGCCCAGGAAACTACTCGCCTACTCGTGGAAAATGGTTACTACCGTCTACTATTATTTGCTAGAGAAACACCAAACCATTGCGCTCACATCATAATTTCGACAATTGCCTCTGCTCAACGTCAAAGACTCGAAGAGTGGGCAAGAATGAGTAAATCACTGGCATCCTCAGATGACCCCCAAGTTAGTAAAAATTTACTTAAATTTGAGTACGAAAAACTTAAGCCCCAAATTTTAGCAAAATTACAAGCAATTGATACAGATTCCCCATTCGACCTCTCAGGCTAACTTGAAATGAAGGAAAAAGCCCGAATGAACTGGATCACATCTATGAAATTGCTGTGTGAAGAGAGCAAAATATTAATTAATGTTAAGAAAAATTGTTTAGGAGTTGCAAAATACCCTCATAAGAAATATAAATAATGAAGATATAAACTTAAAAACAAATATGAGCTAGAGGTTGTACAATAACCTCTTTTTGGGGCATGAGCGGAGGTAGAGATTGTTTATATCTAAAAGTCCAAGGCTCTGTGCCTTTGCATAAGATTTGTGCTAATGTACTCATCTAGTGAGCGTTTAAAATCATTTCATTGGTGCTATCGCTGGGTTAAAAAATTACAATAATGTGCTTTTAAACAAGGTACTTTGTTGTGGAGTAATAAATAATTTGCTAGTGTAATTTTTAGGAATACACGAATTTATCGCGGGTAACGTTTAGAACACGCAAGCTTATATGTTATGGTTTCCTTCCATACATTGGAGCTTGATTGTGTCAAGTTTTTTATTTTCACCCTTATCTAAAGTTGACGCCCCGACATCCCCAGCTCTTTTCCTCTGGTGGAACCTAGCAAGAGAAGGAGGTCGCCTACCGCGACTCAAAATCCTAAGCTGCCCAGCTAGAACCTGAGTCTAAGCCCCACTGGTGCTTGAGCAATTCTTTGTAAGTTGCTTCTCTGACAACCATTTGCTCATAGAGCTTGACGAGGAAATCTTTTGCTTGATCATGGCTCATGTTTTGTACCTGAGTAGCAAAAGAGCGGATGCTAAATTGCTGTTCTAAAGTTAATTCAATAGGTTTGTCCATAATTAGCTCCTGAAAAATAAGTAAAGGTTAGATTCGGTTACAAGGGATCCGAAGAGATTATTTGGCTAGTCGCTTATGTGTCTGACACTTAGTTTATCTATATTAAGAAAGATAACAAGTGTTTGACAGTTTGCCCATATCCTTTGTGGGGATTTTTTGACTAACCTAACATCTTTGTTTTCATCCTACTGATATAAACCTCAAGTCTACCTAAAGAAATTTCGGTAAAAATTAGGTTTTCCAGAAACGCTCTGGTCGGCGAAGTTCCCTTATTACTCTTTGCGATAGATCAAAGAGAGGGTATAAACATATATTATATTCGCCATACCCTATAAAGCGCAAGGTGTCAACCAGCTAAAGATAGTAAAATTAGCTTCTGTAGGTAAGTTTTTTCAGAGGTTAGATTTATATGTATCAAGTTGTAAATCAGAAAAATGCTCAAGATGAACAAAATGATGAGTATATTTACCAAAAAAAGGATAGGGGATCAGGGAGTGGGTATTGGGGAGTAGGATTTAGGAGAAAAGGAGGACAAGCCGACCGCCTATCCCCGCTCCCTAATCCCCAATTATTCAAGAGTAACGATGACAACAGTGATGTTATCGTGTCCACCTTCTTTTTTGGCAGCTTCAACAAGGGCGATCGCAGCTTTTTCCACAAGCAGGCTTTCTTGAAGGTAGGAAGCAATTTTTTCATCCACTAGTTCTTCTGTGAGTCCATCGCTACATAACAACAAGCGATCGCCACTTTTAACATCAAGTTGTTGTAAATCAATTTGATGTAGGTCTTCACGTCCTAAACAGCGAGACAAGACATGACGGAAAGGATGAATCCGCGCCTCATCTGGTGTAATATCACCCATTTTGATGGCACGTGCCACCCAGGTGTGGTCTTCAGTAATTTGTTGCAATTGGGAATCTCGGAAGCGATATAGCCTAGAGTCACCAACATGAGCACACCAGGGAGGTTCTCCAGGGCGGAAAATCACCACCACAGCTGTTGTTCCCATATCAGATCTTTCTGGATGACTTTCCTGATCCTGTAAGATAGCTTGATTTGCTTGCCAGAGAGCATCTTCTAACAGCTGCGCTGAGGTTTTGGAAGAATCCCAATTGTCAAGCAAATACTTTTTCACTTCACAAGCAGCAATGTGACTTGCCTGTTCACCTCCTGCATGACCGCCCATACCATCAGCAACAATGAAAAAGCGCCCTTCTGGGTCAATATAGTAAGCATCTTGATTGTTAGAACGAATAAGTCCCGGATCACTAATACCGGTAAAACGAAGTTTCATATATTTTTGCAAAAATTAATACATACGGTCATAACGGTCAAGACGCATTAGCAGTCTAATTAGCAACCATAATACTGCGGTTGCGATCAAGCCAATAAAAACTGCCTGCCAAAAATAATTGTTGACAAATAAAATCGTTGCTGAAAGTGTAAAAGCACTGATTATTAAGGCATAGGCTATGCCAAGTTGAATATTGCTCTGCCGACGTAGTAGACGCTCTGTTTCAATAGACCGGACACGCAGACGTACATCTCCACGCTCAAGTTTTTCCAGTGTATCTTCCAGTCTACGTGGTAGACCAAATGCTGTGCTACTAACTTGGGCAGCTTGTCGGCTTAATTCATTGAAAAAGCTATTGCCTTCAGAACCATTCATATTCGTCATAAGCTGCATTGCATAGGGTTGGGCAACTTCCATAAAGTTAAATTCTGGGTCTAAACCTTTGCCTACACCCTCTAAAGTCGAGAAGGCGCGCATCACAAAAGTGAATGTAGCTGGAAATCTAAAAGGTTGATCATAAGCTATCTCATATAAGTCGTCACTAATTGCTGCTACGGACTGATTTTCAAAAGGCTTATCCATGAAATTATCCAGCATGTACTGGACAGAACGCCGCACAGGACCCATATCTTCTACAGGTGCTAATGCGCCCAAATTGATCAAAGATTGGACAACGCGATCGCCATCTTTAGAAGCAATGCCAAATAGTGTTTCCATCAGTCCTTCTCGCACGTTGGATTTGATGCGTCCCATCATGCCAAAATCGTAGAAAATTAAAGCACCATCCGGACTAACAGCGATATTGCCAGGATGTGGGTCGGCATGGAAGAAACCATTGTCGAGTAGCTGAAGTAAATAGGCTTGAGCGCCCTGACGAGCAATTTGCTTACGATCTAAACCCGCGGCTTCAATAGCTTCGTATTGACTAATTTTGATCCCAGGAACGTATTCTAAAGTTAAAACTCGTGAGGAAGTATAGCGCCAGTAAACACGTGGTACTTTTACCCATTCGTAAGCGCGAAAATTGCGGCGAAAAGTATCAGCATTGCGTCCTTCATTGAGATAATCAATCTCTTCCCAAAGAATACGGCAACACTCTTCATAAATTCCGATCCAATCCCGCCCTCTACCCCACTTTGGATGATTTTGAAAGTAACGAGCTATACCTTTAAGAATTTTTAAATCAATTTCAAATAGCTTTTTTAATCCTGGACGTTGCACTTTCACAACGACAGCTTCACCTGAGCGCAAAACTGCTTTGTGTACCTGTCCCAAGCTAGCAGCAGCTAAAGGAATTGGTTCAAAACTGGCAAAGAGTTCCGGTATCTTTTTACCTAACTCTTGCTCAATAATCGTTTCTACTTGCTCATAGGTAAAAGCAGGCACTTTGTCTTGTAATTTTGACAATTCTTCTACATATTCGCTAGGAAAAATATCCGCACGTGTAGAAAAAAGTTGCCCAACTTTAATAAAGGTCGGCCCTAAATCCAGCAGAGTATTACGAATCCACACTGCTAACACTTTGCGTCTAGCAGCTTGCTTGGCTTCAGTAACTCCACCAGCATAACTCCAAGATTTGTTGTAGAGCCAGAGTCTATACAATAAGGTCAATACAAATGACCAAATGTCTACAAACCGCCGTCTACTCGAGTAGTTTTCGCGATTCCAACGGTATGCCTTATCTGTATAACCTTTTTCCATATGCTTTGCTTACCGCTGGTTTTGATCTAAGTCAAACAATTTTGGATTTTAGATTTTAGATTTTGGATTGACCCTACTTAGGTCATCTGGAGGCTTATAGCCTGGTCGGAATGATTGCTCATAGGTCATTGGTAAATAGTTGATTTTTCTAAACAAAAAAACTACTAACCACTAACCACTAACTAACTATTTCTACTGCTGCGATAACGTTGTAGTTCTGTTCGCAAAAAGGCGATTTCTGCCCGCAGTTCATCAATCATTGCTTGCAAATCCACAGGGTCAGTACCCGTTTGACCAAATCCTGTTGTGCTTTTACCTGTGTCAACAGCATCAGCGGCTCGATTGGCTCGCTCCATCACTTCCTCTGTGAACTGGCGCAGCTGCTCTCTGAGTTCCGCATCCAGTTTGCCTACTTCGCTCAAAGTGTCAGTCAAAGCGTTTTCCAGACGTTCTGTCATCACTTCTGCGACTGCTCTACCTACGAAAAAAGCTTGTACCAGGGGGTTGCTCATAAATTTTTGTTACGTCTCTTCTGCACAAAAATTATAACTTGCGGATTTGCTTTACTGCTTCTACTTAAAGTGTTGTTGGTTGTTTGTTGTTTGCAGAACCTACCAACAAATTTGAACTTTAGCAACATTAATGTTGTTAAAGTAATGTATATTAAAACTAAACAAAAATTAAGCAACATTAGTGTTGGTAGAAATTTTGATTTTTGATTAACAGACGCTTACTACAGTTCTATGAAAAGTTCTTTGGCAGAATTTAGACAAAAAGATAGCCTCTCAAGATCAATTACTCTCGATCAGTTGCAGGTCTTTGAAGCAGCTGCGAGACACTGTAGCTTTACTCGTGCTGCCGAAGAGTTGTTTGTCACCCAACCAACAGTATCAATGCAGGTGAAGCATCTTGCACAGGCTGTGGGTATGCCCCTGTTTGAACAAGTGGGTAAGCGTATCTACTTGACCCAAGCAGGTCAAGAAGTTTTGCATACTTGCCGGGAAATATTGCAGTGCCTAGATCGCCTAGAAACAACTATTTTTGACTTGCAGGGGATGAGACAGGGACGGCTGCGATTAGCCGCAGTGACTACAACAAAGTATTTCCTCCCTAAACTACTAAAGCCTTTTTGTCAACTCTACCCTGGTGTGAAATTGTCTTTGGAGTTTACCAATCATGAAGCGCTATTGGCGAGAATGCATGAGAACCTTGATGACTTGTATATCATGAGTTGTCCACCGAATAGAGAAGACATAGAGGTAAGGCCATTTTTAGCTAATCCCCTCGTAGCGATCGCTCCTGCAAGTCATCGTTTTGCTCACCAACGCGATTTATCCCTGAAAGCTTTTGCTGAGGAACCCTTAATCATGCGGGAAGAGGGTTCGGGAACCCGCAAGGTAGTAGAACAATTTTTCAAACAACATGAAATAGACCTGCAAATTAACATAGAACTAGGCAGCAATGAAGCAATTCAGCAAGCTGTCATTGATGGTTTGGGAGTTTCCATCATATCTATGCACACCCTTAACTGTGCAGAAGTCAGAAACCAGCTAGCAATATTAGATATTGATCATTTTCCAATTCATCGTCAATGGCAGATCATCTTTCCTAAGAAAAAACAGCTACCAATAACTGCTAGTACATTTCTAGAGTATTTGCTCAAAGAAAGTCAAAGATTTTCTGCTAACAAAGAAAACCCAATGCAAGTAGTTGAAGCTTTATGGATATAGCCTTGATCTGGGAGCATTAGCTTTGATCAAGTAATTCTTGATCACATTCCTGTGTTTGATGCAGCAGATATATAGTCATTTGCAAAGCTTGTTGAGTCAACTGAAAAGCTTTATTGATATTGATCCGGGTGAGAAAATCTAAATCATGGGAAATAGCGCAAACTGCACTCTGATATTCATTAATAGCTTGTACCATTTGCTCCACGCTTTTTATATAGAGGTTATTGGTTGGCTCATCAATGGCCAAACTCGATTTCCTAGAACCATTAGCACCAGCGATCGCAATTCTATTGCTTAGCAAATTCCTATTTCGGATACTCCAATCAAAAAAAATAAAATATAAGATCAAAGTATTTACTCATTGACATTCAAGTTGTGGACATTACTAAAACTACTTGCCCTCGTTGTCATCAACCTGTAAACAGGCAAGCTATCACCTGTCCCTATTGTCGCGCTCAACTAAAAGCTTACGGCCATCCTGGTATTCCTCTACACAGAGCAACTGGAAATAGCTATCTGTGTGACAGTTGTGCTTACCACGCTGATGATAGCTGTAATTTTCCCCAGCGTCCTTATGCCAAAGAATGTACGCTGTACCAAAATCTTGCAGAAAGTGAACTGGAGTTACAGCAGTTGCGCGAAGCGAAAAGCTTTAGCACTACTGCGAGAAACTGGATCAAACGCAATCAGGCTTTATTGTTGCTATTGGCTTTATTATTAGTGTGTTTGCTCGTAGCTCTGTTGCAATCTTAAAGATCGAATAAGCACATAAAAGTCAATAGAAACTGATACCAGTTAATCAAGTCTTCTGCATTATCCAGTTATTTTTGGGGGAAACGATATTAATTCATATTAAACATGTTTCATAATTCGCTGTGATTTTTGTAATCACTACTAGCTTTAGCTGAAGGCAACAGGGGTTCTTCAAATACTGCCAGATCAAACCAAAAAGTTGTGCCTACACCCACTTCGCTAACTAAATGAACTTTACTGTGATGTTTTTCTTCGATAATATTTCTAACAATTGATAATCCTAAGCCTGTACCTTCTAGGGTGTGAACACGATTTTCTACCCTAAAGAAGCGATCAAAAATTGCTTCTTGATCTTCTGGACCAATGCCAATACCAGTATCAGCAATTTCTACCCGCACTTGAGCAGGGCGATCGCCATCGTGTAGCTGCGGTTCTAGTTGATAGGCACGAATCATAACTTTACCACCAGCCTTGGTAAATTTCAGCGCATTGCCTAGTAAGTTTGCTAGCACTTGCAGTAACAAATCATAATGACCTACCACTAAAGGTAAATTGGGTTCCACTTCTTGATATAATTCGATACCTTTATCTTTGGCATTAAGTTGGTATGTACGTAGTGTCTGTTCTATTGCTTGCGTTAAATCCACCCCGTCTAAGTGATAACTCCGACCAGATTCTAATCTGGATAAATCCAAAACATCATTCACCAAACGTGCCAAGCGATCGGTTTCATGATTAACCGTTAACAAAAAATCTTGCCGTTGTTCTGAACTGAGTTCTTCCCCATATTCGTGCAAAGTTTCAATAAAAGACTTGATATTAAATAAGGGAGTGCGTAATTCGTGGGAAACATTACTGATAAATTGACTTTTGGCTTCGTTTAGTTCTACTTCTCGGGTGATATCTTGCACAGTAATGGCAATTCCTTTCACACTCTCCCTTTGTTGGTCAAATACAGTGGCTAGGAGAAGGCGAATAGTGCGTTTACTCGGTTGAGTGAAAGGAATACGAAATTCGGCACTTTCGCATTCCCCGGCTGCCATTTCATACAAAGTACGAGTGATTTCTATTTGTACTGCTGACGGCAATAAATTAAGAACACTCTCACCCACAACATCCAGCCCTTCCCAACCAAAAATGCGTCGGGCTGTGGGGTTGACTAAAATCACCTGCATATGGTCGTCTATCAAAACCGCACCATCAGCAATGGTGGAAACTAATGTTTCTAACTTGGCTTTTTCGGCAGTGAGTTCCTCAATATTCTGTTCTTCGTAGCGCTCTAGACGCTCTGCCATTTCATTAAAGCTGAAAATTAATTCTTTGAGTTCGCCTCCAAATGGCAAGTCAATACGCTGCTTAAAGTTGCCCGCAGCAATTTGCTTTACACCTAGTAATAGCTCTTTAATTGGTTTGGTGATTGTCAAAGCATTAATTACCCCTCCTAAAATCACCATTACCCAAATAGAAATGAATACAGCAATGGTGACATCGCGGGTAAAGTTTGTAGAAATGACGGCGTTCGGATTGGGGTTAATACCGATCGCTAAAACACCCAGATATTTTTTTTCTACTGTCAGAGGCACAAACACATCTGTCACAATACCATCTGGGGACATATGTTGTCGCACCATTGGTTTGTCGGCATCAGCAGCGTAATCGTCTGGTAGTTGGATGCGTCTTTCAATCGTTAAGGAGGTTTCAACCTCCGGTTCCCAAAAGGGAATACCAAAATAGATTTTTCCAGTCTCATCAGCGTAAAGCATGTAACGCACGCTGGAAGTACTGCTGTAAAAGCGTTGAGAAAATTGTGCTACCTCGGTCAGATTATGATCGGCAATTAAGGGAGCAACGTTAGCAGCCAGCAGCAGTCCTAAGTCACGACCGAAACGAGTGTCATTCAAACGGGCGTCCTGCTGAATCGTATTGATTGCCCAAAAGGTCAGACCACTCATCACCAAAGAAACCACCAAGGTTACAGCAGCCAAAAGTTTGGTCTGGAGAGTGAACTCTGACCACCAATTCACGATCGTTTCTCGGATGTTTTGTAAAAGAGCCAGCATCTTAAAATAAAAATTTGTTATGTCTGTGGTTATTTCAATTAAAGACATTGCTTGTTATTTTTGTTGTACCCTGCACCGATGTCTTTCTAGGATTACAGTTGCTCAAATAGTAGGCTTTGGGGGTGTTCTGGAAATTAGATACGGCTATAGACCTACGGTGCAGGGTAGCATTTGGTGAATAATATTTTTCCAAACTATAAATTATCGCTCAAATGCTTAGCCCCTAAATTATTTCACCCCTTTAACCGATGACCGATATCTCGCCGATAATACATACCCTCAAAGTTAATACATCTCATACCAACATATGCTTGAGCTAATGCTTGTTCAAAATTTTCTCCTGTACCAGTAACGTTTAATACTCGACCTCCATCGGTGAGCAATTGCTGATCCTGTAACTTAGTACCAGCATGAAATACAATTGCTCCTGCGGCTTGGGCTTCTGCAATTCCTGCGATCGCTTTACCTTTTTCATAAGTCCCAGGATAACCAAGTGCAGCAGCAACAACAGTAGCAGCTGCACCTTGTTTCCAAGCGATTGGTGGCATTTGTGCCAAGCGCTGTTCAATGCAGGCAAGCATTAACTCTTCTAACGGTGTTTCCAACAGTGGCAAAATCACTTGGGTTTCTGGATCACCGAACCGACAATTAAATTCTAAAACCTTAAAATCCCCATCAGGAGTAATCATCAATCCAGCATAGAGTACACCTCGATAGTCAATATTCTTGGCTCTAAAAGCTGCGATCGCTTTCTCTAATACTTCTTTTTCAACTCGTGCCATTAACTCTGGCGTCGCAATAGGTGCTGGAGCATAAGCTCCCATACCACCTGTATTTTCTCCTGTATCACCCTCACCGATCCGTTTATGATCCTGAGCTGGCAACAATGACCTAATTGTCAACCCATCTGTTAAGGCTAAAACAGAGACTTCTTGACCAACTAAACACTCTTCAATAACGACAAATTTTCCAGCATTGCCAAACTGACCCCGAAAAATAGCTTCAATAGCTTCAATAGCTTGATCAAGTGTTTGAGCAACTGTCACACCTTTACCTGCTGCCAAGCCATCAGCTTTCACAACAATGGGTGCGCCATGATCCTTTACATAAGATTTAGCAGCAGATGCCTGCGTAAATACCGCAGCATTAGCTGTAGGAATTCCTACTTCCTGCATTAAAGCTTTTGCCCAGGCTTTACTCGCTTCTATTTGCGCCCCTGCCCTAGTTGGACCAAAAACCTTCAAGCCTTGTGAGTGCAGATAGTCTGATATACCCATAGCCAAAGGAACTTCTGGTCCGACTACAACCAGAGAAATTTTCTCTTTTTGAGCAAACTGACTTATACCCTCAAAGTCATCTATTCCTAAAGGCAAGTTTTGACACTGTGACATACTGGCTGTACCACCATTTCCTGGCACACATGTAACTTGCTCAATTTGCCTCGATTGCAATAGTTTCCAAGCAAGGGCGTGTTCCCGCCCTCCATTACCTACTACTAAAACTTTCACAGATTTCCTCTTGCGTCCCTTGAAGCACGAGCAGCCATTAAGGATTCTCGCGCTTCAATTTTTTCACCAATTCTAATACTTATGCAAGTCCAAAGAACAACCTGAAGTTAATAAGAGGAAAGGTAGAGGACAGTCCAAATGAAACAATTTTCACCGCCACGCATGAAAATGTGATAGTTTCGAGTTAAGCCTGAGACAAAGAGGTAGTTCTCATCGCAATTTCAACCTGTAATTGATGTATAGGTTTTGGCTGTCGCCATTCCACGACTTCAGCTACATACTCTTGTTGGGTTTTAGCTAAAATTTTATTTTCAAGTTAGAAGGTTTAAATTAAAAAAACCTCCTTTACATAGGGAGGTTATCTGCTGTGATGATTTGTGTCGAAATCTCAGAATTTGCCGCTCGCCAAACAGATGACAGCCAAAATAGCACTGATGATGTAGAAAACTGCTACTACTTGTAATTCTGACCAACCTGAAAGCTCAAGGTGATGGTGTAGTGGAGCCATTTTCAACAAACGTTTGCCTTTGCCATCAGGACCTTTTGTGGCTTTGTAGTAGCTGACTTGTACCATTACAGACAGGGTTTCTACAAAGAAAATCCCGCTCAAAATGAATAGTGTTACTAGACTGTTAGTCAGCAATCCCACAGCCGCTAATGCTCCTCCCAGGGCGAGAGAACCAGTATCTCCCATGAAGACGCGAGCCGGGTTACGGTTGTGTGCCAAAAAGCCTAAGCAAGCACCACTCAAAGCAGCGCAGAAAACCATCAGTTCTGGTGAAGTGCAACCAATCAGCGCACCTAAGGCCAGCAATGCGATCGCTACTGTTCCTGCTGCCAATCCGTCAATACCATCTGTTAAGTTAGTAGCATTGCTCTCTGCTACTAATACAAAGCCTGCTAGAGGCCAGAACAGTAAGCCTAAAGGTAAAGAGAAGCCCAAAGGTAAAGCTAAATTTGTGATATTAGCAGGTTGATTAAAAAGCAGCCATAAACAGAAAAGAACCGCAAAGCCAATCTGTAGAAAAAGCTTCATCCGAGGGGAAATACCCTTGTTGGATTTACGGCGCAAAATTTGCCAATCGTCGAGCCAGCCAATTAATCCGTAACCTAACGTCAATCCCGAAACTGCCAATACATTTGTATTAAAGTTTGATAATATACAAGCAGCTATCACCCCAACAGGAACAAAAAAGATACCACCCATTGTCGGCGTACCTGCTTTTTTCAAGTGGGCTTGGGGGCCGTCTTCGCGAATTATTTGCCCTGTTTTGAGTGCTTGCAGCATTGGCACAACAAAAAAGCCCACGGCTGCTGAAATGACAGCGCATAAAAGAAATGGCAAGGTGAGGGAAAAAGTGTTAGCCCACGGCAATCTATTTGCCATGCCATCCAAAACTAATGCTGTGACACTTAACCCTACACCTAAAACAGAAACTAAACCTATGCCAGAAATATTCAACCCCTGGTCAGGAGATAATTTAGCGTCCACGGTTGTTTCCCCTCACTCCACACTTGTACGACAGATGAACAATAGGGACTCGTTAAGATGTTGACTCTTTAGTCTTTACTGACTACTCTTCGTCTGGAACGATATCATCATCGTCATCAAAGTCATAATCGGCTATACCGTCATCACCACCCAAAAATTCCGCAATTTCTTCTTCGTTATCTTCACTAAAATCTGGCTCTTGGGTGTCACGCGCTATCAGACGACCACTATTTTGCAACCAATCCAAAATGGAGGACTCTTGCTTTAATGGTATTACAGCAGCACGTTGATTGCGAGGTTCTTCGCGTAATGGGGAATTTAGCATATTAGACTTAGGATACAAGGAGTGCCATCATAGCTTGACATTAAGAGTCTATCACTTGATACGGAAGATTTTAGTTGATCATTCAACGAGTTACTTCCAAAATCCGACAAAATTTTTTGTTTTTACTATCAATCTAAGTAAATAGTGACAGTAACTTTGTGATTAGGCATCTTGCAAAAGTAACAATTACAGTAAGTAATTTTGGGTAAAAGTTAAAGAGTAAGGGTAAAGGAAAAATTAATACCTTTAGTTGTTTGGCTTTTCTGTTTTCCTAGCTTCTGCAAAAAGCTTATTGATACAGTGCAATACACAAAGATATTAACTTCTTGTTGTCCTTGATTGAGACTAATACTGTTTTAGGTGACAGGTGATGTTCACAAAAGCAACTTTATTACAAGCAATTGCTGGTAAAAATCGTGGTCTTTTGGCAAGCGAACAGGATAAGCAAGCTATTTTAGTCGCGATCGCCAACTTAGAAGACCTAAACCCCACACCGCGTCCGCTGGAAGCTGGTGATTTACTTGATGGCAATTGGCGACTTCTTTACACCACCAGCAAGGCTCTTTTGAATCTTGATCGCTTTCCTTTATATAAACTTGGAGAAATCTATCAGTGTATTCGTGTTAACACCAATAGCGTTTACAACATAGCTGAAATTTATGGTTTACCGCTACTTGAAGGTTTAATTAGCGTCGCTGCTAAATTTGAACCAGTTTCAGGGCGGCGTGTCCAAGTTAAATTTGAGCGATCAATAGTTGGCTTCCAACGTTTAATTAACTACAAGTCTCCTGATAAATATATCCAACAAATAGAAGCTGGTCAGAAATTGACTGCGATTGATTTTTCTCTCAACAGCAACGAACAACAAGGCTGGTTGGATATCACTTATTTAGATAACGACTTACGAATTGGCAGGGGTAACGAGGGTAGTGTATTTGTTTTAACCAAAGCATAGGTTAACAAAAAATTTTTGTTTGCGACTGAAGGATATTCCATGATTAGGGGATTGTCAAGGAGGGTGTGACACCCCATTTGTTAGGAGATGGGGAGATGGGGGGCTAGGGGTCCCCACTTTGTGGGGTTGGGGGGCAATGGGGAGATGGGGTGATGGGTGTGAGGAGTGTGAGGAGTAAATATTAAACAACTAACAACCAACCACTAACTACTAACTACTAACTACTAACCACTAACAATTGACCATTGACCAATGACAAATAACTTAACAAAGCTTCTGCCAGAGGCGCTGTGATTGTACAGTGAAATCAATTAGCCTTAATACGTTGGCAATTGATAATAAAAAGGGAACAAACTCATGGTTCAACGTGGTTCTAAAGTACGCATTCTCCGTCCAGAATCCTACTGGTTTCAGGATGTAGGCACTGTTGCATCTATCGAGCAAGGTGGTACTAGCAAATACCCAGTGATTGTCCGCTTTGATAAAGTGAATTATGCTGGCGTGAACACAAATAACTTTGCTCAAGACGAATTAGTAGAAGTGGAAGCGCCAAAGGCAAAAGCTAAAAAAGCCTAAGGGTTAGAAACCTCCAAAAAAACTTAATGGGGTGATTTTCGGGAGTAAAGCAGAGGGTAGAGAGTCAAGGCTTTGATTCTATACTCGCTGTCGACTACTCCCGATTTTAGTGTCTGCCAAAAAACCGCAGTACTTGTCACAATAAGCTTGTTGTCAATAATTAGCTTAGATGCCTGAGTTGCCTGAAGTTGAAACAGTCCGACGGGGTCTAAATGAATTGACCCTCAACCAAGAAATCACGGGTGGGGACGTACTGCTGCATCGGACGATCGCTTATCCGTTTTCAGTAGATGATTTTGTTACTGGTATCCAGGGAAGTGCGATCTCTACTTGGCATCGTCGCGGTAAATATCTCCTCGCCGAACTTACTCTTCCTTTAATAGACAAGGGAGTGAAGGTACAAGGAGGACACGGGGCACAAGGGGGACGACTTGGAGGAGATATTGCTTCCTTGTCTTTCCCCACTCCCCCCACCAGTTACTTGGGCGTTCACCTACGTATGACGGGTCAACTACTGTGGCTACGCCAAGACGAACCATTACACAAGCACACCCGAGTCAGATTATTCTTTCAAGATGGGTGGGAATTGCGCTTTGTTGATCAGCGTACCTTTGGTCAAATGTGGTGGGTGTCAGCAAATCAAGCACCAGAAAGCATTATCACTGGTTTAGCAAAACTAGCAGCAGATCCCTTTTCATCAGAATTTACAGTTGAGTATCTAGCCGAGAAATTCAAAAACAGACGTCGCCCGATCAAAACCGCCTTATTAGATCAATCTGTAGTGGCAGGATTAGGTAATATATATGCCGATGAAGCCTTGTTTATGAGTGGCATACTACCAGAAACAATGTGTATAGATTTGCAGCGAGAGCAAATCGAAAAGCTGCGATCGCACATAATAAAAGTATTAGAAACTAGTATCAAAGCTGGTGGAACGACTTTTAGTAATTTCCTCAACGTCAAGGGCATTAACGGTAACTACGGTGGTGTAGCATGGGTTTACAATCGTGCTGGCGAACCCTGTCGTGTTTGCGGGACTGTGATTCAACGGACAAGATTAGCTGGTAGATCCAGTCATTTTTGTTTGCAGTGTCAACGGTAATTGTTAGTGGTTAGTGGTTAGTGGTTGATGATTCCTCACAACTAACTACTAACTACTAACTACACTTCCCAAGATAGAATCCTGTATAGCAATCGATACACTCAAGAGGGGAATTTATGCCTGTAAAACGTGGAGATATGGTTCGCGTGATTCGCGAGAAGTTAGAAAACAGCGTAGAAGCAAAAGCCAGTGATACTCGCTTTCCTGATTATATATTTGACAGTAAAGGCGAAATCGTAGATATCAAAGGTGATTATGCCTTTGTCAAGTTTGGGAAAGTACCAACACCAAATATTTGGTTGCGTTTAGATCAGCTTGAAGAGTTTAAGTAAAATTATCAGTAAAAAATTATGTATACTTCCCCTTCCTCCCAGATTCTGTGTTATTCACCCCGTGTCACCATTATTGGTGCTGGTAGAGTTGGCAGTACCCTTGCCCAACGCATTGCTGAAAAAAACCTTGCAGATGTGGTGTTACTGGATATCGTTCCGGGAATGCCCCAAGGACTAGCACTAGATTTGATGGAGGCGAGGGGAATTGAAATGCATAACCGTCAGATTATCGGTACTAATGACTATGCCGATACGACTGGTTCGGAGATAGTGGTAATTACGGCAGGGTTTCCCCGCAAACCAGGTATGAGTCGCGATGATTTGTTGCGGACAAATGCCAAGATTGTTGTGGAAGCGGCTAAGCAAGCGATCGCTCATTCTCCCGATGCCATATTTATTATCGTCACCAATCCTTTGGATGTGATGACATATTTAGCATGGCAAGCAACAGGATTACCACGCGATCGCATCATGGGTATGGCAGGCGTGTTAGACTCGGCCCGGTTTGAAACTTTCATTGCAATGGAACTGGGGGTATTACCACGTGATGTCAAGACGATGGTTCTCGGTAGCCACGGCGATTTGATGGTTCCCCTACCACGCTTTGCTACTGTAAATGGCATTCCGCTGACAGAATTGCTAGATCAAGCTACAATCGAACGCTTGGTAGAACGCACCCGCCACGGCGGTGCAGAAATTGTGGAATTAATGCAAACAGGCGGTGCGTTTTTTGCCCCTGCTTCTGCTACTTCCATGATGGTGGAATCGATTTTATTAAATCAGTCGCGTTTGTTACCTGTAACAGTAGCTCTTATGGGAGAATACGGTTTAGAAAATGTGGCGATCGGTGTTCCCTGTCGGTTGGGATGTGGTGGAATTGCCAGTGTATTAGAATTGGATCTTAGTGACGAGGAGATGGCAGCAGTGCGTGTTTCAGCGGAGTCGGTGCGGCAAAATATTGCTCGGGCGCAGGAAATTTTGATGGTGTCTAATGCGACTAGTTAGATTTTCATTTGCTGGTATTTCTCAATGATTTTAAATCTCAAGAAATTTTCTTGAGATTTTTCAATATATACACTTATATTATAAGTTTTTATTAAAACTCTACTTCTATAGATTGCTCTCAAAAGACTGGGGCTACACAGACAAAACCCACCTACCTGTGCAGGTTTATTTTCTACTGGATTTATTAATGTGGCGTAAATCCAGCCACACCAAAGACCTACACCGACATCAGCAGTCTTTGGCGCTGAGAACGAGATTTTCAACCATTTTCGCGCCCTCACCAAAAATCAAATTGTGTTTTTAATCTCTCACCGTTTTTCCACAGTGCGGATGGCTGACAAAATTCTGGTGATTGAAGCAGGGAAGTGGTAGAAGAGGGAAATCACGAGGAATTATTGCAGGCTGGAGGCAAATATGCGAAGCTGTTTTATTTGCAAGCGGCGGGGTATTAGTAGGGATGGGGAGAGATTCGGGTGTAAGTCTTGAAGATGAGTTTTTCTTGGTGTCTTTGTGTCTTTGTGTTTCTAATATTCTTTTTCCACCACCAAGACACTAAGACACTAAGTCGAATCCCAAAATTTTCACAGAATTAAAGATACAAGGTTGGAATGGCGATCGCTTTTAACACAATGCTCACGATGAACATAACTGTAATTGAGTTGCTGGTAAGTTGTACTAAACGTTTGACTATACAATCATTAATTACTACTTAAGAAGTATAAGAAGAGTAGTTGTGTTTGCTAGTTTTTTCGCAAAACCGAAATCCTTATATCCAATGAAGCAGTAAAATAAATTTAGGATTGTTTCTTAAGAAAGATGCTTTTTAAAGTATAAAATGAGCAAGCTTAAGTCATAACAGTAACTTCAATACAGGCAATGTTTTAGTGCTGTCTCATAAAGTAAAGATCTAATTTTTAACTGCTATGACTAGTAATATGTCACCCAACAATGTCTGTAAATATACTAGAAATCATCAAACTGTAGAAATTTCTCTGTTACTCGCAAACCTCAAAAATAATATTTGGTTTTGGGGTATTTTTTCTTGGATGTTTGGAGTCACCGATAGAGGTGTGGCTGCGTTTGCTGATGGTTATTTATCTCCGGTAGAGATTCTACAAATATGTGCAATCTCTTTTTTATTCTTGAGTTGGTTGTTTTTAAAGCCAGATGAAAGCTTGAATGATGATGAAGGTGTTTGTTCAAGTGATCAAACTGACTTAAGTCATTATCGCCATGAGGCATTATCCACAGTTAGAGATAGAATGCTTGAGTTGCAAAGGCAACATATAATCAGTCAGGCGTATACTCTACCTTTTCCCTATCTCTGCCAAATCTATCATCTGTTAAATTTAAAACATTTGGAAACTGTTCACAGCTTCAGCTTGAATAATTTAAAGGTCGTTGATGTTAATTATGTTCAGGCTACAAACAATGGTGGAGTGCTAAAGTTTCAAAGCGTATTAGCTGTATCAGGTGTCAATATTTTAAGAATTTGGAGACAGCCAATAGTTGAAGTAGATTTAATATTGCATACACCTTTTACTGTGGAATTGAGCATTCCAGTTTATAATAATAAAAGAATAATTGTTATATTCAATGCTCTTCCCTTAAGTAGTAATGCCCATAAGTTTTTCGTAGATATTTACAGTGATCTAGGGTGGCCCAAGCCTGTAATGCAAATTATCTTACATTTTGCCTCTTGTCTGACACTGTATGAAGATTTTTTACCCTATCTACGTGCACTTGCGAAAAGAAATATAGACTGTTTAATCAGCTTAAATAGGATTTGCCAACACGAAACAATGTGGCTATTTAGAAGATTCGTTGAATTGTATGGTTCGAGCATAGAACCGGCTGATAAATTAAAACTATTGAGTAGCCAAGAAGATAAATAATTGTGCGATCGCGTTTTATCTGACAGAGTTAGGGAGATGGGGAGGTTCTGACCACTAGCTACTAACCACTATTGTACAGACGCGAGGAACATCGCGTCTGTACCCACTAACTACTAACCACTAACAACCAACAACCAATCACCAATAGATACAATCGGAATGCAAGCAGAAATTGAGAAAGTTCTGCATTCTGGGAGCGATCGCCAATGAAATTCATTTCTGAACCGTCGATACCTGTAAAAATTCAAAAGATGAAAGAACGGGTGCGCTGGGGTAATGCAAGTATTGTCCAGCGCGGAATTGATCAAACTTGCATGGTGATCGACGATCACAATTCGGATAATCCAGAATTTTCGTTTATGGTTATCGGCGATAGTGGGACAAAATCATATTACCAACACCACCCCCAGCGTCAAGTTGCGGAACTGATGCTACCGCACCAAGAGGAATGTAGTTTTGTCTTGCATACGGGTGATGTAATTTATATTGTTGGTTCCCACGAGTATTACCCCCGAAATTTTATCGAACCTTACCGCGAGTTCATCAAGGGTGGAGAAAACTACAAGCGTATTCTCTACGATCGCATGGTTTTTCAAACTCCGATTCTACCAGTTCTGGGTAATCATGATTACTATGATGTACCGTTGATGTATCGGCTTCTAGCAGGAAGTACGTTACCACTACGCCGCTTGTTCCGCTACAAAGATATTGAAATTGGTTGGCATGGTTCCTATCAAGGAGATGCCTATGCACGGGCATTTTTGGATTATCTCAAAGCGTTCCATTCTAGAGAACAGTTAGAATTTCACCTCGACGAACACTACACCGCCAAAACAGACACGGGACGGTGTTTGCGCTACGAACCTGGACGTTTTACCCGTCTACCCAACCGTTATTACACTTTTCGCTACGGCGGGATTGACTTTTTCGCCCTTGACTCGAATACTTTTAACGCCCCATCACCGCTACCTGCAACTAAAGAAGGAGAAAGCAGTCGCCGTCAACTAGAGAAGCGCCGCCACGAGATTGAAAACGAAGAAATGCAAATTTTGGAAGCGTGCGATCGGCTCAACCCAGATAATCCTGAAGAAGCGGAAAGACTCGACGCCCTTAAAGCCAAGTTATATCAAATTGATGAAGTCAAAATAGACATCGAAAAACAACTCACATCTCACCACGAACCAGCCACCGACTTTGAACAATTGGAATGGTTTAAGCAAAGGCTAATTGCATCTTGGCATACCCAAGAGGTACGGGGACGAGTAGTTTATTTCCACCATCCCCCCTACGTCACCGAGGCGAGTAAATGGCATCAAGCCCAAACTTTAGCAGTGCGTCGGCGTTTGCGTTGGGTATTTGATAGTGTGGCACAAACTCTTGGTTCGGTAACTCAGGGACGTCCCATTGTCGATTTAATTTTAAATGGTCATGCTCATTGCCTGGAATATCTCCGCACTACCGATACTGGCTATGCTGACTCTCACCTCAATTGTATAGTCTGCGGTGGAAGTGGTCGTCGTCCCCGTCGTCAGCGAGAGGAAGGGACAGAGTTAATGGAGACTTTTGAGTATCTAGAAGGAAGTCCTATTCGTAAAATTGCGGATTCACTTTTATTTGTTGGTCGCAATGGATACGATATTTTCAAGCGGCTGCCATACTCATGTGTGCGAATTGACGTTAGAGGTGGCACTCCACCCAAGTTTGTTGTCAAACCACTGGTTGCTGAATGGTTTCAAGGAGAGTGGTTTAACAAGGTAATGGAACCATTTGAGATTTAACTAGAACCACATGTTTATCTTCGAGGCTAAAGTCCTTCAAAAAGCCAACTAAAACCTTGATGTTGGCGTAGCAAAAATTAAGTCTGGAAAAACGAACACCGATGAACACAGATGCACACAGATGGACACTGATGGATTTTTTGTGTGCTTTTTTGGTTGGAGAAGATGAATATATTTTTTGTGATACCCGTTATTTGCCAGTTGCATCCTTCAAGAAGTCGGGGTTCTTGTTGTTAAGATGCAAGCATGTGTAACGCTGTCTTGTTTAAAACTGATATTTTTCTCATTATCATCTTTGATGTAACAAGAATCACCATTAAGGATAATTCATGAGAGTTTTGTGCACTCGTCCCAGAAGCGAAAACGAACCAGAACATATCAATGATATTGCTGATCAAATTCTCACGACAGAGCCTATAAAACAGCAATATCGACTTGTAAAAATTAACCCACCCCTCTATTTAGGGAACAAATTTTTCACCCTTGTCTCCCCACACTTTCCCATTCCCGTTCCTAAGACTCAATCTCCGCTAATTCTAACCACCGTTCTGTCGCTTGATCAATCGCTTGCTTGAGTGCTTCCACCTGTTCATACAACTTTTGCACCTGCGTATAATTCCCTGCGGGAACATTCGCCATTGCTTTTTCTGCTTCTGCTTTCTCGGCTTCTAATTGAGCAATTTTATCTTCCAACTGCTCAAACTCCCGCCTTTCCCAAGTTGATAAACGCTTTTTCTTAGCTGCTTGTTTGGGTTGAGTCTCTGTTGGCTGTGTCTGTTGATTTTTTGGCTTTTCCTTTGTATTGTTAGTCGCTTGTTGTTTTTCTTCTTCGGCTTTTTTGTAATCGAGATAGACTGAGTAATTACCAGGATACTGGCGAATGACTCCTCCTTCTTCCAAAGCAAAAATGGTATCTACAGTGCGATCCAGAAAATAGCGATCATGAGATACCACTATTACACAACCGTTAAAATCCTCTAAATATTCTTCTAGTACCGCCAAAGTCTGGACATCTAAATCATTAGTCGGTTCATCTAAAATCAAAACATTCGGCGCGCTGATCAACACACGCAATAAGAACAACCGCCGTTTTTCCCCACCAGAAAGTTTATGAATAGGTGCATACTGCTGATTCCCCAGAAATAAAAATCTTTCCAACATTTGGGAAGCAGTGATTTTAGTACCGTCGGCTATTTTGACGTATTCCCCTTCTTCCTTAATATAATCAATCACACGCTGATTTTCATTTAAAGCAGTCAGCAATTCTTCAGAGTGCTGATCAAAATAGCCAATATGAATCGTCGCACCAATATCTACACTACCTGCATCTGGCTGCACCCGCCCGGTGATTATATCCATTAAAGTAGATTTACCCGCACCGTTACCACCAATAATACCAATCCGGTCTTCAGGACTAAATTCGTAGGTAAAATCTTTAATCAAAGTGCGTACACCGAAGGGGTTGCCGAAGGCATCGCCATACCCCTTTGAGATATTATTCAGTTCAATTACCTTCTTACCAATGCGACGGCTGGCTGTAGAAATATCAACTTTACCTTGAGTTTGTTTAAACTCCGTCGCTTGCATATCACGAATGCGAGCTATTCTCGCTTTTTGCTTCGTACTTCTGGCTTTTGGCCCCCTTTTCAACCATTCCAACTCTCGTCGCAATACCCCTTGAAACTTACGCTGACTACTAACAGCACTTTCTTCTGCTTCGGCTTTCTTTTCCAGGTAGTAAGAATAGTTACCAGAATAGGTGTAAATATCACCCCTATCTATCTCAATAATCCGGTTGGTGACACGATCCAAAAAATAGCGATCGTGAGTTATCAATAAAAGTGCGCCACGATAACGCTGCAAATAACTTTGTAGCCACTCCACCGAATTTGCATCTAGATGGTTTGTTGGTTCATCCATTAATAACAAATCTGGTTCTGATAGCAAAGCTGTAGCTAAAGCAATACGCTTACGATAACCCCCAGATAAAGTCCCAATAGTAGCATTAAAATCCGTAATCCCTAACTTAGAAAGAATAATTTTGGCGTTGGTTTCCAACTCCCAAGCACCAGTCGCATCCATACGCTGCATTACCACCGAAAGACGCGACATGAGCTGATTATCTTCTGGATAGTGAGCCAGCTTATCAGATATTTCTTCATACTCACGCACCAAAGCCATATTTTCACCACTGTCAGCAAAGACTTGCTCTAAAACAGTGTGATTCTCATCTAAATCTGGCTGTTGGGGTAAATAAATAATCTTCGCACCAGAATTAACTAAAATTTGCCCTCCATCAATCGGTTCTAATCCAGAAATCATTTTTAATAGAGTTGATTTACCAGAACCATTAGTGCCAATTAAACCGACTTTATCATTAGCATCTAAACTAAAACTGACATCTCTAAAAATTTCTTTAATACCAAAATCTTTTTGAACTGATTGTAGTGTAATAATACTCATATTAATCTAGTCATTAGTTATTGCTCATTTAAACTTCGCGTCCTTCGTTTCTTCGCGGTTAAAAATTTTTTGAACCACAAAGACGCAAAGAGCACGAAGAAAATCTTGATATTTATAGCGGTTTGCAGTTGAGTGCAGTACAGAGATAGGACTTACCACACTCTACGAATCCTTGGCGTTATTGGCGTCTTGGCGGTTCAATAGTTCTGAGAAATAAAACGAACACAGATGTAGACGCGCTCATAGGCTTCCCGCAGGGTACACAGATACACACCGATAAAGTTGTACTTCATCTAAACGAGAACTGCTATGATGCTCGCATTTTGAAAAGGCAGGCCTACTGTAATAATATGCTAATAGTTAAACAAATAAATCCAAGGGTAAATGACCGTACATCTCATTAATTCCCTCTGAATCATAAGATTGACAAGATACCAACACCCCGCGATGATGGCCAAAATAAGTATCAATATGACACACGCCATTTTTGCCGTTTAATTTGATATAAACAGACCCATCAATTTTAGGTAAATTACTTGGTGGTTCATATCCTAACGCGAGGGAATAAGTTTTCATTGCCAGTATTCCTTCTTCTTCAGTGTCAGCGCAAATCCCTAAAATTTGATAATCAGATAATTTGGCAATCAAAAGTAAAGCCTCACGAATTAAGGATTTTTCTGATGGTTTGATTTGTGGTGCTATGTCTACACAGTTAAATTTATTGAGAACTTTTTTAGCTTCAGCAACTGTGAAATTAGTTTGATTTCTACTTGACATATATCGGTTTATTATCTGTGTTGATGTGCGCTTTCTTTTTAGGGAATTACCCTCTTGCCCAAGACAAGTTAAGGCTTAATCTTGTATATTACTCACATTGAAAAGGAAAGGAACACTACTTTGTGAGTCTTTAGCAATTAACAGAACTTGTGGCATTTGAGCGCCGCTGTTCTTCCAAGTTTCAATTGCTTTTTTTTGCAAAACTAATTGCCCTCCTGGAGCTTTTAAAGTTTGCGCTAAAAGTCTTTGAGCTTCTGATTTGCCTTTAGTACGATTAATTTCTGCCTGTGCTTCTTGTGCTATGTAAACAGCTTTTGCGCTCTTTGTTCAGCAATTTGTTTTTCCTCTACTGCTATTGCAAATTCCGGAGAAAAAGTTAAGTTAACACGCCAGTATCCAAAACTATTATTCCATATTTTTCTGAGCGTTGACCTAATGCAGTGTCAAAATCATCCTTAAGTTAGTTTCTTCTGGTAATAGACCAGAACAACAATTGCGATCGCTCACCGTCTTTCTAATATCCGCAATGCTGATCGTATCTACGTTATGGAATACGGACGATTTCTTGAGTCTGGAACTGATGAACAACTGTTAGAGCAAAACGAAGTTTATACAAGTCTCTGGTGTGTACAATCGGGTTTGAAGTAACCTAAAATCCAATATATCCAAAATCCAAAATTGACATGATATTTGGTACTACCCAACCAGAATCACCTAACAACCAATGGCGTCGCCAACTAGATCAATTTGTCAAAGTACATCAGCGAGAATTAGCAGCACTAGCTTGGGGTTTGTGGTTAGAAAATGGTGACACTCAGGGTACTATTGGTATTGATCTACAGCCTCAACCGCGATTTGTGTATTGTCCCAAAGAGACCATCGAAAAATTAAATGAGAGTGTGGAAAATAGACTCCAGGAAGTCTTGGGAATCATAGAACATTATCAACCAGAAGTTGAAGTTGTCATGGTTGCTATTGGCAAAGAGCAAATCAAGCTGATCCATTATGAGCCACAACCAGCACCACCAGAATGTTTTGCAGAAGTCGGGAGAGATATGGATAGTTTATTGAATATGTTGGAACAGGGTTTAAGTGAAGAATTGCAAGGGTAGATGGGAGTGTGAGGAGTGTGTAGACGCGTAGCGGTGAGGGGGTCGCAGTCTTGGACGCCAGGTGCTTTATGCCGGGAGACCCGTCCACCGCACTGGCTCCGCTTCCCGTCACGATTGCGAACCCCCGTAGACGGGCGAAGCCTGGCTTCTCGAAGAGTACCCGGAGGGCTTCCCGTAAGGTTGGAGTGTGAGGAGTATGAGGAGTATGAGGAGTATGAGGAGTAAAACAACTAACTACTAACCACTATTGTACAGACGCGATGTTCCTCGCGTCTCTAAGCACTAACTGTTTTGAACTACAACAATATCCATAATCAAAAACAAAGCTCTACAATCTCTGTGACTGTAGGGCTTTGTTTTTATTTGGTGGCGGGAAGTGGATTTGAACCACTGACCTTCGGGTTATGAGCCCGACGAGCTACCAGGCTGCTCTATCCCGCGTCGCTCCTTCTTCTCCACTATAACAGCAAAGACTAAAAATTGGCAACTATAAAAGTGATAATTCTCCAATGACTTCTAGACGCTTGTATTTACCGAGGTTCATAAACTTTTCTGATAAGGCTTGGGCAACGCTAGGACTAATCCAACCCATCTGCTGAAGCAAGTGAATGGCAGCAGCATATTTTGCCCGTTTGGCTCCATCTATAACTTTTATTGCCAGTCCCATACCTTCACCGAGTCTGCCTATACACTGCACTCCTTCCGCACCGGATTTACTTACCAGTTCTCCTGGAGTTAAACGCATCAGTTCGGTGTCAAATTCTCCATCTCCTGCCACCATCGTGGGATGATGAGTCATGGCTCGGACTATCCGCTCCATATCCAAATTACTGCGAGAAGCTAGCAGAGCATACAAATACCCCATTTGCGCCAGTTGCATGAGATATGTGGGTGCGCCGCAGTCATCATGAGCGCTGATAAATTCTTCAGCTGGCATTTTTAGCAATTCTGCTATTTTGGTAATAATCAGCTGCTGTACAGGGTGTTTGCGCTGTAAGTAGTTGTTTAAAGACCAATTACACTGTTGACATACGGCTAACATTCCGGCGTGTTTTCCAGAGCAGTTATATTCTAGGGGGCTACGCTTGCCTTCAGGAGTTGGACATTGCAATGCTGAGGGATCAATATCAGCCCGCCAGAGAATATTAAATACCTGACGGACTTGCTGAATTGTGCCTTTGTGGGAACTAGTGATGATTGCTAAGTCGCGATCGCTCAAATCATAGCGCTCTAGTGTCCCTGTAGTGGTGACAGCCAGAGCTTGAAATGGTTTGAGGGCGGAACGGACAAAGGTGGCGGTTTCAGCATTGCCAGCAACCGACAGCACCCGTCCCCGTTCGTCGCATACGACTGCTTGGACTATATGCTTTGATTCTATAATGCCTTCGCGCAGTAATCTAACTTCTAATGTGGCGGCTTGGGTTCGTTTTCCCATTGTCATGGGTAGTTATCTATGGTGATTTTGTTATATGTCATCATTTTGTTGGTAGTTGTTTTTTGTGTGTTGTTTTTTCTAACAACTAGCAACTATCAACCACCAACCAATGACTATTTAAATTAAGTGCCAAACTATCGTACCAACAACGAAGAACACAGCCAAGCCAGCGAAGGTAATTTGTAACCGTTTAATGATTGGTTTAATTTCATAGGTGACAATTAAGCGATCGCGATTGAGTACTTCTAACGGTTTTGTCCAGGTTTGACCGTCGTACCAGCCCGATTCTTCATAAAATATAATGGGACTGGCAAGGCGATCGCGCACATAAGACCAACCCAAATATAACCGTAACAGTACCAGTACGACACCAATACTTCCTCCGGCAGCACCACAGAGAACAAACTGGAGCGTGTACTTGTGTGGAGTAAAGCTTGCTGCTGCTACTGGAGCTGCGAGTACACAAGATAAACCCCAGATCCAAGCTATTTTTCTGATGTAGTCACGCCAGTTTAAGGTGCAATCACTAAATAACCAAGAAGATTTCAACTCTTCGTACTCATTCAGTGGTTGTTGCTCAGTAGGAACCGGGCAGTTTGAGACTGAAGACTTGATCATGTTGATTTACCCCCCACCATCGTTGGATGTTGGAAACTCGACACGTTCTGCATGACCCCAAAAGGCTTCTAAATTATAAAACTCACGCTCTTTTGGCATCATAATGTGGACGATGACATCGCCATAGTCTAGCACTACCCAAGTCCCTTCTGCTTTTCCTTCTACCCGTAAGGGACGTTTTTGCCACTCTTGTTGTACTTGATCTTCTACTGCTTCGGCGATCGCCCTGACTTGCACCCTGGAATAACCGGTCATGAATGCAAAGTAGTCTGCTAGATAAGATACATCTGCTACTCTCAGTATTAAAATATCACCTGCTTTCCGGTCTGATGCTGCTTCAGCAATGGTTGCGACTACATTTTCACTGGTGTCATTAGTGTCAATTTGTGGGCTTGTGAGCGCACTTTTTTGGACAGTAAGTGATTGTAATGGAAAGTTGGCTTGGAAATAATCAGACATTAAACCTCAGCTGCTTCTTTGTTTATTGGCAAATTTTTACAATTACTGACAAATGAGCATTGAACTGCAACTGTATGAGCTGGTTTTTTTGAATACTAACAAAAAAACAGCAGTCTATACAGTTGTTGTCATAATTGGCTGTTTAGTTTTCGACTTTTGTAAAAACCAATTGCGAGTGGCGATCGCGCGTGGATGAATCAGACTAGGGCTTTCTAGCAAGAATTTGAATGTGTAATCGCAGGTTAACCAAACAGCCCGTTCCAGATTTGCAAAACTTGTTTTTCTTAAAGCTTGTAATTCAGCAGAGTCACCCCGTCCCGGCTCGAGAGTATCTGCTAAAAATACGATACAAGAGAGTGGACTCATGCCTGGTCTACCCAAAGTGTGATTGGCGATCGCTTGTAATACTTCTTCATCTTGTACACCAAAAGTCTCTCTGGCGACGATGGCGCTGACATCTGCATGTAACAGATGGGGTGATGCTACCATCACCTCGTCTATTTCCAACCCAGCCAACTCTGCCATCTGCAAAAGTTTTTTGGATGGAAAATATTTTGCCAAATCATGCATTAGCCCAGCCGTGGCAGCTTGTTCTCTATCTAATTGATAATGTTGAGCTAATTCCACCGCCATCTGTTCGACTCTGAGAATGTGATTAATCCGTGAACTCGGAACGTTCTCAGCTAACCAGGCTAAGACTTTTTGGCGCATAATTCCTTGACACCTGAATCAGAATTGTGGCAATCAGACGAAGACTTGTGATCATATTGTAACGAATCACGCCAGCTTCCACTTTCAGCACCAATAAGGCTAAGTGGCGCGCTATAAAAATAGACAAAAATAAATTGTCTGCAAAACTTGCTTACAGCCAAAAAATTATGTTATACTAGCATAGGTGCGGACGTATAGCTCAGTTGGTTAGAGCGCTACGTTGACATCGTAGAGGTCACTGGTTCGAATCCAGTTACGTCCATATATTGTTTAGACATCCTCCCACTTACATAAGAAGTGGATTTTCTGCTCCACTCACTGTAAATATTGGCGCGACTGCCTTAAGATAGTGCATTAATAGACCGCATGAGGCAAGAAAGAACACACAGATAAAAGAAGAGATTGATTTATTGCACTATTTTTGCTGTGTCGTTTCACTACGCACTCCTCACTTCTGCCAGCAATCAGAGATATTGTTTTCATTAACCCATATCTCAAGTTTTTACACAATTCATCTTGACTTTAATTCTTGAAAACTCTAAAGTTTTAACAAAAACAATTGCAATAAATTCGCATAATTACTGATAAAAATTCCTGGTGGAGAAAGATAATGAGACTCATGACGAAGGGTGTTTTGGGTGTAAGTGTCGCATCTGTTGCCCTTGCAGGTATGATTGCCAGTACATTTGGAGAGAAATCAGCGATCGCCAATCTAATTCCTGACCAAAAAGAGCAAACCTTACTTGCCCAAAGAAAAACCAATGAATTAGTGGTTATTTTTCCTAGTCGCTCTGACTCTACAGATTTGCAAAATAAAGCTAATGCCGTAGCTGCGTTTTTATCTAAACAATTAGGAGTTCCGGTCAAAGCACAGATCGGTGATGACACCGCAGCAGTAGAAGCTTTAAGAGCTAATCGTGCTGATATAGCTTTCTTGAGTAGCCGTCCAGCTTTGAAAGCAGAACAATTGGCAAATGCTCGGTTGTATTTAGCGGAAGTCCGCCCCACTTATTCAGGGAAATATACGTATAACTCCGTATTTGTTGTTCCCAAAAATAGCCCGCTGAAAACACAGTCTACAGCTAAAGCCACTTTGACACAATTGCGCGGCAAAAGAATGGCTTTCACTTCCCCCACTTCTGGCTCTGGGTTTATTTTTCCAACTGGTGAACTTGTGAAACAGGGACTTGTACCAAACCGCGATCGCTTAAATGATTTCTTCGGACAAGTTACCTACGGTGGTAACTACAGCAAAGCAATACAAGCTGTATTACGTGGTCAAGCGGATGTGGCTGCTGTCTCAGAGTATGCTCTTAACCCCCCATACATTACAGAAGCAGAAAAGAATCAACTGCGAATTCTGCACAAAATCCCCGGTGTTCCTGCTCACGGCGTCGCTATTGATGATGATGTTCCCGTCGCTACCCGCAACAAAATCATCAATGCTATGCTGTTGTTGAATCAGCCACAAAACAACCAGTTGCTGCGTAATTTATATAACTCAACAGAATTGGTCAAAATTGACCACAACCAACACCTAGCACCTCTGCGTAATGCCCTGCAACTAGCAGGAATTCAACCGTAACAGAGTTAGTAGTGAGTGGTTAGTAGTTTACTACTCCCCCCTCCCCACTGCCCCTAATCCCCAGAGGGGACCCCGAGTTCCCACCTCCTTCAACATGTCTCCTGCCATTGAGTGTCACAACTTAAAAACAGCATATTCGCCATCATTACAGCGTCCCATCTTAAATGGGATTAGTTGTCAGATTCATCATGGTGAGTTTGTGGCTTTGCTAGGACTAAATGGTGCGGGTAAGTCTACATTGCTGCGATCGCTTGTTGGACTAGTACCATTAGAACGAGGAAACATAAATATCAATGGTGTACAAGTTAATCCCCGCACTCTACCGCAAATCCGGCAGGATATTGGGATGTTATTTCAAGGTGGGGGGCTAATTCGTCAACTTCCGGCGATCGATAATGTATTGTGTGGCAAGCTTGGTATACGCACAACTTGGCAAACATTATTTGGCTTTCCTAAACATGATCGCCGTCAAGCTTTGGAGATATTAGAACAGCTCGGTTTAAGAGCGCAAGCCTATCAAAAAACTAGTCAACTTAGCGGTGGACAACAACAACGGGTAGCGATCGCTCGGGCTTTAATTCAATCTCCCCAGATACTCCTAGCCGATGAACCGATTACAGGTTTAGATGTCATGGCCTGTAAACAGGTGATGGATACTTTATCTCAATTACATTCCCAACAAGGCATAACCATTGTCACAGTTTTGCATGATTTGGGCATAGCAGCAGAATACGCCCAACGAGCGATCGTCTTGGATGCTGGACGTATTGTTTATGACGGTGTTTGTGAGAATTTGCAAGCCCAGTTTTCTGGGATGAGAGGGTAAGGAATGGGGAACTCGGGGCCCCCTCTGGGGATTAGGGGCAGTGGGGTGATGGGGAGGTGGAGAGTGTGAGGAGTGTGAGGAGTGTGAGGAGTGGAAGAATTTTTTTACGCTGTCTACTGAAAATGAAGCACTTTGCAATTCTTTGGAAGCGTTTTGCTTGGCTGAGTCGCCTACTGATATTCTGCCTGGTGGTAGCAATTTATGCTTGGGCATTACAGGGTTTGAAGGTAGATTTTGAACTCCTCAAGAATAGTTGGCCTTACATTACTGATTTTATTTCCAGATTATTTCCACCAGATCCAGCTGTATTAGATATTGCTATTCAAGCATTAGTTGAAACAATACAGATGTCTTTGTGGGGAACTACTTTAGGGGCTATTATTTCTTTACCAATTGCGATCGCTAGCGCCCGTAATGTCGCCCCTGTTTGGTTGCAATGGTTGGCTAATTTCCTCCAAAATATAGTGCGTTCGGTTCCTTCGATTATTTTGGGTTTAATTTTTGTCGCAGCAACTGGATTGGGCGCACCTGCTGGGACTTTGGCTTTAAGTATCTATACAATTGGCTATCTGGCAAAGTTTTATCAACAAGCGATCGAAGCAGTGGACTCTCGTTCTATAGAATTTTTGCAAGTAACGGGAGCATCAAGATTACAAGTAGCGCAATACGGCATTTTACCCCAAGTCTTGCCCTTGGGTTTAGGATATACATTGTGGATGTTTGAGTACAATATCCGCGCTGCTTCTGTGTTAGGTGTCGTGGGAGCAGGGGGTATTGGCTTTCAATTGAAAAGTTATATAGATGGCTTTGAATACAACAAAGCAACAACGATGATGTTGGTGTTGTTGATCGTTGTTACTGTTATAGATTTGTTAAGTAGTCAGTTACGTAAACGCCTTGATTCAATGTAGATAGTAGTTGGTGGTTGGTTGTTGATTGTTGGTTGTGTGAGCGCTCCCAAAGGTCAGAGTCGGTAAATGGGAATTTATCGAGCGATCGCACAGCCATTCCTGGTACCAAACGTAAAATTTGAGGTTCAAAACCCGAACATTCTCGCTTCAAGTCTAAACCTTCTCATTTTCAACCTCAAAGTTCTCACTTCATACCCGAAGATTCTCATTTCAAATTATTTTCCTATTCCCTGATCCCCTAATAGAAGTGTCAAATTATCGGAACACTAACTGAAATCACTGAATCTGTGGTTACTATTGGTTACGATTATTTGGATTTCATTATATAAACTGGCTCAGGTGTAAATGTTTGTCGGCTTTCGTAAAAATAATATTATTGTTTCTGTGGGTGTCAGCCTCACTTTACTGCTGATTGGTTGTAATGACAGCAAAGCCTCTCAATGTCAGCGACTAATCAAGAGTGTGAATGACGGAAATTCTTTAGTAGAGATAAATAAGGGTACTCAGGTTGCAACAAGCTTGAAACTGGCTAAGGATTTGCAAGCAGCCACCGAAAAAATTGAGCAACTAAATTTACAAGACCCTAAACTGAAAGAATACCAAACTCGGTTTGTCAAAGTATTTACAACACTCAGTCAAAATATCAACAAAGCAGGTAAAGCACTTAACACTGCAAAGTCAGCAGAAGCTTCAACATCTGGTAGAAAAGAAATACAAACAGCAAGAAGTGAAATTGACAATGCGCTGAAAGCAGCTGAGATTGCTGCTAAACAATTAGATGTGTTAGGGACACAGGTAAATAAATATTGTAGTCAGCCTGAATAAGGAACTTCTAAATAAAAATTTTATTTGGTGCAGGAGTGGGATAATTCATTTTTTGGAGAGCCTCTGGCTCTTGCCCTTGAATGGTGCAAGATATCAATAAAATCTACTTGCAGACTGGGGACATCACTTGAAGTTGAGTATAAATTTGTAGGTGTTGGGCTGTATTTAGAAATTTGGAATTACTGTGATCAATTCTTCTAGGAGTTTCCTACTGCTAGTTTTACTACTAACCACAGCAGTAGCTTGCGATCAAAAGACTCGTGCTTCTTTGGATAGTTCCACACCAGTAGCACAGAATTCTCCACAGTCTCAAAATGTTGTCCGCACCGAACCACTCTCACCTCAACCCATCCGGATTAATCTTAAAGATTTACCAGAACCCTTTGCGACTGAAAGCGCCTCGAAATCACCTCAAGTAGTCTCAATTCCAGCTAATCCAACATTGCGCGTTCCACCCGGCTTTACAGTCAATGTGTTTGCGGAAGGTTTAGAAGCACCGCGTTGGTTAGCATTAACTCCTAGTGGTGATGTGCTGGTAACAGAAACCAAACAAAACCGCATTCGCTTGTTGCGTGATACCAACGGTGATGGTGTTGCTGATGTGAAGAAGACCTTTGCGAGTGCTAACAATGGGTTGAATATTCCCTTTGGCATGACTTTTGTAGGCAATTCTTTCTTTTTAGGTAACACCGATGCTGTGCTACGGTTTCCTTACACCAAAGGTCAGCAACAACTGAATGGTACTGGTCAAAAAATAGCAGACCTTCCTGGTGGTGGCTACAATCAACACTGGACACGTAATGTAGTAGCTGCCCCCGATGGTAAAAAACTATACATTTCTATTGGTTCCCGTTCTAACGTGGATGAAGAACCCCTACCACGGGCTTCTGTACAGGTTATGAACTTGGATGGTTCCAATCAACAGACTTTTGCCTATGGTTTGCGTAATCCAGTTGGTTTGGATTTTCACCCCCTTACCAAACAACTTTATACTACCGTCAACGAACGGGATGGTATCGGTGATGACTTAGTACCAGATTACTTGACAGGCATTCAACAGGGACAATTCTACGGCTGGCCTTATGCCTACTTAACACCTACCAACATTGAGCCGCGTCAAGCAAATAACGGTAGAAGTAAACGCCCGGATTTAGTACAGCGTACTCGCACGCCAGATGTGCTGTTCCAAGCTCATTCAGCCGCCTTGGGTTTGCAATTTTACGACGGACAAACTTTTCCTGAAAAATATCGCAATGGTGCTTTTGTTGCGTTTCGTGGTTCTTGGAATCGCGATCGCGGCACTGGTTACAAAGTTGTTTTTGTTCCCTTTGATACTCAAGGGCGACCGCAAGGATACTATGAAGACTTCCTGACTGGATTTTTATTAGACCCAAATGTCCCAACAACTTGGGGGCGTCCCGTCGGTTTACTGACCTTACCCGATGGTAGTCTAATTTTTACAGAAGAAGCCAACAATCGCATCTACCGAATTCAGTACACTGGTTAGTAGTTAGTAGTTTGTTCTCCCTTGTCTCCCTTGTCTGCCTTATCTCCCTTGTCCCCTCCAGGGGTCGGTGAGTTCCCCGATCCCCGATTAGAACCATCCCTCTTGTTCCAGGGTTTCAATCAACTGCAAACCTCGCGGATCGCCTACTCCCAAAAGCGCTGCTTTGGAATCTTCCCGGACTCCCAAATCTTTGTCTTCGGCAAAAGCTTGAATTAAAGCATCAATGGCAGTGGCATAGACAATATTAGAAGGTAGTTCGCGACATAACTGTCCGATCGCCCAAGCACTGTTACTCCGTACTGGTGCTACAGGGTCTTGTACCAAAGCTTCAATTAATGGTGGTATTGCTCCAACCACAGCTTCATAACCAATTTGTGCCATCTGGGCTAAAGAACTCGCAGCCCATAATCTAACTGCGGAAATATCAGTTCTCAGGGCATTTGCTAGGGGTGCTAAACAACGGCGATCGCGGCAATTACCCAATGCCCAAACTACGCCTTTGCGTACATATCCATTCCAATCTCGCTCTAATTGGTTAATCAATGGTTCTACAGCATCGGGACTAGGGTTGCGTCCAAGTCCGTAGGCAGCGCTGACTCGCACCAGGGGACAAGTATCAGTGAGCAAGCGAATTAAATGGGGAGTGGCACGTGCATCTTCAATGTCACAGAAAGCACGTGCTGCCAGCATTCTTTGCTGCGGTTGGGGATGCTCTAGTAGCGGTAGCATTTCCTCTGGATCGGGTTTTGACACTTCTGACTCTGTGGTCAGGGGCTCTATTTTATCTAGAGGACTTTCTAGCTCCACTTCAGCATCAAGTAGGCTGAGGTCGTCTTCGTCATACATACATCAAAAGTACCATTCCCTAATACCACTTACCAATTAATTCAATATTTAAAATTGAAATTTCAAAAAAATTAGAATTATAAAATTTTCTTGAGCCACAAAGACTGAGTTTGATAACCCAAGCCACTATAAAGACTTAATGCAGCTTGGTTAGATTGAAACACCTGCAACCCCATTTGCCGATCGCCTCTGTTTTTTGCCCAGTCCTCTGCATATCGCATCAAAGCTGTAGCAATTCCCCGTCGCCGATGTTTTGGTTCAACATACAGTAAAAAGATGTGAGCATGGCGATCGCCTGTAACTTGGTCAATAGCGTTTCCCATCCAGAGACAGGCTATTGGATGATTGGGTGGTGTGGTGAAATCTTCCCCATCTCCCAATCTTGCCATCTCCCCATCTTCTTCGACCCACCACAAAGGAGTTTGGCTAGAGAAGTATTGTTCTACTGTTTGTGCGAGATGAGAAAAATCTTGGTTAGGAAACATTTCTTGGTAAGTCAATTGCATGAACTTAACAAGTAATGCCCGATCTAGACTGGAGCCATGGCGGATACAGTAACCTGGTAGCAGTTCCACAATTAAAACTTTAGTAGTTGCTCCTATGACAATGAGTTAGGAGAAATTGAAGGAGTAGAGAAAGATACGGAGAAATTATTCTCTTTGTTAGCAAACGTCTCCCCATCACCCCATCTCCCCATTGCCCCTAATCCCCACTCCCCTAAGGGAGTGGGGGCCCCGAGTTCCCCATTTTCCTCAACGGGTGCAGGTGCTGCCATGTCCGCAGGTAAAAATATACGGGCGCTGACTGCCACTAGCGCAATTAAAAATAGCAACACTACGAGTAGGGGTGCAATGTATTGACGAAATATAGCCATTTTTTTAGATATGAAGTTTGACTGAAGATTTATGAAGTTAACATGATTTATTCTAGCGATGTTCCTGATAACTGTTCACTGATTTCATCTGCGATCGCGTTCCAAGTCAGCGATCGCTCTTTCCCAGTACCAACTTTCTGGAAATCCGGGATAATTTTGTCTTGCTTGTGCGACAAGGCGTTCTGCTGCGGCAATATCGCCATCTAACATAGAAATTAGCTTGTTTTGCAGACGGCTGTCAGCACCACGTGGAGTCGTTGGTTTGAGTGTGGGTTGGGTTGTTGACTCTGTTGCAGGTTGGGTTGCAGGCTGTGGTCTATTGCCTTTGATTTGGTTAGACTGCCTACGCAATTCCCAAAATAAAACGTAATAAAGCGTACCAAAAATTACAATTAAACTGAATGTCCCCAAAAAAGTCAGGAGATTAAGTGCAAGAAATCCTAAAACTAACTGGGAAAGCACATAGCCAAGTAGGAGTCCTGTAAATAACAGGATTGTTGTGGCAATAATAATGATTAGTTTTTGCCCCATACATCTTCTTCCTCATCATCTAGTCCTGGTCTGGGCATTGCTATCGGTTGAGGGTTCCAAGGAGCGAAAATAGGTAGCAGAAGTAACCCTGGCAGGGCGGCGATGATAGTAATTATGAAAAATGTAGGCCAACCCGTGCTTTTGGCGATCGCGCCAGCTGGGGCTGCCAAAATATCCCGGCTGACAGCCATTAAGCTGGAAAGCAATGCATACTGAGTGGCAGAAAATCGCTGGTTACAAAGACTCATTAAAAAAGCAACAAAGGCAGATGTTCCCAGTCCACCACAAAAGTTTTCGATGTTAATAGTCAATACTAATAATTGGTAATTTTGGGAAAACTGCGGTTGGGCCAGTATAAAGTAAGCAATGTTGCTTAAGGCTTGCAACGCACCAAATACCCATAGGGAACGATTGATACCTATACTGCTTAAAACAGCACCACCGACAAAAGCGCCCACAATAGTAGCAATTAATCCCATTCCTACCTGTATGGCTCCAATATCAGTTTTAGTGAAGCCGATGGTGAGTAAAAAGGGTGTCGCCATATTACTCAACAAAGCATCACCAAGTTTATATAAGGTGATAAACACCAAAATCAATAAGCCTTGGATTACTCCTTGGCGCTGAAAAAATTCCCCAAATGGTAAAACGACGGCTTCAGCCAAAGAAGCTGGTGGGCTAATTTGTCGTGGTTCTGGCGCAATTAAGACACCAAAAATTCCAAGCACCATTATTCCTGCCATGAACAAATACACTGAAGACCAAGGCATTCGATCAGCTAGTATTAATCCTAAAGAACCAGCAACTAATAGCGCAATCCGATAACCTAAAATAAAAACTGCCGCCCCAGCCCCCATTTCTAATTTTGTCAAAACATCCGTACGGTAGGCATCAGCAGCAATATCTTGAGTCGCACTCAAAAAAGCAATGACTATAGCGTTGATGGCTAAAAGCTGTAAGCCTTGTTTGGGTTGTTGAAAAGCCATAAAGGCGATCGCTACTATCAAAGCGATTTGCGTCACAATCAACCAACCCCGCCGCCGCCCGAAAAATGGAGGTGTAAACCGATCTAGAAACGGCGACCAAAGAAACTTCAATGAGTAGGGCAGACTAGCGAGGCTAAACCAGCCGATCGCTGCTAAATCAACCTGTTCTTGAGTCATCCAGGCTTTGAGGTTATTCCCAATTAATAATAAGGGCAAACCTGAGGCAAAACCTAGCAATAACAAAGCCGCCATTTTGCGGCTTACAAATAACTTCAGCAGAGATTGGATTGGTCGCACAGTATTTTAAGTTCCTTGTATAACTTAATCAAGAATCAGAATTACATCAAGGTTTTTTGGCAATTCTCTAGTTGATTTTGATTAGCGAACACAGTACAAGACGATGAACACCGATAATCTATCTGTGTTCATCAGTGTTTATCGGTGTTCGATTTTCAAAACAAGATTTCTACCATAGTTTTAATTCACATCCAGCGTAAATTTAATTTACTTTTAAGAATTAAATTATGCATTTCTTTATTGTTAACTATGACTTGTGTGTGTCTGTGTTTATCCTGATCAGGCATTGAAATATATTGCCATAATTAGTGTGTAATTTCGTGCCAATTTGGCTTGTACCATTGTTAAATGTTGGATTTTGAATATAGTTAGTGGTTAGTGGGTACAGACGCGAGGAACATCGCGTCTGTACAATAGTGGTTAGTTATTGGTTGTTAATGATCATTGGTCATTTGTCATTATTTATTCTCCTCACACTCCACTCTTACGGGAAGCCCTCCGGGTACTCTTCGAGAAGCCGGGCTTCGCCCGTCTACGGGGGTTCGCAATCGTGACGGGAAGCGGAGCCAGTGCGGTGGTGAGACAGCGCGGTCTTGGGGGTTTCCCCCATGAGCGACTGTCGAAAGGGTCTCCCGGCATAAAGCACCTGGCGTCCAAGACTGCGACCCCCTCACCGCTACGCGTCTACACACTCCTCACACTTCCCCCATCCCCAATTGATAAACCTGATGTCCTCTAATTTCTACTCCATGTTCAGCAAGGCATTTTGTCCAACCATCGCGAGTACCAATATTACTTTTGTCTTTGAGTAATCCTAATTCAATTTCTTTTTGAGTGAGTTGAGAAAAATCTTCATATAGATAATAATTAGGAGTCACAAATGTTTCTTTGCGGTGGAGTATAGGTGGATTGGCTCTGTTGGCATAGTCTCGGTGAGTGATGTATAAAGTTTTTAAATCAATCACAACACTTGCTTTTAAGGCTGGATGAGGGTCAGTATCAAATTCTGGGTAAAGCAAATAAGAAATTTGCGATTTCTCAGTATCAAATTTGATCAGCGTTGCATCATCAACACGTCCGATTGTACGGCTAGCACAACCTTCATAAATTCGTAGCAAAGCGTCCATTTCACACAAAGCGGAGACATGAACGTATAAAGCACCACGAGTACGTTTACCAATTTTACTTTTTTCACAAGCAGCTTTTACTACCCCTGGTTTTCCTAAGCTAAACAGCTTGGCGTCAGCAACTTCACAAGCTTCTTCGTAGGAACCAAAAAAAGCTTTGATATCATGACGCATTTCTGGGGCTAGCTTGTGCCATGAAGGACGACCCTCAAAATGAGTCAAAGCCAGGTAAACTTGAATGTCAAGGGAACGACGATAAGCGATCGCATCCCATTCTTCCTCATTGGTAGCTTGCAAAACCACCGCAAAAGCCCGGCGGAAGTTACCAAATTCTTTGAGTAATTCCTGTTCGTTTTCCAATTCACCTTTGACTGGTAGTCTCCCACGCTTGGTATAAAAATTCATCAACGGCTGAAGCATTTCTTGGTAGTCTTCAAACCGCTTGGTGGGGATGCGGACTCTGGGTGTGGAGGTTTTGGAAAAGAAGCGTAGGGCTTTGTATGCTTCTTTTTCAGCTTCATCCCGAAACACAAAGTATATACCCAGTGCTACAGGCACAGCATCGACGTTCAGTGTTTCATCAATGTATTTTTTTAACTCATCTTGTTGGTAATATTTCTGAAATGTGTTGTGGCGAGTGACAACGCCGTCGCCATAAGGTATGAGATTGCGACTAGGAGCGTTAACTAGGACTTGAGCAGCAACAATTAATACTTTCCGGGTAAGTGACCAAGCTTCTGCGAGGGCTTGACGACGTTCCTCGGGGTCTTCAATCACATTGAGGACATAACCTAAATTGACAATATCAGCAGGAATGCGATCGCGATCGGGAAAATAGTAAGGATCCCAACCTGCACTAGTGTAGCCTAAATTTGCCAGGCGATCGACATCACCACCGTAGCCACAGCCATAGTCAAAAAACGTGGTATCTTTGTTGAGAATTGACCACTCTATTGCCAATCGCACAGGGCGAGACAAGTCAATACGGAAAATCGCCGCTCTGTGACGTTCAATTTCTACGTAGCTCTCGGACATAAGAGCAATTGAATTTTTTAGTAGTTAGTAGTTAGTGGTTAGTGGTTAGTTGTTAGTTGTTAGTTGTATCTCTGTCAAGATGGGTAAAAACCTGCTTTCATGGGCTGATTTTTTGCGATTCGACTTGGTGTCTTGGTGGTTAAATAAAATTTATTTTTTCACCACCAAGACACTAAGACACAAAGAAAACTTGGTGTTTTCGGCAACAGTCGTAGAAATATCTATCAAAACCCGTCCCTACCTACTAACCACTAACCATTCATAATTTCAATTCTTCGTCGCTAATTCAATCAAATCTTCAATTTTCTTGATATTTGGATCACCAGCTAAATATCCAATGCCACGATGCAAATGCAGGCGGAACTGTGTAGCCAAAGTTTCTTTGTCAGTTCCTAAACCATCATTGTAGCAGCGTTGTTTGAGTGCCAGCAGCAAAATATCGGATATTTCCCCACCAAAGACGCGCCAACTCATTTCGAGGTTACTATCTTGGGGAATTGGTACTGGGGAAGGTGCAGTTGGTTCGGCGAGGGAACGACAAAACGCCCAGCGACATAGGATGTTCCATTGGTCGATTTTGGTATTGCGTTTGAGTTTGGTAAGTTGGTCTTTGGCTGTTTGAGATAATTTGATGCGTTCGATAGGGGTTTCCATAATATTGTGATTAGTCTGCACAGGGCGACTTTGCTTGTGTTGTAGCGAATTATATTCGTCTACAAGATTGTATATTGTCGGCTAGTGTTTTATCGCATTCGTTCTGAGGAGTATAAAACGAACCACCATAGACGTGCAGCGGCTTAAGACAGGGTAGACCCCAACTGCGCCAACAGAAGAAGAGAAAAGGGTAATTCATTAAATTATGTAACCATCAAAATGAATGACATAGACCACTAGTGGTCTATCGCAAAAGTTATGAGAAGTTGTGAGGGGTCAGATCCCCGACTTCTTCAATGAGTCGGGGATCTTGTAGCCCAGCAAAATCAATGCGATGAACCACTAGCCCGGGAGTAAGGTTTGTTTTCATACCGATGGGTAAGTACAATATATTAAAGTTAGAGATTTGAAATAAGTTTGTAGTAAGGGCTTTAGCCCTTTTGGCAAACCTTTAATTACTTATAGCTTTCTACTTACTAGTTGAATTTTATTGTCAGTATTTATAATTTTATGGCTAAATTGCAATTACATTTTAATGGTTCCTTTGCTTTTAAAAAAGAGGAAATCAGCAGAATTTTACAGGCGGCGAGTGAAGAAAATGGTTTAAATGATACTCTGCCTAATTTGATGCAAAAAACAAGTTTAGGTAACGCTAAAGTTGGACGGATAAAAAGTTGGACAATTCGGGCTGGGTTAATTCAAAATCATCGGCTTACTCCCGAAGGAGAAATTGTTTGGCGACGCGATCCTAATTTGGAATCAAGTGTCACAGAGTGGTTGATGCACTTTTATTTAAGTTTTGGTGGTCAAGGAATTCAGCCAACACCAAAATCGCCAGAAGATTGGGGAGGATGGTGTTATTTTGTTTATTCTTTTTTGCCTGAAAATAGCAAATTTACTAGTGAAGAGTTTTTAGATAGCTGTACTGCTGTTTTTGAAGAAGAAAGCAAAGTTATTGCTGATAGAATTAAATTTATCTTCCGGACATATACAGATTCCCAAGCTTTAGCATCTTGCAAGTTTCTCACTCAGGAAAATAAAAAATATGTTACTGGATATGCGCGTTTGCCTAACCCGTATTTAGTGGGGTATTTTCTGGCACTACTTTGGCAACGGGATTTTCAGGAGGAAGGATCTGTTTTAACTGAGTCTATTTTGAACCAAAAAATGGGACTTGCTGCTGTATTAGGTGTAAAAGCGACAACGCTACAAGAACAGCTAAATGCTTTGGAAGCATACGGTATCATCGAACAGCGCAGGACAGTGCCTCCTTTCCAAGTCATACGGCGTTGGGATGAACCCTTGGTATTGTTGCAGAAGTCGTATGACAGCGAATCCTAATATTTGTTTGCAAGGTGTTAGACCAGATAACCAGGTGTATCTGCTACTTTGGGATACACCTAATGAAAATGATTTGGTACGTATTGTCTTGTATAACAATGCCTTACGCGTCAACTACCGAGAAAATTTGCTACAACGGATTAATCAAAGCGATCGCTTTCTGACTCTTCATCATGATTTAGAGCGAGAATTGACAGCGATCAAGTTTATGTGTTCTGGAATTAAGGAACAGATGGTTTTACTTGAGGGTTTAGACTGCCTAATTACTTATTTGCAAGTCTACTCTCCCAAGCATCTTACCTTGTTTTGGAACAATTTAGAAAAAACTCGCAAGTTAGAACGAATTTTATGGGTGATATTACCTCAGCAATTAGTACCTAAAATTTGGCCGGCGATGCGAATGAAATCAATGTTTGATTGAATTGAAAGTAGGACACAATATATGTTGGAAAAATCGAACACAGATGGACACAGATGGACACAGATAAATCATTGGTGTGTCTCGGTGTTCGCCTTCCCAAAAAAATATTGGACGAGTCAGAAACTTGCAGCCACAAAAATTTCCTGAAAATCGAACACAGATGGATAATTACGAAAATCAGTAGTTTGTTGCTAAATTGTATACTAGTTTGCAAGTTGAATTCATGTGATATGTAATTGTTAATTTTTTATTGATTATGCTTCTCCACCAACTCGTCGAAATTAATGAAAAGGGTAGTGTTGCTCCCTCTGTCAACTTTGGCATGATGGATATTCCTGAGATAAATTTGCGTCTATGTGAGGGATTTATTTTTAATTACGACCCTAATAAACCGGAGTTATCGACAGTTGGTATTTTAGATGCAGTTAGACGCAGTTACCATAGTCGGAATGAGGTGAATATTCATTTATTAATCCAGGATTATGGTAAAGGTAAATCACATTTTGCAGTTGCGATCGCTAACTTTTTTAACAAACCCTTTGACAGTCCAGAAGTACAAGGAATTTTACATCAAATAGAGTTAGCAACTGCGGGTAAAAATCATCAGGGAATTACTGAAGGATTAAAGCTTTATAAACAAAGACAAAAAAGACATTTGGTAATTTGTCTCAGTGGCGACAGTGGCGGTAATATTAAAAAGCAATTTCTGCAACAACTTGTCAAGATTTTGGAAAATGAAAATATCCACAATTCTTTAGCGCAAAATACCTGTAGTGAACCTTTGCGCTATTTGGAAAGTTTGGATACAGCAGATAGACAAAAGGCAGAACAATATCTGCAAAATCTTGGTAATTCTGATGGGGATTTAAGTTCCCTCATCCGGCTATTGAGAGAAAATAATCCGGCGGCGATCAGGGCAGTTAAAAATCTTGCGCGTGAAATCACAGGATTTACCCCTGATTTTGCTGCTGATGTAGATATTGAAGCTATCCTACAAGATATAATTCAGAATTACTGCACAGGTGAAAATGCCCACTTTCAAGGAATTCTCATTTTATTTGATGAATTAAATTACTATCTGCAATCTTGGTCGGTTGATCAAATTGGTACAGGTGGAACTGCTCTACAAAATATTACCAATATTTGCAGCAACTATAAAGGTAAAATTGCCCTACTTAGTTTTGCTCAGTTTCATCCCAACAAGGCTGTAGGTATCTCTGCTAATGCTTTACCAAGCTATAATAAAATCTCTTCCCGACTGCATGATAAAATCTATGATAATCCAGCTTCTAGTTTAGAGTTAGTACTCAATAATTTATTAATTCAAAAAGAAGACGAATTATCTACACAAGATTTTTTTCAACGTTGGCATAATACTCTACTTGCTGAAGCTAGGGATGCTTTTGAGCGAAGAATTAAAATCTATCGAGAACAAGGTTGGACTTTAGAAAAGTTCTATCAGTATCTTGGCAAAGGTTGTTTTCCACTTCATCCTTTAACTGCGTATTTACTGTGTAATCTTGACTTTACTCAAGACCGGACAGCGATTCAATTTATCAAAAATTATGTGAAAAAATTTATCCAAACTGAGCCAGCAGAAAAATTTAGTAAACTTAACTATATATATCCAATTGCTTTAGTAGATAGCTTTATTGAAAACTTTTCCAATTATCCCATATATGCATTTTATAAACAAGCTCTGGCTACGGTTACTGGTTATGCTGACTCTGAAGATGAAATCATAGTTCTGAAAGCTTTATTCCTGTTTCATGCTTGCGGCGAAAAACTAACAAAATCAGAGAGAGAAGACCATCAAGAAATTCTTGCTACTTTGACAGGTTTACCAAAATCTAGACTCCAGTTAGCTTTAGATAAACTAGAAAAGACAGGAGATATTATCTATTACCGAGTAGAAACTAAAACTTATCGCTTTTGGGAAGGTGTCAGCCCGACATGTATTCAAGAAGATATAGAGGAAAAAATCAAAGGTAAGCCGACATCAATTCAAGATGTTGTGAGATATTGTCGGGAGAGAATTTCTGAATATCTAGGCGATGATAAGATTATCGCTGCTAAGTTTGTTCAAGATAACAAATTAGTGAGTGAAGATTGGCGATTTGAGTATAAGATTTACCGGATTGATGAGTTAATTCAGGGGTTAGAGAGTAATCGCCTTCAGAAAGACATCAAAGAGAAGGGAATATTGGCATTTGTGCTAGCAGAAACTCAAGATGAGTTACAAGAGTTTCGCAACAATGTAGATAATTACTTGTCTAAGTCTGCAATAAAAAATAAGATTGCTGTTGCTATTCCCTATCAGGAAACAGGAGATTTAGCGCGGATTTTACTAATGATTAAAACTTTGGAAGAAACAGATCCGGCTGGACAACGTTTACTTGGTGCCGCTTACAAACAACTTCTTCAGCGCTGGGAAGAACAGCTGAATACACAACTAAGTAGCTTGTTAAAATCTTGTACTTATCACTGTGTAGAATCAGAAAAAATTTCGCCTCTAGGAAAAGATAATAAACAACGGGTGATTAGTGCCTTGTTGCAAGAACTTTATCACTGTGTTCCTCCTGTGAATGGCATGGACAAAATGCGAAGCAACCATGCGACAGGTAAACAAATTGTGGGATGGACTGCAAAACAGCTTTTCGCCGATAGTTTAACTCCTCAAGCTTTATTGAATGAATCTTACAAAACAGTCATAGACCAAATTTTTGTTAGTTTGTGGGGTTTACTCAAGAAAACTCCCCAGAAATATTTTGTGCAAGAACCTCAGCATGAAAAAATTCGTGCTGCTTGGGAGGTAATTTCCCAGATTACTGATTTAGGAGAAGAATCAGAAAAGACTGTTGAGTTAGAGAAAATTTGGCAAGCTTTATCCGCACCACCCTACGGTTACAGTGAGTATAACTTTACGATTTTATTGGCAGCATGGTTAGTATATCACCGCAAAGAAGTTTCTCTTAGAGGAGTAGGAGAAATTTCAACTGCTAAGAAAAAAATTCTTCCTTCGCCACTGAAAACTCAATCTTTAAAAGATTGGACAAATAGTAATATTTTAGATAACCCCACAATGTTTGTCAGCGATTGGATTGTGCAACGCAAGGGTAAACTAATTCGGCGCCAACAAGCAGAAATACCTACTTTGCCAGCATCACCAATAGATTACGAACAGGCACAGCAATATCTGGAGAAGGTTGCAGCATTTCTGGAGTTGAATGAAGCAGATGTAGAAGTGGGTGAATTAAATAAGCATAAAAAACAGGTGAGTGCGGGTGTGGAGTTAATCAAGAAATGGTTTCAACCTGTGGTAGATGTGGAGGCACTATCTGAAAATACAAGCTTGGAAACTTGGCTGCAACTTTACCCACAATTACTCCAAAATCCACCAGCATCTTTAGTTCAACCAACTTCACAACAATTACAGCGTCAAACTCAAGCACTACAGATCGTCAACGAAAAAATTCAAGAACTCGTGACAGCAGCAAGTCAAGGTTTTCAGTCTTTGTCAACAATAGAAGCTTGTGATGCCTATAAGTTACAAATTCAGGCGCTGCTTAATCAGATTACCACAGTCACAAGTTTACCTCCTCATTTATTTGCAAGTTTGCAAAACGCTATTCAGGCTACAGAATCGAAGCTTACAGAAATTAGGCAGCAAGCTGAGGCACAACAAAGGCAGGCTGAAGATATGGAAATTATGCAGATTATCCGGCAATATCAATCTGCAACAAAACTCCATACGATTTCTTTATGTGAACAGGCGATTCATGATGTAGACAATTACAGAAATAGATTGCATGAACCAGAAAAATTTGCTGGGGAAATTGACCAAATTGTGCAAGCGGTAAGAAATAAAGTTACTGAATATCGGCAGAGATTAGCAAATATCCAAAATCGCGTTTCTACAGTTAATCATCTTAGAGATGCAAATCAAATTATGACTGAATGTGCGGAATTGGATGTTGTCTTTAAAGATACTGCTGATTACCAAAGTTACCAAAATATCAAAGCACAGATTAATCTGGTAACTGAGGATCTAGAAAGATTACAAGAGATAGAAAATCGCCTGACTCAAACTGATAATATTGCCAAATGTCACGATACCTTACAGATGATTGCAAATAATCAGAATCATCTGCATGATGCTGATCGCTTCCAGAAGAGAATCTCTGATTTAGAAGCAAATTTGCGACAAAAAATCCAAGATTACACCACAGAATTACGGCAAGTTGAGGAAAATCTAGACCGTTTAACTACAGCTAAAGACGCGCAAAGACAGCACGAAAATTTACTGAAAAAATCAGTGCGGTATGCTAATTCCGATGCGGAAGGACAATATAACAAAATTCTCTCGGAATTAAAACTACTCACCGAACTATTACAAATAACTGAATCCGCAAACTTACAAACATGGACATCTTGCCAAGCCCAAATCGGGAGAATCCAAGAGTGGCAAAATTCTCAAGAAAGTTTAACAGATAAATTACGCGATCGCATCACTTCTGTGTGTACAAAGCTAGAGGAACAAAAAACACGGCTGCTGGCACAAGCACAAGCCACTGCCCAGCAATGGTTGCAAGATATAAGAACTCAACAATGTACTCAATTATCTCAATTAGTCGAAGATACAGCCAAGCTGACAGCCGCAAATAATCTGTTAGCAGAAATTCACGCCGAGAAAAACCAGTATATTGATTTACTGACAACAGAAGAAATACAAACTCTAGAAAATATAGAGAGACAATGTATTGCCCAACAGCAAAAAGATATCGTAAATCAAATTTTTGTATTATTTAGAGAATTGGCGCGATCGCAACAACAAGAAGTATACGCAAGATTAGGGAAATATCTTGCAAATGAGGCGGAATCATGAATATCGTCCTAGACCCAACTGAACTATACGATATTCCTCCCGACTACATCCCCATCACCACAGAAGTAGAGTGGATAAAATCTTTTGGTGTGACTAACTCTCGGTACTGGGTAAGAGGAAAGCGCCTGTGTGAATGGGCAGAAGCATGGTTGCGGGCATGGAACAAAACTGATGCCATCATAGAAATTAAGCTACACCCACGCCGTCGTTTTGCAGCTTTGTTTGACACCGTACCTGTACCTGAGGAATGGAGTGACACCCAACTACTGATTTTATTAGCAAAATTAGACTCCTATCCTCAAAATCCAGTTGCCCATTGGTTAGCAGAGATTACAGGTGACGAACAAATATGGTTTGCCCAGCCTGCAATTTCCCATCTTGCTGCTTGGTTGGCAATCCAAGTACCCCAGGAGTACAGAATTTTAGAACTAGTTTGGCAACGGCAGTTTCAAAAACATGAGTTGGCAATCTATTACCAAACTGATGATAAATTATCACTCCTACGCCGTTGGTTAGGTATAGCTACACCAGTAATACCCAATCTCGGCAAATATCCTCTGCCGATTCCTGATTTTCTCTACGAAGAGTTTGATGCTTACTGGGAAGAACTACTCTACAACACAGAAGGCAAAATCCTGGAAGATATCATACCAACTCAAGTTGTGGGTATGGAACGAATCGCGAAAATTGCCCACAAAGTCCTGCAAAATCGACCACACTGGATCAATAAAGTCAGAGAAACGAAAGTTACTCCCTATCTGGGCCATCAGCAACAGCTAGAATTAGGCAAGCTATCGCCACCTCAATCTCTGCCTATTGATGCTACTCCAACAGAAGCGCTGGAGTGGGTGACACAAAAGTATCTCCCCTTCCGCCGTTGGGAAATTATCGTCAACCAACCTGCCTTAGATCAAAGAATCAGCGATCGCTTAGCAGATAGTTTTGTAAATTGGATCCTGGAACACTATCCCCAAATGACGCTGGATTCAGTTGAAAATTCTTACCTCAACTACAGCGTTGCCGCCAAAGTACAAAACTTGTGTCGCGAAAGTCCGGTGTTATGGGTGGTAGTGGATGGGTTGGGGTGGTTAGATCATCTCGAACTTTTGTCTTACCTCACCCAAAATCATCAACTGGCATTAGAAACTGACCTGCAACCTCGGTTTAGCATTTTACCTACAAAAACAGAGTACGCCAAGTGGAGTTTGTACGCCCAACTTTTACCATGTGATGCCGCTTGGGTTGCGGATGCTGGGAAAGCTTTTGCGAAAATGGGGATGGGCAAACGTTATACAGATCGAAGAATAGATCAGCTTTACAATGCTTTGCGAAAAAAGACACACAAGCTGTACTGTTGGGATACGGATACATTTGATAATCTTTATCACAGCCAAACAGACTGGCAGAGTCTTTACACCCTTGATCGCCCTCACACCTTGGAAGGCATTGCCAAAAAAATTAATTACTGTGTGCAGCAATACCCCAAGCCGGAAGAATTGAGAATTGTCATTGCTAGTGATCATGGGCAAGTTATGGGTACACAAGACAAAATCTCCCATTGTCCCCCTGAACTTGAACCCAAGGGGAGAATGGCTATTGGTAAAACTGATGACCCCCGGTTTGTCGTGTTAGAGTGCGATCGCTACCATCTTCCCGACGATATCAGTATTGTCCGCAGCGCTGCCAGCTTGGGTGCTTTCAATTACACAAATAACAAACAAATCATCGGTTCTCACGGAGGGCTTTTCCCCGAAGAAGTCGTAGTTGGCGTATCCGTACTCCGAAAATCGATTCAACGTGCCAAAGTATATATCTCTTGTCGTGGTGAAGGCAAATCCAGACAACCTGGAGAACTAGAAATTACTATTGATAACCCTAACTCAGTCCCACTCACAAACCTTTGTTTATATATACCAGAATTACCTGCTTTCAATTCTGGAAAATCCTTAGAACAGCAAATTCCAGCCAATCAACGAATTCACTTCCCAATTACAATTCCTGAAGTACCAGAATTACCACCAAGCCATGAGAGAAATTATTTATCTCTCTCCGGGGAATTAACATTTCGATTTGCCAATCTTGAACCAGGAAGCACAACCCTAGCTTCTGACTCGCAACTTAAAATTAACCAATTATTCAGTAGTGGATTTAATATAGATGAATTCTTATGAAAGTGTGAGCTATAACAATGATTTAGTTCGCAACGTTTTTGGTAATTTGAGTATCTCTAAAATTAGATTACCATCAAGTAGACTAAGTGATGCTGGTATCCCTAGCTTTGTTGCCGAGTGGATTATAGATAAAATTGTTCCTGGCGTGGGAGCAATGACGCTAACAGAATTGGAAAAAATAAATAACTTTATCAAAAAAGCATTTCCCCGCAAAGATGACCGCAATGAAATCATTTTTGATTTGACACAGGGAGAAGTGCGAAAAATTATTGCCTTGATGCAGGTACGTAATAAATTAGATAATACTGGTAAAGTAATTCTCGAACCATTAGCACAAATACCAGCCCTGAATTTAACTGATTGCAGCATTGCTACAGAAATTGTCGAACGTCATAAAATGTTGCTGCGTCAAGGAATTTGGGGAAAAATTAGCCTCTCTATGCTTCCCGACGGTCGAGTCGAAGTCATAGACTTTGAACCCTTTCAATGTTCTCAAGTTGACTTACAAACATACGCTGAATGTCGAGCAAAATTCAATTCCCAACAGTGGCGAGATTTGCTATTTTGTTCGATGGGTTTTAACCCCCAACATCCCAGTTATCACGAGGAAGTAAAAACCTGGATACTGGCAAGATTGCTGCCCTTGGTTGAATCTAATTACCACATTATGGAACTAGCACCAAAAGGTACTGGTAAAAGTTTTTTATTTGAAAATATTAGTAGTAAAGTTACTCTAATTAGTGGTGGTAAAATTACCCCTGCTCAACTTTTTGTCAATGGTAGAACCAAAGAAATTGGTTTACTTGGGCGTCATGAAGTTGTCGTTTTAGATGAAGTTCAAAGTCTAACGTTTGATAATCCTGATGAAGTCATAGGAACACTCAAAAATTATCTGGCTAATGGTCGGTATAATCGTTCTGGGTTCGCTGATATTGCCAGTGATTGTGGGTTAGTAATGTTAGCAAATATTGAACTAGATGAGCAATTACGACCACGCAACGAAGATAATTTAGTGGCGAATCTGCCCAAATTTTTTCATGAAACAGCATTACTAGATCGTTTTTGTGGCATCATTCCCGGTTGGGAAATACCGAAATTTAAAAGAGAAATGATTGCTACTCAAATTGGTTTAAAAATGGATTTTTTTGGTGAGGTATTATTATCTCTACGCCGAGACAATCGCTTTATGTTCTATGCACAGCAACACAGCCATTTTGATAAAAATGTCACAGTCCGAGATCAGAATGCTATTCTCAAATCCGCATCAGGTTTTCTCAAACTTCTCTACCCACATTTAGAACTAACATTAATGGACTACCAACGTGATTGTCTGGAACCTGCTTGCAGACTACGCCAAGCCATCCGCAATTCGTTATATTACCTTGATGATGAATTCAGACAGCTTGGTAAAGAAATTTATGTTGATGTGGTGTAGGGGTTGGTTGTTGGTTGTTGGTTGTTGGTGAGACCTGCCCCAAAAAGCTGTCTCCGTCACGTACACACGAAGTGGCTTCCCGTCAGCGTAGGGTTATTGGTGGTTAGTGGTTAGTAGTTAGTAAATATTCCCCTACTCCCCACATCTCCCCAATCCCCGATCGCTTTCATTACCAAAAATAACCCTGTTGTACAGTTGTCTGACGTGTAGATGAGTCGTATTTAAGAAGATACTCACGCGCGATCGCTTCGTTTTTTCTCAGTGTTTCTACTTCTTTCTCGCCAATTTCTGTATCTGTGGAAAGTAAAATTACTTGATGAGAAGCAGAGGGAAAGTAACGTTCAACTAAGTTACTGCGATGCGAAGAATCTAGTCTTCCCAGTGGTGTATCAATCGCTACTGGTAAACGACGACCAGAGACTCGTGCTAGTCCCCACAGAAAAGCGATCGCCAAAAGTTGTTTTTCCCCTGCGGAAAGCCTATGCTTGGGAACAGGCAACCCTTGTAAATTGTACAAAGATAAGCTAAAAGTATTGGTATCAATGGCGATGCGATGCACTAAATCAGATTTGTGTAGCAGATAGCGGAAGCTATCTGCTACTTCATTTTCTAATTTATTCAATTTTCTCAAAGTCAAGCGTTCACGGAAAATCTTTAGAGTTTCTTGAACTCTGGCAGAAGCCTTAATAATATGTTCTATATTCTTGTGATCAATAGTCTTTTCGGTATATTCTTTTAATTTCTTTTTAGCCTTTTCAATACCTGCTTCTAATTCAACCAAACGACGGCGGACTGTTTCGCAATTAGCTTTAGCTTCAGTCACTTGCTTTTGGGCTGTTTGCATGGCATCACGTAAGCGATCGTATGCTTCAGGTGATGCTGCTGTCAGCATTTGTCTTTCAATAGTGAGAATTTCTTCTTCTTTATTTTTCAGAGAAGCTAGTTGTTGTTTAGCAGAAATTTCGGCATTGGGTAAGTAATAAATCACATTACCCAATTGACTCAAAGCTTCATCATCAGCTAATAACCAAGGTGGTTCTTTCAAATAAGATGAATTTCGTCTGTATTCATCTTCTTCTAAAAATACTTTGATTTTATCTAAACTTTCTTTAGCAATGTCTAACTTCCCAATTAAATCCAATAAAAGTTGATCTCGCTCTAACAAAATATCTTGTACTATTTGTGCTTGGCGTGCGCGAAATTCTTTTTCTCCTTGTGTTTGTACCTGCGTAAGTATCGGTTGAATTAACATTAGTGGTAAAATATCACTAGCCAATTGACTCATCTGGTGGCGAATTTGCTCAGCTTCTGCTGTTTTTTCTTTCTTTTGTTGATCTAAAAAGCTTCTTTCTGCCGCAATTTTTCCACCTTCAGAAATAAATTTATTCTCAGCTTCTTGATATAGCTGTTCAAATAATTTTAATTCTTCTTGTAAATTTGCATAACTTAATTTATTAACTTCAAACTCTTCTTGTATCTGCTTTAGCTCATTTTCAATATCTTCTAAATTTGCCAAATCTTCTTTATCAGCTATTTCCTTGCGTTTACGATTGACTAAAATTTCTATATCAACTGCTAAACGTTCAGCCAGTTCTAATCCTAAAAGGGCGCGAATTGCGTCTACTACAATTGGTGGTGGTACTTCTTGCTCTGCCAACTCTTTAACTTGTTCTCCATCAAAGAGAAACAAATTAGAAATTCCTAAAGGCAAAATATTTTCAATATAATCATCCCAAGTATTAACTAAAGCCTCAATCGACCATGTATCATCATCCCCAAAAATGCCTAAAGAATCTTTGCCATCTTTAGGATTTTTTTCCCAAGCTCTGACTATTTTATATTTGGCTGGTTTGTCATTTTCAATATGTTCAAAAACTAATTCAACACGAGTTTGTTCATGAGGTGAAGCCTTACTATTAACGCACTGAGTCAAAAAATCAGCATAACTTAAATTTCCACGAGTAGAACATTCAGCACGATGTCCATAAAGTGCCAGGCGAATAGCGTCCATTAGCGTAGTTTTACCGCCTCCATTCATCCCACCTAAAAGAAGAATAGGACGAGTACAATCGTTAGATTTTGGATCAAGATTTATTACTTGACGCCCATTGTAGGGGCCAAAATTTTGCAGAACAAGTTCAAGAAAAATCATAGCGATATTTTATATTTAATTCTCATACAAATAAGCAAAATCACACTGGATATTAGATCCCCGACTTTTTCAAAAAGTCGGGGATCTGGGAGGTAATTTTTACTTCTGTTCATCTCAAGACGTTGTTTCCTTATTTTGAAACTTCATACTCGCCCAAGTCTTAGGTTTAGCAGCAGAAAATGCATCTGTTATATCCTCTGCCACAACATCACCCAAAGTTAGCTGTTTCACTTTTGCCACATCACCTTGAGTAACAGCAGTTTTTAAATCTCTTTTCAAGTAAGCATTTTTAACTGCTTCCTCAAATGAGCGAGAACTAGATTCAAAACATTTTTCTAGTGCGTCGTATATTCCTATGCGGCGGGCTTTTTTACGAAATTGCCTTTCTGTATCTAATAATTTCGCCATTAATTCTAAGTGCATGGCATCACCTTCACAGATTTCCTCTAGCACTGCCCATTCATCGCTACCCAAAAGACTATAATCAGCACCGGGGCGTGGATCTTGAAAATCTTCGCCTGTCACATCTTTATATATGCGGGGTAAACTATCATCAAATTCGTGTTTATCTTCTAGCCAAATCCGGCGAATCTCACTCAGTTCCTCTGGAGTAATTAAAGTGAGGTCCCTCATATTTTCTGGTGCTGTACGCCGGATTTGTGTTTGTGCTTCCAATACTCGTCTTAGCCAATGTTCTCGCCAGTATTTGGTATAAGGACCTGGTATTGGTTCAACTGAAGTTTCTCCGTCGACATTGCGTTCAAATAGTGTGACTTCACCCCAAATCCTGCGGAAGTCTCTTTTATCGTGGTCATTTTCAATATCTAATTCATTACGAATGTCTAATAGAGGCTGCATCCATTCTTTTTCTTCGTCATTTTGGATCATCGCCTCCATAGATTTATCTTTACTAACCATTGTGCATACCCAACACCCAAAACGTGAATCACCACAACTGGGGGTTGAGGAATCGACAACAAGAGGGCATTCATTATCTGCTGTTGCACCTCGATACATAGTGAATAAGTCCTTGTTGCTGTATCCCCAAGGATTCTTCCACTGATTCAAATAAATCCAAACTTCTTCAGTACTCCAGTCTTCGATAGGTAGATAAATTAGCGAGTTAGGTCGATTAGGATTTGTATTCAGGCGATCGCGTACCCGCCACTCTCGATGCTTTGCCATTGTTCTAGCACGTTTCGCGCTTTCAGCTTTGCGAGTACCCAGCACAAGAATCACTTCACCACTAGAACGTATTACTGATCGGATAAAACTATCCGCCGGTTGAATCTTCAAACGTTGGGTACACCATCTAAATCTATTACGCGGTGCTGCATAGCCTTTTCCAATTAAGTTTACCCAAAAAGTATCTTTGATTGCTGGATAAAGCAGATGAGGTTCAATTGGCATTTGTTGTTCTTTTGCTGCTACCTTCATCTGTTCTAAAGAGTTGCGTACCCAAGCAGAAACTACAGGGTTTTCTACTAAAGTATCTGTTGTAATAACATAAATAGTTTTAGTCCGCTTTTCGGGTGGGAGTGCTGCGATCGCATTCCAAATCAGCTGCAAAATTGCGGTCGAGTCTTTACCACCACTATATCCAATACACCAAGGTATATCATCCAAACAGTATAACTCTTGTATTTCAGTGGTGAGAGCTTGGATATCTTCCACTAACTCTGCCACAGTACGCGGTTGCGGATTTTTAGTTTCTGGCTGTTGTGCTGTAGCCATTTCTCCCTACCTCTGAATACACGGTTAATTGTCACCTCTGTTGGATTTGTGTTACCCCTCCCCGCAAGCGAGGAGGGGGGAAGATGGTGCAATATTTTATTCACCTTTTTATATGTACTGTAATTGCAACCTCAGTATTGTAAACTTTAAAGGTTTTTAAAAAGTTTGTTCATTAGATTCATTTTTATAGAAAAATAACTTGGTCTATGATTTAAGGTTTTTAAAAATCAACATGAAACAGACCACAGCTAACCCAACTGCTGATATTGCTAGCGAGTATCTAGAACGAGAAAACAAGGATAAACAGGTATTGGCTTTACTGCTAGAAAAATTCCTTAACCAAAGAGACCAGATTCTGGTTCAAAAAACTGAGATGGGAGGTACTGAGGCATATGTAGGCTCTGTTACCTTAGAATGGTTTGCGGGTCGGGTTCGCTTTGCGTCTGCTTTACCCCTGCTTCAGCCAAAATACAACTCTCAAACAGAGAATATCGAGATTGACGCGGAAAGTATTGACGAGATTCAGCAGCGGCCGCTTGATTGGTCACGTCAACTACCCTTAGCGCAGTATTTAGCAGCTCGGAAAAATCACAAGTTTCCGCCTGTGCTAGTAGTGATTAACCAACCGTGGGCGGATAATCCCCAAGCTGCTGAGTGGGATAGGCAAGGATGCGCTGTAAAGTCTACCACAGATTTTACGCCTCTAGATAAAGAAGGTAAGGTTGGTCTACTTAATATTTCTGAGGAAAATGTGACCATTTATGCATTGGATGGTCAACACAGACTGATGGGGGTGCAAGGGTTGATGGAGTTACTGAAAACAGGCAAACTCCAACGCTACAAGAAGGATAAAAGCCCTGACGACACTTTTATTGAAGTCGCTGACTTGATTGAACAGTATCATGTTCAGCCTGCTCATCTGCAAAGCTTGCCTAAAGAAAAAATCGGTATTGAGTTTATCTGTGCGGTTGAGAAAGGAGAAACTCGCGAACAGGCAAGACGACGGGTGAGAAGCATCTTTGTTCATGTCAACCTGATGGCTGCACCTTTAACTAAAGGTCAGCTAGCACAGCTAAATGAAGATGATGGTTTTTCGATTGTTGCCAGAAAAATCGCTGTGACGCATCCGCTTCTGGAACAACAAGAAACCCGAAAACCTCGCGTGAATTGGAATAGTGCGACGGTTGCAGCCAAGTCAACAGTTTTGACAACACTGCAAGCGCTCAAAGATATGTCTGAACGATATTTAGGGCAAAAGTTCCCTCACTGGAAACCCTTAGACAAGGGTCTAATTCCCATGCGTCCAGAGGATGAGGAACTTGAGAAGGGACTACAGGAGTTTCACAAGCTGTTTGATTATTTAGCAAGCCTACCCAGTTATAAGATTTTAGAAGATGAAGATACACCAGCCTTACGACGATTCAGCTTTGAAAAGGATGGAGGCGAAGGAAATATGCTTTTGCGTCCTGTTGGTCAAGTTGCTTTAGCACAAGCTTTGGGTATCTTGGTTTTCCGAAAAGAATTTAAGCTGGAAGATATTTTTAAGAAACTACGAAAGTTCGACCAGCAGGGCGGGTTTAGTGGGATGGAATATCCGCAATCTCTGTGGTATGGCGTTTTGTACGATCCAAATAAAAAGCGAGTGCAGGTGGCTGGAAGGGATTTGGCAGCGAAGTTATTGATTTATATTTTGGGTGGAATTCAAGATCAGATGGAACGTGCAGAACTTCGCAAAGCTTTGGCTAATGCTAGAACCATTGAAGATAAAACAATAGGTTTTGACGGTAAGTTTGTTGAACCCAAACAAGTAGGACTTCCAGTAATTTTATAACTGGCAGAGTCAAAGGGATGTTTTCATTTTAGAAATATCGCAATACCACAAATCTAATCTGTCTTATGAACTTGCAACAAGCAGTAGTTATTCTATGCTGTGCTTTTTTCGATGCCAAAGCAGCGCTTCAGGATGTGGGCGATATTTTTCTTCCTTTGGTAAAACAATTTTGTGCCCATGATAATTTTTCAATGGTATTACATTCAAACTTTCTAATGTAGTCAAACATTCTTCAGAAAGCTGATCAGAGACAATTATTGAGTAGTTGTTGCCATTATTTTTACTTATGTAATGCTTCTATTGATAATTAAGAAATTTGCTCAAATCAAACTCCTCTTTTGTTTCCTCATAGTTATCTTTTTCTATCATTAAAAGCAATAAAAGTCTTTCTGAATAGTCTACTGCACCCCGCAATTCTGCCTGTAATATTTCAAGTCCACCATTGGCGTATTCTTCAAAGAGTAAATTACGTTTTTCGTTATTTTTTTCATCATGAAAAGATAAAACTTTTATGTCTTGAGTTTCAACGATCGCGATTAAATTTATTACCGTATCATATCCCCTGACAATAAACTGTTCTTGAGGAATTGGTGACGGTTCTCTTTTAGAAATTTCGCCTAAAGGTACTCGCTTTTTATGCTTTGCACCCAAAGCAGCAGCAAACACAACTACATCAGCAAAGGTTTGAAAAGGACCCGTACCACCATCTGCCGATGTTAAAGCCTTTACCAATTCAGCTTTATCTTTTGCAACTCTGATTCTGCCAGTTTCAGCCATTGTTCTGATATCTAATTTGTTGCAATTTTAACTGAAACACAAAAGCGATCGCACTCCCTTCTCTTGGCGTCTTAGTGGTTCATTTCCTAAACAAACAAATCATCCACTGGCATAAACCACCCTGGCACAGCAGGTTCAGCTTCCGCTACTTCCCCACGACGATACACTTGCGGTTGTTCGGGATTGCTAGCACGATACACTCGGAATATTTTCTAAATTCAAGAATTGCGATCGCACTCCTTCTTTCTAAATAGCCTATCCTGTTGTTCTCTTCAAAAAGCGATCGCTTTTTTGGACTGTATTCAAGATGAGACAAAAATATTTTCTGGCAGAATAATGGCGACACCAACTAAAATCGAAGAGTAACAAGAACTACGCAAACTCAGAGGCTGTATTATGGAAGATTTAGCCCAACGCAAGCTTTTGTCAGCGCTGAGTCATGGGGCAATATTTTTTAGCTCTTTGATTGTGTCTATCGGCATACCCATTGCAATCTTGTTTATCAGTAATGATCCTATAGTCAAGGAAAATGCCAAAGAATCCCTAAATTTTCACATCAACCTTTATATTTATGGGATCATTTTTGGATTGCTGTCAATTATTCTGATTGGTGTCCCGTTTCTGATTGCTTTATGGATTGCTAGTTTGATTATGCCAATTATTGCTATTGTTCGGGTTCTTAGTGAACCCAATATACCCTACCGCTACCCGTTAATCTTTCGTTTGGTTTAGATATTTACTCCCTACGGTTTGGACAACTTGTTTGCTGGAATTATTGAGATTTACCTGATATCCTCAACAAGCTAATTCCACCCAGCCGCGAATACGGACACGAACAAACCTGGCATGATGGTAACGGACACTCCCACCTACAAGCTACATGGTTGGGACCAGAAATCACGGTTCCGGTGCGCGATCGCAGATTAGTTTCAGGTACTTGGCAACAAATCTTTCATTTAGAATGCGATATCAAGCCCCGTCAGCGCCAAATAATGGTGACTGTTTACGGGAAGAGACAAGGAGAACAGGGGAGAGAGTGTAGGCTGTATGGGCGTAACTTCGTATTACTTATCATTCAAATCTCTCTGCATTCCCGTGTCCCTACCTCCCTTGCATTTGCGCATCTCTACTTTTTTTTTGACAAAGGCTTGACTGGTGATTATTTATATAGTATATATGTACTATTAAAATTTACTCTTGCATAAAAATCTACCAAAAATAGAAACTGTTTTGCCAATAGGAGAGCAAATTATAGATGAAGCTATCGAAACTGGACTTGGGTAATGTAGTAGCGATCGCTCACTCTCAAGGACATTTACAGTTATTACTTGATTTAGGTAATGAGTTAGAGTTTATAGAAATTCCTGCACCAGTCGCAGCCTTTGAAGGACTGCAACATTTAAACGAAATCGTTGCGGACGCGAAAGATTTGCCTGCATATGAGCAATCAATTGCAATGTTGCCAATGAATTCATCAATGGCGAATGCTATAGGCTATGACAGCGACAGAAATATCTTACAGATTGAGTTTCATAACGGTGCTGTATATCAATATTCAGACATAGACCAAGATACTTGGCAAGATTTGCATCAAGCTGATTCTATTGGTAAATTTTTCAATGAAAATGTGAGAGGTAAATATCAGTATGAACGTATAGATGATGATTATTGCTGATCATTACCTCATTTAAATGTTCCTGGTGCTTCTGGCTAATTGCTGATAGTGAATTGCTATTGGCGATTAGCCTTTACTTTTTTTAATGTTGGTGGTTGATAGTTCAATACTCACAACTTCCTCAAATTCTTTCTTTAAATTTAAGATCAAAACCTATCTATTTCCGATCTCTGGTCATACCTCTATCGGCAATAAATTTGATAAACAGAAAGATTACAAGCTGAGGGTTGATAAATCATGACTAAAACTATTTTTAATTTAACATTGCCAGTAGTTGTCAGCTGTATAGAGGATGTTCTGGAAACTTATCCTCACCATCCTTATCAGCAAGCTTTCTCGATTCCCGATCTCCGCCAAGAACTAATTGCACATGTTCTTAGTCAAGTCTCCAATTGCTATGTGGTTGCGGAAGAAGGTCAACAACCATGTTTGAACTTAGGGTCTTTGACTTGTTCGCTCAAAGACAAGTATTGCATAGAAGATTTAATCCGCCAAGGTATTGAGAACATTATGTACAAGCGGGAAAAACAGTTAAGTTTACAAATACCTGAAGAAGTTGACCCTGGTTTAGCTCCTTCACACTGGTTTGGTTAAAAATACCCGCTTTGCTGCATAAAGTCAACAGCCCAAAGAAAAGAGAAATTTTTCGTCCAAAAAATTTACCCACTTTGACAAAGGTAGTAGTAAACTACTAACCATTTACGATCAAAATTTTGTAAACCGAAAAATCTCTCACTATGGCTTGTTCTGCCACTTTAAGTCAACTCATAGATATTCTTGCAGCCAAAGGAGCTAATTTATCGGATGCAGCCTTAGCAAAATTAAGTTATGGTATACAAACAGATACCCGTATTCTCAAACCGGGTGAAGTTTTTTTAGCTTTACGCGGTGAAAAGTTTGATGGACACGAATTTGTACCAATGGCGATCGCTAAAGGTGCGTTAGCAGCAATTGTTGATTTTGCCTACCCAAATCCGCAATTTCCCGTACTACAGGTAAAAGACACTCTCCAGGCTTATCAAAAAATTGGTAGATGGTGGCGCGATCGCTTTGAGATCCCGGTAATCGGGGTGACTGGTTCTGTAGGTAAAACCACTACAAAAGAACTAATCGCCGCAGTTCTAGCAACTCAAGGAAAGGTTCACAAGACTCATGCTAATTTCAACAACGAAATTGGTGTCCCCAAAACTCTATTGGAGTTGAATGCAGAACATGATTTTGCCGTGGTGGAAATGGCGATGCGGGGTAAGGGACAAATTGCTGAACTTACACAAATAGCACGTCCGACAATTGGCGTCATTACCAACGTCGGCACAGCACATATAGAATTACTCGGTTCCGAAGCAGCGATCGCTTCTGCTAAGTGTGAGTTATTGGCGCAAATGCCCCAAGATAGTGTGGCGATTCTCAACTATGACAATCCTTTATTAATTGAAACAGCAGCAAAAGTTTGGTCAGGAAAGGTAATAACTTTTGGCTTCACTGGCGGAGACATTCAAGGAGAATTGATTGATGCCGATACCTTGGCAGTCGCAGATATGCAATTACCTCTACCAATGCCCGGTCGTCACATTGCCGCTAACTACATGGCAGCTTTGGCTGTGGCGCAAGTATTAGGTATTGATTGGTCATGCCTAAAATCTGGGGTAACAGTAGATATGCCAACTGGTCGATCGCAACGGTTCGCATTACCCAATGATGTGGTAATCTTAGATGAGACTTATAATGCTGCACCAGAAGCTATGCTAGCAGCATTAAATTTATTAGCACAAACCCCAGGCAAACGACACATAGCCGTACTAGGTGCAATGAAAGAATTGGGAGAGCGATCGCGCCAATTGCATCAACGAGTCGGCAAAACTGTGCAGAAATTGAATTTAGATGCTTTGTTAGTTTTAGTAGATGGACAAGACGCCGAAGCGATCGCTACTAGTGCCAAGGGTATCCCCTCCGAATGTTTTACAACTCATGCAGATTTGACGGCTAGATTGAAAACGTTAATGAAGGAAGGCGATCGCATTCTTTTTAAAGCAGCGCATTCCGTAGGACTAGATCGGGTTGTGAGTCAATTGCGCGCCGAATTTTCCAATTCTTAGAAATATGACTGTAACATTCGCTATTTACAAGAGAAATTGATATTTTTTAGGGATGGACAATCAAAACCGTCCCTAAATCAAATATGAATCTACTTCAACAGTATCATCAAAGCTTATTCACAATAAATCAGATAAATTAGATTACATATTTGCAGAATGATTTTTGTCCTGAAAAAATAAAACAATTTCTTGGCGTTCTTGGCGTCATGGCGGTTAATTTTTCATACCTACTTTATCCAATGTCGTGAATTTTCTATACCTCAAGTTAGATAGTGTTTTTTTGAAAAATTTTTATTATCAATTGTTGCAAATTCTACCTTTTTTCCGGAAAATAGAGCAATTGCCAAGAGGTCAATGGGGTAATTAAGAACGACTCTGGATAATTCTTCAATCAATTTTGTGTAAAATTTAACATCTGAAGATAGTTAAGAGTTATGAATAGTGAGTCATATTCTTAACTCCTAACTATTAATGTCTAATTGTATGAGCAGCATCCATCCACTTTTAGAAACCCAACGTTTAATCCTCCGAGATTTTGTAGAATCAGATTTGCCAGCAGTACACGCCTACGCTGCTGATCTAGAAGTTGTTCGCTATTTGCCATTCGGTCCCAATAGCGAAGAAGAGACTCAAAACTATTTGCATACAGAGATTAAAATGCGGCGGAAGAAAATACGTGAGCATTTTGCATTTGCGATCGCATTAAAAGCAGATAAACAAGTCATCGGTTCCTGTCGCATTTCCATCACTGATCGCACCAAGCAAGAAGGTTCGATAGGATACTGCTTGGCTAGGGAATTTTGGGGACAAGGCTATGCAACGGAAGTAGCACAGAAGTTATTAGAGTTTGGTTTTAAGCAACTAAGTCTACACCGCATTTTTGCACTTTGTCATCCCAAAAATAAAGCTTCGATGCGAGTGTTAATTAAAATTGGGATGCGACAGGAGGGTTATCTGCGAGAGTACGAATGGAGTAAAGGAGAATGGCAAGATAGGTTACTATTTGCCATGTTGGATCGGGAAATGATGCAGATGCAATTTCTCAGTATGGAGGCGGAAAAAGTGTAGGATGAATTTTGTTCTCTTACAACAATAAAAGATGCGATTGTCGCCCCTTGAACGCAAAACCTCACCCCGTCAAGAGAGGACACCACTCTGGGCGAGTTCACCAGAGGGGCTGTGGGTGAGGTCTATCTCATGTTTTCTCCGAATATTATTTAACAGCGTCTATTTAATTTGTTGCCCCAGAAGCAGCAAGTTCTGCTAGGCGTTCTTGCTGGTCTTGAGAGATACAAGACTGAATCAGTTGTTCTAAATCACCTTCTAGAACTGGGCTAAGGGAGAAGTTTTGACCAAGACGATGGTCAGTAACTCGGTTATCTTTATAGTTGTAAGTGCGGATTTTTTCGGAACGTGACCCTGTACCTACTTGCGATCGCCGCATAGAAGTTACTGCTTCTTGTTGTTCGCGTAACTTCATTTCATACAGCTTTGCCCGCAAAATCTGCATCGCCCGTTCTTTGTTTTGTAACTGGCTGCGTTCTTCAGTACAAAAAATCCGAATTCCCGTTGGTTTGTGGAACAAGTCAACAGCAGTTTCTACTTTGTTGACGTTTTGTCCACCAGCACCACCGGATCGCGCTGTAGTCATTTCAATATCTTTGGGATCAATGTGGACTTCCACATCATCGACTTCTGGCATTACCGCCACCGTGGCTGTAGAAGTGTGAACTCTCCCTCCCGCCTCAGTGACTGGTACACGCTGAACACGATGCACCCCAGCTTCAAATTTTAATTTGCTGTAAACATTATCTCCCTGAATTTCCAGGATTGCTTCTTTGAAGCCACCCATCTCTGCCAGGGATTCACTGACTAACTTGACTCGCCAACCTTGAGTGTCAGCATAGCGGGAATACATGCGTACTAGATCCCCTGCCCAGATACTGGCCTCTTCACCGCCAGTCCCTGCCCGAATTTCCAACATGATATTTTTATCATCGTTGGGGTCGCGGGGTAGCAGCAATATCTTTAGGCGGTTTTCTAAGTATTCTATTTTCTCTTCTAATTCTTGAACTTCCAGGGCTGCCATTTCTTGCAGTTCGGCATCTCCCTGAGATTCTTTCAGTATTTGCCGCGCCCCTATTAGTTCTTCTTGGGCTGTTTTCCAAGTTTCATAGGTATTAACTACTTCTTCTAACCCTGAACGCGCCTTTGCCACTTTCTGATACTCATCAGGATTTTTGGCGGTATCAGGATCAGCAAGACGACGGGTTAATTCATTAAAAGTTTGTTCAACAGATCTAAGTTTCTCCAGTAAGTATTGTTCTGCCATGATGAGTGCGATCGCTCCTTCAAATAACAAGTTGGCCTGAGCATTTGTGACAAGCGACCCAGCAGATGCAGGGTCGTCATTACCAGCAACAGAGCCAACCCGCTACTTTTTCTTTTTGCCGCCAGAAGCTTGATCGCCCTTCATGCCATACTTCCGCATGAAGCGCTCAACACGACCTTCAGTGTCAATAATCTTTTGAGTGCCGGTGTAGAAGGGGTGGTTTCCAGACCAAACATCTACGTGCAGTTCTGGCTTGGTGGAGCCGACGGTCATTACAACCTGACCGTTGCAGTAAACTTTAGCTTCTGGATACCACTCAGGATGAATACCAGGTTTAGCCATTGTTCCTTTTGTGGTGAATATACTACAATTATAGCTTTGGTGTTTGATTAGGACTAGGGAATGGAAGGGAGACAAGGAGGAGCATAAACACCAATACCCGGTCCCCGATCACCAATTCCTTACCGCTTCGAGTACTGAGGTGCTTTGCGAGCTTTGTGCAGGCCGTACTTTTTCCTTTCTTTGGCACGGGGATCGCGGGTGAGATAGCCTTCAACCTTCAGAGGTGAGCGATTATCAGGATCAAGTTGGCATAAAGCACGAGCCACTCCTAAACGAATTGAATTGGCTTGGCCAGTCAAGCCACCGCCTTCGGCTTTCACCAAAATATCATATTCGTTTTCCAGTCCTAAAGTTTCCAGAGGTGCTTTGATGCCTCCGAGATAATTAGGATTGAATTGGAAATACAAATCTCCAGGTCTGCCATTGACAATCAATTGTCCAGTACCTGGAACTAGGCGTACTCGTGCGACCGCAGACTTACGACGACCAGTACCCCAGTACATAGCGCGACCGCTAGTGTTATCTGTTGCTTGCATTAATCTTGTTCTCCTGGAATAGTATTAATTTTCAGTTCTTTTGGTTTTTGGGCATCATGGGGGTGAGTTGGGCCTGCGTATACTTTTAATTTAGTGAATAACTGCCGTCCCAAGCTATTTTTCGGTAGCATTCCTTTGACAGCGTGTTCAATAATGCGTTCAGGTAAACGTCCTTGGAGTTTGGCAAAAGTTTCCGTTTTCATCCCGCCAGGACGACCGGAGTGACGACGGTAAATCTTTTGGGTACGCTTTTTACCAGTTACGGCCACTTTATCGGCATTGACTACTATTACGAAGTCACCTGTATCCATGTGAGGCGTATAATGAGGTTTATTTTTGCCTCGTAGAACCATAGCAATTTCACTGGCTAGGCGTCCAAGACGCTTGTCGGTAGCGTCTACGACGTACCAATCACGCGTTATGGAATCAGTAGGAGGAAGATATGTTTTGTTCATCGTTAATTGTTGATTGTTGATTGTTGGTTGTTGATTGTTGGTGATTGAATGACAAAAAGTGGCTGAGTGTCAAACCAGACTGTTTTGGGAAAGGGAAAATCTGGATAACCGACTCGCAATAAACATAAGCCGTGGGCAGGTGCAGCATATTTGACTTCTTCCCGTCGTTCATTTTTCCAAAGATCAGTAAAGCTAGCAAGCGATCGCTCTCCTGTTCCTACCTGCACTAACATTCCTACTAACAGCCGCACCATTCCATACAAAAATCCATTGGCTTGTATTTCTATATGGAGAAACGGCCCATTTCGATAACACTCTACTGCTTGCACCTCGACCCAAGAATGCTTACGTGCTGAGTTGCTACGGTGAAATGCAGCTAAATGATGATGTCCGAGTAACGGTTTTAATGCTGCCTGAATTAAAAATTCATCTAGGGGTGCATGGTAGTAATGCCAACTGAAGCGCCTCACAAACAAGTTCGGCTGTTCTCCAGTGTATATAGTGTAGCGATAACGCCGATACACTGCGCTAAAGCGAGCGTGCCAAGTTTCGCTGACACTTGCTGAAGCTAAAATTAATATGTCTTCGGGCAGGTAACTATTCAGAATGGTTGCCCATTTGTGAGCTGGAATTTTACCAGTCGCATCAAAATGAGCTACTTGAGCTGCGGCGTGGACTCCGCTATCAGTACGTCCCGCTCCGTGTAGTGTAACAGAATAACCTAGTAAATTGGCTAAAACTTTCTCTACTTCTTCCTGTACACTACGGTGATGTGGTTGCCTCTGCCAGCCATGAAAATGAGTGCCCAGGTATTGAATTACCAGGGCGACTCGTTGTTTTGGTGTAGGCTGGCGGCTTTCTAACATAGAATCAACTCAAGGCTGAAGTGTGAAGTATGAAGTATAAAATCTAATTTTTTACCTTCTGCCTCCAGCATAGCTGCCTTCTTTATACCAGTTCAATGATTGCCATCTCAGCATTATCACCACGACGAGGCACGGTATGTAGGATACGAGTATAGCCGCCTTGACGATTACCGTAACGAGTGGGAGCTTGCTCAAATAGAGCATGAACTAATTGTTTATCGTAAATGTAGCCAAGGGCTTGACGGCGTGCCGACAGGGAACCGTCTTTAGCTAAAGTGATCATTTTATCTACTTCGGCTCTCACTACCTTAGCTCGCTGTAGGGTGGTGGTAATTCGACCATGACGAATTAACTCAGTGGTGAGCGCACGCAACAGGGCGCGACGTTGATCAGCTGGTTTGCTGAGTTTTTTGACACGACAACGATGACGCATAACTATGAACCATTTAAAGATAACGCTTACTCAGAAAGTTATTAGTTAGTCCATGGTCTAATCATTAATTGACTCTTGACTACTGACAAATGACTAACCGTGTTTAGAAGACCTTTCAGTTGGTAGGGTAATGCCCAAGCGTCGCTGTAGTGCTTCAACTACTTCTTCCGCTGACTTCTGACCAAAGTTTTTAATTTCTAATAGGTCTTCTTGGGTATAATCCAACAAATCTGCTACCGAGTTAACTTGCGCCCGCTTGAGACAGTTATAAGCTCTTACAGAAAGCTGCAACTCTTCAATCGGAATTTGAGCGGTAGGATCATCTGGGATATCAGAATCTGTATCTGTTTGTCTGATATCAATATCTTTTAAGGGATTGAATAAGTCTACCAAAATTCCGGCTGCGGAAGAGAGAGCTTCTTGAGGGCTAAGACTGCCATTCGTCCAAACTTCTAGAAGCAATCTATCTCTTGGCATTCCGTTATCGCCACGAGTCTCTTCAACACTGTAGTTAACTTTTCTGACTGGCATAAATACCGAGTCAATTTGCAGGAAATCTAGAGATGTGGCTTCTTCACGACCTCTTTCTACGGTGCGATACCCTTTGCCTTTTTCAATCCGAAATTCCATTTCTAGCTTTCCCCCTTCGGCAAGGGTAGCTATGTACTGGGTCGGATCCATGACTTCTACTTCACTCGGTAAATCGAAGTGTGCTGATGTGACTGTAGCCGGACCGTTGACGAGTAAACGACCTATTTGGGGTTGAGAGGAATAACTTTTGAGAATTACTTCCTTCATTCTCATGAGGATTTCTAGTACATCCTCTCTGACACCAGGAACGGTGGCAAATTCATGTGTTACTCCTGCAATTCGTACTGCTGTCACAGCCGTACCTTCTAAATTTGACAACAATACCCGTCTAAGGGCGTTGCCAACGGTTGTTCCTTGACCCCGTTCTAGAGGTTCTAGGATAAATTTACTGTAGTGGCTCCGACTTTCCTCTGTACTAGACTCTACACATTCAATTTGAAACTGCGCCACGGAGTAGCCTCCCTTGCTCTAAGGTCTTAGTAGTAGACAGAATATAGACTACCTACAAATTTGGATTTTTGCCTTGTGTTTGAGGTGGAGCAAACTAAATACTTTGCTTAATGAGTAATTAAGTTTAATACTCTACCAACTTACAGGCGCTACTGTTTTTTAGGTTTTCCGAAGTTTAGCAGCCCTCTGTACCAACTAGGGCTTACGAACTTCGGACGGCCACTATACGTGTGAGGGAAACAGGTAAGTTTAACAGTTATTCAGTTATCAATGATTAATTAATTGCTGTTCACTGTTCACTGGTTACTGTCAACTGACTATCTTTACCACCCAAAAAGTCGTATTTAGACTCGACGGCGTTTGGGAGGGCGGCAGCCGTTGTGAGGAATTGGGGTAATATCTCGAATGAGCGTTATTTCGAGTCCTGCTCCTTGCAGCGCCCGGATGGCTGTTTCCCGACCTGCTCCTGGCCCACTCACCATTACCTCAATTTGGCGCATCCCCTGATCGATCGCTCGGCGTGCTGCACTTTCAGCTGCGGTTTGAGCTGCAAAGGGAGTTCCTTTTTTTGCTCCTTTAAAACCGCTAGAACCAGCACTTGCCCAAGAGATCACATCTCCGTTTTGATCGGTAATGGTGACAATGCTATTGTTGAAAGTAGATTGGATGTAAGCAACACCATTTGGTACGTTGCGTTTCTGTTTTTTGCTCCCGGTCTTTTTGCTTGGTTGTCGCGCCATATGGTTGTGATTCGATGAATGTAAAACTTGCTAACAGCAAGCGTTGCCAAAAATTTATTTCCCTGGTGCTTTCTTCTTACCAGCGACTGTTTGTCGTCTTCCCCGTCGGGTGCGGGCATTGGTGCGAGTTCTCTGTCCTCTGACTGGTAAGCCCATGCGATGACGACGCCCTCTGTATGTACCAATATCAATTAGGCGCTTGATGTTCATCGCCTCCCAGCGCCTCAAGTCACCTTCGACTTGATAGTTTTCTTCTACTTCTCCCCGTAGAGCTGCTACATCAGCATCACTGAGATCCTTGACACGAGTATCAGGATTTACACCCGTAGCCTTTAAAATCTCCTGCGATCGCGATAGACCAATTCCATAAATATAAGTTAGACCGATTTCAACACGCTTATCGCGTGGTAGGTCTACTCCGGCAATACGTGCCACAACAATTGTCTCCCTAATTTGCTTGCTAGTGATGTAAGTTAGTGTTTAACGATGGTACCAAGTCTTAAAAGTTGTACCTTAATTCCCTTTAACCTTGGCGCTGTTTATGCTTCGGATTGGAACAGATCACCATAACGCGACCCCGACGGCGGATCACGTTACACTTTTCACACATTTTTTTGACTGAGGCTCTGACTTTCATGCTTGCTAATTGACTCCAAATGTTAAATTATAGCATTTTTTTGATAAATGTTCAGTTAAATTACAGGAAGAAAACTTATTGTTTTGAACGTGTGGTATATTAACTTACATAGAGCTACTTCTTCCGTAATCGATAAGTAATTCTACCTTTGGTCAAGTCGTAGGGAGTTAGCTCCACCTTGACGCGATCGCCAGGTAAAATTTTGATATAATTACGGCGAATCTTGCCAGAGATATGAGCTAAGACGTTGAAGCCATTGTCTAAATCAACGCGAAACATAGCATTGGGCAATGACTCAGTAACTGTACCTTCCATTTCAATCAAATCTTGCTTAGACAATTTATTTTTCCCTCAATTCAACACTTCTTTATTCATTTACAGCCATTTCATAGTCTGGAAATGAACATATTTTTAGAAAAATATCAACAGTCTATTAATATATCTTATCCAAGTTTTACATGTATCTGCTCAGGTAATGGGTAATTGTTAGTGGTTGCTGGTTGGTGGTTAGTTGTTGTTTGTCTACTACTCCCCACACTCCACCCTTACGGGAAGCCGAAGAAGGTGGGTCTACACACTCCTCAATCCCCAATACCCAATCCCTTTTTGTTTGTTAATTCAGGAGGCTATAGCCTTTTTCAGTTCGGCGGTGACTTCTTCTAGGGACTGATTGCCGTTGACAGTGATCAATTGGTGGCGATCGCCATAGTAGTCAATCAAGGGAGCGGTTTCAGAGCGGTATACTTCCAAGCGACGGCGAATTACCTCTTCTGTATCATCAGCACGCCCTCGTTGTAGCAGACGATCAACAACCACATCATCTGGCACATCTAAATTGACTACTCTTTCCCCTTGCTGTTCAAGTTTTTGCAGTAATTCTCCCAGAAAAGCTGCTTGTTTTACAGTCCGAGGAAAGCCATCCAAAATCCAACCTGACTTGGTATCCGGTTTACAGAGGCGTTCTTCCACCATTTCCTGTACAAGCTGGTCGGGAACTAGCTCACCCCTATCCATATAACTCTGAGCTTTTATACCCAAAGGAGTTTGCTCTTTCAATGCTTGCCGTAAGATGTCACCCGTGGAAATATGGGGTATATCACAGTCATGGGCCAATGCTTTAGCTTGAGTTCCTTTACCAGCACCCGGCGGTCCCAAGAAGATTAATCGCGTCACTATTACTTCACCATTCCTTCATAGCGCTGAGAGATCACATAAGTTTGGACTTGTTTAGCTGTTTCAATCGCCACACCTACTAGAATCAGCAAAGAGGTAGCACCCAAACCTCTAAAAGTTGGTACTCCTAAAGCAGTTTCTACAGCGGTGGGGATGATCGCAATTAAGCCCAAAAAGATAGCACCCAAAAAAGTTAGTCGATTCAAAATGCGCTCTATATACTCACTAGTGGCTTTACCAGGACGTATTCCTGGAATACTAGAACCCATTTTCTTCAGGTTCTGGGCCACATCAACTGGGTTTACTATCAAAGATGAATAGAAGTAGCTAAAAAAGATAATTGAAACTAGGTAAACAAGGGCATAGACCCAAGACTGAGATCCACCAGGACTGAGATAGGTGTTGATGATATTTGCTAGTTCTGGATTTTTGGTGAAATTAGCTATAAACAGTGGCAAACTGAGGATTGCAGCCGCAAAAATGATTGGCATAACTCCGCCTTGGTTAAGACGTAAGGGGAGATAGCTACGCTGCTCAGCAAAAATGCGCCGACCGACTTGGCGACGAGCGGAAATAATTGGAATACGGCGAATTGCTTCCTGAACAAAGACGATACCAACAATTGTGAATAGAAACACTAGAACCAATACAATTACTGGACCAACTCTTTCTCGAACTATCTCTTGACCACTACCTTGGATATAAGCAATGGTATCGCTCAGGGATTTAGGTAGGGTTGCCACAATATTGACAAAAATTAACAAAGATGCTCCGTTACCAACGCCGCGCTCTGTAATTACTTCTGATGCCCACATTACAAACATCGAACCAGCTACAAGAGCAACAGCTGTCTCAATAACGAAAACGGGACCAAAATTCAAGGCAAAAGGTCTTAACCAAAATGCGGCCAAGAAAATACTTTGTAAAATTGCCCAACCTAAAGATACATAGCGGGTAATTTGCGAAATCCTCCGCCTTCCTGCTTCCCCTTCGTTTTTTTGTAAATTTTCTAAATATGGAATCGCAGCAGTGAGCAATTGGATGATAATCGAAGCATTGATATAAGGCAGAATACCTAAGGCAAAGACTCCCAATGCAGAAAGACCGCCTCCGGAGAATATATCCAAAAAGCTGAATACCTGATTATTACTATTAATTGCTGCGGCAAATGCCTGTCGATCAATTCCTGGTATGGGTATATGTATACCTAGACGAATCAATATGAGAATACCGACAGTAACAAGCAGCCGACCTCTTAATCCGGCCGCTTGCGCCATCTGCATAAAAGTTTCTTGAGCGGTTGGGGGTTTATCTCGACTGATCATAGAGGGCTACCTTATGAAGTATGAAGTATGAAGTCAGAAGTGTGAAGAATGTGGAAGTGTGAAGCACGAAATTTGAAGTATTAAGTTTTTCATCTTTTATCCTTCATTCTTCATCCTACCCTGTGGAAAGCCGCCCTATAGGGCGTCTACAACCTTCACACAACTTCACAACTTCCGCCTGCTGCCTCAATTTTGCTACGAGCTGTACCTGTAAAAGCTGCGGCCTTTACTTTGAGCGGAACATTTAATTCCCCATCTCCCAAAATTTTCAATGGCCCCTTGGCAGCAGTCAGAATACCCGCTTCTTGTAAAGAAGTCAAAGTAACTTCTGTGTTAGCTGGAAGTGAGGCTAGCTTCTCTACATTAATCGTAGTGTAATTTTTACGGTTAACTAAAGGAAAGCCTTTCAGCTTGGGTATACGACGGTACAATGGCTGTTGACCACCTTCAAAACCGGGTCTGGTACTGCCACCAGAGCGAGCTTTTTGACCCCGCATACCTTTACCAGCACTTGCGCCTTGACCAGCAGAGACACCTCTACCTAAACGCCGACCGCGTTTTTTAGATCCTTTTTGGGGGCGAACATCGTTGAGTCTCATAAGCAATAAACTAAGCAAAAGTTGTTGTTTGTCATTTGTCATTTGCTAAGGACAAATGACTTTTTAGATGTAAAGATTCTCCACAGTAATACCCCTATCCTCGGCTACCTCAGAGAAGGTACGTAAGGTAGTGAGGGCATTGATCGCAGCTCTGGCATTATTTAGCGGATTGTTGGAACCAAGTTGCTTAGCTAAAACATTACGCACACCTGCCAACTCTAGTACGGTACGAACCGCACCACCAGCAATTACACCAGTACCAGGAGCTGCTGGTCGCATAATTACTTTTGCACCACCGCCAGTACCATCAATGGGATGAGGTATAGAGTTGGATTTTGTAATAGGAATCTCAATCAGATGTTTTTTACCATCGGCTACACCTTTTTTCACCGCACCAATTACATCTGAAGCTTTACCCACTCCTACACCAACTTGACCACGTTCATTGCCAACAACTACGATCGCGCGGAAGCTGAGTTTTTTACCACCTTTGACTACCTTACTAACACGTCGGATCTGAATGACCCGCTCTTGCCAGTTAGTTTCTTCTTTTTTAACGCGGTTAGTTTTACGACGATTTGTTGCCATTGTCTGATTCCCTTTGTCATTTATTTATCATTTGTCATTTGTCATTTGTCATTTGTTGTTTGTTGTTTTTTGTTGGAAGCAACCAACTACTAACCACTAACTAGCAACTACTCACCATTGACTAATGACCATTGACTCTTGAAAAATTTAGAAATCTAACCCAGCTTCACGTGCTGCATCAGCTAGTGCTTTGACGCGACCGTGATAAAGATTACCACCGCGATCAAACACGACTTTGGTTATGCCTTTTTCTAAGGCTCGCGTTGCAATTAGTTTGCCAACTTCAGTAGAGGCTTGAATATTGCCTCCAAAGGTGAGCTTGGATTTGAGTTCTGGTTCTACAGTGGAAGCTGCCACTATGGTGTGATGTTGAGTATCATCAATCACCTGAGCATAGATGTGTTGGTGGGAGCGAAATATTGCTAACCGTGGACGTTCTGGAGAACCGCTTACTTTCCCACGAATGCGCCGATGACGACGCTGTTTTGATTCTCTACGAGTAAGTTTCATATTTACTTCTTACCACTCTTACCAGTCTTACCAGCTTTACGTCTAACTGCTTCGCCAGCGTAACGAATACCTTTGCCTTTGTAAGGTTCGGGTGGACGGACAGCACGAATTTTTGCTGCTGTGTTCCCGACTAATTCTTTGTCGTAACCGCTGACAATTACGTTAGTATTATTTTCAACTGCAAACTGAATTCCCTCTGGTGGGGCTATCTGTACCTGATGACTGTAACCCATATTCAGTACTAGGTTACGACCTTGGACTTGCGCCCGATAGCCAACCCCTTGAATTTCCAAACGCCGTTCAAATCCTTTGGAAACTCCTTCAACCATGTTGGCAACCAAGGTACGGAATAAGCCGTGTAACTGCCTAGAAGTACGTGACTCATCTCGGCGACTAACCGTGAGTGTTTCCCCATCTTGGGACAAAATCACATTGGCGGGAAGTTCGCGCGAAAGCTCACCTTTTGGACCTTTGACAGTCACCTTGGCGTTATCAAAATTTACTTGGACTTTTGCGGGAACTGTAATTGGGCGTTTACCAATTCGAGACATAACTTTATCTTTGTTGTTAGTTGTTTGTTGTTTGTTGGTTGTTAGTTGTGAGTCAGCGCGCAGAAAGGGGGTTCCCCCCATGAGCGACTGCGAACCCGGAGGGTTGGTTATTACTACTAACTATTAACCACTAACCACTAACCAATGACTACCAAACGTAGCAAAGTACTTCACCACCCAAGTTCTGACGCCGTGCTTCTCTGTCGGTCATGATGCCACTAGATGTAGAAATAATGGCGATGCCTATGCCACCTAATACCCGTGGTAATTCTTTTTTATTGGAATAAACGCGCAAACCTGGTTTACTTACCCGTTTGAGAGTGGTGATGATAGGTTGGCGATTTTTACCCTTGTATTTCAGTGAAATTACTAAGTTTCGCTTACTTCCTTCTCCAACATCTTCGTAATCACCAATGTATCCTTCTTCTCGAAGCACTTTAGCGATATTACGGGTCATTTTTGTGGATGGCACTTGTGTAGTTTGATGCCGCGCCAGATTGGCATTGCGGATGCGCGTCAACATGTCAGCAATTGTGTCGTTAGTCGCCATCGTCTCCTCGTTTAATTGAACTTATTGTTCCCGAAAGGGCATTCCCATTTCTTTTAGTAAGGCACGACCTTCTTCATCACTCTTAGCTGTGGTGATGATGGAGATATCCATCCCTCGGATTTGGTCAATGCTGTCGTACTCAACCTCTGGAAAAATCAACTGTTCTCTAACGCCAAGGGTATAGTTACCACGACCATCAAAGCTTTTAGGACTAACACCACGAAAGTCGCGAATTCTGGGTAGAGCCAGGTTGATTAATCTGTCGAGAAAGGAATACATGCGTTCGCCTCTCAAGGTAACCATGATCCCTACAGGCATACCTTGACGAATTTTAAAACCTGCGATCGCTTTTTTCGCTCTTGTCACTACAGGCTTTTGCCCTGTGATCAAGGCAATTTCACTTAAAGATGCTTCTAGGGCTTTGGCGTTTTGCGCTGCTTCTCCCAATCCTCGGTTGACAGTTACTTTCACCAATTTTGGTACTTGGTGAACGTTGGTGTACCCAAACTGTTTGGTGAGGTTAGGGACTATTGTTTCTTGGTATAAACTTTTAAGTCGTGTTGGCATAGTTTTTTGTCCTGGTTGTCCCTGGGCTTGGTCAGGGAAATAGCATTTTTTTGTTTGTTGCTTGTTGGTTGTTGTTTGTTAATTTTTCCGATCAACTACTAACTACCAACTGACAACCAATAACTATTTATCGATAATCTCACCTGTTTTCTTGAGCATCCGTACCTTCTTACCTTCTTCGGTAAAGGTGTAGCAGATGCGACTAGCGACGTTCTGCTTAGTGGAGTAAAGCATGACGTTGGAACTGTGAATTGGGTATTCCTGGGTGACAATGCGCCCGGATTCACCTTCCGCTTGGGGCTTGACGTGCTTGGTTTTGATATTGACGCCTTTGACAATGACTTTGCTTTCTTGAGGCAGGGCTTTGATAATCTCGCCAACTTTGCCTTTGTCTTTACCGGCAATTACCTGGACGGTATCTCCAGCTTTGACATGCATTTTGTAGAACTTTGGCTTTTGTTTTTTCCTTGCCATTACAGCACCTCCGGAGCCAAAGAGACGATTTTGGTAAAGTTTTTATCACGCAGTTCTCGAGCAACGGGGCCAAAGACGCGAGTGCCTTTAGGATTGCCGTCTTTATTAATGATGACTGCGGCATTGTCGTCAAAACGGATGCTCATACCGCTATCCCGCTTAATATTATGGCGGGTACGAACAATCACTGCTTCTACAACATCTGATTTTTTGATAGCCATATTTGGCTGGGCATCTTTGACAACAGCAATAATTCTATCGCCCACAAAACCGTAGCGACAGTTACCTGCTCCTAAAACACGGATACACATGAGTTTACGAGCGCCGCTGTTGTCTGCAACATTCAGGTAAGTCTGGGGTTGGATCACAATAACTCTCCTTGTGGTTGGTAATTGCTAATTGATAATTGCTAATTGGTAATTACTAGTTGTCTTACCTATTACCCATTACCCATTACCCATTACCCATTAAGTATTTTTCGTAGTCAGAATTTCTGTGACTTGCCAGCGCTTGGTTTTGCTCAGGGGTCGGGTTTCTTGAATGCGGACGCGATCGCCTATCTTACAGCGATTTTCTTCGTCATGAGCCTTATAACGCCGGGTATTCACCACAATTTTGCCGTACTTGGGATGAGGAGCGCGGTTTTCAACAGCGACTACAACTGTTTTTTGCATTTTGTCGCTCACTACCAAGCCAACTCGTTCTTTAACTGCCATAATCTCCTACTCTTGTTCTTTTGCGGCTTGACTTGCGGCCCGTTTGCGTTCTGACTCTACCGTTAGCAATTGGGCTAAGCGGTGTCGGGCATGTCGAAACAGGTGTGGTTTTTCTAGCTGTCTGGTTGCTTTTTGCAAGCGCAATTGAAATAACTCTTTTTTGACGGCAAGAATTTCCTCAGCCAGCTTTTCGTCGCTTAATTCTCTTGCTTCCGAAATCTTGGGAAGAGGCATAACTTACTCCTACTCCTGTGGTTCTATTTCAGAGCGTGAAATGAATTTAGTCTTAATTGGTAGCTTGTATGCTGCTAAGCGCATTGCTTCGCGGGCGGTAGCTTCAGGTACACCAGCAATTTCAAATAAAATTCGTCCTGGCTTGACTACTGCTACCCAATATTCGGGAGAACCCTTACCAGAACCCATCCGGGTTTCGGCGGGACGCATTGTTACAGGCTTATCAGGGAAAATGCGAATCCAGATTTTACCACCCCGACGGATGTAACGGGTCATGGCTCGACGGGATGCCTCTATTTGTCGAGCGGTGATCCAAGCTGGTTCTTGAGCTTGGAGAGCAAAATCACCAAAGTTCAGGGAACTACCAGCAGTGGCTAGACCTTTCATGCGTCCGCGCTGCTGTTTGCGGAATTTCGTTCTTCTTGGACTTAACATGATGTGTTAGTTGTTGGTTGTTAGTTGTTGGTTGTTAGTTGTTGGTTGTTAGTCGTTACTACTAACCACTAACTATTAACCATTAACTATCCTTCATTTGAGCGGTCTTCAAATTGCTGACGACGGCGTTGTTGACGACGACGCGGTTCACGTTCCCGTGTTGTTGGTGGGGGAGGTGCTTCTTCTTGTCCAGGAATAATTTCTCCTTTGAATATCCAGACTTTGATCCCAAGAATACCGTAGATGGTTTTTGCTGTGCAGTAAGAGTAGTCAATGTCAGCCCGTAGGGTATGTAAAGGTACTCTACCTTCACGAGTCCACTCTGTGCGAGCGATTTCCGCACCATTGAGACGACCACTAACCTGGACTTTGATCCCTTGTACACCAGCACGTTGGGCGCGCTGAATGGCTTGACGCACAACTCGGCGGAAGGAAACGCGGCGTTCTAGCTGTTGAGCGATGTATTCAGCAATTAGGTAAGCATCAGCATCAACACGTTGTACTTCCACAACGTTGATGCGGATTTGACGATTGCTGCCCAACAGGTCTTGAAGTCCGGTACGCAATGATTCAATGCCTTGCCCACCTCGACCTACAACTACACCAGGGCGTGCGGTGCGTACTTCCAGATCAATTTGATCGGCTTTACGCTCAATCCGCACTTCCGAAATGCCTGCATTGTTCTGAGCGTATCTACCCAGTTTATCCTCGATAAAATTACGAAGTTTGTGGTCTTCTTGTAGGAGTTCTGGATAGCGGCTAGGGTCAGCAAACCAACGAGATTGATGCTCTTGGGTAATTCCTAGACGAAAACCAACTGGATGTATTTTCTGTCCCACGAATGCTTTCCTCTAAAATTTCTTTCAGCTATGGGTGTAAGTAGTTATTCAGCTGAGGCTCCAGGAGCAACAGCGACTGTAATATGACACGTTGGTTTGCGAATCTGGTACGCTCGACCTTGCGCCCTTGGTTGAAACCGTTTCAGAACTGGCCCTTGATCTGCATAGGCCTTAGTAATTACTAAATCTGCCCGATCCAATCCTTCGTTATGCTCTGCATTGGCAGCAGCGCTTCTGAGAACCTTCAATACTGGTTCACAAGCCCGATAGGGCATAAATTCTAGAATGATCAGTGCTTCTCGATAAGACCGTCCACGAATTTGATCGAGTACCCGACGCACTTTATAAGGGGACATGCGTATATAACGGGCGATCGCTTTTACTTCATTAGTAGTATCAACAGCCATAGTTTTCTCCGTTTTAGTTAGTGGTTAGTAGTTATTGGTTAGTAGTTACTGTCCACTATCTACTAACCACTAACTACGTTCTACCTTCCTGCTTTTTTGTCTTTAGCATGACCTCTAAAAGTGCGTGTGGGAGCAAATTCGCCCAGCTTATGTCCCACCATTTGGTCACTGATGAAAACAGGTACGTGCTGCCGTCCGTTATGAACAGCAATGGTATGACCAACCATTTCCGGCAGAATTGTGGAAGCTCGTGACCAGGTTTTGATCACTTCTTTTCTATTGCTTTCGTTAAGCTTCTCAATTTTGCTGAGCAAGTGATCTGCTACGAAAGGACCTTTTTTAAGAGAACGACCCATAATCTTGGTAATTGGTAATTGGTAATTGGTAATTGGTAATAGGTAATTAACCCATTACCTATTACCCGTTAGCATTAACTTTCACGACCACCGCGACCGCGCTTAGAAGACTTACGGCGACGGCGTACAATTAACTTGCTACTTGGCTTTTTAGGTTTGCGTGTCTTCAGACCCAAGGCTGGTTTACCCCAAGGAGTAACAGGACCGGAGCGACCGATGGGCGCACGACCTTCACCACCGCCGTGGGGGTGATCAACCGGGTTCATGACGCTACCTCTAACATGAGGACGGCGGCCTTTCCAGCGATTTCTACCGGCTTTACCTGCACTCAAGTTTCGGGCATCAATGTTACCCACTTGTCCAATGGTGGCATAGCATTCCCGGCGGATCATGCGGACTTCTCCTGAAGGCAACTTCAGGGTGACATAATTACCTTCTTTGGCTACGACTTGAGCTGTTGCACCGGCAGAACGAACGATTTGACCACCTTTACCTGGAGTCAGTTCAACGTTATGAACGCTCGTACCCAAGGGAATGTTTGACAAAGGTAAGGCGTTGCCATCTTCAATGGGAGCATTGACACCAGCGATTACTGTTGTTCCAACTTTTAATCCGTTGGGCTGGAGAATATAACGTTTCTCGCCGTCTTGGTACTGTAAAAGGGCGATGCGGGCATTACGGTTGGGATCGTATTCAATGGCAATGACTTCAGCAGGGATATCACGTTTATTACGTTTGAAGTCGATGATCCGGTAAAGCCGCTTGTGTCCGCCTCCCCGAAAGCGGCTGGTGATCCGACCTTGGTTGTTGCGGCCTTTGGCACGATGTACATATTTGGTTAAAGACTTTTCCGGCTCAGTTTTGGTAATTTCTGAAAAGTCGGAAATAGTTACCTGGCGAGTACTGGGGGTATAAGGGCGAAAAGAACGAGTACCCATAATTTTATTTGTTAGTTGTTGGTTGTTGTACCAGACGTGCCATGGCACGTCTGTACATTGGTTAGTTGTTAGTTGTTAGTTGTTTGGTTGTTTGGTTGTCATCCCTAACGACTTACAGGCCAAAGTCTTCCTTACTATCCACTAACTACTAACTACTAACCAATAACTAGTTAGACTTCAGGGAATAGAACTTGTCTGATCTTGTTTTCATCCCCAGTCGCCACTGTGACAATGGCTCGTTTGTATTGGGGTTTGTAACCAATAAATCTACCGACACGACGCTTTTTGCGTGGACGATTGCTGGTATTTACTTGTACTACTTTGACGTCAAACAGACTTTCTATTGCCGCTTTGATTTCTGGTTTTGTTGCTTTGGGAGAGACTTCAAATGTATATTTATTCTGCTCCATGAGGATGGTCGCCTTTTCGGTAATAATTGGGCGACGCACTAGGTCAGGGAGGTTGCGGGGGTCGAAGTTAGGCACTGTAGACCTCCTGAATTTTTTCTAGGGCTGATGCGGTAACGACGATTTTGTCTGCGTGGAGCAAATCGTAAACGTTGAGATTATCAGCGGCAATGAGTTTGAGATTCTCAACGTTACGGGCTGACAAAAGTACGTTTTCGTTTTTTTCGGACAAGACTAACAGTGTCTTACTTTCTGGGTCAGCACCCCAACGGGCGATCGCTGACACTAATTCTTTGGTTTTGGGACGCTGTAGCTGTTCGCTAAATTCTTCTACCACAATTAAGTCATCAAGGCGGCTAGCAAACGCTGTCCGCAATGCTAACTTCCGCTCTTTGCGGTTCATCTTGATTTCGTAATCTCTGGGTTTGGGTCCGAAGATGACACCGCCACCACGCCACAGTGGAGAACGAATAGAACCTGCACGCGCCCGACCTGTACCTTTTTGCCGCCAAGGTTTGCGACCGCCGCCTCTGACTTCAGAGCGGGTTTTTGTACTGGCGGTTCCTTGACGAGCATTGGCCATTTGTCTAATCAAGGCTCTATACACAATATGAGCCGCTGTTTGTTCTTTGGCAACCCGCAAGTCAAAGCTTTTTTGCCCGACTTGTTCTCCCTGCCAATTTTTGACTACACATTCAAACATTGTTTATGTCCTTTGTCATCTGTTTGATGTTGCTTGTTGCTTGTTGTTTGTTGTTTGTTGTTTGGAAGTACAACCAACAATCAACTACCAACAAATAACCAATGTGACTATTGACTACTTACCAACTACCTTGGCAGGCAAAATATTTAGCAATGACCCGGGTTTACCAGGGACAGCTCCCTTGACTAGCAATAAGTTACGTTCCGAGTCTACTCGTACCACTGTTAATTTCCGAACTGTGGTGCGGCTACCTCCTAAACGACCTGGCGCGCGCTTACCTGGATAAACACGACCGGGCGTCGTACCAGCACCGGTGGAACCAGGCGCTCTATGGTTTTTGGAACCATGCGACATGGGCCCACGACCGAAGTTGTTGCGTTTTTGGTTGCCTGCAAAACCGCGACCGATGCTTGTACCGATGACATCTACTTGTTGACCTGCGCTAAATATATCCGCTTTTATCTCTTGACCTAAGGCATAATCACCAGAGTTATCGAGGCGATATTCTTTTAAATGACGTAATGCTGGGGCAGAGGATTTTGCTAGATGACCTAATAAGGGTTTGTTTAGCGCCTTTGGCTTTACTTCGCCATAGCCTACTTGGATGGCGGAGTAACCGTCGGTCTGTTTTGTTTTAACTTGAGTCACTGTACATGGCCCCGCCTGAATGACAGTCACAGGAATGGCTACTCCTGCATCGTCAAAGATTTGGGTCATGCCCAGTTTGGTGCCGAGAATACCTACAGACACAGTTACTGGCTCTCCTTTCTACTTTTTTCTTGGGAAATTGGATTCTTCAGGATACTGGTACAGTAGCTGTTGCGGCTACTTTCCGCTTGTGAGCGGCGCCTATTGAAGTCAGGAGCGGCTTAGGTATGGCGGCTCCAACTTCCCCGGCCTTTCACCAAGTATCCATACTAATTACGTGAATCCGTTTGCTGTCACTCAGATTTGATTAGAACAACCAAAACATCTTTCCACTGGGGAAAGTATACTGTTTGGGTTCAATACAAGGCTTTGGAGCTTTGTGCAACAATGCTTCTATCTAAGCAATTGCTCTGGCACTTTACTTGCTTGTAGCAGGACTTAGGCAGCAAGCTACCCAGTATCCTTGTAACTGAGACTTACGCCATGCTACAAACCGACATCACTGCTCAGTTTCTACCCCTCCAATTACCTTAAACCATAATTTTTAAGGTTTTGCCTGTTTTTGGCTCTATTACAAGAGTGAACCTGTTTTACTGACTGGTGTGAGTTTGAGTTTTTGACTCTACTCTTTTACCTTGACCTGAAAGTTTTTATAGTTTACCAGTCTCTTGTCTATTCTAGCCAGCTAATTCTGTTGAGAATTTAGCTATTAGCTTTAAATAGCTAATTTGTGGCTAGTAATAACAATGAAGGGGTATCCTAAATTTGGTCACGATCTAAGAGTATAGATCAAATATTTACTTTTGTCTATTAACTTTTTTAGAGAAATGAGAAATAGGAAGATGAAAAACAAAGCGATCGCCTAATCAAACCACTTTTTTAACTCAATTCCAGGAAAGGAATCTTAAAAGTGCGATCGCTTTTGGCTATTTGCCAGCTTGTTATCTAAACCTACGATCAAGCTAGTGGTCTGGCTATCTAACTTTGAATATCCTGATTTCGGCATTACATTTGGAGAAAATTATGCTATTTGCTTTATCCTGTCGATAAGATAATTATTTAACGTAATTTCATAACTAAAAGTAAATAATAGAGATATCTAAGTCGGACAACACAAAAACCTATGGCACTAATTACCACTGGTAACACTTTAATTCGCGATCTAGAAAAAAATGGCGCTCTTGGCGTATACGTACCTCTAGAAGGAGGTTTTGAAGGTCGTTACAGACGCCGACTACGTGCAGCAGGCTATATCACTCTTCATATCACTGCTAGAGGACTAGGTGACCTAGCTGCTTATCTCACAGGTGTACATGGAGTTAGACCTCCCCACCTTGGCAAAAAAAGCACTGGTAGCGGGGCGGCAGTTGGTTACGTGTATTATGTGCCACCTATCGTTAACTATCAGCTAGAGCAGTTACCACCAAAATCCAAGGGATTGGTATTGTGGATTATTGAAGGGCATATTCTTTCTGATCAAGAAATTGAGTACTTAGCGAACTTGCCCAAGCTGGAACCACGGGTCAAAGTCGTAATCGAACGAGGTGGCGATCGCGCCTTCCGCTGGATGCCTCTGGAAAAAACTCTGTTAGCTAGCTAGATTTAGGGTACCGGGTATTGTTGGCAAAATCAAAAAATTAATGGCGTTGCATAAAATCGGGATGGATTATTGAACCGCGTTAGACGCGAAGTGCGCGTAGACGCGTAGCGGCTTCCGTAGGTAGAAGCTAGATTTTTTCGTTTACAAAATTTCAAAAACATCCCGCTTTCTCTGCAACGCCAAATTAATTGCTTCCAAAATGGAATTAATGCAGATGTCTTTATCAAACGTACATTACATCATGTTCTGTTGAATACTTATACTGTCGCCTAGGCTGGTAATTGGTAATAGGTAATTGGTGAGACTACTTGCCGTCTTGGCTTATGCCGAGATGGCAAAGTAGCTAACCCGAAGGGTAATGGAGAAAAACCAATGACCAAAAGCGAAGCATAATATCGTAAGCAATTAGCCGAACTTGATAT